>ONKE01000077.1 GCA_900318355.1 uncultured Bacteroidales bacterium
CAGATCATTCCCGAAATCGACCTTCCGGAGATCATCCGCTACGCCGGCAGCAAGAACGTCGGCATCATCCTCTGGGCAGGTTTCGGAGCCCTCAAGAAGGACATTCCCGGGCTCTGCCGTCATTTCGCCGACATGGGCGTGAAGGGCTTCAAGGTCGACTTCATGAACCGCGACGACCAGCCCATGGTAGAATTCTACGAGAATGTCGCCCGCGAGGCGGCCGCATGTGGCCTGATGGTCGATTTCCACGGCGCCTACAAGCCGACCGGCCTGCAGCGCACGTGGCCGAATGTGGTCAATTTCGAAGGCGTCCACGGGCTTGAGCAGCTCAAGTGGGAAGACTTCTCCGACCAGGTCACCTACGACACCCAGATTCCGTTCATCCGCCAGGTCGCCGGTCCTCTGGACTACACCCAGGGCGCCATGCGCAATGCCACCCGCGGCAACTTCCGTCCCGTCAACTCAGAGCCGATGAGCCAGGGTACCCGCTGCCGTCAGCTGGCTCTCTACATGATTTTCGAGTCGCCTCTGAACATGCTCTGCGACACTCCGACGCAGTATATGAAGGAGGCTGAATGCACCCGCTTCATCGCCGACGTGCCCACCGTCTGGGACGAGACCGTGCCCATCTGCGGCAAGGTCGGCGAATACGTGGCCATCGCCCGTCGCAAAGGCTCCGTCTGGTACATCGGCGCCATCACGAACTGGACCGCCCGCGACCTCGAGCTCGACCTCGGCGCGGTGCTCGGCGGAGGCACATGGAAGTGCGAATCCTTCTCCGACGGGGCCAACGCCTCCCGGCTCGCCAGCGACTACCGCCACTCGACGGCCACCGTCTCCCTCTCCGAGCCCCTCAAGGTCCACCTCGCCCCCGGCGGCGGCTGGGCCGCAGTGCTCAGCCGGTAGGCAGGGACACGGAGCGCAAGAATCGGCTCCGGTCTGGCAAATCAGTAAACTGAACGATTAACTACAATACCAGCAGCCTCATCTCGGGCTGCTGGCTTTTTCGTTCGACAGTTGCATTCTGGCATATAACGCCCTACACCCCCAGCGATCTGGACATGCGGTCGATGGCTTGCTTCATTTCGCGGTAGCCGGGGTGGACGTAGAGGTCGAGGGTGGTTGAGATGCTGGAGTGGCCGAGGATGGCCGAGACGGTCTTGTAGTCGCAGCGGCTTTCGATGCAGCGAGTGGCGAAGCTGTGGCGGAGGGCGTGGAAACGGACCGGCGGGATTCCGACCCGCGCGAGGGTCTTCCTGAAATAGTCACGCAGGTAGCGCGGCTCAAGCGGGGCGGGCTTGTTGCTGACAACGAAATAATCGTCCGACATCACCTTGCGAAGCGGTCGAAGCAGCCTCATCAGCTCACGGCAAATCGGGATGTCACGCATGGAGGTGAATGTCTTCGGAGGGCCGACATGGAGGAAATACTCGTGTTCGCTGCCGTCTTCGAGCCATATCCGCTGGACCGTCTTCCGGACATGGACCACCCCTGCGGCGACGTCGAGGTCACGCCACTGCAGGCCGCACACCTCCCCGATGCGAAGGCCGGTCAGAAGGCACAGCTGCAGGCCGAGGTTGCGGAATGAAAAATTGTCCGACAGGTACTTTAGGAGCGACTTCTGCTCCTGTTGCGACAGGACGGCAACGCCATTTTCCGGAACGCCCGCGCGCCGGGGAATTCTAACTCCCAGGTCGAAATTCGGCCATGCCCCCATCTTTGCGCCATGCCGCAGGATCATCTTGAGGACCATCGTCATGTCGCGCACGGACCTCTCGCGCAAGCCTTTGTCGGTCAGGTAGATGATGAAGTCCAGGACGGTCTGCTCGCTCAATTCTTCGGACGGGATGTCCTCGAAGAAGGGGTAGATGTGGGCGTTGATGTGGTTGACGTAGGTTGCATAGGACGAGGGCTTGACCCACCGCCTCTTGTCGGCTTTCCATTGTTCGCCGACTTCACGGAATGATAGTGCCATAGGATTTGATTTTAAGAGGTTCAGCGCGAACCAAGGTACAGAAATACCATTCCGATAAGCAGCAGCACAAGGTCGAGCGCCTTTGCACGCAGGTTCTTTTCGCCAAGGATGAGCGCCCCCGCGAGGAAACTGACGATGACGCTGCCGCGACGTATCATCGACACCACGCTGACCAGCGCATCGGGGTCGGACAGTGCCTGGAGATAGACGTAGTCAGCCCCGCAGAGGAAAATGCTGATGCAGGGGATGCCCCAGTGCCAATGGAAGGGTGTCGTCTGCGCCCGCCGCGGGAGCCAGAGCACCAAAAGCATGACGGCCATCATGCCGCACTGGTAGACGTTATACCACGACAGCACGGTGCAGCGGTTGAGCCCGGCGCCGGACGGCGACATCAGAAAGCGGTCGTAAAGACCGCTGCATGCCCCAAGGACCGCCGACAGCACCAGACAGGCTATCCACTTGTTATGATGGAAGTTAATTCCTTCGCGAGCGCTGCTCCGACGTAGCATGAAGAACGACGCTACGGCCAGCATGACGCCGATCCACTGATAGAGGTTAAGGCGCTCGCCGAAAATCAGCATGGCCCCTATCAGCACCATCACCGGCCGCGTGGCATTGACCGGCCCGACGATGGTCAGCGGCAGATGTTTCATCGCATAATAACCTGAAAGCCACGAGCTTAACACTATCAGGCTTTTCAGCACGATATACTTCTGCACCTCCCATCCGCCGAACGGCGTAGTGAGAAGCATCGGCAGCAGAATCAGCGAACAGAAGAACGTGTTGAGCAGCAGGACGGGAATGACGGCATTGTCCTTCAGGGAAATCTTCTTGAAGGTATCGTAGCCGCCCAGCAACACGGCCGACAGAAATGCGAGGCTCCACCACATTACGGCCGCAAAGTTACGAAAAAGAATCCGAATGCCGGGTTGCTCCCGCCGTCTGATTAACCACCCGCAACCGGATTCGTACATTTCGAACTGATTCGTATAAATCTGTTTCAAATTGGTCACTAATCCTTTGCCAGGACCGGGTAGAGGCTATCTTTGCATCCGGCCGCAGCAATGCCGCACGGCTGTAAATCAGTTTACGATATGGTTAAGTTCAAAGATTCCTACCTCAGGATTGCCGACAGTATTCCAGGAATGGCAAACCTTTCCGTCGAAGAGAAAAGGGCACGCATAGAAGCGATTCTCTCCAATTCTTTCCTCGATCTGACCAACGATTTCGCATTTAAACTCGTCTTTGGTCATCATTTGGACATTCTACTCGCTCTGCTCAACGCACTCCTTCCTGAACATATCGCTTCAATCGAGAATCTCCCTAATGAGGTCAAGCTGATTCAACCAATAGACCGGAAGGTCTTCTTCGACGTAATTTGCAAGACCAAGGATGGACGGCAAATCATAGTTGAGATGCAGGGTGCAAATAAGGATGACCTAAAAAACCGGATGTTCTATTATGGCGCCAAGTTACTTGGAAGTCAGATTGAACGCGGTGCTAGTTCGTATAGTTTACTTCCCGTTTATGTGATTTGCATGATGAACTTTAGCTACCACAAAGCCAGTTTCAATCCGGAACAGTTCCTGTTCATCTACCGCTTCCGGGAAGACAGGACTAACGAGCTATTCGGCAACCAGCTGACTTTCTATGCCATCGAACTGCCACGCGTGCGATCTCCGAAGGAGAGTCCTGTAACCAATTGGTTGTATTTCATCAAAAATATGCATACCTTTGCATCAAAGCCGGCCGGCATTAGCGGAGAGGTGGAACAGATGTTCGAGCTGTCGCGGACGGTCGGCCTGACAGAACAAGAACTCGAAGAATACCTAAAGAACATGCTAACCAAAGAACGCGAAGAAAGCATCGCCAAGGCCAACTACGACGTCGGCCGTCTCGACGGCATTGACGAAGGCTTCGAGAAAGGCCTCGCTGAAGGCGTCGAGAAAGGCGTCGAGAAAGGGCGACGCGAAATAATCCAGGCAATGCATGCACAGGGTATCGATGTCGAACAAATTGCAGTATTGACCGGCATAGCATCTGACGAAGTCGCGAGGATAAGCGCCGGCCAGACTAATCAGTAAAATGAACAATCAACTACAAAACCAGCAGCCTCATACGAGGCTGCTGGCTTTTGTTTGGAACATACGGTTGTTAGTTGCTTTGGCCGGTGAACCAGGTGTGGTTGGAGTTGGATTCTGCCGTATTCTGGTATGCGGCCGGAACGTTGGGGAAGAAGTCGAATCCGGCACGCGTCTCGATGGCGTCGATGGTGGTAACGTACTCGGCCTTATAGTATTTGTCTCCCGAATGGGACGCATTCGTATAGACAAAAGCGATTCCCTGGGCTCCGATCACAGCGCCTCCGCTGAAGGTGCAACGCATGATGCACTTGTAGAAGTGGCTGGGAAGCGGGACGTTATATGTCTTGCTCCCAACAGTCTTGGATTTGTATGTCAGCGTGCCTTCGTAAAGCACTCCGGTCACAACATAGAGCATTGTCGTGCCGCTCGGCGTCATCGTGACGACCCGTTCTTCCAGAGTGGACCAGACGCCGCTGTTGAACCCGTCTTGCCACTGAGGGGCCTTGTTGGTATAGTAGAACGTCTGTTTGTTCTGCCCGGTGGTCGTCTTACGGTAGTTCGATGCCACGAAGTGCCCACGGCTATACTGCGAGTTGTCATCCAGCCCGTCGAACTGCACAAGGCTGATGGCGGGATCTGTCGTCCAGGGATCATTGGAGGGGCGGCTTATGCCCGTATCAGGCCAATAGGTCGAGTTCATCGTATGTGCCGTCCATACAGGGGCGTAACGACTTCCGTCATATAGGGTTACATAGTTGCATGTCTCCTCGTTGGTGTCGGGATGCAGGAAAGTATGGACGGCAATCTGACGGTTGGAGTTACTAGTGCTGTAGCTGTACCAGTAGTCGTCCCACGACGTGCGCTGGTCCGCATGGCCACGAAGCGTCGGATTAAGGCTGCTCAGGGCCGGAATCCCATAGCCGCTCAAATACTCCTGATCGCCGAAGGTCTGGGCTGCTGTCGTCGTGAAGGTTTTATATGACGAGGCGACCCGTTCCTCATAGCTGCCAGTCGCCTCGTTATACTCCAGGACGTATGCCCTGTAGTAATAGATGGTTGAGGCTGAAAGACCGGACAACTGATAGCTGAAAGAGCCGCTGGTATTGTTGGTACCGTCGGTCGTGACCTGATTGGTCATGCTGCCGGAGGAGGTCCCCCAGTAGAAACCTGTTTCGTAAACCCTGCCGCTAGCGCCGCTGAAAGAGCCGTTCAGCGTTGCGGAGTTCGATCCGACGGGATTTGCCGCCGAAGTAGTCACCGATGCCGTGGCCACAGCCTTGGTCTTGAAGGAACATTCCGTCCCGTAGAAGGTTTGACTCTGCGAGGCATAGTCGCCCGTCCCGCTAACCGTCACAAAGGCCTGGTAGAAGTATGTTTTCCCGGCGCTGAGGCCGCTGAGCGTTGCCGAGAGGCTGCCGCTCGTACCGCTGGCGCTGCATGACGCCGTCTGATTGAGGCTGCCGGAAACGGTCCCCCACTTAAACCCAGCCGCCGTCGGGCTGGCACTCGCTCCCGAGTACGAGCCCGACAGGGTCGCCCCTGTCTGGCTCACACTCGTAGCAGAGCTGCTCGTGCTAACTGTCGCCGTGGCCGTCTGGCCCCCGGAGGTTCCGCCTCCGGTTTCGCTTCAATTAATCTCTATGGATGAAATCCTACAGTGGCCGGATGTCCCACTTTGAGTAAAGGTGACAGAACCTCCAACTATTTCTCCACTCCATGTTCCTACTCCGTTTGAAAGTGAATAGGACCCCTTATCAGCTGAAACACTATTGGCAGTCTGAGTATAGTGAATCTTTATACTCGTAATCTTATAACCGTCGGGAGCTGTTACAACAAGAGTACCTCCGCCATACCAACGGACTGAGGTTCCATTAGTATAATACTGTGTTGCAGTGCCACCAGACCTCTTATTAAAGACCAAAGAGCAATTGGTTCCACTAATTGCAGTTTCATCCAAGGTGGTATTTGAACTATATAAGGATGAGAATTGAATTGTTTGAGTGGGAACCATGGTATAACTGCCACTACTACTGCTGGGGCCTTCTGCCTGATTCACGGTTACAGGGACATCTGTAGCACCTGTATAGCTAAGAGTAAGCGTCGCAGTACGGGCTTCTGCATCTTCCTCTTGAGCTGCCACATCGAAAGTAACCGTCCCGCTTGTTGTATAGACAATGTTCGAAATCCAAGTTGCGCCATTAGATTTGGTTACATTGGTAAGGACAGCACCGTCGGGAGCATCGTCAATTTCATAGGTAATTGTCTTTGTTCCCGCAGTATTTGCAACCGACATCGGATTGTCAGAAGTTACATTGATGACCGGAGTATAGTCAACAAGTTCTTCTGCAGCAATCTTATATGTGACGTCTATTCCCGTAAGCCGGACCTGTTTGGCAGATGCTGTAAACGTAACCGACGTGGCGTTGCCAGCCCAAGAGCCATTATTCCCGCTGGTTGTAAGCCCCGTAATTGTTCCAAAACCAGATACTGGATTCTCAGAAGTACCGGTAAAGTCAATGTCTGTTATATACGCACCTTCCGGAACAGACAGGGTGAGAGTGGCATTTTTGTATACTTGAATATACCCACTCCCGGAATTGTTTCCACCCTTTGAGATTGATGCCGTCACATTTCTTCTAGTGCCTGAAGCACCCTCATCTGACGCGGCCGCCATGCCTCCGGATTTTCTTGAGGTAAACGTTGCTACGGCTTCAACGAGATTCACATATTTCTCCTGTACAATTTCCAAGTTGGAAGGATTAGGAGAAACACCTGTTGCAGTGAACGAGAGTGTGTAAGTTGCACCATTCTGGTTCTCGGGTATTGTGATGGTAATACTACCGGCATTGCTGCCAGAAGTAGCACTCAAACTAGCAGTCGCTGCTCCGGTTGAACCCGCAATAGCAACAGTCCAAGAAGTATTGGAATCAATGTTCAGTGTAATCTCACCACCGTCATATGCGATGGTATCGGAAGCGAGCGCTGGATGGAAATAGGGAGCTGTTTTACGAGAGACAAGATAGCACCCTGCGTCAAATTCATAAGTATCCTGGTATAGTTTCAGATTACCATATACAACAACTTCATCTCCAACAAGAACATCGTCTTCGCTTGTGAAATTGGTGTTATTCAGGTTCTTGCAGCGGTATGCTTCGATTTGATCACTGCCAGTAGAGCCGTCAGAGGAAATATTGAACGAAATATTATGGAATTGAGAACTGTACTCCGTAACAATTTCAGAGACAATGCCAACTACATATACACCAGTTATGCCGGCATTAGCATCAATCGCCGCTCTTGCCTCTGCTACTGTATAAGGGTCTTCGGGGCTAGTTCCATGTCCAGGTGCCGGGGTTACTGTAATCGTATAATACGCGCTACCGGCCTTATATGTATCACTTCCTGCAAAGCTGGCAGTGATAGTAGCGCTACCAGTTCCTTCGATGGTGACAACGCCAGTTGAGGCGTCAACGGTGGCAACCTCCGTGTCGCTGCTGCTATAAGTAATAGGGCTTACTTCGTTGGGATTCGCCAGTATCGGAGCAGTAAACTTTTCGCCCATGGTGATGGAATAAGTCGTCGAACTATATGAAAGTTGAGGGTCCTGCTTTATCACAATGTCAGATCCTGTGCCATCAAGGAGATAAAGAGCTATCGGCTGCTGACCATTATCTTTGTAATAGCGGAATCGAAGTTGATTGGTGGCATAGTTATACCTTAGAGACATAATACTTCCATCGAAGTCTGCTGCAATAACTGCGTTACCATTATCATCAATAGTAATGGCATTATTATAAGCAAATGCATTATCTGAAGTATTAAGCCCATTTGAATTTGATGTAACGCCGACATAACTTCCACTATTAGAAAGGATTGTACCATTCTCTATCGAAATTGTAAAGACTGCGGCGTCAACATTCGCTGATTTTGATATGGTATTATCATCGTTGATTTCTACTGCTACACCGTTGCTAGTTGCATCAAGCGTATTAAGGCCTCCATTAAAAGCAACAGCGGCGTGGGTCTCGTCACCTTCATAAACAATCAGATAAGAACCACCTTCCTTAAGATCGGCGGTACTGGTGACCTTGCGGTAAAAAGGAGTAGCCTCCAGCTTAATCGTCGGGATACGCACTATATCGGCCTTGTTGACCGTGAAGTTTGCAGTCATTGAACGGACAGTGCCTTCGATGTCGTCCTCGTTTTCGTCGAACAGAGCAACCTCGAAACTGCCATAGTTACCGGTAGGAACCGGGACATAGAACTCAACGGTGGTGTTGGGGCTGGTCACGCCGGCACTAATCAAAACTTTTGCTGTTTTACCGCCGGTTTCCGGTTGAGTAAGTTCAACACCGTCGAGAGACTCAAAATTAAAATTGCCAACAATGGGCTTGTCGGTAGTGTAGCGAAGTCCATATGTACCAACGGGAACATTCTGATAAGTCACTTTCATCAAGCCGGCCACATGGCGGAAGGTAAACTTGTCGTTACCGTCTGCACCCTGCTCAGGGGCACCAGCAAGCATGACGGCGTTGGTGCCATCAGCGATGTTGTATGTTCCAGAAAGTTTTATGGTAAACATAACGTCAGTAGCATCTGCCATGCTGTATTCATCAAGCGCCGAAGCGGGAGACACGGCAAAACTCAGGGCCGCCGTTTCATCAATCGCGTTGACACTCTGGAATGTTCCGTTTGTGAGGTCAGCAACCTTGAATTCTTCCACACCGCCATCAACAACGCAGACAGCGATCTTTTCATTCTCCGTCCAGGAGTAAATACCTTCCTTCTGATCGTTGATTTCGACTGAAGTTTTTGTCTCCGGAATAGAGGCCGTGATTGTACGGATAGCCTTCCCATCCTGGGGCGCCGTTACAGAAATCTGCGACTCTTTTGCGCAACCCGCCAGAGCAATAGCCGCAATAGCGAGATAAATGAAATTCTTTCTCATGGCAAGCATCGTTTAGGAGTTGGGCCATTCGTCCCCAAAGGGATCTACTACTGTCGACCGCTGAGTGCCGTTCGGGTCAATCTGCGGACTCATAATGTTCTCCTCGAATCGTACCACGAGGAGTTCCGAAGTGGGTACTTCGTAATGTGATTTTTTCATATGAGAATATTTTTAAGTGTTACTTTTCCGGAAGAGGCGGAGCAGACTTTCAACAGACTTTCAGACAGGTGGTTACGGTGGGTCCAGCGGACGGACGGGACCGTCTGAATTTGGAAGCTTTGTACGGCTGCCGGTATGAAATTGAACATCAGTACCATTTCACCTTTGGTAAAAGCTATTTTTGAAAGTTCGACATCAAAGCACAAAGTTAACAATTCAATTTGGAATAGCCCAACAATTAATCATTTTTTTCGACCTGATTAATCCGGGCGACCGGATTCGTATTTTTCTTGCGCAAGAATCAGGTCGTTCGTCGGTTCGACGGTTGCCTGGCGTATATTAGCCCCGCACCACACTGCAAATAGGGTTGCAGGAAAACTGGGTCGAAAGCTACAAGCACCCATGGCAGGAGGCCGATACTTGCAGGAAAACAGGGCCGAAAACTGCAAGTACCCATGCGGGGAGCCTTAATCGCGAAAATAGCCGCCGACAGCGGGCACTTGCTAGCCGAGAACGACGTCGAGGACCATCATGAGGGCAAAGCCGAGGGCGAAGCCGATGGTGGCGAGGTTGGAGTGGGGGCCTTGGGAGGCTTCGGGGACGAGCTCTTCGATGACGACGTAGAGCATGGCGCCGGCGGCGAAGGCGAGGAGATAGGGCATCAGCGGAGTGGCCAGGGACGCGAGGAGCAGCACCAGGAGGCCGCCGAGGGGCTCGACGATGCCGCTGAGGGCACCGATGGCGAAGGAGCGGCTGCGGGAGTTGCCTTCAGCACGCAGGGGCATGGAGATGATGGCACCTTCCGGAATATTCTGAATGGCGATACCCAGAGACAGGGCAATGGCGCCGGCCATGCCGAAATCGGCGTTCAGGGCACCTGCAATGGCAACGCCCACCGCCATTCCCTCCGGAAAATTGTGAATGGTGACTGCCAGCGAAAGCATGGCTGTACGCGACAGACGGCTGCGAGGACCCTCCTGCTCGCCGCCCGGGTGAAGATGAGGCGTGAGCATGTCGATGGCAAGCAGAAATGCAAAGCCCACGAGCAGTCCGACAGTGGCCGGAAACACGGACCAGGCGCCCTCGGAGGCACGAAGATCAATGGCGGGAATCAGCAGCGACCATACCGACGCCGCCACCATGACGCCGGAGGCGAATCCAAGCAGCGCCTTCTGCAGGCGGGCGGGCATCTCCTCCTTCATGAAGAAAACGAAGGCCGAGCCGAGCGCCGTGCCGGCAAACGGAATCAGAAGGGCGGCCCAGACAGCTGAAGTAATCATACGAAAAGCATTTTTCCTCAGGCAAAGATAATGTTTTTCATGGAATCCTCGGCAAAAAGAAAAAAGCGGCCGGGGTAATACACCCCGGGCCGCCTTCCCGATTATAATGAAAAGTAATGCTTCAGGATATTACTTCACGTAGTAGCGGACACCCACGGACATGTTGCCGAAGGGGGCCAGGTTGATAGTCGTGTTGGTAGTCGTGACCGTGCCGGCGTTGCCTCCGGTTTTTGTTGTCCGGAAGTCGGCATACATGCCGCCGAGGTTCACTATCAGACTGAGTTTCTTGCTGGCGAGAATTTCGAAGCGGACGAAATCGAGCCCGACCTGGATCATGTTCGCGCTGCCGGTCTGGACGGTATAAGGGTTGATCTGCTGCTCCACCTTGTTGGAACCGAAACCCACGCCGAAATAGAACTGGGGAGCATACTGCAGCCAGTTGGCGATAGGGACGTAGTAGCTTACGGCCGGAGTGATGGCGAAGAGCGAAATGACCTGATGGAGGTCGTCGCCGTTGGCGTCAGTACCCTGGAAGGTCGTATTGCTGTTGAATCCGAGGCTGCCGCCGACCGCCCAGTTCTTGCTGAGGAAGTAGGTGGCGCCTGCTCCGATGAAGAAATCGATACCGACGCCACGCGGGTCTTTGATGATGACGGTATTGGTCTGGCCGCCGCCGGTAGTGGTCCGGTTCATTTGCTCGTAGTAGTAACCGAGGTCGGCGTTAATGCCGATCTGACCCTTGTGGTGACCCAGGGCCGGAGTGCGCGAAGAACGGGAACCTCCCGAGGACTGGGAAGAAGAGGAAGAAGCAGCCTTGGAAGACGAGGTGGTCTTCTTCTGGGCACCTGCGGACAGGCAGAGCAGAAGGATGCAGAGAACGGAAAGGATTTTTTTCATGATGGGGTAAGGTTAAAGATTATTGCTTCACTGAATAGTTGTCAAGAAGTTCATAGCACAGCGGATTGGCTTTGCGAAGAGCATCCTGAAATGCTGCCTCAACATATTCTGAGCGCGTTTTATAGTAGGGATTGACCAGCTCGCGTGCCATCTCGTCCTCCGCCTCCTGACAAGGGTTCTTGAAATAGGCGCGGACGCTTTCGGGCACATCCTTGAGGTCGGCCATGGAATATACGCTGCCGTCCATCAGTTCGACCCTGTGGACGACGAAAATCATCTCGTGGGTGTCCCAGTAGTTGGGATCGTCGAAATCGGTGTAGAACATGGCGTCGTCCGGATGGCTGGTCTGACGCAACTCCGCAAGGGAGCAGGTTGTGAACTCAGTGGAGGTCTTGGCACCTTTGACAACGGCATCATAGCTGATGCTGGCGGTCTTGACCGGAGCCTTGGGCTCACGGATACGGAACCAGAACTGGGGACGCGAGGCGCCGCGGTCCAGGCGGATGCTGGTAACAGCCTCGATGTCGAGATACTGATTCGGGTCGTGACTTTTAACGAATTCGCCCCATTGGCGCTTCTGCAGCTCGAGCGCCGGCCGGATGTTGCTGTCGTATTCGGCATCGAACTCGGCGCCGGACTTGGCCTCAACCCCGGCACGGAAGGAGGAATTGTTCCAGAATTTGGTCTCGTAGTCGTAAAGTTCCTGATAAGTAATTGAGGAATAGGCAGTCTGATACTGGATGGCCGCCCTCGTGATGTTTTGTACGTCGTCGTAGAACACGAAGAAATCGCTGTGTTTACGGGACAGTTTCTCAATTTCGGACGGGTCGATTCTTGAGAATATAGTCTGCTTCATTGCCTTGGAGCCGCAAGAAACCAGCAAAACGGAGGCCGCAGCAATGATCAGCGCCCCGGTGAGATTTTTGGAAATATTCCGCATATGGCATATTTGTCTTTCAAACAGCGAATATAGGAACAGCCGGGGAGCACAGACTGTTGGAAGATACAAACGAGTGTTAGATGGTACAATATGACTTGCAAATCGTAAAAGCGGTCGAATTTTACGATTTGCCCGACCGGTTCACCACATTCAGATGGCGACTTAAAGCTTAATTGGATATCTTTGCATTTGGTTTTGGTAGTGACCCGTCGCTACGAAACAAATTGAAATCGCGCCAAAAAGAATGCTGTGGTTCAGCGTCATATGCCTTCTGCCTTTTTCCGTATGCTCAGTATGGAGCGTATTGCTGTTGCTTGACGGCAGGAGGACCGGCTGGAGTTCCGGACGAAAGGAGCTGTGCTGCTTCTCCGCGGTCTGCACCGTCCTGTATTTCTGCCACGCGGCATATTTCCTCGACCCGCCAACCGGCTTAACCTGGGGAAACGTACTTTATTCAGGGGCCAACCTGGCGGTGTATCCGCTGTTTTTCCTGTATCTGCGTTCCGTGGCCGACCTCAAGGGAATACGGCCCGCAGACTACCTGCTCCTCCTCCCGGCAATTGCCGTAACGATATATGCGACGGTCGTAAAGACCACGGGAGGTCCGGCGGAAAACGTCTTGCTTTGCAACAAAATCATGTTTCCGGTCCTCCTCGTCTACGTCCTGATTGCCGGCGAGTTGCTGATATCCGGTTTCAACAAAGCCGTCCGCAACTTCTACGCAGAGGCGGAAAACAAAACAATGGAAAACCTCCATCTGCTCTTTATTCTGCTGGCACTGACGGCATTGGCCTCGACCGCGGCCAACTTCATCGGACGCGAGGCATTCTCAGGACGCATGCTGCTCGCAGTTCCCTCGGTTATTTTCAGCACACTGCTTTTCCTTATAATGTACACCGCCCACAACCTTCAGTTCTCTGCGAAGGACTTGCTCCTCGACATCGAACGCAGCAACGCCCGGATCAACGCCGTGGACGAGACCGAAAGCAAAAGCTCAGAAATCATGGAGAGGATCGACAGGATCGTCTCCGAGACGAAGATATACAAGCAGCACGGCCTCTCTATCACCGACCTGGCAGCCCTCGTCGGCACCAATAGGACTTACGCCTCAAACGCCATCAACCAGCAGCTCGGCATGTCATTCAGCGACTACATCAACCGGCTGAGGGTGGAGGAAAGCAAACGCATCCTGATGTCGACGGAAGGCAAATTCGTCATGTCGGCAGTGGCCGAGGAAGCAGGGTTCGCCAGCGAGGCCACATTCTACCGCCACTTCCGCAACGTAGAAGGGAAAACGCCGCTGGAGTGGTTCCAGGCCTTGCCTGAAAATAATCAATCGGAATAAATATCCTTTAGAATCAGCCCGGCGAGGGTGAAGCCGAAAATGGCCGTTATATGGGCCAGGGAGCCGTTGATGACGGCTTTGGAGGTGGAGCCGCTGGCCATGTTCTCCGTCGGAGCGTCGCCGCGGTTGGGGAGGACTTCGTCGTCATAGACGCAGAGGAACTTCTTGGCCGGAAGCGTGCCGGCGCGACGGTATTTCTTGCGGATTGCCGCTGCGAGCGGACATCCCCTGACATCCCAGAATTCGGCCACACGCACACGTGTAGGGTCGATTTTCAGGGCGGCGCCCATAGCCGAAAACAGCGTTGCGCGGCTCGCGGCGGCATGGAGCAAGAGCGCCGACTTGTCCTTCAGCGAGTCGATCGCATCCACGACATAATCGTAGCTGTCAAGGTCGAACCCGGCGGCAGTATCTTCGCTGTAGACGGCACGTACCGTCTCGATCTGCGCGTCAGGATTGATCTCCAGAAGCATGTCGCGAAGCGCCTCAACCTTGGGCCGGCCTACCGTGCGGGTCGTTGCCATGCGCTGACGGTTAATGTTGGTTACGCTCACGACGTCGGAATCCACCAGCGTAAGGTGGCTGACTCCCGAACGAATAAGCCCCTCCGCACACCAGCTGCCGACTCCGCCTACGCCGAAGAGAATGACGCGGGCCCGGCCGAAAGCCTCAAGCTTTTCGGGGCCCGCCACAAGTTCAACCCTGCTGAAGATTCCGTCCATAAAGATTATCGTTTCAATGCCTTCATCCACTCGGGTTTGGAGTAGTCGAACGCCTCCCTCTCGGCGGCCCAGGAAGGGTTGTGGAACACCGTGTCGGCCCTGTCGATATAGAGGTGGCCGTCCAGATGGTCGCACTCGTGCTGGAAGATGATGGCAGAGTAGCCGTGGACGGTATCTTGCCGATGCTCAAGTGTTTGCGGATCGACATAAGAGACCAGGACGCTGCTGTGACGCGGAACCAGGCCACGGTAGGGCGGATAGGACAGGCAACCTTCAGGGCCGTGGGTCACCTCGCCCCAGAGCGAGTCGAGATGGACGTTGGCGTAAAGTTCGAAGGGCTCACCCTCCTTGTCGCTGCGCCAAACGGCAATGACGCGGGCGTTAATCCCAACCTGCGGCGCGGCGATGCCGACTCCGTCCTGCTTGGGCGACTGCACGGTGGCGAGCATCTTGGCCCCGAGCGTGCGGAAGTCTTCGCCCCGGATCTCCGAAAGCGGCAGGTCGCGCGAGGGGCTGCGGAGAACGGCTGAATCGGCCGGATCGAAGAGGACGGTCAGATACATGACGGAGTCGCTCCTGCGGATAATCTCCCGTTCGGCGGAAGTGAAACCGCCCTGGCGGCAGCATGCCCCGACAAGGGGAATCAGTGCAAGGAAAAAGGCAAGTCGTCTCATAACGATACGTTGAAAATGAGTCCAATATACCATTGTTTTTCCGGAATCATCCCGCCGCTGCGGAGCGACGCCGCGGAAGGGCCGAAATTCCAGTCGAAAGTAAAGCCGAGTTCGCTCTCGTAGGGCAGCCACAGGAAATGGGGCATCTTCGCCACGAAGTCGAACCCGGCCGAGCCAAGTCCGCAGTCGAGCGTCCCTGACTTGGAAAACATGGTGTAGTCGATGTGCGGCGTGAGCACGAAATGCGTGATGTACGCCACCGGCGAGAACCACGAAATGTCGCCTACCCAGAAGGGGAAAGCATAGTCGGCCGTCAGTTTCAGCTGGTCGCGGGAGGAGAAGGCGAAATATTGCATCATCATCGAGTCGGAAAGGCCGCGCGGAACCGGGTCGACCACATTGTCGCCGCCTACGATGCCGACGCCGAGGTTATGTTGCCACAACGCGGACAGGCGGAGGCCATGGTTGCGGAGGATACCGGGGACGTAGCCGTAGAGGTAGCCGAAGGTGGCCGCGGCATAAAGGTCGGTGAGGCCCATGCGGCCACGGTAGCCGGCCTGGGCACCGATTCCCCATTGGGGATAAGTCTCCGACGGACCCTTCGAACGCATTATGTAGCCGGACAGCGTAGCCTCGAGGCGGTTCATAGGGAGGTTATCCCCTTGCTTGTAGCCGCTGAAAACGGTGAAAGAATTGCCCTCGAGCGCGTCGGCATATCCCAGTTCGGTCGCGGACTTGTCGTAACGGTCGTTGCTTATCGACAGCCTCAGCTGTGGAGTGAGCCCGCGACGCCAGCCTCCCGAAGAGAAGTTCATCGGCACGTAAACCGACAGGTTCAAACTGACCAGCGGCTTATTAATCGGCTGATACCCAACTTGTTCAATCCTAAGACCATCGGATATGTAACTACGGCGGGAATATTGAAGGGCCGCCCTGTCGTTGAAATCAAAACTGAGGTCGAACACCGGATAGAGGCCGGAATAAGTAAAGTCCAGATGGGCGGAATGACGCCATGGCCCCCGACCGAGCGCGTCAGGCTTCCAGGCATAGGCGATGGAGCCGGAGGCGGTGCCGAGGACGTTCTGGAAGAAGCCCGTGGCACCGACAGAAGCCACATTGGTGACATTCTCGAAATTGAAACTCGACAGCGAATTGTAGTTGACGTAGAGCGGCGCCCATGAATGGAAATGGGGGATATGGGGCACCTTCCGGTAGCGTTTGGGAGCCTCGACGCGGGCAATCCCCTTGCCGACGCCGGCCGCCTTTTGCAGCGCGGCCTCCTGAACCGACAGCCTGTCGGCTACTTTATAGGCATGGTTATCGCCCCAGCGGACGGGCTTTCTCAGAAGCTCGTCAGACTCCGCAACAAGCTGACCCTCAGCCGTAAACACCGAAAATATAAGGGTATCACCGCTAAAAATAGCACCGCCGACGCCGTAGCGCGTGGAGGTCATCTGCAGCAGCGTAAGGTCGTCGCGAAGAAGGTAAGCCTCGCTGATGCCCGAACGGTCGCTGACAAACAACAGCCCCTCGTCTTCCGAAGAAAGGTCGTGGAGACTCACGGGCTGAGGCTCGAGAAGCGTCTGTAAACAATTGTCTTTCAAGAGGTAGAGTCCGTAGCCATTCTCGGAAATACCGGTAACGACCACGCCGTCGAAGGCAAGCTCCAACTCGACGAACTGGATGTCGTCCGGCGCCTTGAAGCGACGGATTTCCTTCCCGTCATCGTCAATATGGACTATCGCTGAACCGCCCGCCAGCGGGTAGTCCACTGCCGCGACGGTGCCGTCGGGAAGCGGAACCGGGTTGTAGAGATGTCCCTTGCGGGTGAGATTGTGTATCTTGCCGTCGGAGTCCATATACCGGATGCGGGACGACGACTTCTTGCCCCAGCGGATATCCGGCACCGATTCGCTCCAGTAGAGCCTGTCCCCCATCTGGTTGAATCCGCCGGTATTTGTGGCTAACGGACGGATGAAACGTTCTGAGCCATCGGGATTTATGACGACGAGGCTGCCGGCGTCCAACAGTCCGGAACGGATTGCCAGGATTCCGCCACGGCCGAAATCCAGGTCGCCATATTCGGTGTACCACGACGGTGCGGGCTTTTCCATGACGTAAGGCGTGAACGGCTCCCTCGCGACCTCCTCCTCTTTCCACGTCTTCAAGAAATCGGCCTGAATGTCGGCGAAACTGTCGCGGAAACGCTTGCCTGACACGGCTTTAACCTCGCGCTGAAGGTTGCCGATGCGCCACGGCCGCCGGGCCACGCCGTCGAAATACCTCGCCATGAACAGAGGATCGTCGTAGAGGTAGCGGACGCCCGCGACGGTCATATAGCCAAGTGCGTAATGGTCAGGAGCATAGCGCCGGTAAGAACCCCACCGCCACTGATGCCAGTCGCGCATGTCGCCCTGGTCGAAGGCGATGTGGTAGTAGCTGAGGAAATCGGCATTACGGCCACGTCCATAGCGGGTGAGGGCGGTCTCGGCCACGACGGCATCTCCTTCGAGCAGCGCCGGCCCCGGGTAAATTCCCGCCATGGCACCGGGAAACATCTCGCCCAGCAACCACCCGAAGGGCTTGAACACCCTCTTGTAGCCGAACTGCATCTGGGCCAGATGGCGCGACTCATGGATGGAAAGGGACTTCACCCACGGTATCGGTTCCTGCCCGTAAGGCTCCTGGACGGTGAAAAAATCCATGCGCTTCGGAGTCCATGTCACCGACCCGTTGGCGCTCGCGTTGAAAGGGTGGAGAACGACGTCGGTTTTGGCCTTGTAGGCCTCTCCGGGGGTCATTCCGAGGCTAAGACCGATGATGGGGCGGACAAATTCCAGCCGACCGTAGACGGACGCCAGCGAATCGAGGCCTTCGGGATATATCAGACGGTAGTTCTGAGTTTCGCGGGACCACCAGCGTACCGCCGCCGGATCTTCACCGTCGGTGTAAAACTGCGCCGCCGCCGGCAAGGCCGACAGCAGCATCAGCATGAATATGACAGGTCCCCGTTTCATCTTACTTCCGGTCAATCCATATCCATAGCCTCCACATCAGCCATCCCCAGCCCAAAAACAGCACTATATGGGCCCACAGGGGCACACTTGTATGGTAGGCATCGTCCCGGATAATCTTCTCGAATCCGGGAATGTCGGCATAATAATAGGCCCCGGCACCGAAATCCAGCCCCTCGGCCAGCCCCTGCCTCGTGGCCATAATCCACACGGCAACGGCCGCTACCACCACCGCCACGACGATGGTAACTATCTTATATGCCTTCTTTTTGTTCAATGCCTATTTCTGTTCCGGAAGATATATGGGTCTAAAACCCTCCGCTACAGCACCCCGCATGCGGGGACCCCGCTTCCGCTACGTCCCTCCCAAAAGTTCTGCGAACTTTCGGGCCCCTCCCACTCATGATGCCGTGGGCGGCACAGGTTTTCTGACCCATATATCTTCCTGAACCTTACTTATACAGATCCAGGACCGGGATGTCGAAGACGACGCCGGAGAGGAGGAACCAGACGGCGAAGAAAGTGAGGGCGATGTTGAAGAGCTGGCCAACGATGTAGAGCCAGAGCACCTTTCCTCCCTGCATCTGCCTGGCGATCTCCTTGAAGTTGGTGTCGAGACCGATGGAGGTGAAGGCCAGGACGAAAGCCCAGTTCTTGTATTGGTCCAGGACGCCGTTGATGGCCTTGACGGAGTCGCCGCCGAAGATGGGCTGGATGATGAACGAGGCCACGAGCGAAGCTACGAAGAAGCCGATGATGAACTTCGGGAAACGGTTCCAGATTTCACCTGCGCCCACTTTCGCGACGCCGGAATTCTCGACCCGCGTGGCGAAGAAAAGGGCCACGAAGAAGGCGATGAAGCCGATGAGGATGTTCTGGATGCTCTTCACCAGGACAGCGGCCTGTTCGGCTTCGGGGCCGAGGGCGTTGCCGGCGAGGACAACTGCGCCCGTGGAGTCGACCGTGCCGCCGATGAGGGCGCCGCCCATGAGGGAAGACATGCCTGTGGCACGGATAATCATGGGCTCGAACACCATCATGAGGATGGTGAAGATGATGGAAATGGAGATGGCGATGGAAAGGTCGTCCTTCTTTGCGCCGGCCGCTACACCGGTGGCGATGGCGGCGGAGGTGCCGCACACGCTCGTTGCCGAAGCAATGGTGATAACCAGCGGTTTATTGGTCATTTTCAACACCTTGGTACCGAACCACCACATGAAAATGATAACGATGGGGGTGACGATCCACGCGATGCCGAGGCCGTAGAGGCCGAACTTGGCGATGTTGGAGAACAGCACCGAGAAGCCCATGATCACCAGACCGGTCTTGATGTAGAATTCGGTCTTTATGGCAGGCTTGAGCCAGTCGGGAACGCCCACCGTGTTGGAAATCAGAAGGCCTACGATAAGCGCCCAGAAAGCCCATTCAAGATAGCGGTTGAGCGTGAATTCGGCGCTGATGAGCCTCACGACGACGGCAAGGATGAACAGGACGACGAAGGCAGGAACGAACTTCTTGATTTCACCGCCCTGGAGCTTGACGCCGCAGGTGAACAGGATACCCAGCACGAGGAAAGTGCGGAGAATCTTGATCCAGAAGGCGCCGGAGGCAAGCTGGGCGCCAAGGGGCTTGACTTTGGCGGCCTGGGCCTCGGTGAGATTTTCGCCCAGGGTCCATGTGCTGAACTTGGCGGCTGCGAAGTCGAACCAGCCGGTCAGGACTGCGACGCAGGCGATGGCAATCACGATAAATCCTATCCATACAGCCAGCCAGTCCTCTTTTTTCAATAAATCAGATTTCATCTTGGTTTAGGTTTATATTATCTGTAATCTTCAAATCCGGGAAGCGCGGTGCCGGCAACGAAAGCGCGGGCATCGGCATCGTCCTTGGGGCAAATCATCAGGACGTCCGGCGTGTCAATCACCACAAAGTCTTTCAGTCCCCTGATTGCCAAGAGCTTACGCTTATCCTTCGAGAGGACGGTGTTGCCCGAGCACTGCTCGAAAATGGTGTGGGAACTGTTGGTGGCATTGCCGGAGGCGTCTTTGCCGCGATATTGCGTGTGGAGGGAGTCCCAGCCGTCGAGGTCGCTCCAGCCGAAACGCGCGGGGAAAAGCCATGAGCGTGAGGTCTTTTCCATCACGCCGTAGTCTATCGACACGTTTTCGCAACCCGCGTAGGCCTTTTCCAGGAAGGCTTTCTCGGAGGGCGAGCCGAGGGCGCCCTGCCAGCCGTCAAACAGCTCGGTGATGCGTGGCATGTAGTGTTCCATCTCCTGACGGATGACGGCGGCCTGCCACACGAAAATACCTGAGTTCCAGAAGAATTCGCCGCTCTTGCAGAACACTTTGGCGAGCTCTTCGTCGGGCTTTTCCGTAAAGGTCTTGACCTCCATCGGCTTTCCTTCCGCGATGGCTTTGCGCCCGCCGCGGATCTGGATGTAGCCGTAGTTGGGGTCGGGGCGCGACGGGACGATGCCGATAGTCATCAGCACGGGGTTGGCGCGGACATAGTCCATGGCGTCGGAAACCGTCTGGCGGAAACTGTCCTCCCCTTCGATGATAAGGTCGGACGGGCACATGGCGACGACGGCGTCGGGATCGCGGCGGAGGACGTCGTAGGTGGAGTAGACAATGCAGGGACCGGTCTTGCGGCCATACGGCTCCAGGAGCAGGTTGGCCTCCGGGAGCTCGGGAAGCTGCTCGCGCACGAGGGCGGCATAGCGGTCCAGAGTGACTACAAGGATGTTTTCTTCAGGCACGAGGCCGTGGCAACGCGAATAGGCGTGCTGAAGGAACGTCCGGCCGGAGACCCCGAGGCCGATGAACTGCTTGGGGCGATCTTCGCGGGAGAGCGGCCAGAAATGGTTGCCGCCGCCTCCGGCCATGATGACGCAATATTGGTGTTTGTCAAGCATTAGTGTTATGTGTAAATGGGCGTATACGCGCCCGGGAAATACGTTATCTCTGTCTTTGAGCCGTCGAACACCACCGCGACGACGTCGAGCCACACTTCTTCGTCGAAAGCGTCGAGGGCGGCGATGTAGCGCCTTGCGGCCGAGGCGATGTGTTGCTGCTTGGCGCGGCGGACGTTGTCCTGCGGGTCGGCCATAAGCGGCGCCACGCGGCTCTTTACCTCAACGAAATGCAGTCCGTCGGCGGCCCGGGTGATTATGTCCACCTCCAGGTGACCGCTGCGCCAGTTGCGCTCGAGCAGGGCGTGGCCGCGCTCCATCAGATACCTGCAGGCGGCATCCTCACCCATCTTCCCTATGGTTGAACGTGTATCGGCCATGGCTCAGTCGAGGGTTACAATTGTCACTCCGGTGCCTCCGAAGCGGATGTTTTCATCGGCGACGGACGCCACGCCGGGGACAGTCCTGAGGTATTTCTGTATCTCTTCGCGAAGGGCGCCGGTGCCTTTGCCGTGGATGATGCGGACCGAATGCATGTCGAGCATTATGGCGTCGTCGACATAGTGCATGACGGTCTGAAGGGCTTCGTCGACCCTGGCGCCGCGCACGTCGAGCTCGGGGCTGAAGGAGAGCTTGCGCTCGGTGATGGCCGAATCCTGGACGGTGGAAATCACCGCCTGACGAGTCTGGGTGCGGGATGCGGCCTTGTATTCGTTGGAGGAAATACGCTCGACCTTGTCGAGAGGCATCTTGCTGGTTATGTTGCCGATGGCCACGGTGACGGCCTTGTTGGACACAAGGGCCACCTCGCCCACCATGCCGCCGTCTTTGATGCGGACCTTCTCGCCCACTTTAAGGGGCGCTTTGCGGAAGGCTTCGAGGCGCTTGCGCTCGGCCTCTTCGGCCTCGGCCGCCGCGCGCTGGGCCTCGTCCATGCGCTTGAGCTTGCCGGAAGTGCGCCTGCGCTGACGCTCTTCCAGCTGCTGGAGCTTGCTGTCGACGTAGTCCTGGCGCTCGCGGGACGACTGGGTAAGGGCGCTCATGAACTCCTGGAGCTCCGCCCTGGCCTCGCGGGTCCGCTGCTTGTCGGCCTGCGATTCCTTGATGGTGCGGATGGTCGTTTCAACCTTGCGGTTGGCGCCTTTGACGATCTCTTCGGCCTCCTTGCGGGCGTCGTCGAGGATTTCCTTTTTCTTCTGTTTTATGCCCTCCAGCTCCTTCTGGTAGCGGTCGGTGATGTTTTCGAGGGTCTTGTCGGTGTGGCGTATCTTCTGGAGCTTTTCGTCCAGGGCGCGGCGGCCCTTGGCGATGCGGCGGAGGTTGCGCTCGATGTCGACGTAGGCCTCTCCTGCACGCGTTTCCGCGTCGGCGACGACGTCTTCCGGCAGGCCCATCTTACGGGCCATCTCGAAGGCGAAGGAATTGCCCGGATAGCCCTGCTCGAGCTTGAAGAGGGGGGCGATGCGGGCTGCGTCGAACTGCATGGCGCCGTTGACGACGCCGTTGTCGCCGGAGGCGTAGAGCTTGAGGTTGGTGTAGTGGGTGGTTATGACGCCGTATACGCCGCGGCTGTCGAGCCGTGCGAGAATGGCCTCTGCGATGGCTCCGCCGGCAGCGGGCTCGGTGCCTGAGCCGAATTCGTCAATCAGGACGAGGGTCTTGCTGTCGGCCCTCTCGAGCATCTCCCTCATCTGGGCGAGGAAGGCCGAATAGGTGCTGAGGTCGTTGTCGATGGACTGGCCGTCGCCGATATCCACCATAATCCTGTCGAAGACAGTCATTTCCGAGGTCTCCGAAGTGGGGATCAGCATGCCCCACTGGAACATGTATTGCAATAGGCCCACGGTCTTGAGGCACACCGACTTACCGCCGGCGTTGGGCCCAGAGATGAGGAGGATGTGCTTTTCGGGCGTGAGGGTTACCGTCAGGGGGACGATTTCCTTGCCTTCCGCCCTCAGGGTGCGCTCCAGCAGCGGGTGGCGGGCCTTGCGCAGGTTCATCTGCCCGTCGTCGGACAGAAGCGGCATGCCGGCGATGTAGTCCAGGGCGGTCTGGGCCTTGGCCACGAGAAAATCCATTTCGCCCATGATGACCGCGCCTTGCAGCAGGGCAGGGACGAAGGGCCGGACGAAGTCGCTGAATTCCTGGAGGATACGTGCGATTTCCCTCGATTCGGCCATGCGCAGCTCCGTGATTTCGTTTTCCAGCTCCACGATTTCGGCGGGCTCGATGAAGGTGGTCTTGCCCGAGGCGGACTGGTCGTAGATGAAGCCGGCTATCTTGCGCTTGTTGGAGGAACTTACGGGTATCAGCATCTTGCCGTCGCGGACGTTGACCACTGCGTCGCTGTCGGCCAGACCGTCGTTTTGGGCCTGACGGAGAATGGAATTGGCCCTGCGGGAAATGGCGCCTTCCTTGTCGTGGAGGGACTTGCGGATATCGTAGAGGGCATCGGAGGCGGTGTCTTTAACGGCGCCATAGCGGTCGAGGATGCCGTCGATGCGGCTTTCAACTTCGGGGAAAAGGGCGATCCCGGAGGCGACGCTGGCCAGGTTGGGATAGACGCCGTCCTTGACCGAGGCGAAGAAACGGCCGATGCGTCCGAGGGTCTGGAGCATCGTGCGGAGCTTTCCCAGACCCGGCAGGTCGATGAATGCGCCTTCGCTGCGGAGAATCTCCAGCATGGGCACGCAGTCGACGAATCCTCCGGTGGGAAAACCGTCTTCAAACATGACTATAAGCCGCATTTCGTCGGTAAGGAGCAGGCGCCGGCGTATCTCCCTCGGCCTGGTGGAGAACTCCTCTTCCTCGGCCCGGCGGACAGCATATTCCGTGCTGCACCTGTCGGCGATGGCGGTCCGCACCCTGTCGAACCCGAGGATTATTTCGAGTCGGGAGTCTATCATTGCTTGGTCTGGGAGAATGCCGCTCCGAGCAGGAGCTTCAGTTCGTTGATGTTGCCGATACGGGTCAGGTTGCCGGCCTTGACGAAGGAGATGCCGCCTGTCTCTTCCGAGACCACAATTACGTCTGCGTCAGTTTCTTCCGTTATGCCGATGGCTGCCTTGTGGCGCATGCCGAAACTGGCGGGGATGTCGGTCCGCTCGGTTATGGGGAGTGTGCAGCGGGCGGCGACGATGCGGTCGCCTCCAAGGATCATGGCCCCGTCGTGAAGGGGTGAGTTCTTGAAGAACAGGTTCATGATGAGGCGGCGGTTGACCAGCGCGTCGATGCGGTCGCCGGTGCCGATTATCTGGTCCAGATTGACGGTGTGGGGGATGACGATGAGCGCCCCGGTCTTGCTTTCGGACATCTGGCGGCACGCTTCGGTGACTTCGTTCACGGTGGCGTTGTCCATCGTGCGCTCTTTCTCGCCCAGAAGGCGCGCCAGGAAGGCCCGGCCCTTGCTGCCCAGACGGTTGCCCGAGCCGAATTTCATCAGAAAATGGCGTATTTCGGGCTGGAATATGACGATAAGGGCAAGGACGCCGATGTCGATGAAGGTTTCCACCAGACGGCTCATCATCTTCATGTGGAGGGCGTCGGCCACTATCATCACGACGTAGATGAGGATTATGGCGTAGAAGATGTTCATCGCCGCGCTGTCGCGGATCCACCTGAACACAATGAAAATCAGAAGGGCGACGAGGAGAATGTCCAGGACGTCCGTCAGGGTCATGTTTAGGAATCCGAAAATTTCGAGCGGCACCATTGCGCGGTCTGATTTTACAGTGCAAAGATAATAAATCCGCCGTGGAAAAGCGACGGATGTCCCGAAAATTCCCTATCTTTGGCAAACTGATAATCTCTCCCGGAAAATGAAGCGCTATCTCATCGCAGCAGCCATTGCCGTATTTGCCGCTTATTCATGTACTTCGGCCCCTGACAAGGCCGCATCCATCGTCCCTTCCATAGGCACCGCCTACAACGGCCACACCTTTCCCGGCGCCACCGTTCCCTTCGGCATGGTCTCGCCCAGCCCCGACACGGGCCTCAACGACTGGCAGCACTGCGCGGGATACCATGGAGACGACACTTCCATCCTCGGCTTCTCCCAGACACATATGAGCGGCACGGGCGCTCCCGACATGTGCGACCTGCTGCTGATACCCGTCGCCGGCGCCCCTTGCTTCGAGCCCGGCCCGGCCGATAACCCCGACGCAGGCTACCGTTCGCGTTTCAGCCACGACTCCGAGGTCTTCCGCCCCGGCTACTACGCCGTAACCCTCGACGACTACGGCGTCCGCTGCGAGATGACGGCTTCCGACCGCTGCTCCTTCTACCGTTTCACCTATCCTGAAGGCGGTCAGGCCGGCCTTCTGCTGGACATGCTCCACGGCAACGACGGCGGCGTGATAACCTGCGACGTCCGTCCCGACGGCGACCGCGCAATCAAGGGCTGGAGGCGTTCGCGCGGTTTCATCCGCGACCATGTCTACTACTTCTGGGCCGAGCTTTCCGAGCCGATAAGCGCCTTCCAGGGCTGGTCTGACGGCGTTTCGCTGAGCGAGGGCGAGCTCGCCGGCCAGATTTCGAAGCTGTATGTGTGCCTGTCGGCCGGGAAGCCGCTGCTGGTTCGCATGGGCGTTTCCACCGTCAGCTGCGAGGCGGCCCGGGCCAACCTTCTCGCCGAGGTCGCAGGCAAGCCCTTCGACAAGGTGGCGGAGGCGGCACATTCGGCCTGGAACAAGGCCGTAGGCTGCATCGACGCGTCTTTCCCGACCGCCGAGCAGGAGCAGATCTTCTACACCGCGCTGTACCATTCGATGGTGGTTCCCAACCTCATCACCGACGTCGACGGAGGCTACCGCGGCTGGGACGGACAGGTCCATTCCTCCGACAAGCCCCTCTACACCAACTACTCGCTCTGGGACACCTACCGCGCCGTCCATCCGCTCTACAACATCGTCTGCCCCGAGCGCAACGTCGCGTTCATCAACTCCATGCTGGCCCGCTACGACCAGACCGGCATGCTCCCCATCAACGAATACGGCACCTGCGAGACCTTCTGCATGATAGGCTACCACGCAGTCCCCGTAATCGCCGACGCCATCATCCAGGACCTGCCCGGTTTCGACCGCGAAAAGGCCTGGAAGGCAATGAAATCCATAGCGGAAGAGCCCGACCGCGGCGCCAGCTACTTCAACCAGTTCAACTATGTCCCGGCCGACCTTGCCCCGAATCTGGAATTCTACAAGGAGCATGGCTACGTACCGGCCGACCTCGAGCCCAATTCGGTCTCCAAGACCCTCGAATACGCCTTCGACGACTGGTGCATCTCCAAGGCAGCGGAAAAACTTGGCTATAAGGAAGATGCGGAATATTTCGCGAAGCGCGCGAAGGGCTATGCCAACGTCTACGACCCAGAGACGGGATTCACTCGCGGACGCCTTTCCGACGGCAGCTGGCGCACGCCTTTCGACCCTGACCGCACGGCCGCCCACGACCACGATTTCATCGAAGGCAACGCCTGGCAATACACCTTCTACGTGCCCCACGACATCGACAACTACGTGACCATGAACGGCGGGCCGGAAGCCTTCGCCGCCAAGCTCGACACCATGTTCACCCGGGAGCTTTCGCAGAGCGACATCGTCATTCCCGACGTGACGGGCCTCATCGGCCAATATGCCCATGGCAACGAACCCAGCCACCATGTGGCCTATCTCTACAACCATGTCGGAGAGCCCCGGAAGACGCAGGAGCTCGTGGCCCGCATCAAAGACGAGATGTACGACGCCACCACCAAGGGCCTGTGCGGCAACGACGACTGCGGCCAGATGTCGGCCTGGTACGTTTTCAGCGCGCTTGGCTTCTACCCCGTCGCCCCGGGCAGCGGCATCTTCGAAATCGGCAGCCCTTCAGTCCGCGAGGCCTCCATCCGCCTTTCCGGCGGCAAGACCTTCACCATCTCAACGCAGAAGGAAGACGGCTCACCGATCGATGCCACGGATATCTACATCCGCGAAATCAGGCTTAACGGCCAGCCTCTCGAGGGCACACAGCTCCCGCTCGACGCAATACGCGCCGGCGGAAAGCTGGTGTTCGTGATGGAATAGCCCCTATTTCAGATAGGCGTGATTTGGGTGGGAGTATGGCCTGTCGGGCTCTCCGGGATAAATGTAGCCGTTGTTGTAGGTCTTGTAGACCTTGTATCCACTTCCATCATTGGAGTAGGAGTATTTGTAGGGGTATGACGCACTGCCTCCGTTCTTGTAGCAGATGTCGATGCACTCGGGGGCGGTCCCGTTCAGGAGGGAAGAGGAGATGGACAGATTCTTGAGCGCAGGCGTTCCGGATACGGAGAAGGCTGCGAGACGGCCGGTCCAGGGGGAGGAACTGCTGGAAGCGCTCAGC
>ONKE01000075.1 GCA_900318355.1 uncultured Bacteroidales bacterium
GGTACTGCCCCACCAGGTGGGAGAGTAGGCAGCTGCCGTTCTTCGACATCCCGACCAGAGTCAAATCTGGCCGGGATGTTTTGTTTTCCGGCAGCGCGGAAGGCCACGCTTTCCTGCTCGCCCCAGCTGTCGCCTTCACACATTTCAGCCGGGAAGGCTGGACTCGCAGTGGGGGGAGAGATAGCTGCAGGAGGAACGGCAAGGCTATCTCCAGCCGGGGAGGTCGGAGTTGTAGCGGGGGGAGGGGTCGCCGGAGGAGGTGCGTTTTTCGTAGTCGTTAAGGGCGGCGATGGCTTTGGGGCAGAGAAGGAGCAGGGCGATGACGTTGATCCATGCCAGGATGCCGACTCCGATGTCGCCCATCTGCCAGACGACGTCGGCCTCTTTGACGGCGCCGAGGAGGACGGCGAGAAGGAGGAGGATGCGGAAAGTGTTGACGACAGCTTTTTCGAGTCTGGGATAGCGCCTCCTGCGAAGTGAGAAGAGGTAGGAAAGGGCCGATTCGGAGTAGAAGTAGTAGGCCATTATGGTCGTGAAGACGAAGAAGAGGAGGGCGATGCTTACGAACTGGCTTCCGAATCCTGTGATGACCGAATCGACGGCCGCCTGGGTGAAATTTACGTAGTTGTTTCCGAGCTCCGGGGCGTTTTCCACGAGGAGGGCGCCGGTGTTGGCGTCGATGATGTTGTAGGTGCCGGAGCAGAGGATCATGAGGGCCGTTGCGGTGCAGACGAGAAGCGTGTCGACGTAGACCGAGAAGGCCTGTGCGAGCCCCTGGCGGACGGGGTGGGGGACGTCGGCTGAACCGGAGACGATGGCGCCGCCGCCTTGGCCGGCTTCGTTGGAGAAAATGCCGCGCTTGACCCCCATCATGATGGTGGAACCGAGGATGCCGCCGGCGACAGGCTTGATGCCGAAAGCGCCGCTGACGATGGCCCCAAGCACTTCGGGAATACGCTCAATGTGGAAACCGATTACCATCAGGGAGAGGAGAATATAGGCCAGGGCCATGAACGGAGTCACGATCGCAGCGACGCGGGAAATACCTCTGGCGCCGCCGAATATGACGAGGGCGAGCACCGCGGCGAGGATTGCCCCGCTTATCCACGGGCTCATGCCGTAGGCGTTCATGGTGGCCGAGCTGAGACCGTTGGCCTGGACCGTTGTCAGCAGCAGACCGTAGCCCAGGATGGTCATGAGGGCGAAAAGCACGGCGAAGACCGGACTCTTGAGGCCGTCCTTGATGTATGAGAACGGGCCGCCGCGGAAAATCTTGCCGTCATGGAAACGGTAGATCTGCGCGAGGGTCGACTCGACAAAAGCCGTGGAAGCGCCGAAGAAGGCGATGACCCACATCCAGAAGATGGAACCGGGGCCGCCCATGGCGATGGCGGTGGCCACACCCACGATGTTGCCGGTGCCGACGCGCCCGGACAATGCGACGCAGAAAGCCTCGAATGAGGAAATGCCACGGTCGGAGGCGCTTCTGCGGGCGAAAAGCGAACGGACCATCAGCGGAAGCCGCCGCACCTGGACTAATCGCGTGCGGATGGAGAAGTACAGCGCAGCAACTATCAGGAGCACAACCAGTGCGGGGCTCCAGACAATTTGATTGACGATATGTACTATCTTCTCCAACATAGATTTGCGAAAATACAAAAAAATCTCTAATCACCACTTGCCGATGCTTATTTTTTGCGGCCCGTTTGGATTTTCGGGAAAGTCTTTTTATCTTTGCAGTCCGTTTTGCGCGAATAATAATAAAAAAGAAGACATACAATGAAAAGAACATTCCAACCCTCCAACCGCAAGCGTGTCAATAAGCACGGCTTCCGCGAGAGAATGGCGTCGGCCAATGGTCGCCGCGTCCTGGCTGCCCGCCGTCGTCACGGCCGCAAGAAACTGACCGTTTCTTCCGAAGACCGTTGGTAGTCTTCCCAAGACTTGAGATTCAAGCCGACCGCAATGGCCGGCTTCGTTTTTATCAGTGATGGACAAGGACGAGAAATACATGCTGGAAGCCCTTCGCGAGGCGAAGGAAGCGCTCGCCGAAGGAGAGATTCCGATCGGCGCCGTGGTGGTATGCGCCGGACGGATAGTCGGCCGCGGCCACAACATGACGGAACGGCTGCACGATCCCACGGCCCATGCTGAAATGATAGCCGTCACGGCAGCTACCGAGGCGATCGGCGGCAAATACCTCAGCGACTGTACTTTGTATGTTACCGTAGAGCCGTGTCCCATGTGCGCGGGAGCCTTGAACTGGGCTCAGGTCGGCCGGGTCGTCTACGGCGCAATCGACCCCAAGCGGGGCCACACCCTCTTCTCGCCGCCGCTCCTCCATCCGAAGACCTCCGTCCAGGCCGGCATCCTTGCCGACGAGTGTTCCGCCCTGATGGCGGAATTCTTCCGGGACAAAAGATCATGACCACGGTTGAACATTCGTGGTTTTTTTATATCTTTGGACAAATATTGCATGTGATGAAAAGGTTCCTTATCATGGCAGTTGCCATTCTGAGTCTGTCCGTCAGCGGATTTGCGCAGGACTCGCGTTCCTTCGGGTTCCGCCTGGGCTATCCTGAAGAGCGTATAACATATCAGCACTTTATGGGCGACCCTCATTTCCTGGAGGTCGACCTCGGCGTCGACATGGTAAAGGAACGCGGATTCAAGGCCACCTCGACCTTCAACTGGGTCATAGCGCAGCCAAGTTGGGGCGGTGGCGACTGGACATGGTATCTCGGCCCCGGCACATCCGTCGGCTATGTCTACAACCATCCCGAAATGCAGGAAGGCAACGACAGTCCGGCCGTCATGGTCGCCGTCGCTTTCCAGGTAGGATGCGAGTTCGCACCGGCACGCCATTTCGCCATATCGGCCGACATCTGTCCGATGTACGGCTACCATTTCGGAACCAAATGCTGGTACAAGGCCGGCCTCTACGGACTCATCCCGTCCATCTCGGTAAAATACCTTTTTTAGGCGCTCGCCGGAAAAATCGGCCCTTTGGTTGAAATATTTTGCCGGGCTCATTTTTTTTCGCCAATTTGCACCGCCAATCCGTGAAAGGTATGATAACGCGCGAAAATAAAATCGAATACGGCATCTACACGGTGTTCTGGCTGGTCATAGCCATGATACCGGTCGGCAGCGGCCTTCTGGGCGATTCTTTTTCATGGCGGGGCATACTTGCCGCATGGTCGCGCATAGCGCCATTCCTTGTCCTGTTCCTTGTCCATCAGTTCCTGGTGGCCCCGTATTATTTCAAGCCGGACCGCAAGGCCTTGTATTTCACCATGGTGGGGCTCCTGGCGCTGGTCTTTGCCTGGTACGTTTTCTCCAAGTCCGGTCCGGGCCCGGAGAATATGCCGCCGTTGCCTCCTCAGGACTTCCGTCCGGGTCCTCCTCCGTCCGGTGGTCCGCATGAGGCTGACATGAGAGGCGATTTCCAGCCGATACGTCCGGAAGTATTCAAGTTTCTCCTCGGCATTGCCATCATGGGCATGGGGCTCCTTGTGAAGGTCCTGTTCAAGTCGTTGGAAGACTCCAAGAAGCTCGAATCCCTGGAGAAGAAAAACCTCGAGCAGCAACTCTCGTATCTGCGCTACCAGATCAATCCGCATTTCTTCATGAACACGCTGAACAATATCCACGCCCTCGTGGACATTGATCCGGAACAGGCCAAGGAGAGCATCGTGGAACTGTCGCGCCTGATGCGCTATATCCTCTATGAAGGCGACAAACCCACCATCCCGCTGGACAAGGAAATAGATTTCCTGGGCCATTATCTCTCGCTGATGAAGATGCGGTATGCCGACACTGTGAGCATCAACGCGACGCTCCCGGAGGCAAGTTCCGATGCGGAGGTGCCGCCGCTGGTGTTCGTCTCCTTCGTCGAAAATGCCTTCAAACATGGCGTCAGCTATGAATCGGAGTCCTATATCAACATCACGATGGCCCTGGAGGGGGATAAGGTCCTGTTCCGTTGCGCCAACAGCCGCCATGTCGCCGAACATACCAAGGGCATAGGCATGGACAACGTGCGCGAACGCCTGACCCTGCTCTACGGCTCCGATTACACCATGCACGTGGATGAATCGGCCGACAGGTATGAGATTATCGTAGTTATTCCTATACATCCGACCGCATTATGATCCGTTGCATCGCCATAGACGACGAGCCGCTCGCGCTGCGTCAGATTTCATCCTACATAGAGAAAGTGCCTTACCTTGAGCTTGTTGCGGCATGTCCGAGCGCGGTGCAGGCAAGCAGGGTGCTGGAGCAGGAGAGCGTCGACGTGCTGTTTGTCGATATCAACATGCCCGACCTCAGCGGGATGGACTTCGTCCGTTCGCTCGCCGACCCGCCGATGGTGGTGTTCACTACGGCCTATTCGGAATATGCCGTGGAGGGGTTCAAGGTCGATGCCGTCGACTATCTGCTCAAGCCTTTCGGACTGGCGGATTTCCAGAAGGCGGCGGTCAAGGTTAAGCGTCAATACGATCTGCGCCATGCCGCCCCGGCCACGGTTTCGGCCCCTGACGGTGATGAGGCACTGTTTTTCAAGACCGACTACAAGGTGGTCAGGGTGTCGTTGGACAGCATAGTCTACGTCGAAGGCATGAGCGAATACCTGAAGATTCACGTGGAGGGCGACCCGACCCCGGTGGTGGTGCTCATGAGCATGAAAAGGCTGGAGGACAATCTTCCACCGTCGCGCTTCATGCGTATCCATAAGTCCTACATTCTCAATCTTTCCAAGATACGCGAAGTTTCCCGTTCGCGGGTGCTTACGACCGCGGGCGATTCCCTGCCCATAGGCGACAGCTACCGCGATGCTTTCGGGGCTTATCTGGATTCCAAATTTTTAGGAAAATAGGGACTTTTATATTACCTTTGCAGGCGGAATTGAGGTATGGTGTAATGGCAGCACTAGGGATTTTGGTTCCCTCAGTCAGCGTTCGAATCGCTGTACCTCAACAGAAAAAGCTAGCAATCCTGCTAGCTTTTTCTGTTGAGGTACGTGCTTCCGCATATCGGGGGAAGTATCCCCCGGCACCCCCTCGGTCGGCCGGTGGCCTCCGAATCATACCTCCGAGCGGGGCTTTCCTGCCGCCAGCTTTTTCTGTTGAGGTACGTGCTGTCGCATATCGGGGGAAGTATCCCCCGGCACACCCGGGACCACCACTGCTACCGCCCGATGCGGACGAGGTATTTGCCGGCGAAGTAGGAGTCGGGGAGCCAGGAGGAGACGGGCCAGGCGGAGACGTCGCGGAGGCGGAAGCGGCTCATCAGCAGGCCGGTCTCTTCGGCGATGTCGCCGCCGCGGAGGTAGAGGATGCTGCCCCGGTAGCGGCCGCGGACCCACGGGTAGAAGTCGCTCAGGGAGGCGACGGCGCGGGAGACGATATGGTCGAACGGGCCGGGGAGCGTCTCGGCGCGGGCATTGACGACGGTGACGTTGCCAAGCCCCAGGGCCTCTGCGACGGCGGACGCCACGATGGTCTTTTTGCCGACCGAATCGCATAGGGTAAAACTCACTTTGGGGAACAGGATCGCCAGCGGAATCCCGGGGAAACCGCCTCCTGTGCCGAGGTCCAGCACCTTCAGCCCGCCTTCGATCCATGAATCGTAAACCTCGGGCTCGCGCTCGAGCAGATAGGCCGCAACCGCGAGGCTGTGGAGCACATGGTGGTCGTAAAGGCTGTCGATGTCTTTGCGGGAAATGACGTTGATGCGCGAATTCCAGTCGGTGTACAGGGCCTCCAGAGCCTTGAAACGCTCCCACGCCTGCGCGGAAATGCCGGGAAACCAGCTGCCGGCCAACTCTTTGAAACTATCGAAATCCATTGATTCAGTCTTCATCCGATTCCAGCATCATGGCGGTCAGCTGCTCCTTCGCCCTGCGGATACGCGTTTTCACGGTACCGAGCGGCAGCCCCGTCTTTTCAGCTATTTCCTTGTAGCCCAGATTGTCGATAAGGCACAGGCGGGCGGGCTCGCGGTAGAGGTCGGGCAGCCCCTCGATGCTGGCCATGAATTTTTCGTGGATCTGGGAGTCTATGATCTCTTCTTCCGGACTGCGGTTGTCGTCGGGAATGGAGGAAGCCTCGTGCTCGGCGATGTCGAAAGAAGTGGTTTCCAGCTTCTTGCCGCGAACTTTCGCCTTGTCGCGATGGTCCAGCGCCGTGTTGCGGGCGATGGTCAGCATCCAGGTGGAAAACTTCATCTCCGGATTGAAGGACGACAGCTGCTTGAACGCCTTTTCAAAGCTTTCCATGCAGATATCCTCTATCTCCTCGCGTTCGCCTACGAAGCGGGAAATGTGGGCGCATACACCCGTATGGTAGCGGGTATAGAGTACGAAATACGGAGCCTCGGACTCTCCGCGCAGCGCCAGCTCCACCAGCTGCGCATCGCCCATGTCAGTGAGCTTCAAGCCAGTTCGTTCCATCGTTACATTCTACTGTTAGGGGGACTTTCAGGGTAATAACGTGCTCCATTTCGCCCTTGACCATTGCCTTGAGAGCGTCCACTTCTTCGGCAACGGCGTCGAGCAGAAGTTCATCGTGGATCTGCAGCACCATGCGGCTGCGGAAACCTTCCTCGCTGAGCCTGCGGGCCACGCCGGCCATGGCGATCTTGATGATGTCGGCCGAGGTGCCCTGGATGGGGGCGTTGACGGCATTGCGCTCGGCAAGGGCGCGCACCGTGCCGTTTTTCGACGTGATGTCGGGCAGATAGCGCCTGCGGCCGAAGAGCGTTTCTACGTAGCCGTTTTCGCGTGCCGCGGCTATGGTCTGGTCGATATAGGTTCGGATAGAGGGGAAGGCGGCGAAATAGTCGTCGATGATCTTCTTGGCCTCCGACCTGGAGATGCGCAGGCGCTGGGCCAGACCGAAGGACGAAATGCCGTACATGATGCCGAAATTGGCGGTCTTGGCGATACGACGCTGGTCGGCCGTCACCTCTTCGTAGGGGATGCCGAAAATCTTGGCGGCGGTTGCGGCATGGACGTCGATACCGTCGCGGAAGGCGCTCACGAGATGGTCGTCGCCGCACAGATGGGCCATGATGCGGAGCTCGATCTGGGAATAGTCGGCGCTGACGATCCTCCCGTCGGGACGGCTGGGGACGAAGGCCTTGCGGATTTCCTTGCCGCGCTCGGTGCGGATGGGGATGTTTTGCAGGTTGGGGTTGGACGACGACAGCCTGCCGGTGGCCGTGAGGGCCTGGTTGAAGGTGGTGTGGACCTTGCCGTCGAAGGAGGAAATATAGCCGGGGAACGGCTCTATATAGGTGGACAGCAGCTTTTTGACTGCGCGGAAATCCAGGATCTTGTCGACGATGGGATGGCGGTCGGCGATGCCAAGGAGGGTGGTTTCATCCGTGGTCCATGCGCCTTTGGCGCTCTTCTTGGCCTTGGGGTCGAGGCCCAGCTTCTCGAAAAGAAGGGTGCCTATCTGCTTGGGCGAAGATATGTTGAGCCCGGGATCGCCGGCGTCGCTTCGTATTTCTTCCTCAAGGCGCGCTACCTCCTTTTTGAGCCACTCGGCAAAGGCCTTTATCTGGCCGAGGTCCACCTTTACGCCGTCGCGCTCCATGTCGCCCAGGACGGGGATCAGCGGCTGCTCGATCTGTTCGTAGAGAGTCACTACTCCCTTGTCTTTCATGTCTTTGAGCACCGGCTCATAGAGCATCCCCACGACCACGGCTTCGCGCCCGCGGGAAATCTTTTCCGGGGCATCTTCGACCATGGCGAACAGGTCGGCGGGCGCCTCCTCGACGGCCGTCTCTTCGAGTTCGATTCCGAGGTAGCTCGACGCCAGGATGTCGGCCTTGTGGCTCCTCTCCGGATCGGTCAGATAGTGCATGAGCTCGATGTCGCAAAGTGGCCCGCCAAGGGTTATGCCGCTGGAAGCAAGGATGTTGCGCTGGTATTTGAGGTCGTATCCGACAACCGGAAGGTCGCTCTCCAGCAGCGCCTTGAACTCGCCGGGGAGGCCTTCGGCATATTCGCTGCCAACCGCGGCGGTGACCTTCTCGACCGGGGCGAAAATGTTCCTCTCACCGTTTTCGGCGATGAGCGCATACCGGCCGGCCTTTTGGGCTGCCGCCAATAGTTCGGAAGGCGATATCTGGCTAACTTCCAGGTTGTTGCGCTCTTTCGGCGGCGGAGCGGCATGGCCGAGGAAACGGCGCAGGGAATGGAATTCGTATTTTTCGAAAAGGTCGGCGGCCTCGCTGCCGTAAACCCCTTTTAGGAGCATGTCGCCGAGGCTGGTTTCGACCGGGACGTCGGTTTTGATGGTTACGAGTTCGTGGCTCAGGGCAATGTGGCCGCGGGCCTCCTCGAACTGAGCCTGCTGACGCTCCGACAACTCGTCGAGGTGGGCGTAGATGTTTTCGACGCTTCCGTAGCGGGAGATCAGCTTGCCGGCGCCGACTTCGCCGATACCCTTGACGCCGGGGACGTTGTCGGCCGTGTCGCCGCAAAGCGTCAGCATCTCAATTACTTGCAGGGGATTGGATATGCCGTATTTTTTGCACACGGCGGCGCTGTCGACCAGCTCGTCGGCCCCTCCGGACTTGCCGGGCTTGAGCTGGAACACGTGGTCGCGGATCAGCTGGCCGTAGTCTTTGTCGGGGGTGACCATGTAGACGTCGGCGCCTTCGTCGGCGCTCCTGAGGGCCACGGTGCCGATAACGTCGTCGGCTTCGTAGCCGGGAATCATCAGCGTGGCAAGCCCGAGGGCGTGACACAGCTCCTGCAGGGGCTCGAGGGCGTCGATCACCAGCTGCGGAGTCTCGTCGCGGTTGGCCTTGTAGGCCGGATACATGACGTTGCGGAAGGTGCCTCCCGGCGGATCGAAGGCCACGGCCAGATGGGTAGGATGCTCACGTTCAATCAGTTCCAGGACGTATTTCGTGAAACCATAGAGGATGGACATGTCGGCGCCTTTCGAGTTGACCATCGGCCTTCGCAGGAAGGCGTAGTACATCTTGAAGATAAGGGCGTGCCCGTCGATGAGGAATAGTCGGTCTGTCATGGCATGTTCCGTCTTGACCTTCAAAGATAGTAATTTCTTGCATACAAAGGGACTGGATTTCCAATTTTTTCCTAACTTAGTAGCCATCATTCTACGCGGAAAACGATGGGAACAGGGCAAAAGGACATATATTTCGCCGCAGGCTGCTTCTGGGGCGCCGAGAAGTTTTTCCGTCTTCTCGATGGAGTGGTGGAAACCGAAGTGGGCTTTGCCAACGGCAACACCCCCGATCCGACCTACAAGGAGGTCTATACCGACGAAACCGGCTACGCCGAGACGGTACGGGTCCGCTACGATGCTTCGCAAATTGGTCTGGAAGCCCTTGTGAGGCTGTTTTTCAAGATAATAGACCCTCTGAGCCTCAACCGGCAGGGAGAGGACGAAGGCACGCGTTACCGCACGGGAGTATATTACTCCGACCCGGCGGACGAAGCCGCAATCTCCGAAGTCTTTGCGGAGGTGGAAAAGGCCATAGGACAGCCCGTGGTCGTGGAAAAGCTGCCTCTGCGGAATTTCTACCCTGCGGAAGAATACCACCAGCACTATCTCGACAAGAACCCGGGCGGATACTGCCACCTTTCCCCGGCATTCTTCGAAATGGCCCGAAACTACAAGTCAAGGCAAACGAACTAAATAAAACGACAATATGATTTCCCCTCTGTCACAGTCCCAGCTGAGCATTTACCTCGCCTGCCAGGGCTTGAAAGAAAGTGACGGCAATTATCAGCTTGCCTTCCTTTTCCCCCTTCCCGAAACCATCGACCCGGAGCGCCTGAAAATGGCGTTCGAGAAGGTTCAGCTGGCCCATCCCTATATGCTTTCCCGTCTGGTGGTAAAGGACGGAGAGCCTCAGATGGACACCCCTGACAATCCTCAGCCGGTGGTGCCGCTCCTTGACTCGCTGGACCGCAGCACACTCGGGCGGACAATGAGCCTTGAAATCGCCCCGGAGAGCGGTGAAAGCGGCCCGCTTGTAAGGACGGAAGTCTACCGGACCCCGGAGGGGAACTACCTCTATTTCGACGCCCACCACATCCTCTTTGACGGAGCGTCCACTTACCTTATCCTCAAGGACTTGAATGCCGCCTACGTAGGAGGGGAACTTGCCGTGGAGAAGGTCAGCGGGGCGGACGTTGCCATAAAGGAAGCGGAGCAGCGTTCTTCCGAAGCCTTCGACGAGGCTCGGAAATGGTATGCCGAAACGTTCGGCCCGGGCGCCGAGACCCTGTCGCGCATCATCCCCGACAAGAACGGGGAAGACGGCCCCTACGAGGAAATGGTGGTCGAACTCGGCCTGGACCGCGAGTCGATGAAAGGCGTGACGGAGCGCTACCGTTATGCTGAAAGCGTGCTGTTCACCGCCGCCTTCGGCATCACCCTGGCAGCCTGGAACGCCGAAGACAAGGCCGCCTTTACCAGCATCTGGAACGGCCGCAAGGGTCTCTCGGGCGGAATCGGCATGCAGGTCCACACCATCCCCGTCTATGTCGACGCCGCTTCCGACAAGCCCCTCACCGAGCTGCTCGATGCGATGAAAGCCCAGACCGTCGGCATCCGTTCCCGCGGATTCTATTCCTTTGCCGACTGCGTCAGGGACCTCGGCCTGCAGAATGAAATCAACTTCGCCTTCCAGGGACAGTTCACCATGGAGCGTCCGGCCCTCGTGCTTGGAGACGAAACTGTTCTGGGCGAAGACCTTCGCACCAATCCTCCGGGAATCGGCCTTTCGATAGAGTTCTTCACCGCCGCCGAAGGGCCCTATAAGATGCGTTTCTGGTACAGGAGCGGCCGTTACAGCGAAACCATCCTCCGCAACCTTGCCGAAAGTTTCACCGCCACGGTCCTTTCCATAGCCTCGGCCGAAACCGTAAAGGACCTGCAATATTGCTCCAAGCGCCAGCTGGCCTGCCTCGATGCGTTCCAGCCCACCGACGAGGGTCCGGACCCCGCTGTGACCGTCCTCGACCTTTTCCGCAGCCAGAATCCAGACAGCGTCGCAGTGGTCTACAAAGACAGGAAATACACCTACGGAGAGGTGGACAGCCTCTCCGACCGCCTTGCCGCCTACATCGAAAAGACCATAGGCGCGGGGAAGGTCGTCTCCATCCTCATCGGCCGCAACGAATACGACATGATCACCCCTATGGGTGTCCTCAAGGCCGGTTGCGCCTATCAGCCGCTCGACCCGTCATATCCGGCCGACCGCCTGAAATTCATGGTCGAAGACGCGCAAAGCTCCCTCCTTATCGTCGACGAAGGCCTTGATATCGAAGGATATGACTGCCCGAGGTTGCTCACTTCCGACATCGCCTCGCTGCCGGAAGGAAAGCCCTCGGCTTGCCCGGCTCCGGACGACCTCCTCATCCTGCTTTACACCTCCGGCTCCACCGGCACCCCCAAGGGCTGCATGCTCCCTCATCGCGGCGTCTCCCTCTACGCAAGGAAAAACGCCGCCATCCTCGGAATCGGTCCCGCTTCGCGCATGACGGCCTATGCCAGTTTCGGCTTCGACGCCTTCATGTCCGACCTTTTCACCGCCATCGCTGCCGGCGCGGCGCTCTACGTCATCCCCGAGGAAATCCGGCTGGACCTTCCCGCACTGAAGGAATTTTTCGAAAAGAGCGGCATCACGCATGCCTTCATGACCACCCAGGTGGCCACTCAGTTCGCAATCAACTTCCCCGAGGTCCGCGGTCTCGAGGCCCTCTACACCGGCGGCGAGAAAATGTCGTCTTTCCCGCTTCCCAAATATCGCCTGTTCAACTGTTACGGCCCCACCGAGAGCACCGTCTACGTGGTCTTCAAGGAAGTCAAGAAGGTCGAACCGGACATCCCGATCGGCAATCCCGTACCCGGAGTACACGCGTTTATCGTCGCAAAGGGCGGGCAGCGCGTCCCCGTCGGCGCGGCCGGAGAACTGCTGGTTGCCGGCGAGCAGGTCGGCGACGGCTACCTCGGCAGGCCGGAAAAGACGGCCGAAGTATTCATCGACAACCCCTTCGAAAGCCAGCCTCAATATAGGAGGACCTACCGCACAGGCGACGTCGTAAGATATCGCCCCGACGGAGACATTGAATTCATCGGCCGCAAGGACTCCCAGGTGAAGGTGCGCGGATTCCGCATCGAGCTCAAGGAAGTCGAGAGCGTCATACGCGAATATCCTCCTGTCAAGGACGTCACCGTACAGGCATTCGACGAAGAGGTCGCAGGCGCCGGCAAATACCTTGTGGCATATATAGTTGCCGACAGCCAGGTGGATATCAGTCAGCTCAACGCATTCATCGCCGACCGCAAGCCTCCGTACATGGTGCCCGCCATCACAATGCAGATAGACGCCATTCCGCTCAATGTCAACCAGAAAGTCGACCGCAAGGCCCTTCCGAAGCCTCAGCGTCAGAGCTCCGGCGCCAGGACGGAAAACGCTCCTTTCAACATCCTCGAAGAGGAAATTGCGGAGATTATCCGCCAGACGGCGCATATCGACGGCTTCGGCCTCACCGACCCGCTGCTTTACTACGGCCTCAGTTCGCTCAGCGCCCTTCGCCTTGCCACCGAACTGTACAAGAAATACGGCCTGCAGGCGGATATGAGCAGTTTCGCCCGCACCGCCACCTTGCAGACTATTGAAAACGAGGTGCTTAAGGTGATGATGAGCGCGAAGGGGAGTGGCCCGGCGGCGGAAAGCGCGTCCTACGACGATGCTCCTGCCGAACTTTCATTCCAGCAGGAAGGAGTGTATTACGACTGCATGAAGGCCCCGTCCGAGACCCAGTACAACATCCCGATGCTCTGGCATTTCCCGGAAGGGACTACTGCCGTGGCGGTGCAAAATGCCGTCCTGGATATCTTGAGGGCCCATCCCGGCCTCCATGTCTGCTTCAGGGAAAAGGACGGCAAAGTGTATGCTGTCCCCAGCGGAGTTGAGCCCGTCGTGGAAATCGAAAAGCTTTCTTCCGCCATAAGCGCCGAATCCTACAAGCACGAATTCGTCAAGCCGTTCAACCTTTCAGAGGCCCCGCTCTACAGGGCCAAGGTGCTCGAAACCCCTGAAGGCGTGGTACTTGCCACCGACTTCCATCATCTTGTCTTCGACGGAGCGTCCTACGACATCTTCGGCAAGCAGCTCTCGGCGGCGCTCAGTGGCGTGAAGCCGGAGCAGGAGAGCTACACTTACGCCCACTATGTCCACGACCAGAAGTCTTCCCGCGACTCGGAAGAGTTCAACCGTGCCCGTGAGTTCTTCGGAGAGAAACTGGAGGCCTTCGAAGATGCTTCCGAAATTATTCCCGACGTCCCCGGCGCCAAGGCCGGCGGCAGGGAAATGTATGTCGAGGAGCCTGTGTGCGCCGATGTCTCCCGCCGCTGCAAGGAACTGGGTATCACCTCTGCGAGCTATTTCCTTGCGGCGACCTACATGGCCGTGTCGGCCTTTACCGGCAAGCGCGACGTCTACATTTGTACTGTCTCCAGCGGCCGCAGCAACCTCCGGACATCTGAGACGACCGGTATGTTCGTCAACACGCTTGCCCTCTCCGGCAAGGTCGAAGACATCCCGGCAGGCGACTTCCTGAAGGGCGTGCATGAAGACTTCGCCCGGACACTATCCCACGAAAACTATCCATTCTCCGCCGTCGCCGCCGAACATGGCTTCCGCCCCAGGATCATGCTTGCATACGAGGTGGGCGTGGTGGAAAAGGGCTCCGGAATCCGGGCCGAGGTGATGGAAACCGGCTACCCGAAATTCCCCGTCAGCATCTTCGTGGACGGAGAGGAGGGCAGCGAACGTTTCGTCGTGGCCTACGACAGCAACCTCTACAGCCAGGAAATCATCCGCCAGTTCGCCCAGACCCTCGCCTGTGTGGCCAGGGGACTGAAAGACGCGGGCAAGACCTCGGAAGTGCCTCTGGTAAACGACAGCCAGCTGGCCGCCCTCGACGGCTTCAACCACTACAGCATCGACGTCGACACGTCGCAGACCATCGTCTCCCTCTTCCGTGCAAGGGCTGCTGAGACGCCGGATGCCGTGGCCGTGGTTGCCGTGGGGAAGACCTGGACCTATGCCGAGGCCGACGACATCTCGGACCGCCTGGCGTCGTATATCGCTTCCAAGGGGCTTGGCCGCGAAAACGTCGTAGCGGTGCTGATCGGCAGGAACCAGTGGATGGCGCTTGCCTCCCTGGGCGCCCTGAAAGCCGGATGCGCTTATCAGCCGCTCGACCCGTCCTACCCGAAGGAAAGGCTGGAATTCATGCTGAAGGATTCCGCGGCGGGGCTCCTGATCGTCGACGATAACCTGCTGGACATCCTTCAGGGCATAGAAGTCCCCGTCCTGAAGACATCTGAAATCGACGCCCTTCCGAAGGGCGACGTCCCCGAAGGCCCCCGTCCCGAAGACCTTTTCATCCTGCTTTACACCTCAGGCACCACCGGCGTCCCGAAAGGCGTCATGCTCGAACACCGCAACCTGGTGAATTTCTGCGCATGGTACCGCAACTATTACGGCCTACAGCCTTCGAGCCGTGTGGCGGCCTACGCCAGCTACGGCTTCGACGCCAGCATGATGGACACCTACCCGGCCCTTACCACAGGAAGCGCCGTGTGCATCATCCCCGAAGACACCCGTCACGACATGGCGGCCCTGGACGCATTCATCACCGAAAACGGCATTACGCATAGCTTCATGACCACCCAGGTGGGCGTGATGTATTCCAGGAACTATCCTCACAACCAGAGCCTGCAGGCCCTCTCCGTCGGCGGCGAAAAGCTCGTGTCCGTCGACCCGCCGGCATACGATTTCCACAACGGCTACGGTCCCACCGAATGCACGATTTTCACTACGATTTTCCACGTTGAGGCCAGGGAAGACAATATCCCCATCGGTCATCCGGTCGACAATATGCGTCTGTACGTCGTTGACCGGAACTTCCGCCGTTTGCCCGTCGGGGCGTGCGGTGAGCTGCTCATTGCTGGAGCCGGCGTGGGCAGGGGCTACCTCAATCTGCCGGAAAAGACGGCCGAGGTGTTCATCGACAATCCCTTCGTGGAGGGAATGCGCGCCTATCGCTCGGGCGACGTGGTCCGTTACCGCGCCGACGGCAACATCGAATTCATCGGCCGCAACGACTCCCAGATAAAGGTGCGCGGATTCCGCATCGAACCCGGTGAGGTCGAGGCTGTAATCCGCGAGATCCCGGGAGTGGCCGACGTCACGGTCCAGGCCTTCGACAAGCCCTCCGGAGGCAAGTTCCTCGCCGCCTATGTAGTTTACGATGGCACCTTCGACGCCCGCAAGGCGGCCGACTTCATCCGTGAGCGCAAGCCGCCTTACATGGTCCCCGAGAGTTTCATGCAGCTGGACAAGATTCCGCTGAACGTCAACCAGAAAGTGGACCGCAGGGCCCTTCCGGCGCCGGTTCCGGCCTCGAGCGGCGATTATGTGGCGCCTGAAACTTCCCAGGAAAAGATCCTGTGCGATGTGTTCGCCTCCGTGCTGGAGCTCGACCGCGTGGGCGTCACCGACAATTTTTTCGATATCGGCGGTACTTCGCTGGTGGTTACAAGCGTCCTTGTCGCGGCCCAGAAGGCCGGACTGACGTTCGCCTATGCCGACGTGTTCTCGCACCCGACCGCCCGCAGTCTGGCCGCGTTCCTCTCCGAGGGCGACAAGGCGACTACGGCTGAAGCCAGCATCCAGGACTACGACTACTCGGCTATCAACAAGCTCCTGTCCAAAAACACTTTGGAAGCGTTTATCAGCGGGAAGCCGCAGCCTCTTGGCCGCAACATCCTCCTAACCGGCGTCACGGGCTACCTCGGCATCCACATGCTGCGCAGACTAATCATCGAAACGCCCGACGACACGGTCATCTGGTGCCTTATCCGCTCCCGCAAGAGCGGCACCACCATCGGCTGGCTCAAGGAAATGATGGTCTATTATTTCGCCGAAGACTACATGCCGCTGATGGGCCGCCGCATCCGCATCGTCCAGGGCGACATCACGCAGAAATCCGTGTTCCAGGCCCTCCTGGACAGCGGTACGCCCATCGACCTGGTCATTAACTGCGCAGCCAACGTCAAGCATTTCTCAAAGGGCACCGACATCGAGGAAGTCAACTACATAGGAGTGAAGAACATAGTGGATTTCTGCCGCCATAACGGCGCCCGCCTCGTCCAGATTTCCACCGAGAGCGTGGGAGGCTCCACCAAAGGCGTCCTTCCGACCGTCTTCAACGAGCAGCAGCTTTATTTCGGGCAGATTACCGACAATCAATACGTCCAGTCGAAGTTCCTTGCGGAGCGTCATATCCTCGAAAACATGGCCGAAGGCGCCATCAACGCCAAGATCATCCGCGCTGGCAACCTCGCGCCGCGTGCTTCGGACGGCGAGTTCCAGATGAACATGAAGTCCAATGCCGCCATGGGACGCCTGCGCGCCTGCAAGCTGCTTGGAGTGTTCCCTTACTCCGGCATGACGGCAAGGGTTGAGTTCTCGCCTATCGACGATGCCGCCCGGGCCGCCGTGCTCCTGTGCGGCACTCCGAGGGACAACTGCGTGCTCCACCTGTCCAACAACCACCTCATCCCCATGGAAGACGTGATGCAGAGGCTGTCGCTCTTCGACGGCAAGCCGTTGCGCTATGTCGAGTTCGACGAGTTCAGCGCGGCACTGCAGCAAGCCATGGCGGATCCGGTGCTGGCGCCGAGCATGTCGCCCCTTATCGCGTATTCCGCCGCCAATGGAAGCGAACCCGAGGTGATCAACTGGCCTTCGACCAGTTTCACAATCCAGATCCTCCTCCGCCTGGGCTTCCACTGGGACACCTCCTCGGCAGAATACTTCGACCAGATGTTCAGCGTCCTCGACCAGATGAATTTCTTTGAGCCTTAAGGGTTCTCTGGTATAGTATACGTTCTCTTCAATAAACGCCTCAGTCAATCACCGGGCGGATAAGCAAGCCGTTCCAGGCACCGTAGTTGCCCCAGTCCCCGAAATAGGCCGAGCTGGCATTTTCTCTTTTGGAATAGTACGTAAACGCGTAGGCTTGCGCTTCCGTTCCGTTGTTGCCGAAACAGAAAGAACCGGTCCAATAGTAGCAACTGACATTTGCCTCTATCGTCGTCGAACCTTGTTTTACGCCACCGGCCGGGAGGAAAATCTTGTTGCCGGTTCGTTTGCCCGTGAACCAAATGCCGGGGACGCCGTTATTGTTGTCAGTCCATGATTGCGAGCATCCGCCGTGTTTGTCGATCAGCTCTTCAATTTCCTTCTCCGTGGGCATGCGCCATCCGCCGCCTTTGATTTGCGCTGCTGCGTCACGATTCTTCGGAAGGACTTGCCCCTTTTCGTAGTAGCGGGCGGTGTCGTAGAAGGAGTAGTTTTCCTTCGAGAACGACGATTTCGTAGAGGTCTCACCCCAGGCGTAATAGGTGCCGAGGCCCGTCGGGCTCTTGGAGCCAAGGTTGCAGTCGGCCCAGAGGACGCTGAGGCCCAGGTCGACGGCACCGGCGGGGAGCGGGTTTGTCTTGAAGGACTTGACTTCGCCCAGGACTTCCTGCCCGGCAACGGTAAGGGCCGCAACGAAGTAGTAGGTCGTGTTGGGGGAGAGGCCGCTTATCGTGGCGAAGATGGAGGCGTCTTCCGTGACGGGGCAGACGAGTTTCTCTCCCGAGGAGCGGAGCCCTTCTGCGGTGGATTGCGTGGCCGACCAGTAGAAGCAGCCGGAGAGCGAAAGGTCGCCAAGCATTGCGTCGTTGAAGACTCCGCCGCCGCTAAGATGGGCTTTGGCGCGGGTAATCTGGTCGGCGCCTACCGTAGTGGTCTTGAAAGCGCCGGTGGTGAAGGACTTGACCTCGCCGTGGATGTCGCCATCCCAGGTGGTGACGCTGGCCATGTAGTAGTAGGTGGTGTTCAGTTTGAGGCCTGTGATGGTGGCGGAGAAGGGACCCTTGCCGTCGACAGTGATCTTGGTGCCGGAAGCGCGCAAAGACTCCTTGTCGGAGGCGGTTTCGGACCAATAGAAAAGACGGATGGCGAACTTATCGCCGGCGTTTACGGTGCCCGAAACGGTGGCCCGGTCAAGCATGATGTCGGAGGCCTCACCGGTAGCACATGTCACTTTCGTCACCTCGTCCGGTTCCGCAGGGGTGGTGGAGTCCGGCTGAGCGGGGTCTTTCGTGCAGGCGGAGCAAAATAGCGCAGCTATTGCTAACATTGAAATTATCTTTTTCATCGTAAACATTTTTTGCACCGGAACAAAAATAAGCCTTTCCGCAAAGATTTGAAATAAGTAATTATTGTTATTCTGCTCCAAAAGGAAAAATTCGAAAAAAGCGCTATCGGCGACCGATCACATACAGCAGTGCGGCTACGGCCATTCCGTTGATGGCGGGGAATCCCCAGTGGACGAGGTTTGCGACGACTGCGCCGACGACGACTCCTGCCACGGCCCACCAGTTCACGGTCACCGGAGTGGCCGAAGTGAAGTCTTTCTTGCCAAGGAAGTAACTGAGGATCAGGATGATGCCGACCGGGGGCAGGGTGCAGTTGAGGACGTTGAGCCATCCGCAGAAGTTCCAATAGAGCCATACGGCCGCGATGGTGCCGATGATTCCCGAGACGATGACCATGGTCTTTTTCGACCAGCCGGTGATATTGGAGAGTCCGAGTCCGGCGCTGTAGAGGGCGTTGTCGTTGGTCGTCCAGATGTTCAGGCCCAGCACGATGACTGCCATGTAGAAGAGGTTAAGGTTGAGCATGACCTCGAAAATGTCGTTGCCGCCGGCGTAGATGCTGGAGACTGCGCCGAAGAGGAACATCAGGCTGTTGCCCAGGAAGAAGGCGATGACCGTGGTGATCAGGCCCACCTTGCCGCTTTTCGCGAAGCGGGTGAAGTTGGGCGTGGCGGTGCCGCCCGAGACGAAGCTGCCCACGACAAGGCCGGCTCCGGCGATGACTCCGAGGTTTTTGGCGCCGACGTTGAACTGCTCGATTAGGCCGAGGTCGCCCCTGCTTACTGCCAGGATCATTGCGACGGTTCCGAGAATCGCCACGGCGGGGACGGCGATGTAGCTGACTATGGTGAGGCTCTTGATGCCGTAGTAGGCGCTGGCTGTCATCAGGATGCCGGCCACTGCCACGAGAAGGTAGCCCTGCCAGGGCATGGAGTCGGGCGTAACTTCAAGGCCAAGGATTTCTTTCGCCACGGGGATGGCGAACATGGCAAGGCCCACTCCGAACCATCCGATCTGGGTGAAGCTGATCATTGCGCTTGGAAGCCAGCTGCCCTTGACGCCGAAGCTGCGCTGGGCGAGCATGTCGAGGGAAAGACCTGTCTTGGCGCCGATGTAGCCGAGGGAGCCGGTGTAGGCGGCGAGGATGAGTCCGCCGAGGATGAGAGCCCAGACGAATCCGGAGAAATTGAGCCCGGCGGCCAGTTGCTGGCCAACCCACATGCTGGCCGAGAAGAAGGTGAAACCCAGCATCAGCATGAACATGCTGAGCGTCGACTTGCGTCCTTCGGCATCTACGGGACGCGATGTGTAATCCACATCCAATGTTTTCTTTGTCATGGTTCGGTTTTATTTGTAGAGTTTTCGAAGAGAATCGATGCTTTCCAGCCGCCTGCGGGCAATTGCGCTGAGGTCGAGGTCCTTAGCGCCCTTAAGGACTGCCGTTTCCTTTTTCCACAAGGCCTTCCATCCGTCGGGAATGCCGGTCAGGGCCCGCCAGTCCTGATAGGGGAGAGGCTCGGGGTAGCCCAGCTTTTCGCCGACGAGGGCCGTCGGGTCGATGATGCCTGACCTCTCAAGGATGCCTTCCCAATATTCAGTGACTTCGTCCAGGTGGATGGGGATTTCGTACCTGCGCGCTCCGCCGTCGTAGATGATGCATTTTTCCAGCAGGGCGTCGGGAAAGTCCATTATGTAGGAACGGAATTCCGGAGCGATGATTCCGCCATTCCAGCCGAAGTCGATGTCGCGGACGTTGATGCCGCTTGCGCCGGGGCCGTCGTAAACCGTGAACATTCCTTCGTAGAAGAAGCAGTCGAAGCCTTCGAACCAGGGGAAAAGTTCGCGGAGCCCGGGCGTCATCTCTTCCATGAGTTCAACGGCCCTGGTGCCGCCTATGGTGAAGAAGACGATCCGGCGAATGCTGCCGCCACGGCGGTGAAATTCTTTCGCGACATAGTCCAGGCACATGCTCAGCGTGGCGCCCGAAGCGATGATGTCGCCGATTGCCAGCACGCGGCCGGGGGTGGGGCGTATCTTTTCGTATTTTATGTCCAGGCCCTTTATCTCGTGGTTTTCGATGATGCGTTCGCAGGAAACGAAGTGCATGTCACGGACTCGGATTCCCGTCTCGGCGCATGCTTCTTCCAGCGGATAGTTGAGACCGCCGCGAAGTATGGTCAGGATGTCAAAATCGCCACCCAGACCAGTTGAAAGAAGGTAACGGAGGGCGGCGACAGTTTCATCGAGAAGGGCGGAACAGCAAGGGAAACCGACAACTTCGGGGGAGGAGAGAAGTTTCCGGGTCCCCGGACCGGTAAGGACGAAATAGCGATTGCAAAGCTGGGGGAATACCAGTTTGTAGATATTCGTTTCCTTAGGCGAGCAAATTGGAGTTAAGCTCGCGCCATGTAATAAGCGGTGCATGAAAAATCCCGATTAAGACTTAACCGGGATGCAAATATAAGCGAAAATGAGTAACATCGCAAGATATTTTTTGGGAAATCATTATATTTGATGAAACTTCCCGCCTTGGTACGCATCATCTTCCATATCGACGTCAATTCCGCCTTCCTCAGCTGGTCGGCGGTGAAGATGATGCGTGAGGGAAAGCCCGACATCCGCCTCGTTCCGTCCGTCGTGTCCGGCGACCCTTCCGACCGCAGGAGCATCATAACGGCAGCGTCCATCCCTGCCAAGAAGCTGGGTATCAAGACCGCACAGCCGGTGTCCATGGCGCTTCGCACCTGCCCTTCGCTAGTAATCGTCGGCGGCGACTGGAACTGGTACAAGCAATGTTCGGAGGGCTTTATATCCATCTGCCGTTCCTACAGCCCGGTCCTTCAGCAGTTCAGCATAGATGAGTGCTTCATCGACATGACAGTGCGCTGCAAGCCGGAAAATGCCGTGGAGGTGGCTGCGAGGCTGAAAGACCAGGTGCGAGACACGCTGGGATTTACCGTCAACGTGGGCGTAGGCTCCAATAAATTGCTCGCCAAGATGGCTTCCGACTTCGAGAAGCCGGACAAGGTCCACACCCTTTGGGAAAGCGAGGTGAAGGAAAAGATGTGGCCGCTGGGCGTGCGCGACCTCCTTTGGGTCGGCAAGAAGACGGAGGAGCGGCTGACGGCATACGGCATCAACACTATCGGCCAGCTGGCGGTGCTGGGAATGGATTCGCTTACCCGCCTTGTGGGGCGGAAATTCGCCTGGCAGCTGCATGAAAACGCCAACGGCCGGGACAATTCCCCGGTGGAGACGGAACGGGCGGAGGCGAAGAGCATCAGCGCCGAGCGAACGTTTTCCCGCGACTTCGCCGACCCGAAGGACATCGACCATGCGCTTTTCAATGTCGCCTGTATCGTCGCCCATCGCGTCCGGCGCCACAATTTCCGGGCCTCCACGGTGTCGATGTTCATCAAGTACAAAGACTTTACGGTGGCTCAGAAGCAGACTTCGCTGGAGCAGCCTACCGACATAACGGCCGTCATCCTGAACGAGGCGCGCAGGATGCTGACGGAAGTCTGGGACGGCTCCACGCCCATCCGCCAGGTGGGCATCGGAGTGAGCAAACTCACCCATGAAAATGCCATACAGATGTCCCTGTTTGAGGATTCGAGGCTTGAATATTACCGCGAATGGGACCGTCAGTACGACGAGAGTCATGCGCGGAAGGACGACGCCCCTAATCGAGAGTAATGCTCTCGACCCTGAGGCGCACGGTCCCGGAAGGTACCTTTGCCTCGGCGATTTCGCCTACCTTCTTGCCCATCAGGGCGGCGCCTATCGGGGATTTCAGCGAAATCTTGCCGGCCTCGAGATCCATCTCGTGGGGGCTTACTATCTCGAAAGTCATGCGTGCGTTGGTCGAGAGGTTCGTAAACTCGACCCGGCTCAGAAGGCAGACCTTGTCTTTTGGAAGGGCGTCCTGGTCGATCACCCGTGAATGTTCCAGGACCCTCTGCAGGAAGCGTATGCGGCTGATGGTCTTGGCCTGTATGCGCCGGGCTTCGCGGTATCCGGCATTTTCGCTCAGGTCGCCCTGGGCGCGGGCTTCCGCAAGGTTGTCCTTCACCTTGGGATAGACCTCGCCGATAAGATGTTTCAGTTCGGCCGAGATCTCGTCGTATCGTTTCTTTGAAAGGTATTCCATGGTTGTCTTCCGCAATCTGGTTCGACTGGCAAAAGTAGTGATTTTATGTGAACTCCGGTGAAATGGCCGCATTTTTTGTTATATTCGCAAAAATATTACGGAGGAAAGAATGTAATTTATATGAATAGCAAGTCGTTCTCTAACAGGTTGAGCTGGAGAATCATCGGCATAGTGGCCGTCGTTTTCTTCGTCGCATTCATCGCGAACGGGCTCATCGCCAATTATGCCATAAACCATGCGCCGAATATTTCCGTCATTCTGGCGCTGGTCATTAACCTGGTGTTTGTGGGAATCTTGGCGCTGATCATTCTGTATTTCCTGTGCCGTAAGGAAATACGCCGGATGACGCGCCCCATAACTGAGCTTTCGGTGTCGGCCATGAATATGGGCAAGGGCAATTTCAAGGCGCAGTTGCCCGAAATCACCAGCAAGGACGAGATGCTGCGCCTGAGGAACAGTTTCGTCTACCTCCAGAATTCCATTTCGGACTATATCGGGGAGTTGAAAACCACCAGGAACGACAACGAGCGCATGGAGTCGGAGCTCAATGTGGCCCGTACCATCCAGATGGGCATGCTCAACACCAACTTCCCGCCGCAGCTCCACGCCCTGCTCATACCCGCCAAGGAGGTGGGTGGGGACCTCTACGATTTTATCCGCACGGACGACGCGCTCCATTTTGCCGTAGGCGATGTCAGCGGCAAGGGCGTTCCGGCCTCGCTGGTCATGTCCATCACCCGCGCCATGCTTCATTTCGTCGCCACCTTGGACCTGCCGCTGAACGAGTCGATGAAGCGAATCAACAACAGTATCGCCGACTCCAACAGCACCGACATGTTCGTCACCCTGTTCATAGGCCGCATCAATTTGAAAACCATGACGATGGACTACTGCAACGCCGGTCACAACCCGCCTGTCATCGTTCCTCCCGGCGGCCAGCCGTACTTCCTCCCTGTCAAGAGCAATCTGGCGGCAGGCCTCGTGGAAGACATCCTTTATGAGTCTGAACAGATTGACATTGAGCCGGGTACACGCATCATTTCCTATACCGACGGCGTGACGGAAGCGGAGAATGACAGACTGGAACTGTATGGAGAAAAGAGGCTGATCGACTACATCGGCCGGTTTGGCGACGATGTGGACGAGAAGGCCGTGGTTGAAGAGCTGTACCAATCCGTGAAGACGTTCACGGCCGGCCATCCTCAAAGCGACGACATAACGATAATGAGCCTACGCGTATGAAATATATCTACATCATAAATGGACGGGCCGATAAGATTTCGCACTACGGTGATTTCTATGCCCAGTTGAAGGAAATCCCTCACACGTATGTGGTCTATACTACCATGGGCGAGGGCGATGCCACGCGCTATGTCCGCCTCTACTGCGACCTGCATCCGGAAGAGGAAGTCTGTTTCGTAGCCTGCGGCGGCAACGGCATCATCAACGGTGTGGCTTCGGGGCTGGTAGGCTATGCCACTTCCGGCGAAGAGGCGGCAAGGCTCAGCTCCAACAAGACTATGGCCATCCTTTATTTCGGCGGCGCCACGCAGGACATCATCTTCAACTTCCCAGGCCGCAACTTCCAGAGTGTCCGGGACATGCTTGACGGCACCGTGACCCCCACGGATATCATCCAGGTCAACGACAGCTTCTGCCTGAATGTCTGCAATCTGGGCTTCAACTCCACCGTCGCCTCCCGCGCCAACGAACTGGTCGCCGAAGGAAAGTCGGCCCATCAGGCCTACACGCGCGGAGTGATTAACGCCTTCCTTACCAGCCGGTTCAACCGCATCAAGGTGGAGGTGGACGGCAAGCCGATCGCCCGCGGACGCATGGTCTTGTGCACGGTTGCCAACGGACGGCGGGTGGGCGGCGAATTCAACTGCGCGCCGACCGCGAAGCTTGACGACGGCCTCATGGACGTGTGCTATTTCCGGGCCATGAGCCTCCTGAGGCTGCTGATGTTGTTCCCCCTTTACCGGAAAGGAACGCATATCGGCAGCCGGGCCGGCAGGAAAAAAGTCCTTTACCGGCAGGCCCGCGAAGTGACCATAAGCAGCAAAGACCTCATTGACATATACATCGACGGCGAACAACTTCCAGGCTCCCAGTTCCACCTCAAGGTGCTGCCCGGGGCTCTTCCTCTCCGTCTTCCCAAAAAATAGTTGAGATTGAGTATGAAAAAGACCGCCTTGTTTATTGCGGCATGTGCCGCGTTGATGTTCTCCTGCAAGCCTGAGCCCTCCGCTCAGGGTGGGGGAGAAACCAATCCTGATCCCGGCCCGGACGCCGGCGTGTTCATGTCCATCAAGATGGACAAAGCTTTTGCCGACATCACCATGGCTGTCAATGCCGAAGGGAAGAAGATTCCCCTGAGCGTGAGCGCCGTTTCGCTGGAAGACTTGAAGACCCCCGTGGAAGTGTCCATCACCTCGGACTTGTCCCTGAAAACCGACCCTGAGGGCATTATTTCGTGTACCCTTATGGATGACGGCGTTTTCGTGCGGCCTGAATCGGAAGGCGTCGCGACGCTGACGATTTCTCCGAAGAATGCCACGGGCGGCCACGTCACCTGTGTCGTCACCGTAACGGAAAAGCCGGCCGAACCGGCATCTGTCAGCATAGTGAAGTCCTCGGACGCCTTTACCGACGGGAAACTGCGCATTAAGGAGGGCGGACAGTTCCAGCTTGAAGCGGTCGTCTTGAATGACAAGGACGTCGTAACCTTCGATTACCCGGTCAAATGGTCGGTCATCAGCGGCAGCGACTACGTGAACGTGGACGCCGGCGGGCTGGTTACTGCGAAGGCGACGGACAAGGCTGTTTCCTCGGCCTCCGTGCTCGTGGAAGTGGATGGATATCCTTCCCTTACGGACAATGTGACGGTGGAGGTTCAGTCGGCGCCGACCGGTATCAGCCTGTCCGGTTCCGGGGCGAAACTGAACGATGACGGAGAATTGATCATGAAGGTCGGAAATACGGCGACTTTGACGGTGGAGGCCCTCCCCAAGGGCGCGTACAGCGACTTTGAGTCCAGTTCCGATAGCCCGAACACCGTCAGCGTGACCTTCGACGGCACCACCCTGACCGTCAAGGGGCTTGCTCGCAAGGCGGGTGCGACGAAAGTGACGCTCCGGTCCCGTCACAACAGCAGTGTCAAAAAGGATATCAGCGTCTATGTGTTCGATTATGAAGAGGCGGACCTCAAGCCGGGAGACTATGTTTATTATGCCCCAGGGTCGGGCGGCGGTTTTATCTCCACCGACTGCGGTCTGCGCTATGCCGACGGTGCCTCGTCCGTCTATGTAGATGCCAAGGGGAAGCGCACCTCCACGCCGAAGGGCATCATGTCAGTCTGGAGCGGTTTTTATGTGGGGGTGGTCGTCAATGCCGGTGTTGATATTAAACTGGACTGCAATTTATTGAAAGAATGCAAGGACGGCTCGAAAGCGGAAAACCTGTATGAGCTCCGCTTTTTCGACAAGGACAATCTGGTTGGAATCGGCGGTGTCCATGCACTCGTGCTGCGGCGGGCCCAATCGTCGGAAATGATCGAATGGCAGCACAACAACGAGTTCATTGCCATCTGCACTGACAAGAAAGACGGGATTTACCAGTCCCAGCTCAACGGCTACCTTGCTTTCAGTCAGAACGACATGACAAACGGATGGAGAACGGAAAGCGGTGGCAGCACGCAGTACCACTATTTCGAAAAATACTCCAAATGTGGTTTTGTGCCCTACCTGCTGCAGCTTTTCTATACCAGGCATCTCAATAATTCCAATTACTCCGTTCTTCCCGCCATCGAGATAGACGGCTACACCGACGTCCCGAAACCGGCCGCTTCCGGCAAGGGGTCGACAGGTTGGTTCCTGCCGGGCGAGCTGGAGTGGGAGATAATCGCAGAGCAGGTGGCAATTGTCAATAAATCGCTGGAAAAGAGCGGGGGAACGCCCTTCAGCGGGGTCTATTGGAGCACTGAGGAAAGCGGGGAATACAATGCCATAGGCCATACTGTCAACGGCAACAAGGTCAGCATAGCCTCACGCTACAAAGACACGCGTACCCACAGTAACGGTTCAGCCTACGCCCGCGCAGTGATGTATCTGTAATCCCCAGCTGCCATTGATGCGCTGAGGTCTGCTTCTCGCGCGCGGTACAACCCTGCAGAGTAGTGACTTCGGCTACCCGGGCGTGCTCGGACATGGTCTCCGGGTGTTCTTCCTTGGTGATATTGATGGTGGTAAGTTCGGCCAACTATTCATCACCAACTCCTCATTGGTCATGTTGTCCCGGAGGTTCTCTTGCTTGAGGCCTTTTAGGTGTTTATATAGGTTGACTGTAATTTAAAATAATTGATTTGTAATTATTTTTGCATTATATTTGCAGTATAAACAAAAAAACAATTGTCTGATGACCTCAATGACCATAAGAGTAGACGAAAAGCTCAAACAGAGCTTCGATGTCCTTTGCGATGAGTTCGGGCTGAGCAATACCGCCGCCTTGAGCCTGTTTATGAAAGCCGTTGTCCGTGAACGGAGGATTCCCTTTGAAATCAGAGCGGAATCGGAGTCTGATACCCGCAGGCAAGGCTGGGAGGCATTTCTGCGTATGCGTGAGAGTGCCCAGGCTGCTGGCGCAGGAGGTATGACCCTTGAGGAGATTAACGAGCAAATCAGTGCGGTCAGGAATGGCAACTAAGGTTTACGCCGTCATTGATACGAACGTTATCGTATCAGCCCTCATTTCAAATAATACGGAGTCTTTTCCTCTTTCCGTGATGGCCAACGTTTATTCCGGCGCCATTACGCCCGTATTCAATAATGAAATCGTCAACGAGTACAGGGAGGTGCTCTCAAGGGAAAAGTTTCACTTGGATCCCAAGGATATTGATCTGGCCCTGAAAACGATAACCAGCTACGGGCTTAACCTGGACCGGACCAAAGTGACGGGCGAAAACTTTCCGGATCCCAAGGACATTGTCTTTTATGAAGTCAAGATGAGGTAAGCATCCGATAAACGACGTCTATTAGGGCTGCCCGGTAGTGGCTACCTTTGCATCAAAGACTAAGAGCCATGATGACAAAGGA
>ONKE01000074.1 GCA_900318355.1 uncultured Bacteroidales bacterium
CACATCGCACCGCTACGACCTCCTACCCTTGCTGCCTTCCGGCCCTGGGGGAATTCAGAGGGAGCTGGTCGTGTACGACTTTCCCGATGCAAAGTTAGCAATTTTTACGGGAATACTGCTTAATTCCCGTAAAAATTAGATTTTTTCAAGCGCTGCGATGGCCCTGTCTCCAAGTTCCGACTTGACGCGGATATGATCCAGGACGGAACGGACGAAGTCGTTGCTTTCGAAATCGCCGCGTACCTGCTCGAAGTCGCTCTCCTTCTGGAGACGGTCGCCATCGGCGCCGAAGCCGGTCTTCGCGGCGAGGTTGAACTCCTTGCGGGCGTCTTCGTAGACCATGTTGTCGAGCTTGACCACGGCATCCTTCCACCTGCGGATAATGCTTATAGCCTCTTCCGAGGTCATCTTCGAAGGATTGATGCCGTAAATCTGGGAGATGTGCTGAAACGCCCACGTCCATTCGTAAGAATAATAGTGGGACATCATCGATTCGAAAGCTTCCTGTATTTCCTCGATGGTGTCGACCTCTCCCCTCTCTATGCCGTTCATCAGGGCAGCGATTTCGGATTTGGGTGCGATAAGGCCGCTGACGTCCACCCATTCTCCGGATCCGACCGGCGAATCGGGACGCAGCCTTTCCCGGATCTGAGCCTCGCTCGAGAATGAGAAGCCGCCGTCAGGGTCTTGAAGCCGGGAAATCAGGGAGTTGCCCATAAACTTATCCACGGCAATCCTGTAGAATTCCAGGCCCTTTTTCAAGGAAGAGTTGGTGATCTTCACGCTGTGGAAGGAATAGACGTCGCTGAGTTCGCCGCTCGCATACTGGAGGTTTTCCAGAGTCTTCAGGCCCTTGAGCATCTTCTGCACTGTGAAGGGACTCAGAAGGTTGAAGTTGATGAAGTCCAGTTTCCGGCTGTCGGTCCTGCCGTCGCGACGGGGCCATTTTTTCGCATCGCGAATAGTTCCGACGCTGCGCAGGTTGACGCCCGGCGCCAGATATGAGGTCTCCCCCTTTTCGATAAGATAGGAGAACGGCAGGTTTGTCGTGTCGGAATGGGTGATGTGCCGTCCCATGACGAGCGAGAAAGCTCCAACCCTCGAAGGCCAAAGTATATACGAATCGGACGAGGTCTTCGCGCCGCGCTCAAGAGTACCCTGGTGGATGGGCCCCAACTTGTACATGTGGTTGCTCTGGTTCGAGCCCGAACCGGCATTCATGAAGGAGAACATTCCGGCTATCAGAAGCGTGCTCTTATGATGGGTCACGGTGAAAGGTCCGGCAAAGATTGCGCACGCCTCGCCGTTTTCGCCCTGGCAGTTGCAGAAGAACAGGGAGTCGCTGGCGGAATAGGCATGTCCGAAACGGCAGGCCTGGCCGACGAAGCAGCGGCTCAGCATGGCGCCGTCGGTCACGGACGAGTTGCTGCAGATGATGAAGTCTTCGCAGATGACATCCTGACCTATAACGACCGGCGCCTCTTTCTTGCTTTGGATGGTACCGTTTGACAACAGGCTAGCACCCGACACCGTGCATGCGTCTCCGATTTTGACATTGCGGATTTCGGCGACACCGGTGATTGTGACTCCTGCGCCGATGGTTCCGACGTCGGAACGGACGCTTTCCACATATCGGTCTATGATCTGGCAGATGCTCCCGACAAACTGCGGACGATGACGGTACATCGCCAGCATGTAGGCAAGATGCGACGAAAGCTGGTCATAGATAACTACTTCACGTCCACCCGCCTCGTTCAGGACGGAGACCTTCACGCCGTTGCCGAACGTCGTGCTGCCGTCGACGAGGATAAGGTCGACGCTGTCGATCAGAGTGCCTTCTCCGATAACGTAATTGGCGATATAGCGCCTTACGGAACGGATGCAGCAGTCGTCCCCGACGGTAACATTGTGGAGCGTCGCATCGGTAATTCCGGCATGGAGCTTCAGCCCTCCGGGAAGGGTGAAATCCTTATTGAACGTCCCCAGACGGATATCTCCGCTGAAACTGACCCTTTGCAGGCGAATCGGATCGAACCCTTCGGAAACCTGCACGCGGCCCCAGTCTTCAGCGCTGCAGCCACGGCTCACGAGGATGGCTTTTTCTTCACCGGTCAGCGGTCTGTATGTCTTCATGATCGTATTATTCTACGGTTACACTTTTTGCCAGGTTCCTGGGCTGGTCGACATCCAGACCCTTGGAAACGGCGATATGATATGCCAGCAACTGCAGCGGAACTACCGACAGGAGCGGAACAAGGCAATTCAGGGTAGACGGTATTTCAATCACCTTGTCAGCCAGACGCCTGACCTGCTCGTCCCCTTCCGTCACTATCGCCAGGACCTTGCCGCGACGTGCGACGACTTCCTGCATATTGCTGATAATCTTTTCGTACAACTGATGGTGAGTGGCTAGGAACACTACGGGCATGTCTTCGTCGACAAGCGCGATAGGTCCGTGTTTCATCTCCGCCGCCGGATAGCCCTCAGCATGGATATAGCTGATTTCCTTGAGTTTAAGGGCGCCTTCAAGCGCAACAGGATAATTCATTCCGCGCCCGAGGTAGAGGAAATTCCGCTTCGAGGTATACTGCTCGGCAAGTTCCTTTATGGCATCGGACTGCTCGAGGATGCGCGATATTTTGTCCGGAATCCTCTGCAGCTCTTCCAGAGCCTCGTAGTAAGTCTTTTCATCCACCGTACCTCTTTCCCTTCCGATGGCGAGAGCCAACATGGCAAGGACAGTGGTCTGACCCGTAAACGCCTTTGTACTTGCCACACCGATTTCAGGGCCGACGTGGATGTATGTACCGGTATCGGAGACACGCGCTATGCTGCTGCCCACTGCGTTGACGATTCCGAAAACCATGGCGCCTTTGTTCTTGGCGAGCTGTATCGCGGAAAGCGTATCTGCCGTTTCACCGCTCTGGGACAGGGCGAACACGACATCTCCCGGCCCTACGACCGGGTTGCTGTAACGGAATTCGCTGGCATACGCCACTTCCACAGGGATACGGCAGAACTGCTCGATGAGCTGCTTGCCAATCAGGGCGGCATGCCATGACGTTCCACAACTAACCATCAGATAGCGCTTTGCGCTGATAAGTTCCTCGCGATGCTCGGTGACGGCGCTAAGAACAATCCGCCGATGGGCCGGCAGCACCCTACCTCGCATACAGTCGCGAAGGCACTGCGGCTGCTCGAAAATCTCCTTGAGCATATAGTGAGGAAAACCGCCCTTGTCAAGCATCGACACGTCCAGGTCGATTTCCTTGGTACGTACATCGACGCTCTCGTCGTTAAGGGTGGTTATTCTCAATTCCTCTCCCCTCTTGCACACGACCACTTCCTCATCCTTGATATACACCAGTTTATTTGTGTATCCGGCAATCGGGGAAGCATCGCTGGCAATGAAGAATTCGCAATTGTCCTCACCGATTCCAATCACCAGAGGACTGCACTTGCGGGCAGCAACGACGGTGTCGGGATTGTTTCGGTCGATAACGGCAATCGCATAGGCACCGATAACTCTCTTCAGGGCGGTCCGCACCGAAGCGGCCAGATCGAGCCCATGGTTAATCATGATATACTCTATCAGCTGCAAAAGCACTTCGGTATCGGTCTCGCTCTTGAAAACGAATCCCTTATCTTTCAACTGGTCACGAAGGACTCCGGCATTTTCGATGATTCCGTTGTGGACCATTGTGAGATTGCCGCTCTGGGAAACATGAGGATGTGCATTGACCTCATTGGGCGCCCCATGCGTAGCCCATCTCGTATGCGCTATTCCGACAGTCCCGGACTGGTCGTTCCCGACCAGCAGTTTCTCCAGATTCGAAACTTTTCCAACTGCCTTATAGATATTCAGTTGCCCACTTTCGGAAATCAGCGCGACTCCGGCTGAATCATAACCACGATACTCCAGACGATGGAGTCCTTTTATAAGAATCGGATACGCATCGCGATATCCAAGGTATCCTACTATTCCGCACATATAGATATTTTCTGTTTTCGTTAGCTTGCAAATTTAGCTAAAATCCACAATACTAACAAATTTGAACCGCTCTCTCCCCCACAAAAAATCCATCAATTCTTCCCCACCCATCGCATCAGCCCCACGAAGAACTCCGGCACGAACAGTGCGGCATTGGGGTTATCATAAGTCAGGCGGAGGGTCCCGGAACGAATAGGGCGGAAACGGAAGGTGCGTGAGAGAAGCGCTGGAATGTGTGAAGGCGAGGGCTGGGGGCGTGGGGTTGTGGAGGGAACGGTGACGCGGAGCGGCAGGACGGCGGGTGTTTGAGGACGTTAGATGGCCATCGTGGCCAGCTAAAAGGACGAGTTCGCCGTCCAGTGACCGGTGGCGGGCCGTTTCCGCCCGTCAGTGCCGGGGCCCTTCGCCTGGCTGGAATGTGTGAAGGCGAGCGAAGGTGTGAGCCGGAAAAACAAAACATCCCGGCCAGATTTGACTCTGGTCGGGATGTCGAAGAACGGCAGCTGCCTACTCTCCCACCTGGTGGGGCAGTACC
>ONKE01000073.1 GCA_900318355.1 uncultured Bacteroidales bacterium
AAGAGATTCTTCGGCAGGCCTTACCTGCCTCAGAATGACATCAGGCTGTCATTCTGAACGTAGTGAAGAATCTTTTTGGCCAGCCTCTTTGTACTATAATGCAAATTGTATAAGAATGACTCCTGAAGTATTTCTTCAAGATAAGGCGGCAGCGGCTGTCAAAGCCATATATGGGGCGGATGTCGCCCCCGGTTCCCTGCAGGTGCAGGTAACGCGCAAGGAATTCGAGGGCGACTACACCCTGGTGGTATTCCCGCTTCTTCGCATCTCCCATTCCTCTCCCGACGCTACGGCGGAAGCCCTCGGCAAGTACCTTGTGGACAATGTCCCCGAAATAGCGTCCTTCAACAGCGTCAAAGGCTTTCTGAACCTGCTGTTCTCCCCGGTTTACTGGGATGAAACCTTCGCCGGAATAGCCTCGGACGAGGATTTCGGCCAGCTGCCTTCCACCGGACGAAACATCATGGTGGAGTTCTCGTCCCCCAACACCAACAAGCCCCTTCACCTCGGTCACATTCGCAACAACCTCCTCGGCGACTCCGTTTCAAGGCTGCTGAAAGCCGGAGGCAACAATGTGATCAAGGCCACGCTCGTAAATGACCGCGGCGTCCACATCTGCAAGTCCATGCTCGCATGGCAGAAACTGTGGGACGGCAAGACTCCCCAGTCCACCGGACAGAAGGGCGACCATCTCGTGGGCGATTGCTATGTCGCCTTCGACAAGATGTACAAGGCCGAAGTGAAGGCCCTCATGGAGCAGGGGCAGAGCGAAGAGGAAGCCAAGAAGAACGCTCCGTCCCTCAAGGAAGCCCACCGGATGCTCCTGAAATGGGAGCAGGGCGACCCCGAAGTCCGCGAGCTATGGGCGAAGATGAACGGCTGGGTCCTTGAAGGCTTCGCCAAGACATATGACGCCCTCGGCATTTCCTTCGACAAGGTGGATTACGAATCCCAGACATACCTCCTTGGTAAAGAGCTGGTACAGAAGGGACTGGATATGGGCGTATTCGAGCGTGAGCCCGACGGCTCCGTCTGGTGCGACCTTACCGCCGACGGCCTCGACCGTAAGCTCGTCCTCCGTGGCGACGGTACCTCCGTCTATATTACGCAGGACCTTGGCACAGCCGAGCGGCGTTTCGCTTCCTACAATCTCGACTCCCACGTTTACGTTGTGGGCAATGAGCAAGACTATCATTTCCAGGTGCTTAAGCTCATTCTCCGCAAGCTCGGATTCTCGTGGGCGGACCAGATCTACCATCTGTCCTACGGCATGGTCGAGCTTCCCGAAGGCAAGATGAAATCCCGCGAGGGAACCGTCGTCGATGCTGACGACCTCCTTCAGAGCATGTACGAAGAGGCGAAAAAGACCTCCGAGGAGAGCGGCAAGCTCGCCGATATGTCCGAAGACCAGCGCGAAGAACTCTATCACATGATAGGCCTCGGAGCCCTGAAATACTTCATTATCAAGGTCGACCCCAAGAAGACGATGCTTTTCAACCCCAAGGAATCCATCGACTTCAACGGCAACACCGGGCCCTTCATCCAATACACCCACGCCCGTATCTGCTCGATTCTGCGGAAGGCCTCGGAACAGGGCATCTCTTTCGGTGCGGAGGACATCACCAACGATCTTGTCCCCAGCGCCAAGGAAATCAGGCTCATCAAGCTGCTGAATCTCTTCCCGTCGAAGGTCGCCGAGGCGGTCCAGGCCCTGTCGCCGGCCGTCATAGCGAATTATTCCTACGATCTTGCCAAGGAATTCAACCAGTATTATCACGACACACCCGTGCTCAGGGAAGAGGATGGGGGACTGCTCCGTTTCCGCCTTGTGCTGATCGCGACCCTGGCGAGGGTGCTTCGCAAGGCGATGGACATTCTCGGCATCCGTCTTCCTGAAAGAATGTAGAAGTCATGCGAAAGCCTCTTGTCATACTGCTTGTATGTTCCCTTCTGGCATCCTGTGTCGGAAGGGAGGCAACTCCGCAGGCGCATGAGCATCCGTATTCTCAGTCCGAGTTGCAGAAACTCACCCTTGACGAAGTGTCATCGGAGTTTTGGGAATCCCTCGGACTGGAAAACGCTTCGGACATCAAGTCGTATCTCCAGGACCACATCCGGATAGTCCCGTGGCCCGGCAAGACCGCCCTCATCCTGGTGTCTGACGACGGCCGCGAGGTCGCAAGGGGCAAGGTAAGCCTTGTCGACGGAAAACCCGGCATAGACGTCTCCATCCTTGACCGCGTCGCCTTCTCCGGGACCCTGGGCGTCAGTCTGGACATGGATTACGAAGACACGGTCTTCTCCGAGATGATGATAAAAGCCATCGACGAGGGGACCGACGTCATGGTTTCCCTCGACGGCAAGCCTATAGGAAAGCTCGGATTTGAGGGCGTTCATGAAAACCAGGCCGGACAGGACTACTGGCGGCCGGATGCGGTGCTGCGCTTTGAAGACGGGTCTTCCTACTCGCTCAGCGGACTGCTTCTGGTAGGGCCCATGATAGACTATTTCCTGAAAAATGCCGGGAATCCGTCATAGCCTTGCGGCCCTCCTGCTGCTGTCCGGCGTGGCTCTTTCGGCTCAGACCCCTCCCGATACCACGGCCAACCTCCAGCTCGACCAGGCCGTCCTTACCGCCCATGTGCGCCGGCCCATGCTGGAGACGGTCGGAGGCGTAAGCGGCAGCGTGAATGTCGCCCAGATCCAGGCGGTTCCGTCATTTCTCGGCAACTCCGACCCCATCCGCTTCGTAAGGTTGCTTCCAGGCATACAGGTCAACAGCGAAACCGACGGCGGCCTCTACATGCAGGGAAGCGACTACAGCCAAACGGTCCTTTCGATCGGCGGAGTTCCGGTCTACGGAGCCTCACACCTTCTGGGGCTGTTTTCCGTCTTCAATGCATCCCACTACAAGTCGATGGACTATTCCACGGACGCCGGGCAGATCAGGCGTCTGGGCGGACGAGTGGACATGACCCTGCAGGACACGATCCCAAGTCGTTTCGGAGCCGATTTTTCCGTTGGGCTTATCTCGGCACAGGGCACATTGATGATACCTGCCGGCAAGAAATCGGCTTTCACGGTATCCGCACGCAGGTCCTATATCAACCTCCTCTACGGCCCTTTCCTCAAATTTGACGGCGAACCGATTCGCTACGGCTTCACCGACGCCAATATCACCTGGTTTTGGAAGCCATCGGCCAGGGACCGCATCTGGGTCGACTTCTTCGGCGGCTACGACAGGGGACAATTCGACTACAGCAAGGCCGCGATTTCCATGTTGGGAGGCTGGTACAACGGCACTGGCGCAGTCCATTGGACCCACTATTTCCCGGAAGTGACCCTCAAGCAGACCGCATATACCTCCATAAACGGCCTGCACGCTCATCTCGACGTCCGTTACGCCCAGGGCGACCTGCCTTCGCACATCTATTCTTTCGGCTACAAGGCAATGGCCAAATGGCGCGGATGGGATTTCGACGCCGACGTCGCCTGGCACAGCATTCAGCCTCAGAATCCGATGACCGAGGGCTACTACAACATGACCAACACCTCCAGGGAGGAGATTCAGACCGGCCTCGAGACGACGCTCGCAGCGACCTACGGCTTTTCGGCAGGATACTGGTTCGAGGGCAAGGCCGGCCTGGGATTCAACGGCTTCCTGAGTCCGGAACGCAGGTTCTACTGGGGCCTGACGCCTCAGGTTGAGGCCGACGCCAACCTCATGGACGCCGGAAAAATCATCCTGCGCTACGGAATACACCGCCAGAACCTGTTCCAGACCGGATTTACCAACGTCGGTCTGCCCTGCGAGTTCTGGATCATGGCCGGAAAACTATCCGATCCGCAGTGGTCCCACAATGTGTCGCTGTCCTACAACCTGACCTTTGCCCGCGAGATGTTCGCATTCTCAGCCGAGGTTTATTACAAACGCCTCTACAACCAGGTCGAGTACAAGGGCACGCTTATGGAAATGCTCAATTCCAGCTATTCCATAGAGACATCCCTTCTTCGGGGGCACGGATACGCCTACGGTGTCAATCTCCTGTTCCACAAGCAGAGCGGACGGCTCACCGGCTGGGTGGGATATGCCTTCGGACGGTCCCTGCGCAATTTCAACGACCCCCACTACCCGGGCACCTACCCTTCGGACCACGAACGACTTCATGAACTTAACGTCGTGGCGACTTACGACTGGAAACGCTTCGACTTCGGCGGCACCTTCGTCGCTGCTTCGGGCACGCCATACACCCGCCCGGAGTCCTTCTACATCCTCGGAGACAGGTTGATATGCAACTACGGAGAGCATAACGGCGCAAGGCTTCCGGCCTATATCAGACTCGACCTGAGCGCCAACTGGTACATCCACAGGGATTCCCGCCGGCAAAACGGCCTGAACCTCTCCATCTACAACGTCCTCTGCCGGGAAAATGCCGTCGGCTACGGTGTCCACACCAACGAGGAAGGCACCGCCTACGAGTTCAGGCCTACGGCATTCGCCATCAAATTCATGCCTTCGCTGGCCTATTTCCATAAATTCTAGTCCGGATGAAAAAAGCCTTGTCACTACTTCTCCTGCTGTTTGCCGCTGCCGCCTGCCGCGGTGTGGACGGACCGGTGCCGGAAACGTTCCTGGTGCTGGAAGGCTGGATCGACAGCGGGGGGCATCCGACGGTCCTCCTGTCCGAGACCATGCCGGTACGCGACGGCGCCATAGGGCAGGAAGAGATGATTTCGTCAATAGCCAAATGGGCCAAGGTCACGGTCAGCGACGGGGAGCAGGAAGTCGTGCTCACAGGGCGTCTTGACACAAGATATTTCCCGCCTTACGTATTCTCGACCTCGAAAATCACCGGAGTCCCAGGAAAGACCTATTCGGTCCGGGCGGAATACAAGGACTACGTTGCAACGGCCCAGACAACCATCCCGGAGCCGGTCAGGCTGGAAGCCGCCGAGCCGCGGGTGATGCGCGATTCCATTTATACTATAGTCTGCCGTTTCCTTGACCCGGCGCCGAAAGGCAATTATTACAAGGTGTTTACGATGACCGTCGGGCAGGACTCCCGCTATCAGCCCTCGACCCTGGCGATGGCTTCGGACGAAGTTTTCGATGGCATGGGCGAAATATTGCTGTGGAATACCCAGAGGCTCATGACGCCCCTGTATTTCCCTAACATCAAGCTGGGCGACGAGGTGTGGGTCAAGTTCTGCACGACCGACAGGCAGACCTTCGATTTCTGGCAGAATTACGAGGTCACCCTCGCGACGAACGCCAATGCCATGTACTTTTTCGACTCTGACGTTTCCTCCAACGTCAAGGGCGCTTTGGGATATTGGGCCGGATACGGCGTGTATGAATATAAAGTCAAGGTGGAATGAAAGGCGAAGATTACATGTTCCCGACCTCGAAGAAGGAGGTTGAGGCGCTGGGATGGGACTATATCGACGTAATCCTCTTCACCGGCGACGCCTTCATCGACCACCCGTCCTTCGGCACGGCCGTCATCGCCCGCTGGCTCCAGAAGCATGGCTACAGGGTGGCGGTGGTGCCTCAGCCCAACTGGAGGGACGACCTGCGCGACTTCCGCAAACTCGGGGCGCCACGCCTTTTCTTCGGGGTCAATTCCGGAGCGATGGATTCCATGGTGAACCACTATACGGCGGGAAAGCGCCTTCGCCACGACGACGCCTACACTCCTGACGGGAAAGCCGGCCAGCGTCCGGATTATGCCGTGACGGTCTACACCAAGATTCTCAAGCAGTTGTTTCCGGATGTCCCCGTCGTCATAGGCGGCATCGAAGCATCGCTGCGCCGCCTGACCCACTACGACTATTGGCAGGACGAACTGTTCCCCTCGATACTGGTCTCCAGCGGTGCCGACTGGCTGATTTACGGGATGGGGGAGAGGCCGATCCTTGCTCTGGCCAAGGCCATTGCGGCAGGGTGGAACCCTCGCCGGATCCGCGCGCTTCCGCAGCTCGCCTTCCTGATGGACGGCACGCCAAAAGGCAATGACCTGCTGGTGCTTCACTCCTTCGAGGAATGCAAGCGCGACAAGAAAGCCTTCGCTGAAAACTTCCATATAATCGAGACCCAGGCCAATATGCTCCACCCCTCTACGCTTATAGAGCCGGTGGGCGAGGGTTACGTCCGTATCAATCCGCCATATCCTCCGGCAACGCAGGAAGAGATGGATTCGTTCTGGGACGTGCCTTACACCAAACTGCCGCATCCCCGCTACAAGGGCAAGCGGATTCCGGCCTACGACATGATAAAATTCTCCGTCAATACGCACAGGGGATGTTTCGGAGGCTGTAATTTCTGCACCATCGCCGCCCATCAGGGCAAGTTCATCCAGTCGCGAAGCGAAGAATCCATCCTAAGGGAAGTAACTGATCTTAACAAGATTCCGGGCTTTGCCGGCAATATTTCGGACCTCGGCGCTCCCACGGCCAACATGTACGGGATGAAAGGCCGTGACCCGGTCCTGTGCGGGGTCTGCCGCCGCAAGTCCTGCCTGTTCCCCGCGCCCTGCGCCAATCTGGACCGCAGCCACGCGAGGCTGCTTAACCTCTACCACCAGGTCGACAGCGTCAAGGGAATACGGCATTCCTACATCGGAAGCGGAATCCGCTACGACCTGTTCCTGTCGGAAAAAGGTTTCGTCGACAAGACTTCCGAGCCATATCTGAAGGAACTGATACTCGACCACACTTCGGGGCGGCTTAAAGTTGCGCCTGAACACACCGAGGATAAGGTGTTGTATTACATTGCAAAGCCGTCGTTCAACCTTTTCGTGCGCCTGCGTGACGAATTTGACCGTATCACTAAGGCGGCCGGGCGGAAAACCGGCATCGTCCCGTATTTCATCTCCTCGCATCCCGGATGCACGATGCACGACATGGAAAAGCTCTCGCGCCATCCGGCCTTGAAGGGACTGTATATGGATCAGGTGCAGGATTTCACTCCCACGCCGATGACCACATCGTCGGTCATGTTCTACACCGGACTGGACCCGCGCACGCTCAAGCCGGTGTTCGTGGAGCGCGATCCGGAGCGGAAAAAGCGCCAGAAATCATTTTTCTTCCGGGGAAAGTGAAAAAAAATGCCCTTTGGTGTTGCAGCAATCCAAAATTTGCCTTAATATTGCAGCGCCAAACATCAATAACGATACGATGACACCTTCTCCTCAGAAAAGACGTGCTGTGTGCAGCTACGAAAACATGTCCGCGGAACTCGCGGCGGCCTTTGCCGAAAAATATCCCAAGGGCTTCAGCGACTATTTCCCCGACCTGATAAAATACGATAAACCCGACGGGACCTTCTTCTATGCAGTGACGGTCGAAATCCCCGACGCCATATATCTGGTCAAGATCAAGGTCAAGACAGACGACCTGGACGACGTGGAGCGCTGGCTTGACGGTGAAGACGGAGACGACGATTCCGTAGGAGGCGAGACCGGAGGTTCTGACGGCGGTGCCGATCTCCCCGATGACAATATTTCCCAGTATTCCGGCGGGGACGACGATCCCTCAGACGCATAATCAACCAGAAACCATGTAGGGTCCGTCGCCGCAGAGCGTCGGACCCTTATTTTATATGCAGGCAAAGGCAACGATAACCGGGTTTACAAGACGTGTACGCGACAGGCTCAGGCGCATGGGCGAGCAGCAGCGCCTCCTGCTCCTGTCGCTTGCCGTCGGCGTGTCCAGCGGTCTTGCAGCCGTGCTCCTGTCGAAGCTCATCGACTGGATCAGGCTCGGCATAGGCTGCCTGGGTGATACTCCGGTGCGTTTCCTGGTGCTCCCCGGCGTCGGAATGCTCCTGTCGCTGCTGCTTCTTCGCTACGTTATCCGCGACAACATCGGCCACGGCGTGACAAAGGTGCTCGTGGCCATGTCGAAGAACGAATCGCGCATCCGTCCCCACAACATGTGGTCCTCGATACTGACCAGTTCCCTGACCATCGGCTTCGGCGGATCGGTCGGTGCCGAGGCGCCTATAGTCTACACCGGTGCTGCGATAGGGTCGAATTTCGCACGCTACCTCGGGCTGAGCTACCGCAACATGACCATACTCGTCGGATGTGGCGCTGCAGGTGCCGTGGCGGGCATTTTCAAGGCTCCGCTTGCCGGCGTGCTGTTCACCTTGGAGATCCTCCTTTTCAATATCTCCATGACCTCGATGATGCCGATGCTCCTCAGCACGGTGTCGGCTACGGTGGTTTCCTCGCTTCTTCTGGGACCGGAGCTCCCGTTCCAGTGCACCCTCTCGCCGTTTTCGATGGCCAACCTGCCGTTTTATGCGCTCCTTGGCATCTTCAGCGGGTTCTGTTCCCTTTACTTCCTGCGCACGACCTTGTGGCTTGAAGACCGGCTTGCCGCGTGGAAGAACCCCTGGCTGAAGTGGCTTGCCTGTTCCGTCGGGCTCGGGCTTCTGATTTTCCTCTTCCCTCCGCTTTACGGCGAGGGCTATGCCGACCTCCATCCGCTGCTCAATGCCGAATCGCCGTCATATGCCGGATTGGCCGGAAAGATGCTTCAGGTCCCGGCGCTTGTGCCCGTATTCTTCCTGCTTGTGCTGCTGCTCAAGGTGTTTTCCATGACCTTGACAAATGCCGGCGGCGGAGTGGGCGGTACATTCGGCCCGACGCTGTTTACCGGCGCCATAACCGGCTTCGTACTGGCCCGTACCCTCAATCTTGTCGGTCTTCCCGTGCCGGAACAGAATTTCGTTCTGGTTGGCATGGCCGGACTGATGGCCGGCGTGATGCAGGCGCCCATGACCGCGATATTCCTTATCGCGGAAATGACAGGCGGCTACGAACTCTTCCTGCCCCTCATCCTTACGGCAACGCTCTCCTTCGGCACGATACGCCTTTTCGAGAAATATTCAATCTACACCAAGCGCATTGCCCAGACGGGCGAACTGCTCACACACGACAGCGACCAGGCCGTCCTCACGCTCCTGCGGGTGTCCGACCTCGTGGAAACGGACTTCTCTCCCGTCGAGATCGATGCGACGCTCGGCCGTTTCGTGGAAATAATCTCGGCTTCCGGCCGCAACATCTTCCCGGTAGTGGATTCCCAGGGGCGTTTCCAGGGTTATGTCTCCCTGGAACAGGTCCGGAAAGACATGTTCATGCAGGACCTTTACGAGAAGCGCCATGTATTCAACTACATGCAGTCGGCCCCGGAATATGTCTTCACCGACGAGTCGATGGAAAGCGTCATGCGCAAGTTCGAAAAGACCGGCGCGTGGAATCTTCCCGTAGTGCGAAGCGACCGTACATACGTAGGCTTCGTATCCAAGAGCAAGATATTCTCGGCCTATCGCAATGAGCTTAAAGAGCTCTCACAAGACTGATTACAAAGCCATGGAACAGATTTACACAGATGCTATCGCAGCCAAACTCGGCGTCAAGGGCTGGCAGGTGGAAAACTGCGCGGAGATGTTCGCCGACGGCAACACCGTTCCTTTTATCAGCCGGTACCGCAAGGAAAAGACAGGCGGCCTTGACGACGTCCAGGTTGCCCAGATACGCCATTGGACCGAGGTTTTCGAAGAGATGGCGCGCCGCAAGCAGACCATCCTGACGACTATCCGCGAGCAGGGCAAACTCACTGCTGAACTGGAAGATGCCATAGCGCGTTGCGTCGTTTCGAGCGAGTTGGAAGACCTCTATCTTCCGTTCCGTCCCAAGAGGCGCACCCGTGCCACCGTCGCTCGTGAAGCCGGCCTCGAACCGCTTGCCGACCTGTTCGACGGCATAAAGGTGTCCAATCCCGAAGCTGAGGCGCGTAAATATCTGTCAGATAAGGTGGAAAGCGTTGAGGCGGCCCTTTCGGGCGCCCGCGATATCCTCGCCGAACGGATAAGCGAAACCGCCTCCGTCCGGGAAACCCTTCGCGATATTTTCCGTTCCAGGCGGATAGTAAGCAAAGTGACGAAGGCGGGCTCTTCCGATGCCGAGGCCCAGAAATACAAGAGCTATTTCGATTACGCCGAGCCCCTGTCGCGGATTGCGCCCCATCGCCTTCTGGCCATATTGAGAGCCCAGAACGAGGGCTTCCTCAATGTCCACATCGATGCCGATCCGGAAAAATGCGGCAACAAGCTCTACTACGATTTCTGCCATCAGAGACGTTATCCTTCCGAGGCCCTTGGCGCGCAGATCCGCATGGCAATCGACGACGCCTTTTCCCGTCTTCTCGCCCCGTCAATCACCAACGACGTGCTGCGGGAATGCAAGGAAAAAGCCGACGAAGCCTCGGTGTCGATTTTCGGAGAAAACCTGCGTCAGCTTCTGCTGGCCCCGCCGGTAGGGCAGAAGAGGACCCTGGCCATTGACCCGGGCTTCCGCAACGGCTGCAAGCTCGCCGTCCTGGATGAGGGCGGAAGGCTCCTTCATCATGAGATTATCTTCCCGCATCCTCCTCAGAGCCAGAAGGTAAAGAGCATTGTCGCGGTGAGCGGCATCCTTGAGAAATACAGGATCGAGGCCATAGCCATCGGCAATGGGACCGCCTCGCGCGAAACCGAAGCCTTTATCCGCAGGATTGAGCTTCCCGCCGGGTGCAAAGTCTTCTCTGTCAGCGAAGACGGAGCCTCCATCTATTCCGCCTCCGATGCCGCCAGGGAAGAGTTCCCCGACGAAGATGTGACCGTGCGCGGAGCCGTATCCATAGGCCGCAGGCTGATGGACCCGCTCGCCGAACTGGTGAAAATAGACCCCAAGTCCCTGGGAGTCGGCCAATATCAATATGACGTGGATCAGAATCTTCTCCGGGAGAAACTGGACGACACGGTCCAGAGCTGCGTCAATTCCGTAGGCGTCAACCTCAATACCGCCAGCCCGTGGCTGCTGCGTTACGTCGCCGGCATAGGCCCGTCCCTGGCCAGGTCCATCGTCGGGTACAGGGATTCCCACGGCAGTTTCTCTTCCCGCAGCGAGCTTTTGGATGTGCCGCGTCTCGGCGCCAAGGTTTTTCAGCAGTGTGCCGGTTTCCTTCGCATTTCGGGAGCGGCCAACCCTCTGGACAATTCCGCCGTCCATCCCGAGGCCTATCCCGTCGTCGACCGCATGGCCGCCGACCTGGGCGTAGACACCGCCAGCCTGGTAGGCAACGCCGAGCTTTGCGCCCGGATCGACCCCCACGCCTACGTAAGCGACTCCGTGGGCCTTCCCACCCTTAACGACATACTGAAAGAGCTTGTCAAGCCAGGCCGCGACCCGCGCGAGTCGGCAGGCGAGTTCTCATTCAGCGAAGACGTCCACTCCATCGAAGACCTCGTCGCCGGGATGGAACTTCCCGGAATCGTCACCAATATTACTGCTTTCGGCGCCTTCGTCGATATAGGCATACATGAAAACGGCCTCATACACGTCTCACAGATGAAAAAGGGAGGCGCCCGCGTCGACGATCCGTCCCGTGTCCTCAAACTTCATCAGCATGTGCGCGTTTCCGTCCTGACTGTCGACCTCGACCGAAAACGCATAGGCCTGCGGCTTCTTGATTCTTAGGAAATATGGATATCAATAACAACAAGTTTCTGGTCTATCTTGCCTCGTCGATATCGATTATCCTCTGGGGGTTGTCGTATATATGGAGCAACCAGCTGATTTCACTGGGCGTCCCGATCACGTTCTTCGTTTTCGTGAGGATATCCCTTGCGGCGATTATCCTTTTGAGCTTCAATTTGTTGTCGGGCAAGTTCCAGCGCATACACAAGGAAGACCTCCTGTGTTTCCTGATGCTGTCGTTCTGCGAGCCGCTGATCTATTTCCTTGCCGAGACATACGGAATCAAGGAGACGGGGTCGCCCACGATCAGCGCGATGGTAATAGCCACGGTGCCAATTGTTTCCCTCGTGGTCGGATATCTGGTGTTCAAGGAGAGCGTGACGTGGCTCAATGCCCTCGGGGTCATGCTTGCCCTTGGCGGACTGGCGTTCGTCCTGTTTTGCAAGTTCGACGTCGGCGTGGGCGATAACTTTATTTTCGGCATCCTGCTGCTTTTGCTTGCCGTTTTCGCCGAGGTTGGCCACGCATCGTTCACCAAGAAACTGTCGTCGCGGTACAGCCCGCAGAATATCGCCATGTACCAGTTCTGCTTCGGAGCGGTATATTTCCTGCCGTTTTTCCTTACCGACGGAATCGACACCTTTGATGCGTCGCTTCTTGGGAACTGGTCGCTCTGGCGTCCGATGCTGTGCCTAGCCGTGCTGTGCTCCAGCATCGCATTTTCCCTGTGGGCTTTCAGCATCAAGAAGCTCGGCGTTGCGCGTTCAAGCGTATTCCTTGCCATGATTTCCATCGTGACCGCCGTCTCGGCAACTTTGCTCGGGCAGGAGACGCTCAGCCTGACGCAATGGCTTGGCGTAGCCGTGTGTGCCGGAGGCGTGATTCTCTCGCAGAAAGGAGCGTCGCGCAAAAAAAATGCGTAAATTAGCGGCATGGAACAAGTGTTCGACCCCCTGAGGCGAAAAATGGTCGCCCTGACTCCGGAGGAACGTGTCCGACAGTGGTTTATCGGCGTTCTCAACTCGGAGCTCGGCGTGCCGTTGACGGTTATGATGAGCGAGGTCGGCATGACCTTCGGGCAGGCATTCTCCGGCATAGACGGGCAGCTCCGCCAAAAGCGTTTCCGCGCCGACATCGTGGTGTATGACCAGTTTGCGCGGCCGCTGATGCTCGTTGAGTGCAAGCGCCCCGAAGTCGACATAGACGCATGCGTCCTGGAACAGGCCAAGCGCTATGATTCCGTGCTGGAAGTGCGTTACATCGCCGCTACCAACGGCCACCGCACGCTCCTGCTCGGCCGCAAGGACGGCCACTTCCGGTTCCTTTCCGGGCAGATTACCTATAATGAAATGATCAATGGCTGATTCCACGATAATAGAAGGATTCCTGAACGATCCGATTTTCCCCCTTGTGGGAGAGGAGGCTTCGCGCCTTGGAGTCCGCGCTTTTGTCATCGGCGGATATGTACGTGACGCCTTTCTCGGCCGCCGTGGCACCGACATAGACATAGTGGTTGAGGGGAGCGGCATCTCCCTTGCCGAAGCCGTCGCATCGCGCCTCCATGCCCATGTCGCCGTCTACCGCAATTTCGGCACGGCGATGTTGAAGACCCGCGGCCTCGAGCTTGAATTCGTCGGAGCCCGCAAGGAATCGTATCGTCGTGAATCCCGCAAGCCCATAGTGGAAGACGGTACGCTCGAAGACGACCAGCTGCGTCGCGACTTCACCATCAACGCCATGGCCTTCAGCCTCCAGAAGGACGATTTCGGAGCGCTTGTCGACCCGTTCGGCGGCATCCGCGACCTGGCCTCCGGTATAATCCGCACTCCGCTCGACCCCGACGTCACATTCAGCGACGACCCGCTCCGGATGCTGCGTGCAGTGCGTTTTGCCGCCAAGCTTTCCACGCCGGACCGCCCGTTCACGGTGGTTCCCGAGTCGCTCGATGCGATGAGCCGCATGAAGGACCGCCTTTCGATCCTGTCGAAGGAACGTATCGCCGACGAACTCTGCAAGATGCTTCTGACCGAAAGGCCGTCGGTCGCCTTCGAACTTATGGACCGCACGGGGCTGCTCGAATACATCCTGCCCCAGCTGGTGCGTCTCAAGGGCATAGAGACGGTTGACGGGAAAGGTCACAAGGACAATTTCAGCCACACCCTGAAGGTCGTCGACCACGTCAGCAGCCTTGAGAGGGAAGCTATCGGGAAAGGTCTCCTGCACGATTATACCGCCAGCGAAGACGGTGCGGAACTCGTCGGGAAGGTGCGGACCGAGCCATGCGTATGGTTGCGCTGGGCCGCGCTTCTGCACGATATAGGCAAGCCCTCGAGCAAGCGCTTCGACCCCCAGCAGGGCTGGACTTTCCACGGCCATGAGGTCATAGGGGCCAAGATGGTCCCCAAGATTTTCCAGGACCTCAAGATGCCTCTCAACGAGAAGATGAAGTATGTCCAGAAGCTGGTCGGCCTCCATCACCGCCCGGTCGCCCTTGTCGACGACCAGGTCACCGATTCCGCGGTGCGCCGGCTCCTTTTCGACGCCGGGAACGATATCGACGACCTGATGCTCCTGTGCAATGCCGACATCACTTCGAAAAACCCAGCCAAGGTGGTCCGCCTGCGGCAAAACTACGACAGGGTCAAGGAAAAACTCGTCGAGGTCGAGGCCAAGGATGCGATCCGCAATTTCAAGAACCCGATTACGGGAGAATACGTCATGTCGGTCTTCGGACTGCCTCCGTGCAACACCATCGGCCAGATAAAGGACCACGTCAAGGAGGCCATACTCGACGGCGTGATAGACAACGATTTCGCCCAGGCCGATGCGCTCATGCGCAGTTTCGCCGCGACCCTTGGACTGAGCCCGCAGGATAAATGACCCTGAAGGAATCATATCTGCGTCACATCATGTCGGTGAGGCGTTATTCGCCCCGCACGGCCGAGATTTATTCCGACGTCATCGACCGCTTCGCCGAATTCGCCTGCGAAGGGGATTCTTCCGACGATGCGCTTGTCAAGGCGCTTACGCCGCAGACCATGCGCAGCTACGAGGTCTTTCTCATGGATGAGAAGAAAGTCTCTCCCCGGACCGTATCCCAACATCTATCCGTCATGAGCGGCTTCTGCCGCTTCCTGATGCAGAACGGAAGGCTGTCGTCCAATCCCGTGCGTCTTGTCTCACGGCCTAAAGTCTCCAAAAGGCTGCCCGAGGTCCTTCGCCCGGAGACGGTGTCCAAATACCTCAGCGACACGGCTTCATATGCCACTCCGGAGGGCCTGTCCACGATTTTGGGTCGTGATGCGACTTCGCTTTCGGTGTGGACTTCCTGCCGCGACCGGCTCGTCATCCACATTCTCTACGATACCGGACTCCGGCGGGCGGAACTAATCAGCCTCCGCCGAAACCAGTTCGACAGCTCGCGCCAGGTGCTGCACGTTCTGGGCAAAGGAGGCAAAATGCGTGAAATTCCGCTTTTGCCATCCCTATGTGAGGAAATTTTGCTATATTTACATGCGACGGATGTTGTGGGCATTGCGCCGGGAGGCGGAGACTCTCCGCTCCTTGTGACCGCAAAAGGCGGCAGCCTTTACCCCATGGCAGTGGAACGAATTGTCAGGCAGGCATTTGCCGGGACGGTCGGAAAGAAATCCCCGCATGTCCTGCGCCATTCCCTGGCAACGGCACTGCTTGACGAAGGCACCGGCCTCAATGCCATAAAAGAGCTGCTCGGGCACTCTTCGCTGGCAGCCACGCAGGTCTACACCCACAATTCCGTTGAAAAACTGCGACAAACCTACCGTGCGGCCCACCCCAGGGCAGGACGGGACAAAAACGAATAGTTAATTAATACAAGGAGGTAATTATGGAACTCAGCATCCAATCCCTGAAATTCAACGCCGACCAGAAACTGCTCGACTATGTGGAGAAGAAGGTCGCCAAGTTCGCCCGTTTCGATGAGAGCATAACCAGCGTGGACGTCGTCCTGTCCCTTATGGAGCGTCCCGACAACAAGAACGTCCGCATCCAGGCCTATGTCCCGGGCGGCACACTGGTCATCGAGCGTGCTTCCAAGACGTTTGAGGAAGCTGTAACCGAGGCTGTCGACGCCATGAAGGAAAAGCTCGTCCGCAACAAGGAGCGCCGTCAGGAATAGGCGTCCCGGGCTATTTCTTGTTTTCCTTCGGGCCGCGGGTAAGGTTGCGGTATTGTTGCGGGGTCATCCCCGTCAGGCGACGGAAAACGGTGAAGAAGTAGTCGTCGTTGTCATATCCCATTTCGTACGCGATCTGCTTGACAGGTCGCGTACTGTTTGTCAGGGCCTCCTTGATCTTGCCGATGCGTACCTGCTGGATATATTTTGCGGGCGGAAAGCCGGTATATTCCTTGAAAGACTTGCGGAATTTGGAATAACCGATGCACAGTTTCGAGGCGAGTTCCTCGGGGGTGATGGTCCCGGCGTTTTCGTCGATGATGATTTTCGCCCTGGCAATCTGGTCGGAGATTTCCGAGAAGGTCTCTTTCCTGTCGTAGTAGCGGGCGAGGCTCAGAAGGTGGGCTACGATGCCGCCCAGACGCTGCTGGAAGCCCGATTCCTGTCCCGTTGCCGTTTCGATGGCATCCTGGTAAAGGGATACGATCCCGTTGTGGAGTCCGGCCTGCCAGATGGGACGGGAAGGGGAGAAGAAGCCTCCTTCCACCCAGGAGTCCATCTGCGAGCCGTTGAAGCCTATCCAATATTCCTTCCATCCGGTTGAGGGGTCGGGCATGTAGGTGTGCCATTCTCCCGGGAAAAGGAGGAATACCGTCCCCGGGCGGACGTCGACGGGGTGGGGAAGATGTGCGCTTTTGAAGTGTCCCGAGCCCCTTGTTATGTAGATAAGCTGGTATTCGTCCAGGATACGGCCGCGCCGGGTCGAAAAGAGGTAGCGGGACGGGTGGTCTCCGGGGGGATATGCCTCTCCGGGCGCTACTTCCTGATATCCTACGGAGTTTATCGCCGTCCCCCATGCGAGGTCGCCCGGGCCTATCGCCAGGTACTTTAGATGGACCGAATCATTCATGCGTTACAAAGATAGCAAGCAAATATCAAAATTCAAAGTTTTTATCCCATAATGCTCACTTTACGGCATGAGGAATTAGCTAATTTTGTAACACTTCACAAATTATGACACTATGGCTCAGCAAAAGAATTTCCTTGCATTCGACTGCGGCGCAACTTCCGGCCGCGCTGTCCTTGCGACTTTTTCCAGTGACGGGTTCAAGATGGAGGAAGTGTACCGCTTCCCCAACCAGGTGCTCCAGATAGGCGACAAGTTCTACTGGAACGTCTACTCCATTTACGAACACTTCATCGCCTGTCTCAAGCAGTTGCGCAAAGACGGCATCCGCATCGATTCCATCGGCATCGACACCTGGGGCGTCGACTTCGGCTGCGTCGCCTCCGACGGCACCCTCCTCGGGCTTCCGCGCGCATATCGCGACCCTTACACCGAAGGAATCCCCGAAAAGGTGTTCGCAATAGTCCCCAGGGAGGAACTTTACGCCCGCACCGGAATCCAGATAATGAACTTCAATTCAATATTCCAGCTGTTTGCCCAAAAAGAAGAGTGCGGCGCGGCATATTCCAATGCCTCCTCCATCCTCTTCATGCCCGACCTGCTGTCGTGGCTTCTCACGGGCAAGGAGGTCTGCGAATATACCGAGGCTTCGACTTCCGGCATGATAGACCCCAGGACCCGCGATTTCGACCGCGACCTCCTTTCGCGTCTTGGGATCGATCCTGCCAAGCTCGGGAAGCTCGTCCAGCCCGGTACCGTCGTCGGTCCGCTTCGCGAGGAAATCGCGCGTGAGACCGGTCTCGGCCCGGTGCCCGTGATCGCCGTCGCTGGCCACGACACCGCCTCCGCAGTGGCCGCCATCCCCGCGGCGGACGAGAAATTCGCCTTCCTCTCCAGCGGAACATGGAGCCTTATGGGCATCGAATCGCCGGTCCCCGTCCTTTCCGAGCGCTCCTGCGAGCTTAACTTCACCAACGAAGGCGGAATCGACGGCACCACCCGTTTCCTTAAGAATATCACCGGCATGTGGCTTCTGGAGCAGTGCAGGAAGGTCTGGGCCGCCGAAGGCCGGACATACAACTACGCCCAGATCGAAGCCATGGCAAGGGACAATTTCTCCTTCACGGCCACCGTCGACCCCGACGACCCGCGTCTTGCCAATCCCGCCGACATGCAGGCTGCGATCTGCGGTATCCTCACGGAAAACGGCAAGCCCGTTCCCGCCAATGACGGCGAGATGATCAGTTGCATCTACCATTCGCTCGCTGTCAAATATCGCAGTACGATCGCCCTGCTGCAGGAATTCGCCCCCTTCAAGATCGAAAAGCTCCATGTCATCGGAGGCGGCTCAGCCAATGCGACCGTCAGCCAGCTCACCGCAGACACCATCGGCATGCCGGTTATCGCCGGTCCGACCGAGGCCACGGCCATAGGCAACATCATGGTCCAGGCCCAGACCGCCGGCCTGGTCAAAGACCGCTGGGACATGAGGCGCTACATCGCCGACGCATTCAAGGTAAAAACTTATTATCCAAACAAATAACCATCCTACCACATGAAAGAAGATCTCATTCTCAAATCTTACGAGATTGCTCGCGAGCGCTATGCCGCCCTCGGCGTAGACACCGACAAGGCCATCGCCCAGCTCGAAAAGACCCCTGTCTCCCTCCATTGCTGGCAGACCGACGACGTAATCGGTTTCGAGAGCACCGACGGCCTCTCCGGCGGCATCCAGACCACCGGCAACTATCCCGGCCGCGCCCGCAACATCGACGAGGTCCGCAAAGACCTTGAATTCGTGAAGACTCTCCTCGCAGGCAACCACAGGGTCAATCTCCACGAAATCTACGGTGACTTCGGCGGCAAGTTCGTCGACCGCGACCAGGTTGATGTGACCTACTTCCAGAGCTGGATCGACTGGGCTGCCGCCAACGGCTTCAAGCTCGATTTCAACTCCACTTCCTTCGGACATCCCAAGAGCGGCGACCTTTCCCTCGCCAACCCCGACCCGGCTATCCGAAACTTCTGGATCGAGCACACCAAGCGCTGCCGCAGGATTGCCGACGCAATGGGCAAGGCCCAGGGCGACCCCTGTATCATGAACATCTGGGTTCACGATGGCAGCAAGGACCTGACCGTCAAGCGTAAATACTATCGCGAACTGCTTGCCGCGGCCCTGGATGAGATCCTCGCCGAAAATCTTCCCGGAATGAAGAGCTGCGTCGAGGCCAAGCTCTTCGGTATCGGCCTCGAAAGCTACACCGTCGGTTCGATGGACTTCTTCGAAGGTTATTGCGCTACCCGCAAGGTCATGTACACCCTCGACACCGGCCACTATGAGCAGACTGAAAACGTATCCGACAAGGTATCCTCCCTTCTCCTTTACGTTCCCGAGCTCATGCTCCACGTCAGCCGTCCCGTCCGCTGGGATTCCGACCACGTGACCATCATGAACGACCAGACCCTCGACCTGTTCAAGGAGATTGTCCGCGCCGACGCCCTCGACCGCGCCCATATCGGTCTGGACTATTTCGATGCTTCCATCAACCGTATCGGTGCATACGTGATCGGTACGCGCGCCACCCAGAAATGCGTTCTCAGCGCCCTCCTGGAGCCCCTCGCCCTGCTTCGCAAATACGAAGAGAACGGTCAGGGCTTCGAGCGTCTCGCCCTTCTGGAAGAGGCCAAGACCCTCCCGTTCGGCGCTGTCTTCGACTACTTCAACTACAAGAACGGCGTCGCAGTGGGCGAGGAGTTCATCTCCGAAATCCAGAAGTACGAAAAGGACGTCACGTCTAAGCGTAAATAAGGCGTATGGGTGTCATTATCGGACTGCTGATAATAGCAGTGGGGGCATTCTGCCAGTCCAGCAGTTATGTTCCCATCAATAAGGTGAAGGAGTGGAGCTGGGAGAGCTACTGGCTCGTCCAGGGCGTTTTCGCCTGGCTCCTCTTCCCCCTCATTGGCAGCCTCCTTTCGGTGCCGGCCGGTTCATCTTTCGGCGACCTGCTGGCCCTGATGGGTTCCAACGCCAAATCCACTTGGCTGACCATCCTCTTCGGCGCCCTTTGGGGCATCGGCGGCCTGACCTTCGGCCTGAGCATGCGCTATCTTGGTGTCGCACTTGGCCAGAGCATCGCTCTCGGTACCTGCGCGGCCCTCGGCACCATCCTCGGTCCGGTTCTCCTGAATGCATTCTTCCCTGAGATGGGCGCCCTCCAGTCGCTGACGGCTTCCGTCATCATCGGAGTTGTCGTGACCCTTGTCGGCATTGCGATTATCGGCGTTGCCGGCGGCATGAAGGCCGCGTCGCTCCCGGAAGAGGAAAAGAAGAAGGCTGTCAAGGACTTCAACTTCCCCAAGGGACTGCTCATCGCCCTTCTTTCGGGTGTCATGAGCGGCTGCTTCAACGTTGGTCTCACATTCGGCGCCGACCTCCATCTGGCCGGCACCAAGCCCTTGTTCGCCTCGCTTCCGGCCACGATGCTCGTGACCTTCGGCGGCTTCCTGACCAATGCCTGCTACTGCCTCTGGCAAAATGCCAAAAACAAAACCTGGGGCGACTACGCCAAGGGTAATGTCTGGGGCAACAACATTTTCTTCTGCGCCCTCGCCGGCCTCCTCTGGTACAGCCAGTTCTTCGGCCTTTCGCTCGGACGCAGCTTCTTCGAAGCGGGCGGCACCCTCGACACGTTGGCATTCTGCATCCTGATGGCTCTGAATGTCGTCTTTTCCAATGTCTGGGGCATTATCCTCAAAGAGTGGAAAGGTTGCTCGCGCAAGACCATCGCAGTCCTTGTCTGCGGTCTTTTCGTGTTGATTTTCAGCACCTTCTTGCCGCAGTTCATTTAGCTTCGCGAAACTCTTCTCTTTTTTGTAGAGGGTGACCAAAAAGTCAAGTTGACATAGGTCACTCTCTTTTTTATGTATTAATGTGAGGACGGAGGAAGGGATAGCCTCCAGGGG
>ONKE01000070.1 GCA_900318355.1 uncultured Bacteroidales bacterium
CAAATAGTTCGAGAATTTGACGCCTTTTTTCAAATTTTTTCTTCATGTTGGACTCCTTGTTGTGTCCAACTTTTTGGGGTCACATCACTTGGCGCCGCGAAAAGGGGGTGAGCAAAACAGATTCTTGGAATTTTGGCTGAACGGCTTTCATTTTTGAGCATTCTTGTTTTGGGGGTATCATGGACATCTGCAAATTACTAATTTTGTAAATATGCGTGCACGTGCACCCAAAATAGAATCAAACACAAAACTGATATGGAAAAGACCAATAGGACGTACATCTGCCCCGAATGCCAGCAGAGTAAACTCCTGCCGCTTCGTCCCGTTTGCGGAAGCAACGACTACAAGTCACAGAACGAGCAGCTGGAGAAATCAGTATTCGACCAAATCCTCTGGGAGGACTAACGCCAAAACGATAACGCCATGAAAACAAGCAAAATCATCACTCTGGCCATGGCAGTTGCCGTAGTGGCCTGTCAGGTAGAAATCGATGCTCCGACTCCCCACGAAGAAATTCCGGCCGGGGCGAAACTCGTTCCGATGACCTTCTCGGCCGCGGGCGAAGATACCAAGACAACCATAAACGGCGCGAACGTCAACTGGACCGAAGACGACGCAATTACCGTGTTCGGCTCCGACTCCAAGCCCTATGCTTCCGAGCCTTTGACAAACGGAGGCGAGGAAGCATCCTTCACTGTCAGTCTACCCGAAGGAACAACCGACCCGTATGCAGTTTACCCTGCCAACGACGCCGCAAGCATCAACGGCAACGTCATTTCTACAGTCATTCCTGTGGCACAGACCGTCCCGACGGACGGTGTTGTCGACCCGGCAGCGCTGGTCACTGTCGCCAAAGCAAGCGGAGAGACGCTCGCTTTCAAGAACGCTTTCAGCCTTGTCAGCATAACCATTGACGAAGACAACGTGAAGGGCATAACCCTTTCCGCAACCGCCGGAGAAGCAATCGCCGGCCCGGTCGCCATCACCGTGGGCACGACACCTTCCGCAACCGTTTCCGGCCCGGCTAGTGAGATCACGCTTTCGCATGAGAGCGGCGTTTTCCCTCAAGGGACCTACTTCATTGCCACGGCACCTGACGTAACTCTAACCAAAGGCCTCACCATCCTGCTTGACAAGACTCAGTCCGCCGGCTTCCGCCAGACCGGAAGCGAGGTTGTTCTCGCCAGGAACAGCGGCAATGACGCCGGTGCCTCGACCGAGTTCCCTACCGGCTTTGCCATACGCAGCAGCAGCGACCTGAAAGCATGGCACGACGACGATGACGCCGTCCGCACTGGCATGAACGCCCTGCTGCTGGCCGACATCGACGTAAATGAGGCTATGGGCGGAGACTGGACTCCCGTCGACTTCGACAACAACTTCTACGGCTTCGGACACAAGCTCTACAACATTCAGATTGTCCGCGGAGAAGCATCCTACCCCGGCTTCATCGGCACCTTGAAAGGCAACATCTCCAACGTGGTCTTCGGCTCGCAGAACGGCACCTCCTACGACGGCACCAGCAGACTTACGGTCGAAGCCGCCAATACTTCGCTGCGCGCCGGTATCATCGGCAACAGCGGCACTCCGGATCCCGTTGTTCCCCGCACTTGGAAAAACATCGTAAGTTTCGTTCCCATCACCATCGCCTCGGGTTATTCCGGCATCGTCTACGCCGGCGGCATCCTCGGCGCCATGGACGACAGCAAGTCCGGTGTCAACCTTTCCGGCTGCAAGAGTTATGGTAAAATAACCGTAGAAGGCTGCGCAAACAAATCCTCCATCGGCGGCCTCTATGGCCGTTCCAACAAGGATGTTACAATTGAAAACTGCACCAACTACGGCGAAGTGCTGATCCAGACAACCGATGCCGCTGCCTTCACCGATGACGTCTTCTTCGGCGGAATCGTCGGCTACCATAACCAGGCCACGATGAACCAGGTCACCAACGAAGGCAACGTTACTGTTGGTGCAACCGGCGGCCCGCTGAAAATCGGAGGAATTGCCGGCAGCATGGCTACCGCCACTCTGAACAATGTCGAAAACAAGGGCAACGTCACTTCTGACAGCAAATCAGGCATGCAGTATGTCGGCGGCCTTATCGGCTACGGAGTCAACAACGTCGACCTGATCATCGGCCAGAAATGCATCAACCGCGGCGCCGTATCAATTTCGTCAAATGCCTCCGCGGTTACCAGCGGAAGCTGCCTTGGCGGCATCATAGCCTACACTCATCATACGACTGCTGAACCCAGCAAGGTCTCAATCGCTTACGCAGAAAACCACGGTGCGGTGAAAATGGCCGGAGGGTTCGTAGCAGGCGGGACTTACAGCGTAGGCGGCATATGCGGCCACTGCTATGCCCTCACAGTCGCATCCTGCCTCAACAAGGGCGAGATTTCTGTAGAATCAGGCTCGGCAATCAGTTGCACTACCGACCTTGCCGGCATCATCGGCAGCCAGCGCACCACCACTGTTTCCGCCTGTCGCAATGAGGGCGACGTCTACGCCACGGGCATTTCCGGATCAATCCGTGCCGGTGGCATCGCCGGTCGCATGTGCGAGGCCGTAAACGCCATCCAGGACGATAAAGCTGGCAATCACAGCACAAACTCCGGCAAAATCTGGACAGACTACAAGGGAGCCGAGACCAGCGCCTGGGTCGCCTTCGGCGGCATTGTCGGATTCACCGACGGAGGTGCCAACCACACCATCACAAATGCCGTCAACTCCGGCGAGGTCTATTGCCAGACGAAACGAAACGGCGGTTATACACAGGCCGGCGGCATCGTCGGACGCGCCAACACGTTCGATGTGATTTCCGGTTGCACCAACACCGGTAAGATAACATCAGACAACCAGGCCAGCGAAAACGGCAACTGCTACGCAGGAGGAATTATCGGCTACTTACCCAACGGAAGCACAAAAGCTCCATGCACATCGAATTATGGAGACCACACAGTGGAAAAATGCAATAACGAAGGAACAGTAAATGCGATTTCACTGACAAGGGCAAACACCGGTCTTGGTGCAGGCGGCATTGCAGGATGGTCTTATGCGAATATTGCCAATTGCACGAACAAAGGTAATATCAACACTCAAACGAACAACTATGCCGGAGCTATCGTGGGCGTCGCCTGCGTAGCCTCCATAAAGGACAACATTGTGTACAAGACCGGACTCACCAATGGCAAAACACCGACAAAAGCCATGGCGGTCGCTTACATAAACGGAGACAATAAGGCAACTGAGTCCGGAACCACCTTCATCGAATGAAAAGGGCCCTGATTGTCCTCGCCGCCGTCCTGACGGCGTGTTGCTCCGGCCCGGTCAATTACAACCGGGTCGAAGCGGACACGTCCCTTCTTGCCGAAGAACAGGCTTTCGTGGCGGATCTGCTGAAGTCCCGCATTGAAGAACGTACTCCTGCAAGTGCCGGACGTACACTGCACGTCAGCTTCTGCATCGACTCCACCCTGAGCGGAGAACAGGCGCGAATCAGCATCCGACGGGGGAAGGCCGTTATCCGCGGCGCACGGCTGCGTGCCGTAATCGCCGGGACCGGGGTCTTACTGCGGACAATCCGCTATGGAGAACACTCCTTCTCCCTTCAGGACGGGCAGCTGGAATTCGCCCCGAAGAAAAGTTTCCGCGAAGTCTATTTCGGGCGCCATTACGACACCTGGTACCACCGGGCGCCGGCCGAAGACCTGCTCCGATACACCGACGACATGGCCCTTCGGGGCATGAATGCCATCCATTCCATCCTCTCATATCCGAATGTCGACGCAGCCCACGCCACCGCTGAGGACCTCGCCTTTTTCGCCGATAACACCCGCGCCCTAGCAGCACGGGTGCGCCGGCTGGATATGGACCTCACTTGCTCTTCAGGCGGGAATATCGCCCCTAAGAATATGCCGGAACGCTTTCGCGCAACCCTGAACACCGATTGGCGAAGGGGCGGGAACGACTACAACGTCTGCCCGGAGAAACCAGGAGCGATGGATTATCTGCTCACGCTGCGGAAAGAAGCCCTGGAACAACTCCGGGACATTCCGGTCACAGGGCTGGAATACTGGCCCTACGACGAAGGCGGGTGCGGCTGCCCGGAATGCAGTCCCTGGGGCGGCAAGGGATATCCGAAAATGATCGGGCAATACCGCCATCTCAACGAAGCGGCTTTCCCGGGATGCATGCACATGGTTTCCACCTGGTGCTTCGACCAGGCGGATTGGGAGGGTTTTTACCCCTGGCTGGAGCAGAATCCCTGGGTAAGTTGCCTGATCGTGGATGCGCACGGAGATTTCCCTGAATATGTTCTGGAGCATCCTGTTCCGAACGATACGCCGGTCATCACCTTTCCGGAAATCACAATGTGGGGACGCTATCCCTGGGGCAGTTTCGGCGCCATCGCCACGCCGCAGCGCCACGAGAGGCTGTTCCGACAAGCCGAGCCGGTTTCAGGCGGTTGCCAGCTCTACTCCGAAGGCATTTTCGAGGATATCAATAAATTCGTGGTCAACGGGTTGTATATCAATCCCTCACACCACGCCGACGACCTGCTGGAAGAATATGCGGCCTTCGAACTGCCGGGCACGGATCCAAAGGACTTCGTCAGGCTTGTCCATCTGATGGAAGAAACCCACGAAACCTACGTGGAAGGGACAGAAAACGACTATTTCGTAGCCAGTTACATCCAGAACGGGCCGGAGGACGAATTGGAGCGCAGGAAAACGCTGTCCGCCGACATGCTCGCCCTGGCGGAGAAAATGGACGGGGATATCCTGCCTTCCATGCGCTCCTGCTGGCGCTGGCGCGTGATAATGCTGCGCGCAATCATCGACAAGGAGCTTTACGCGCACCGGCAGCTTCATAGCGAAACACTCGACGAAGCCTATCGCGAGTTAATCGGCATCTATCACGCCCAAAAACAGGCCGAGGGCGTTTTAAAAGGCTATGGCGGACATACCTGCCCTCCCCTGCCGCAAAGCTACCGGGCAGAAACGGGTCAGTCGTTGTAGTCGTCGAGGTTGTAGCGGTTGAGGATGTCCAGGTGGACGTAGCAGTTGCGGCGCACCGGCTTGCGTTTCCACACGAGAACTTCTGAAAATGACGTGATTGCAAGACGTGCCTGCTGCTCGATATGGTGAGTGACCAGAAAGTCGATGTAGCCGGCACGGAGCGCCTCCATGTTCTTCTCCAAATCGTCAAACCCTATGGTGATACGGTCTTCGGAAGGGTGGAGACGGAGGTATTCGCTGAGAAGGTGGACGCGGGAGTTGGTCATGGCCAGATGACGCACCTCGGGATGCGTGCCGAAGAAATGTTCCAGCGTGGACAGGATATCGGCAGGACTGTCGGGACGGATAAAGACGGTGTGGATGGTGCAATCGGGAAAATGCTCGCCGATAAAGTCCATGAAGCCCTCACGGCGCGGGCCGTTCGGGTCGGCATGGCTGCCTTTGTCACGCGTGATACGGATCAGCGCAACGTCGCGGACATCGCCCTTGAGCGTCAGCAGATACGCTCCCAGATAGCCGCTCCGGTACGGGTCGATGCCATAGTAAAGCACATTTCCAAGCCCGTCTACCTTATTATCTATAAAGGCATATGGAATGCCGGCCCCGTCGAGCACTTCGGAAAAGGCGGTCACGGCCTCGCGGAAAACGGCATTGAGGATAACCCCCGACGGACGGTCTTCCAGCACGCGGGCGCTCTGGACCCTGAAGGAATCGATGTCCGTGGAATTGTAGAGGTATAGCTGAACGGAAACATTGTAGCCCTGCAAACTCTTCGCACCTTCCTGAAGGCCCTTGCTGATAAGGGACCAGTACTCCCCCGGGCGGAACTGGGGAATCAGGCATGCGATGGTGTAGGCCTTGCGCGAGGCCAGAAGCATGGCATTGGGATTGACCGTGTATCCGAGCCGGGCGATGGCATCCTTGACGCGGCTTACTGCATCTTCGGAAACACGGCCGCGGTTGTGGATGACACGGTCGACCGTTCCCCGGGAAACGCCGGCTTCCCTTGCCACATCGAATACGGTCGGGACGGAATTATCTGCTTTCATTATAGTCGTTTGCAGAGGGAGACGAAAAATTTTCGAAATATTTTTTACAAATGTAGGTATTTTTTATCGAATTATATTATCTTTGCAGTTGCGTGCACGCGCACGCACAGAAAAACAACTTATGAAACGCACAATAACTATCATTGGAGCCGGTATGATGGGCTCCGCCCTCGCCTTTCCGGCTGCTGAAAACGGACACGAAGTAAGAATTGTGGGCACGTGTCTTGACGACGAAATAATCGATGGTTACATCAAAACCCGCAAACACGAGAAATTCTGCCGTCCCTTCCCGGAAAACGTCTCCTTCCACTATTTCAAGGACTGGAAAAAGGCCGTCCAGGGAGCCGATTTCGTCATCGGCGGCGTATCGTCGTTCGGCGTCGAATGGTTCCTCAAGGAAATCCTCATGAACCTCGACCCGAAGATGCCCGTCATCACGGTGACAAAGGGCCTCATGGGCCTTCCCGACGGCACCCTGATTTCCTATCCGGGCTACTGGGAGAGCGAACTTGAAAAAGTCGGCATCCACCGGACGATCAACGCCATCGGCGGTCCTTGCACATCCTACGAACTGGTCTTCCACGACCCGTCCGAAGTCGGATTCTGCGGCAAGGATCCTGCGCAACTCCGCATGATGAAAGAGGCCATGCAGACCTCCTACTACCACATCTCACTGACCGACGACGTCATCGGACTTGAGAGCGCCGTGGCGCTTAAAAACGCCTATGCGATGGCCGTCACGCTGGCCGTGGGCCTCAACATCCGCTGGCACGGCGAAGACGAGCCCCAGCACTACAACTCCCAGGCGGGCACGTTCACCCAGGCCGTCCGCGAAACCCACGCCCTCATGCAGATGCAGGGCGGCACCTTCGAGTCGGAAGCCATCGGCCTCGGCGACCTGTACGTGACCATTTTCAGCGGCCGCACCCGCCGCTGCGGCGTCCTCATGGGCAAGGGTCTCAACTATGACCAGGTGACCGAAGCTCTCGCCGGCATCACCCTCGAATCCCTCGTCATCACCCGCGTCATGGGACAGGCAGTCCGCCGCAAGGCCGCCCTCGGCCTGCTGCAGGAAAAGAACTTCCCCCTTCTGATGCACATCGCCGACATCCTCGACAAGGGCATGGCCGACGCCGACCTTCCTTGGGAAGAATTCACCTTTGAACAGTTCCGCTAATGGCCACGAAGACCCGTCATAGCTTCTCATACTGGCAGTGGCGAGTGATTCTCTGCTCGATGATAGGATACTCGATGTTCTATTTCGTGCGGAAGAATTTCTCGTTCGCCATGCCAGTCCTGAACGAGCAATACGGCATATCCAACACTAATTTCGGTATCATCCTGTCCCTGGTCGGCATCATCTACGGAGTATCGAAATTCCTCAACGGATTCATCGCGGACCGCTTCAACGCGAGGTGGCACATGGTCATCGGCCTGAGCGTCTGCGTCCTGCTGAATTTCCTTTTCGGCTGGAGCGACCACCTGAGCACATGGATAACCGGAGCGACCTCGGGGCCGGACTTTATCGGAGCCATGGTGACGATAATGGCCGTCCTGCTGATCCTCAACAACATCTTCCAGGGCTGCGGCTTCCCGCCGTGCAACCGACTGCTCGTCCACTGGGTCCCGCCCAAGGAGCTGGCCACCAAGACGGCCATCTGGAACACGTCCCACTCCATCGGCGCCGGCGTGCTGGCCGTCCTCTGCGGCTACATCATCGGCAAGACGGGCGACTGGCGGCTGTGTTTCTGGATTCCGGGCATCATCGCCGCGGCCGGGGTCTTCTTCATCATCTTCACCCTGCGCGACACCCCGACATCGGTAGGCCTGGAGGAACTTCCCGGCACCAAGACCGAAATCGATGAAGACACATCTTCCGCCGCCTACCGGGCCTACGTCCGCAAAAAGGTGTTCCTCAACCCGGTCATCTGGGTCCTGGCCATCGCCGACCTGTTCGTCTACGTGGTCCGTTTCGCCGTGCTGGACTGGGGACCGACCTTCCTGGGCAAGATGAGCGTGCCGCTCTCCCCCGAACTCTCCGGCTGGACCATAGGCATATTCGAAGTCGCAGGCTGCGCCGGGATGCTGTTTACCGGCTGGATTTCCGACCGCTTCTTCGGAGGCAAGAGCCATCGCGTGGTGGCAGTGGACATGTTCCTCGTCGCCGCCTGCCTCGTAGCCCTGCAACTTCTTCCCGAAAACGCATCACCGTATCTGGTACTGGGCCTTCTCGCCCTTGCCGGATTCTTCCTCTACGGGCCTCAGGCCCTGATAAACGTCACCGCCTGCAAACACGCCACCAAGAAAGCGGCAGCGTCGGCCGGCGGCCTGATCGGACTGATGAGCTACGGTTCCGTCGTGATTACCGGAGCCGGGCTCGGCGCCTTCTCCGACCGTTTCGGTTGGGATCATCTCTTCATACTTATGGCCGGCTTCGCCATCGTCGGAGGCGTGCTCGTCGCAGCTTTATGGAACATAAAGGACGACGGCTACATCCACGAAGACGGGCCTCAGAAGCCGTAAGGTCTGCTTTTCCAGTTTTCTCAATTTTAGGCAAGTGTATTTTGAAAAATGGAAATTTCGTTACTTCAATCCAGGCCTGAAGCCATCACCGTGCTGATGTCCAAAGCCCTGCGCATCGCTCCCCGGCAGTCGACGGTCTTCCGCGAGGAACTGGCCGACATCGTGGGGCAGCTACAGGAACTGATGGACGGAATTGACGAGCCCCAGAGCGAGAGCGCACGGAAAATGGCGGCCGCCCAAGCCTACATCAAGGACCACTTCAGGGATGTCAAGGGCGAGGACGTCGCCGACGCACTTTTCATGAGCTACTCGCGTTTCAGGAAACTCTTCAAGCAGGAGGTGGGTGTTTCTCCGGCCTGTTACATCATGGATGAGCGCATCTCAAGGGCCAAGGAACGGCTGGCCTCTTCCAGCCAGCCCATCAAGGAAATAGCCTTCGACGTCGGTTTCGACAACAAGGACTACTTCTCCACGGTCTTCAAAAGGCTCACCGGAATGACCCCTTCCGCATGGCGGGAACAGTCATGGAAAGCACGCCTGAATGAATGACTTTCATTCTTGATTATTATTCCGCGGACATTTGGAAATAAGGTAGAAAATTCCTAACTTGCATTGTCAAAAACCGGAAAGTCTGCCCGCACGCTTCTCGCAGACGTGGATCCTCATAAACAAGCAAAGACAAGGACCCATTTACCAATTTCCGAATATGAAACACAAGTTTTCCGGATTTCTCCCGGCTGCTCTGTTGCTTTTCCTGGCAATGCTGTCAGCATGCACCAAGCAAGAGCACTTCGGAACGGAGCCAAGTCTCCCCGGATGCATTTCTCTCACATACGACGAAGACAATTCGTCGGCGACCAGCATAGCCGTCTATTGGGACTATCGCGCCGCCCTCTCGCAAGGTGCGGTCTCATTCACCATCCAGCTGGTCAAGAAACTCGACGCCAACGCCGGCAACGTCTACCAGGCGGAACAGTCCAAGACTTTCGTCGCCTCGGAAGTCAGGTCGCCCGGCTACACGGTCTTCTCCGGTCTTTCCACCAACGGCCACTGGTACGTGCGCGGAAGGGCCAACTATCCCGGTGCCCGCATGTCGGAGTGGAGCTACCTGATGCGTGAGGACGACCCTTCCGCAACAGCAGTAATCCGCGTGGGCACAGGTATTTACGACGGGCCTATCTCCACCATTACGAAAGCCTCCGGCAGCCTTGTGAAGGCAACGTCCTCGACGCTCTCCTTCTCATGGTCCAGCACCGACTACAAAGACCTCGACACCGACTCGCAAGGCACCTACAGCATCGCGCTCTACAAAGACGCGGCCTGCACCGACCTCGAGCTGTCGTGGATAATAAAGCCCGGCGGCAACATCAAATACACTGCGGCCAATCCGCCCCGTTTCATCTTCGGAGGCCTCGACCCCGACACTCCCTACTGGTTCAAGGTCACCGACATGACGGAAGCGGAGGCGATCCTCGTCAGCGAGCCTGTAGAGGCGCGCACGCTCCCCTCCCAGGTCGTTCCTCTCAAAACGGAGACGGCCTCTGCGGGCGACATCATCATGTTCGAGGACTTCAGCGAGCTCGCCTGGGCAGGTTCCTACATGGACGAGGAAAACGCAGCGGGCTATTCGTCCCAGCAGCGTTCCAACGCGCCAAGCTTCCTCAAGGCTACAGGTGAAAATCCGGTCGCCGGAGCCACCGTAATGAGCTATTACCTGGTTGCCATCGGCCAGGACATCCCCATGTTCAACAACCTGATGACTCCCCTCGCTTCCACCCGTCTCGCCAACTGGGGATGGATATGCGAGGCCGATGCAGTGGCACGACTCTGCACGCAGTGCGGCCACCTCAAGCTCGGCACCGGCAGCGGCTGCGCGGAAATCGTGACCGCTCCTCTGGAGTGCCTCAGCGGCGAAGCCACGCTTGAGATATCCTTCAAGGCCATGCCTATGATGAAGGCCGACCTGCGCGACTACATCGTGGAAATCATCCGCGGCGCCACCCTTTCCGACTCCAACCACCAGGTCATCGTCCAGGATTCCGGACGCATCCCCGTCGTTCAGGAGCAGATGGAAGAAGGCCAGACCATGAAAGACTACGTTGTCACGGTTCCCGGCGTAAAGCCCGGCGACCGCATCGCCATAGGCAGCAACCAATACAAGCGCAACGGCAAATACATCCGCATGCTGCTCGACGACCTGTGCATAAAAGTCAAATCGTATGAATAGAAGCTTATGAAACGGTATCTACTCATCATCTCAACCATACTGCTGGGCGCCGCAGCCTGCCAGCAGGAAGCGCCTGTCGTCCAGGGCGACAAACTGGCTTTCGCCAAAGACCACATGGCCGTCCAGATAGGCAAATACTATCAGCTGACAGCCTATGGAGTCAGCGGCAAAGACTCCGTCGAGGTGGAAAGCACGCGCATCCAGTGGACGACTTCCGACCCGAAAATCGCCACGATAACCAGCGGTATCCTCCTTACCACCGCAAAGGGCGAAGCCGTCATCTCGGCCTCATACGGCGACAAATCCGCCTCCATACGGATCATCTCCCGTGACGGCGAGACCTCCACGGGCATTGACGGCTCGTTCTCCGCCGACCAGATCTACGACCTCGGCCGCCAGCTTGCCGCTTCTTCCGGCATGCAGCAGTTCGACATCGACAAGGACGGCAGCATATATTACTTCCAGGTCGGCGTCAATCCGGCATTCTACGAGACCCTCGTCACGAAGGTACGTCCGTCCAAAACCGGATCTTCCGACAACGAAGGCTGGATGCGCCTCTGGTACCAGGGCCACCCCACCGGATGCAGCGTCGAGGACGCGGAAGACGGGACCTATCTCTGGGTGCCGGAATTCTCCGGAAAATACACCTCGGCCACCCAACAGTACTACAAGCAATACTGGAATGCCCAGACCGTGGCACGCATCAAGTGGGAGCCCGGCAAGAGCGTATTCCCAGGCGACCCGGAAGTTGAGCATTTCTGGTTCGGACACAGCGGAGACATCAACGTCGCCATAGACCAGGCAAACGACATCCTCTGCGTCACCTACCACAACTCAAAGCATCTCGGCCAGACCCGCCGCGTATTCACCTACAGCCTCAGCGAGGCGATGAAAACGCCCCTTGAAGACATCACCCTCAAGGAATACGTCCGCGGAGGCGACGGCGCCCCCGACATCAGTGAAGAGACCGTCGCGCCCACGATCAAGGCCCACGACATGACCAAGGTCAAGCCGCTGGCCGAAATGGGCATCAGCACCGTAATCAGCAAGCCCGAAGACGTCAACTACTACGCCTGGCAGGGATTCGACTACGACAACGGCCTGGTCTACTTCGTCGAAGGCACGGCCGGGTCCATAATGGGCGGTTCGGTCTGCGCTCTGACGGTCTTCGACATGACCGGCGCAATCTACGAAAAACGCGCCTACGTCCGTCTGCTCTCCGAGCCCGCCGCCCTCAAGGGATTCGGCATCACGACCACCGGAGGCATGGAATCCGAAGGTGTCAAGGCGTGGAACGGCAACCTCTATCTCGGCTTCGCCTCAACCGGCTATCAGGGACAGACCTCACCACGCGCCAACGTATTCAAGTATAATCTTGCAAGCAAATAACCATGAACAAGAAAGCCTGTTTGATTCCGATTCTTACGGCTATGGTTGCCGCATGCAGCGGCAGCCTGGCCCCGGCCGAGCCGGATCCGGTCCCCGCGGTCTATTCCCTTGGCTTCGAAGCCGGGAAGCCCCGCATCCTGGTCGCCGGCAGCGAAATCGACCTCGTCGTAAGAAACTCCGGCCCGGTGGCGGAAGACCTTACGGTCAGCCTCACCGTCCCCGAAAACGACGGCGAATACCTCAACCTTTTCAACACCAAGTATGACGCCGTCGCAAAGGCGGCCCCGCAGAGCATCTGGTCCTGTGAAAGCGCAGTGATGAAAAAGGGTGAAAGCACCGTCACGCTTACTCTCAAGGCCGACTTGGCACGCATCAAGGCAGAAAATAGTTCCGCCGCCTTCGTCCTTCCCGTGACATTATCCACCGACGGGAACATCGCCAGTCACGACGTGCGCTACCTGGTCTTCCCGACCTATACGACAAGCGACGCCGGCCACCCTGTCGTTCATCTCACGCATAAAGACGCATGGATGGAAGTATGGCACGCAGACGGCGACAACGACAAGGCCTGCGTCTTCTGCCCCGGCGGCGGCTACAGCTCGCTGTCCGGCCAAGGTACCACCACTGAGCCGGGCGTATTCGAGGGACACGGCATGACTTGCGCTTACCTGCATTACACCCTTCCCCTCGACCCGATCCGCGGACGCTACGACCTTCCCACCCAGGACGCTGAAGACGCCGTCGATATTTTGCGAGCAAACGCCTCGCAGTGGGGCGGTTACACCAAAGTCGGCACTTGCGGCCGTTCCGCGGGAGGCCACCTCGCCGGAGCCACCGCCGCCTACCACAAGGACAAGGTGGACTTCCAGATCCTGCTCTACCCCGTCATCAGCATGGACATAAGCCGCAGCCATGAAGGCTCATGCTACCAGTTCCTCGGCGACACCCGTCCACAATACCTTGTCGACGCATGGTCGCTGGACAAGCTCGTGACCAAAGACACTCCGCGCGCCTTTGTCTACTATGCCCTTGACGACACCGTAGTGCCCCAGCGCTACAACGGCGAAGCCTTCTGCAAAGCCATGAAAGAGGCCGGTGCCGAATGCCACGAAGAACGCTGGATGACCGGCGGCCATGCCACGCCCGCCTCAGTGAATTACCCCAACGCCATGCTAGAGTGGATCAAGACCTTCTAAGAGTATGAAAGCACTTCCTATGATATCACTGGCAATAATTGCCGCCGCGCTGTCCTGCTCCCCCGAGACAGCTCCGGCCGATGCCGACCGCCCGGAAGTCGTCACGGCTCCGGAATATGTCCGCTACTATGAAAACACCTCTTCCGAAAGCGTCATTTCTCTGGAATTCGACGCCTCCGGCCCCGCTACCAACGGAGCCTCGGGATTCACTGTCCAGCTGGTAAAATCCGTGGGCGCCGCCCCTGAAGAAGCGGCCGTTTCCAAGACGGTGAAAGTCTTCGCCCCGCGCAAGCTGGACGTATTCTCCTTCAAGGATCTGACTGCAGGAGAGCGTTATTACGCCCGCATAAGGGCCAATTTCACCGCCGGTTCCTCCGATTGGGTCTATGTCCTTGCGGAAGACGGCAAGCCGGCCGTGATCGAAGTCGGAGCCGGTCCTGTCGATGCGCCTATCTCCCGTCTGAGCGACCCTCAGGCACGTTGCAAGGCTGCTTCGGCAGGTACGCTTTCATTCGAATGGTCGGTCACCGGCTATGAAGACTGGGCCGAAGACAACCGCCACGACTGGAGGATAGCCCTCTACAAGGACGAAGCCTGCACCGACCTGGAAGTCTCATGGGATTTCCTCGCCGAGGCCAACCTCAACTCCGGATATCTCATCTCGGGCAATTCCATCAAGAACTATCACAGCCCGGCTTTCCAGTTCACCGGACTTGAGCCCGCAACGGACTACTGGTTCGTCGCGACCGACATCACCGACCCGGAAAAACCGGTAGCCGCGCCTAAGGCAAAAGCGACCACGGAGGCATCACAGAAGGTGACCGTCGGAGCTGAAAAGGTCGCCGCAGGCAGCTACGCCCTTTACGAAGACTTCGACGAACTGCTCTGGGGCAGCGGCACATTCACCTATAGCGCCGGCTACTCCTGCGAAGCCCGCGGCACGCTCACGACCTTCGAGAAGGCCACCGGCGTCAATCCAGTCGGCGAAGCCACTCCCAACGGCTACTTCCTCGTCGACGACAACGGCACGCAGATGGTTCTCTTCTCCACGATCAAGAAAATCATCCCCTCGACAAGCCTCAAGGACTGGGGCTACCTTCCGGAAGCCGAAGTCCCCGGCGGCAGCGGCAAGACCGGCGAAGCTGTCTGCGCACGTGCCGGCCACATCCGTCTTGGCGCCGGTTCATATTTCGGTGAAATAGTGACCCCGGCCCTCGACAATCTCTCGGAGACTGCCACCGTCGAGGTGTCCTTCGACGCCTTCAACAGCTATGTCCGCCACACCAAGAACTTCAAGATCGACCTCATCAGCGACGCCGTCAGGAACGACGACTACAGCGTGACCGGAGGCACGGTCGACAAGGCGGAAACATTTGAAATACAGCCGGGTTACACTCCGGCCCACTACTCGTTCACCATCCCCAACGTCCGTCCCGGAACGCGAATCGGCCTCGGAGCCGACCGCCGTCAGGAAAAGGAAACCATCAACCGTTTCTACATGGACAACATCGCCGTGAAGGTCATCTCCTACGGCGAAACCGAGATCGTGCTCCGCGCCCCGGAGGTCAGCCTCTCGGTGACCGGACGCACCATCACCGCATCGTGGGATCCCGTTCCCATGGCCAAGACCTACCAGGTCGAATACCGCAAGTCCGGTGACGCCGAGTGGACTTCCGCAATCGGCGCCGGAGAAAGCAGCTGCGCGATATCCAAGCTTAGCGCAGGGGCCACCTACGAAGTCCGCGTGCGCGCCATCGCAGGCATCTCCTCCTCCGAATGGTCCGCCGTACAGTCCATCGTCTACGACGGTCCCGACTATGCCATCGAGCAGAAGGCCATCGTGCTGAACGAAGCCCAGATCGGCGTAAAATGGTCCGTCACCGGTTTCACCGACCTGACCGAAGACGCCGCCCCGGCCTACCGCATAGCCATCTACCGCGATGCCGCAGCCAAGGACCTGATCTACTCTTGGCAGCTCGACGAAGGCGGCACCATCACCCGCTCAAGCGCGTCCAAGAAGCCGCTCTACGTATTCCACGCAGGCGGTACGGCGAGCGGTGCGCTCTACCAACCCGGCTACCTGTTCACGGGTCTTGCGCCCGAGACGGACTACTGGGTCCAGATCAGCGGTGACGGTCTGACCTCGCTGGTCAAATACACGACAGCCGCCGACAACAACATCACGATGGCCGAAACCGCCAAGGAAGGCGACGTAATCCTGCGTGAAAGCTTCAACCAGCTCGCCTGGGGCGGCAATCCCATCGACTACCTGCCCGGCATCAGCACCTCTCAGCGCGGCGCCCGCACGGGATTCGCCCAGCCTGAGGGCGAGACTCCGGCCAACGAATGGTTCGTGGTTGACAACCAGCAGGACATGGGCTTGTTCGCCACCGTATGGAAGTCCGCTTCGCTGACGCGTGTTGGCGCATGGCGCGCCTACATCGTGAGCAACGGCAACAACGGCGGTCAGGGCACCATGGCCATGGCCGGTGTCGTCAAGTTCGGAGCTTCCAGCCGCAACGGCTATCTCGTATCTCCCGCCCTTAACTGCCTGACCGGCAAGGCCACTGTCAAGGTGACAGCCCGCGCGGCCTACTACACCGGCAACGCCACCGGCATCCGTGCGGCAGTGTTCCCGAAGGATGCACCGACGGTAAACGGCTACTCCCAGCTCATCGACTACAACAACCCGGCAGCCAAACCCGTCTTCGAGAGCGAGAAACAGACCCTCACCAAGCAGTGGACCGACTACACCTTCACCCTCACCGTCGAGCCCGGTCAGAGCATCGGTATCGGCACTGAAGACCTCGGCTCCACAGCCAAGCAGTTCTTCCTTGATTCCGTTGAGTTTGAGGTAGTTTCGATGGAAGCCGGAGGCACCACTCCGGGCGGTGACGAGCCCGGCGGAGATGACCCGGATCCGGACCCGGACCCGGACGAAAGCCCGATTTTCCAGAAGGCCGAATTCATCCACAATACCCAGCTCGCGGTAAGATGGAGCGGTTCCGGCTTCGAAAACATCGCCCAAGACCTCGCGGCTGCCTGGACCTGGGGTATTTACGAGGATGCGGAATGCACTAAGCCCGTCTATGACGCCATCTCCGTAGCGGCCTCCAGCGGCAAGTTCTTCGACGGCGCCTGCCCGGGCTACGTCTTCTCTCTGCTCAAGCCCGGCACCGACTACTGGGTCAAGATCGTCAGCGGCGAAGATTCCTCCGTGGCCAAATACACCACTACCGATACGGCCCGCAACGGCTACATGACCACCGAGGCCAAGGCCGGCGACATCATCCTCGCCCAGGACTTCGACGAACTGGTCTGGGGCTGCGGCGACTTCCCCCGCAAACTGGTCGGCTTCAACCACCTGGCCAGCTACACGGCAGGGCCGTTCACCCCGCAGACCGCGACTTCCTCCCTTGTCAAGTCCGGCGTCATGAACCTGCTCAACGGCGTCTGGGCGGCCAGCGAGGGCACCAACGGCGCGACATGGTTTGCCGGCACGAGCCTGACGGAGTGGCGCGGCACCGGTGCCGTTCCGTCCGGCTCGGGATATCTTCGCTTTAGCGACAACGGCCGCTACATGGTATCACCTCCGATGGACTGCCTCAAGCAGAAAGCGCGCGTAAGGATCACGCTCGAAGCGGCCGGCAACTACAAGGAGAAGGCCTCGGTTAGCATTGCCGTCTTCCCGAAGGAAGTGACCCAGGGCGCAAACAAATACCTCATTACCGACAAGCCTGTCTCCACCGCAGCCGCAGGCGAACTGGATCTGAACGTCTGGGACACCGTCTCTCAGGAAATCGTTTTGGAGAAGGGCCAGCGCATCGGTTTCGGCCGCGCCGACGCGACCCAGGCCTGTTATTTGTCATGGATAAAAGTAGAATTGATCGCCTATGAATAGAAAGCATTTTATTACCGCCGCCCTGGCGCTGACCCTCTGCATGGGAGCCGGCGCCCAGGAGCAGGAGATCCGGGTTTTCTCCCACCGCGGAGGCCGGATGGAATTCGATGAAAACACTCTGGAGGCCTTCCTGGCCAGTGCCGATGCCGGCTACCGCGGCTTCGAAACCGACATCCGCATAACCAAGGACGGCGTCCTTGTCATCGCGCACGACGCGACCCTGGAGCGCTGCACCAACGGCACCGGAGTGCTGGAAGAAAAGACTCTCAAGGAAATCAAGGCCCTCACCACCAAGGGCGGCCACAAGATGATCACCCTGGACGAGTTCCTCAAATTCCTCAAGCCCCTGAAGGGTCTGTATGTGGAATTCGAGCTCAAGACCAGTCCGGACCTATATCCCGACGAGAAGCTCTATCCCTACTGCGACAAGCTCTACAAGGCCGTCATGGCGGCAAAGCCCGCAGATGCCGAATTCATCTTCACGTCTTCGGACTACCGCGGCCTGCGTTATCTCCAGCAGAAACACCCCGGGGTTGACCTGCTCCTTATCACCGGCCGTCCACTTGACGACGAGACCATCCGCCTGTGCAAGGCCATGGGAATCAAGCGGGTCGGCGCCACGATGGACGGGACGTCCCGCCGCGCAGTCAAGGAAGCCCACAAGGCCGGACTTGGAGTCAGCCTGTGGCCGGGTCACAACGTGGAAGACCTGATGCTGGGCGCTTATCTTGGTGCGGACTATCTCTGCACGGACAAGCCGATAGAGTATATGCGCTTCGCTGCTGAAAAGGCCCCTTGGCTGAAGGTAAAGTATTGATGCGCAAGTGTTTCATCCTGTTGTTTCTTCTCGGGGCATGCAGCCCCGGTAAGAACATTTCAGGCTTCGACGGCCCACTGAAGGAAGGTAACATCCTGGATATCAACCGCAAAGTTATCGCCCAGCAGTTCGACATGGACCGCAGGGGCAACGCCTATTACGCCCAGATCGACCCGCCGGACTATTATGGCGTCTCAATTTTCCGCGTAGACAGGGACTCGCTCAACCGGGATTCCGTGGCGGCTCCATGCCCCGGACAGAGGATGACGCTCCTTTATGCCGGCCACCCCACGGGCATGGCGGTTGAAGACGCGAAGGACGGTCCCTACATCTGGATCGGCAACTACGCTTCGAAGGTGCGCAGCAAGAGCTACTGGCAAACCCAGACCGTCTGCAGGGTCCGTTACGAGGCCGGCAAGACCTTCCGCCCCGAGGAACTGGAGCATTTCTGGTTCCCGCACGTGGGCGACATCAACGTGGCCCTGGACCGGAAGAACGACCTGCTGGCATTTTCGTGCTACCGCGTCGACGAGACCGAGGCCGGCATACCGAAAGACCGTTCGCGCCGCATCCGCATCTACCGGCTCAGCGAAGCCCTCGCGACTCCGCTCGAGGAGGTGACGCTCCCCTATCCGTGGATTCGCGGCGGAGAAGGCGCGCCCGACCCGGCCGACACCCTCGAAGTCACCTGCAAAGTCCACAATCTCGGCCGCCTGGAGCCCGTCGCGGAAATCGGCACCCACACCGGCGGCAACAACCCCGAAGGCATCAACTCCACCGCCTGGCAGGGTTTTGACGTGGACGGCGACCGGATATGGTTCAGCGAAGGCAGCGGCAAGACCGGCGCATTTCTGACCGGATACGATTTCTCCGGCAACGTCGTATTCCACCGCAAGGAAATCGCCATCGCCCGCGAATGTCCCGACTGGAAGACTTGGGGCATTTCCGACAGCGAGGCGGCTTCGGTAGAAAACGAGGGCGTCCGTGTCTGGAACGGACGTATCTACCTGGGATTCTTCTCTTTCCGCAGCGGCGACGGCTGGCGGAGCAACATTCTCGCTTACCCTCTGCCGGAATGAAAAGACATCTCTTTCTTATCCTCCTGCTGGCCGCGGTTCCGGCAGCGGCGCAACCATGGGACGGCAATTATCCTCCCGTGACGGAATACGCTGCCGCCCACCGGGAATTGTATGCCGGCAACTACCGGACCTATCCCTTCGATGAGGTATCTCCGGCTCCCCTGCCCAAGCGTTACAAACCCGTCTACATCAGCCACTACGGCCGGCACGGAAGCCGCTTTTACACCTCAGAAAAGGGCTACGCCCTGATCTGGCGCATGTTCTCCGACGCGCAGGACGCAGGAGCACTGACGGAAGAAGGCCGGGCTTTTTGGGACGTTTTCCGGCCGCTTTACGAATCTGAAATAAAGGGCCACGCCGGGGAACTGACCACAATCGGGGAAAGGGAGCAGGCGCTGCTTGCCGCGGCAATGGTCCGGCGCTATCCGGAGGTTTTCGCCACGGGCGCCCGCATCGATGCACGATCTACGACCAAGCCGCGCGTAATCGCCTCGATGAAAGCTTTTTGCACGACCCTCCGGACGCTCAGGCCTACACTCGCAGTGAACACTTCCGCCAATGAGGCCGACATGCCTGTGCTCAACTGCATCGTGCCAGGCAACCCTTCCGTTAAGCCCTTCGACCTTAGAAATCTCGACCTGAAGGGGCTGTGGAAGGAAGATTATCTGGCGCTGCGCAGCGCGATGGACACCGTCTCCTTTTTCCGGCGGATGTTCACCGATTTCAACGTCAAGGCCTATGGCGACAAACGCGACATCGTCCAGATTTTCTACAACGTCTGCGCCGACGGTCCCTGCATCGCCCCGGGTTTCCAGGGCCTCAGATGGCTGTCCGACGAAGAACTCTATCCCATCTGGCGCTTCACCAACCTGAAGTTCTACGCAATCGCCGGCCCTTCCGAGAAATATTCCTTCGGCCGCGCCCCGGCCCTTATGGCCCCGCTGCTCGAAGACATCATCTCCCTGGCGGATTCCGACCTTCAGGGCGGATGCGCCGCAAGGCTGCGCTTCGGCCATGACTATCAGATTGTTTCGCTGCTTTCCCTTCTGGGCGCGGAGCCATGGGTCCGCACATTGGACGACCCTTACGAAGTCGAGTCCGTCTTCCGCTACAACAACATTCCCATGGCATCGAATCTCCAGCTGGTGTTCTGGCAGGGTAAACGGCCTGACGACATCCTCGTCCGTGTCCTTTTCAACGACGCCGACCTCCCCCTCCCGGTTAGGCGAGTCCGGGGAGCATACTACCGCTGGGCGGACCTGCGGGCCTATTTTGAACTGCGTCTTGACAAGGCACATAAACTATTGAAAGACACCGAATCACTCCTATGAAAAGACGTGCTTTAATCCTTGCGGCATGCCTGCTTTCGGCCGGCCTCCACGCTCAAAGTTACGCCGAACGCGACTGTTTCCTGACGGCCGACCCTGCCGAATGGGCGGGAGAGAAAGGGACGCGGGCGGCATGGGGCAGCACCGACATCCGCTACTCACCCGTAGGCGTCCCCGCCCGGCAGGACAAAACCCTCACGCTGACAGGATGGCGCGGAGAGACCGTCTATGCGCAGGCCGTGGTCTGGACCGCCGACGGAGGCGATATCTCATTTTCGCTGAGCGATTTGAGGGGCAGCGACGCGGTCATTCCCGCCGCGGGATGCGAGGCCGGATTTGTCCGCCCTGTCGTGGTGGACAAGTACGACACGATGACGGACGGCTGCTACAAAGGGTATATGGGCGAGCCGATGGACGCATTCGACTCCACGATGGTGGCCGATATCATCGACCCGGCACTGAAGGTCTACTCCGTCAAGGCGCGACAGACGCGCGGCATCTGGATCAGCTGCCCGATTCCCCGCGACGTGCCGGCCGGGCTCTACAAGGGAATCCTCTCCGTGTTTTCCGACGGACGCCGAATTGCAAGCCTGCCGCTGACGGTCAGGGCCCACACTCGGACGCTCCCGCATTGGAAGGACTGGTCGTACCATCTCGACCTGTGGATTAATCCCTTCACCTGCGCCGATTTCGCCGGGGTTCCATATTGGAGCGACGCACATTGGGCTATTCTCCGTCCTTACGCCGAACGACTTGCCCGCTCCGGCCAGAAATGCATCACGGCCACGATGATGCACCATCCTTGGGGCAGCGGCACCGGCACCGCCGCCAACTTTTCCTCCATGATCAGCTGGATTCGCCGCGCCGACGGCACATGGCAGTGGGACTACGACATTTTCGACCGATATGTCCAGTTCATGATGGACTGCGGCATCAGCGAGCAGATAAGCTGCTATTCCATGGCGCCGTGGAACTATCAGTTCCGCTACTACGACGAGCGCACAGGCGACTTTTCGCTGCTGAAGGCATCTCCCGACAGCCCCGAATATGAAGAAGTGTTCACGGCATTCCTGCACGATTTCGCGGCCCATCTGCGCGGGAAAGGCTGGTTTGAAAAGACGGCCATCGCCTCGGACGAACGCCCGCTGGACCAGATGCAGGCCCTGATCAAGGTCGTGAGGAAGGCCGAGCCGGTCTTCAAGCTCGCCCTGGCCGGATTCGAGCATCTCCCTGAAATCGACGGGGACATCTACGACTATTCCCTCGCCTCGTACAAGGATTTCCCCAAGGGTCGCATCGAACAAAGGCGAGAGGCCGGGCTCAAGAGCACATTCTACATCTGCTGCCCGGAAATTCATCCCAACCGCTACATTTTCTCCGACCCGATCGAGCAGGTCTACATCTCCTACAACATGTTCGTGCGCGGAGCCGACGGTTTCCTGTGCTGGGCCGTCATCCACTGGCCGCGGACCGGGGTCAACCCGCTTGTGGACGGGCGGTACGACATATGGTATCCGGGCGAATCCTACATGCTCTATCCCGGCAACCGGACTTCCATCCGCTTCGAGCGACTCGTGGAGGGGATTCAGGACTATGAGAAGCTGCGCATCCTGCTGTCGGAAGGCCGCAGCGACATCTCCGCGGCCCTTGCGCCCCTGCGCCGAATGGCCTATGGTCCTGACCGATACACGATTCCCGACCGCCATGCCGTGCCCGAGCTTATCTACAACGTCAAAAAGCTGATGAACAAATGAGAAGATTGCCCGTCATCGTCCTTGCGCTCGCCTGCTGCATGACGCTTCAAGCCCAAAACCGCACCCAGGGCGGATGGCCCACCATGCAGAAAAAATTCCCGATGCTATCCTACCGGGAAATGCCGTCCCCGTCCGGCGATCCGGCCTCATGGTCAGGCGTTTCCGGCGTGAAATCCTCCTGGGGCATGGTGGAACGGACCTACCTTACGACAAAAGTCCCGGACGGCCCGCTGCCTAAAAGCCTCAAACTGGAAGCCTGGCGCGGAGAACGCGTCATGGCGCAGGCCCTCGTCTGGTCAGACCGCCTTCTGGAAGACCTTACCTATTCACTGGAAGGAAAAGGCTTTACGCCCGAGCGGCCGGGCCCGGCAAGGGAATGGGTCGAAACGGATGCCGAGCCTTCCGGGAGCGGGCTTCGCTACAGCCTCGGATGGGTCCGCAACGTCATGTTCGGACGCGATGCATTTCTTAGCAGTTTGCCTGGCGACGACCCTCTGAGGAGCGCCATCTCTGAGGCGAAGGACTCCTTGCTCATCCCTGACTGCATTGACGCCTGGACGCAGGGGCTGAGCATCGGGCCGCGCCAGACGCGTGCCCTCTGGCTCGAAATCTCAGTTCCGGAGGGCGCCTCCGGCACTTTCAAGGGACATCTGGTAGTCCAAAGCCACGCCACCGTGATTGCCCGCATCCCGTTCTCGCTGCGGGTGGTCGAAAAGACCATGCCCGCGCTCCGCGCCGATTCCCTGACGGACGATTTACTGTTCAACCCGTTCTCCGTATCCAGATACTGCCACATGGCCGAATGGAAGACCGAATATCTGACGCCATGGTGCAAGGAGCATTTCATCGCCATGAGGCCGATGCTGGAGCGGCTCGCCTCCATCGGACAGACTTCCATAGCCGCTTCTGTCTGCTACGACCCCTTCGAAGCGCGGGCTGAAGACGCCTTCGGCTCCATGGTATCATGGGTCAGAAGCAGCGACGGATGGCGCTTTTCCTACGACATTTTCGACCGGTGGGTTGATTTTGCAGAGGAATGCGGCCTTGGCGGCACCGTCAAATGCTACGGGCTCGGGCGCCCGCTGCGCTACCTCGACCAGGCCGCCGACATGGTCCGGACCTTACAGCCCGGCGACCCGGCCTACATTCCGACAATGAGGGCGTTTCTGGCTGATTTCAAGGCACATCTGTCCGGCGAGGCCGGCCGCGTCGCCTTCGTCCTGCCCTCCGACTCCGCGGTATCGGACCTTCTGGCCGAAGAAGTCAAAGCCCTGGGCTTCCGGACTGTCTCCCCGGCAGGCGGCAATTTCTGCAGCTGGCCGCTGGAGCCGCTGTTTGACGCCCGGTTTATCCCGGCATCCCTCAAAGCAGCTGAGAGCCAGGCAACTGCCGGCACCGCCGTCATCTCGGTGCAAGACGCCGCCGTCTCACGCGAAGACCTCTCCGGCAGCAGCCCGGCCACCCTGCCATTCCTCCTCTACCCCGGCAACCGTCCTTCAGTCCGTCTCGAGCGCCTTATCATGTCTCGGCAAAACGCCGCAAGGTAGCACAAAAAACAAGGGACCGACCACAATGTCAGTCCCTTGCTCATTAACGTTTTCCCGAACTAGCGGAGCTTGGTGTAGCCGTAGCGGGCTTCGTCACCGAGTTCGATCTCGATCTTCATAAGGCGGTTGTACTTCGCGATACGGTCGGTACGGCTCAGGGAACCGGTCTTGATCTGGCCGCTGTTGGTAGCGACGGCGATGTCGGCG
>ONKE01000069.1 GCA_900318355.1 uncultured Bacteroidales bacterium
AGCGGAGAGAGATCGACGCTGTTGCAACCCGTCAGGAAGAGGGCCGCCGCAGCGATCATCAGGAAAATCTGTTTTCTCATAAATTTTGAAAGTTAAAGTTAATAAGTGTTATAAAAGTGTTATTTGTCTTCCTTGAAACCGATGGCGTCGATACCGAAGGTCATTTCAACCGAGGAGACCGAACCGTTGAAGTAGATGCGGAAGTATTTAGTCGCATGCTGGTTAAGCCGGTGGGACGGATTCAGGTCACGGCCCTCCGAGAACGGCAGGTCGATAAGGTTCCAGCCGTCTGAGACCTTGTCGGCCAGATAAGTCTTCGAACTCCAGGCCAGGGCGTGGTTGGGGTCGTTGCTGTCACTGATTTCAATACGGCCGTCAATGGCCGCTCGTTTGCGGAGCTCGGTGGCATTGTCGATGAAGAACCAGAACAGGAGGTGACCCTTGGAGAAGTTTTCAATCTTGGAGTCGATGACGTCGGACGCGGTCGGACGGTTGATGATAAAGATTTCCGGATCGCCGCCACAGGTGCGCATGATGTAGGCCTTCCCCTGCTGGCGGCCGAGCGTCTGGAGCGACAGACCGGACATGTGCCCCGTATGGACGAATGTAAGGTCGTCGCAGGCGTGGAACAGAACCAGGTCGGGATCCGTCGCCGGATCGTCGTCGCCGGGCGAGGGGCCGCTGCCGCCGCCGCTGCAACCCGGACACTTGCCGCTGCCGCCGCAACCGCAGGTGCAGCCCTCGCAACAGCCGGTCGGAGCCGCAGGCTCGGGGACCGTAATGGTGCATGCGGCATATAATCCGGAGGCATCAGCCGCAGTGGCGCGAATGACGGCGGTGCCGGCGCCCATGGCGGAAACGCGGCCGGTCGGGCTGGGGAGAACCACCTTGACGTCGCTGCTGGTCCAGTTGACCTTTTTGTTGGTGGCATTGTCGGGAAGGACTTTAAGGTAGGGAGACAGGTCCAGGGACGAGCCTTTGGCCAGTTCGAATTTAGTCTCCGACAGGGTCACGCTTGTTACAAGGACATCCGGTTCAGGCGGCGGAAGCACGGTGATTTCACAGGACGCCACCGCATCGAAGTTGCTCTTGGAATAGGCGAACACCGTGGCCGTGCCTTCGCTCACGCCGAGAACCGTTCCGACGGAGTTGATTGTGGCGACGGCAGGGTCGCTTGTCTGCCAATCAACAGTGGACGAGGCGCCTGCAGGCTCGAATGAAACACTAAGAGGCCATGTCTCGCCGACACGTACTTCCACGGTCTCGCTGTCCAGGGTGATGGCCGTAACCATCTTGGAGCCCATGCTCAGACTTTTCTGGCCGCACCCGGAGGCGAGTACGGAGAAAGCGAGAAGGATAGGGAAAATTCTTTTCATAGTGTCATCAGTCTTTATTGTTCAAGGTAGCAACGCATGAGTTCGAAGAACTCGGGGCCCGTGCACCAGACTATTTCAGGATTTGTCTTCTCGAGCGTTTCCTTTACCATGACATACCAGGACGGGGTCTTGAGCACGGCGCGGAACCAGTAGAAGGGGACGCTCGTGTGGCCCGCGGTGGCGTTGCGGATAACGCCTGCGGCATCGGTCGGCTGGTCGGCGCCGGCACTTCCGCCGGCCTTGAGGACAGGCATGCCATCGACGAGGGAAAGATAGGTCGGGGTCTTCTGCGGGACTATACCGTTGGGGCTAAAGGTCGCATAAGCCTTGAATCCGGCCTTGGACATGCCCTTGGCATTGCCGTCGATGATGAAGCCGGTCACGGTGATGTCCCATTTCTCGTACCAGGGCTTGCAGTGGGCCGCCCACTGGTCGATTCCGGACGGGAGGCCGCTGATGGCGCGGGGCTCTTCGAGGCTGCCGGGGTTAAGGTAGCCGGCACCGTTGTCGCCGGAGGCGAAATAGTCGTTTTCCGTCGCGCCTGTCCACATGTAGTGCATGGCCTGGGGCGCGCGGCGGCACAGGATCGGAGAGACGCTCCACATCATGGGGACCTTGCCGCGCTGAGGGTCGTCCCATATCCAGTTGGCGGTCTGGGAGAGCCAGGAGGCTGCGTCGTAGTCGCCGACATAAAGGAGGACGTAGCGCTTTGAAAGGTCGACCGTGCCGTCGGCCTTGAGATAACCCTTGGCCTTGAGTTCGTCGCGGGTGACCCATTTCTGGGTGTATTTGTCCTTCAGAGGCAGATGCTGCCAGAACGAGGCGTTGGCAATTGCACCGTAGGCCACGGCGTCGGCATCCTTGTAGGCATTGTATTCGCCGATGATTTCGGCAAATTTCCACTCCGTCTCGAATTCGTTGTGACGGCCGCCGACGTTCTTGAAGCTGGTGTATTTGAACGGCCATGCAGGGAAGCCGCCGATATGGCAGAAGGTGTTGCCGTTGCCGTTTTGCCTGTAGATCTCCAGCAGGATGTCCTTCATCTGGTAGAAGTCCTCGCCCACCTTGCCTTCGGGGTTGTCGGTCGCGACCTCGTCGACCCATGGCGAGAGGTCGAAGAAGAAGGCGCGGTGGCTGATGAAGTAGTCGTGGTTGGACAGGAGATGGTGGTTCTTGGTGGAGGCGTTGGGGTTGTCCATCCAGGCCTGGTCGATGTAGTAGGCGCCGTAGGCAGGGTCGCATTTCCCGGCCTTGAGGTAGTTTTTGATCACCCAGTCGTAGGCGTCGTGCTTGGACTCGAACCTGGAGGTGCCGTCGGCGTTGACGAGCCATTCGATTACGGGATATCCGCGCGAGACGAGGCGGTTGTAGATGCTGCCGGTGGCGGTGTCGTAGCGGACCGCCAGGAGGTCTTCGGCGCCGGCGATGGTGGAAGCCAGGCAGCTTGTGGCGGCGACTTTCGGGTCGTAGACGACCAGACCCTTTATCTTGTCGCGGAGCATGTCGCAGGCCTTTACCGGGTCGTATATCTTGACGACGTTGCGCCCGGCGAGCCACCCGTCACCCTGGGAGTATTTGTCCCACCAGTATTTGTCGACATCGACGCCGTCGGCGATGACGTAGTCGATATAGACCGTAGGGTTGTCGCGATTGACTATGCCCTGAAGCGATGCGGACAGGTGGATGGCGTCCCACATCTGCGCAAGGGCGACCTTGTCGGACGTGTTGGTGCTCTGGAAGCGGGTAAGGTCCAGGTACAGTACGGAGCCGTCGGGAAAGTCCGGCAACACGTTGCTGTCGGGGATGTTGTAGTCCGGCTTGCAGGAAATGAGGGCCGAAGCGGCAAGCAGGAATGCGATTATCTTATTAGTACCAGCCTTCATTTTGTTGTACTTTTACGTCTTTGTTGGTATCGATGACTTTCTGCGGGATAGGCCACAGATTGTAGTTGGGCATGGTGCCCATGCGGGGATAGTCCCAGTAGGAGTATTCGCGGATGCGGTCGACCGCGACGGTGCCGCCCATGCGGAGAAGGGTGCACCAGCGGTTTTCCTCGTACATCAGCTCGCGGGCGCGCTCGTCGAGAATCAGGTCGAGATTCACGTCGTCGGCCGTGACCATATAATTGCATTTTGCACGGGAGCGGACCGCGTTGATGGACTCGGCCGCCTTGCCGGGGTCGCCGGCACGCATGTAGGCTTCGGCCTGAACCAGATATGTTTCGGCCAGACGGATTACGTAGTCGTCGCGGAACAGATAGCTCTTGTTGCCGCCATAGGCGTCGTCAGGATAGATGTCCGAGGAGACCTTGCAGGAAATCGGGAACGCCTGAGTGTAGCATTTTTCCTGGTCGGAGGTCGAGCCGCCCTTCCTGTAGATCACATCCCAGGGAATGACCCTGCCGTAGTAAGAGGAGCCGGGGACGTTGCCTATCAGCGTGCGGCGGAATACGACGTCGCTGTTGCGGAGGTCGCCGTCGCCCCATTTTCCTTCCCAGATCATGCTGCGCACGTATTCGGTCGGCATGACCCATGTGACGCCTCGCCCGCCGGTGTCTTCCATCAGGCCGTCACAGATGCCGGGGAGGGCTTCACGAATGGACGGGGAGAAGGAACGGGAGTAGTTCAGGCGGGAGCCGCGGTCGAGACCAATATATGAGTCCAGGTCGCAGTGGATTATCCAGATGGCCTCGGTGTTGCCGTCCTGGTAGGCGACATTGCCGGTCTGGTACATGTCCCAGATGACGTTGCCCTCCAGGATCACGCCCGCGCTGGCGTAGGTGTGGTCGGGGGTCTTCATCGAGGACTGGTTGGCATAATAGAAGGTGGGGCCTTCGCTCATGCGGGTGCCGAAGCGCTCCCTCATCAGGGCATAGCGTCCGCCGGTGATCAGGCCTTCGGCATATTCGGCCGACTTTTCATAAGCCGTCTTGGCTTCGGCTGCGCGGCCTTCCTCGCCAAGGGCGATGCCGAGGTCAAGGTAAAGCTGCGCAAGAGTGTGCTGTGCGGCACCCCTGACGATACGGCCTCGCTCGACGCTCGATTCGGGAAAATCTTCCAGGCTTTCTTCAAGGTCCTTGATGGCGAATTTATAGGTGTCGACGCGGGTGGCGCGTTCGAAATCATAGCGCGGCTCAGTGCTGATCTTGTCGACAAGGAACACGCCGCCGAAGCATTCGCCGAGGTTGCGGTAGGACCACGCGCGGAAGAAACGGGCCTGGGCCTTGACATAACGGTAGTTTTCCTCGGAATCCCAGGTAATGCCAGGCAGATCGGCCGCATGGAGGACCAAATTGGCATAGGAAATCATCTGGTACCAGTAGCGGAAGATATAGTTGAAGGCGCTGTGTTCCGGGGTGATGATGGAATAGTCGTTGAACTGATAGTTGTGGCGCATTGTCGTAACGTCGTACATGTCGGTGCCGCTGTAGCAACGGAACACGAACATCTCACGTCCCTCGGAGGTCATCGCGTACATGTTGCGGAAGTGGGAGTAGCACGATATGAGCGCCTGTTCCACCTGATCCTGCGACGAGAAGGCGTTGTCGGGCGTGTAGAAATACAAGGGGTTCTCCGTAAGGAACTTCTCGTCATTCATGAAGAACGGCTCATCTATTTTGGTACACGCAAAAGCGGTCAGCAGCAATGCCAGTATTGTAACAAACTTCTTCATAGGGCTTCTAGAAACTGAAATTGACACCTGCGGTAACGGACTTGGAAACAGGGAGCGTGGATGAAAGTACCGAGGATCCGGTCTCGGGATCGTCGCCTACCCAGCCGGTGAGGGTGAGGAGGTTCTTTCCGGAGATGAATACTCTCAGGGATGAGATTTTCCAGCGCTCGAGCAGGCTGCGCTTGAGCGAGTAGGAGAGCGTTACGTCCTGAAGGCGCACGAAGGTGCGGTCCTGAAGGGCCAGGTAGCGGCCGTCGCTGGTGAATGTAGCCGACGGGTAGATGTTGGACGGATTGTCTTCAGTCCACCAGGGTATATCGATTAGGTTAGCATTAGGATAGCCGGTTACGTTGCTGACGCGGAAGGCGTTGGGGTTGGACCTCAGGTAATATCCGCCGCCGCCGAAGGTGCCCGCAATCATGACATAGAGCTCCAGCTGCTTGTAGGTGAAGGTGTTGCTCCAGTTCAGGCGGAAGTTCGGGGAGGAGTAGCCGAGGATGGTACGGTCGCTGGCCGTGATCTGGCCGTCGGCGTTGAGGTCGGCATATTTCGGATAGCCCGGGACGCCGCCGTAGACACCCACGTAGTCGTGGTCGTCGAGCTGGGTGATGCCCGTCTGGACATAGCCGTAGATGGCTCCGAGGCCCTTGCCGATGAAGCGGCTGTTGGCCACGTCGTCGTCTTCGCGGCCGTCGCCGTCAACGTCGTCGCCATAGAGATGGACGAGCTTGTTGCGGTTGAGCCAGAAGGTCATTCCGCTGGTCCACATGAAGTTGCGCTTGCGTATTACGGTCGCGTTGGCGGTGGCCTCGATACCGAAGTTATCGACCTGACCCATGGTGGACTGGACCGACTCGAAGCCCGTCATCACGGGGATGGTACGGGTGAAGATCTGGTCGCGGGTCTGGGAGTAATAGGCATCGATGTTGAGGGTCATGCGGCCGTCCCACCATGAGGACTCGATACCGAAGTTGTAGGCGGTGGTGGCTTCCCAGCCAAGGTCGGCATTGCCCATGGAACTGATCCTGATACCATACTGGACATTGCTGCCGTCCAATTCGTAGCGGATGCCGCCGCTGTCGCCGTTGATGACGCGGGAGAGGGTGCTGTAGGCCGCGAGGGTCTGGTTGCCGTTGACGCCGCCGGAGGCCTTGATCTTGAACTCGGTCAGGACTTTCTTCAGTTCGGGGGTCCAGAACGCCTCGTTGGACGGGGTCCATGCCACGCCGAGGGACCAGAAGTTGCCCCAGCGGCGATTGACGCCGAACACCGACGCGCCGTCACGACGGACCGAACCGGTGAAAGAATAACGGCTGTCGTAGTTGTACATGACGCGGGCGAGGTAGCCGACGTTGGCCGTCTGGACACCGTCTCCACCGACTTTCTGAATCGAAGCCTTGCCCAGGCCGTTGATGCCGAGGAGGGTGTTGCCGTTGGCCGTGAAGTCGGAGCCCGACATGTCTTCGGCGTCGTAGTTATTGCGGTCGCGGGTGGCGACGAGGGTAGCGTCGACGTCGTGTTTGCCGAAGGCGTGGGAATAGTTGAGAATGGCGTCGAACAGCCTCGAATGGGTGTCTTCGTTTTTGCGCGAACCGCCGGCGCCGGCGAGGAGATTGCGGAGCGTGGCGGCGCTGTAACGGCTGGCGTCGTCGTATTTACCTTCCTTGATGTTGTAGCCCTCGGTGCGAAAGTCGGTGGTCTTCCTCTGCGTGTCGGTGTAGGAATAGTTGATACGGAGGCTGAGGCCTTCAACCCACGGAACCTTGATGAGGGCGCTGGCCTGCATGCGGTAGTTGTTGCGGATGTCGGTGGTCTGCCTCAGGCGCTCGTCGGCCTGCCACAGAGGATTCTGGTAGCCGTCCGACTGGGTCATAGGATATTTTTCCAGGTCGGTGGTGCTGCCATAGCGGTACGGGGTGCCGAAGGGGCTGATGTAGTAGGCCGTGGAGATGTTGGCGGCCATACCGGAATAGTCCTGGCGGGTGAAGGCGGCGTCGATGCTGAAATTGAGCCACTTGGTGATGTCGGTGTTGATCTTGCCGAGGAGGTTGAAGCGGTTGAAGTCGTCGCCCTTGACGATGCCGCGGTTGTCGGTCCAGGAGGTGGAGACGTAGTAGTTGATGTTTTCGCCTGCGCCGCTGACCGAGACCTGGTAGTCCTGCTTGGAACCGATCCGGGTGCTGAAGTCGAGCCAGTCGGTTTCGATGCCGTTCTGATAATTGTAGTATTCCTGCTCCGACATCCATCCGAGGTTTTGCTGGCTGTTGCGGGCCATGATGGCGTCGACGTAGGCCTGGCCGTGCTTCATGCGGGGCTTGTTGGACCATGTAGCGACGCTTCCGGAGGCGTTGAAGGTTATCGTAGGCTTGCGGGAAGTACCTTTCTTTGTGGTAACGACCAGGACGCCGTTGGCGGAACGGGAGCCGTAGGTGGCAGCCGAGCTGGCATCCTTGAGGATGTCGATGGTGGCGATGTCGGCGGGGTTGATGTCGTTGAGGCCGCCCATGAACACCAGACCGTCAAGAACGATTAGCGGGGCCGATGAGCCCGAGATGGACTTCTGACCGCGGATCTGGACTGAAGGCTGGCCGCCGGCGGAGTTGGTGGCGCCGATGTCCAGACCGGCGACATTGCCCTTGAGGGACTCCAGGGCGTTGCTGTTGACCGCCAGGGAGACCGGGGAGTTTTCCAGCCGGACCGAGGCGACAGAACCGGTATAGTCTTTTCTCTTGGCCGTGCCGTAGCCGATGATCACGACTTCTTCAAGGAGCTGGGTGTCTTCCTTGAGGGAGACCTGCACCACCTGGCCGGGCGCCGCCTGCACCTCTTCGGTCTTGTAGCCGAGAATGCTGGCGACGAGAGTGACCGGAGCCTTGATCCCCTGGATGACGGCTTTGCCGTCGATGTCGGTGACCGATGCACTGTCCGTCCCCTTGATTCGGACCACGACCCCGGGAAGGGGGCCGGACGAGTCGGAGACGACGCAGGTAACCGCCTTTGTCTGGGCCTGGGCGACGACGCCCGGAGCGGCTGCCAGTAGCAAAAGCATTCCTGCCGTTAGATACGCAATCAGATGTCTCACTTGGTTCTAATCGTTAAGTTTGGGTTGCGAAATACTGTTTACGAACACAAATTTACCCGAGCACGCTTATTAAAACAATTAAGTAGCGCTTATTTTTAAAAAAATTTCTGTTAATTATCATTATTTTTCGGCGTTTTCCTATTATTTTAAGGATTTATGGCTATCTTGCGGGAGTAAACGAAAAAGACGTGAAAAAAGGTATAATATCGCTGCTCTCAGCCTTGATTTTCATCATCCCGGAAGGCCGGATCCTTGCGCAAGGGCTGGAATTCCGCAGCATGAACTACGAAATCGACAGCCGCACATCGCTGGAAGTTTTCGCTTCCGGAAAGACACCGCAATTCCGTAACTGCCTGGAAATCAGCTTTGATATGATGACCCGCCCGTCATCGCGCTTCGGCTACATCTTCAGGCTGTGCAACGAAGAGCAACCTGCCCACTTCTGGAACCTTTCCTACGACGGCAGAGGCACCAAGGTGGTCATCCGCCTCAACGACGAGGGCTTCCGGAGCGCGATCTGCGCCGAAATCCCTAAGGATTCAATCCCCCACTACCGCTGGATGCCCGTCAGGGTCCTTTTCGATGCCCGGAAAGATTCGGTAGTCCTGCAGATCGGCGGCAGGCACTACTCCCAGGAAGTGCCGCTGGAAGAGGAAAACTTCCGTCCGTCGCTGTTTTTCGGAGTCAACAGGCATGTGGTCGAAGTGCCGTCATTCGCCATCCGCAACCTTCAGGTAGGCAACTCCGAGCGGCGTTTCCGCTTCCCCATGAACGAGACCTCCGGGCAAAAGGTCCACGACACCGACGGCAAGGCGCGGGGCACGGTGATCAACCCGACCTGGATCACTGACGAGAGCTACCGGTGGCGCCACGTCGCCACCATAAACGCGGAAGTCCCTGGCGGGCCGTTCTTGAACCAGGACACGCACGAAATAGGCCTGTACACAGAAAAAGGACTTCAGATATTCAATCTGGAGACCCTTGAAAGCTATTCACGCGAATATGCCACCCCCTGCCCGATGAAGATCCTGTCGGGTACATCTTTCATGTCCAACGGGGTCCTGACCGCCTACGAACCTTCCGACTGGCACGAAAGGCCCGGGAAGCCGTCGGTGGCAAGCCTGGACATGGACAGCCTGGAGTGGACGGTGCTCAGCACCGAGCGGCTCGACGGCCCCATGCACCATCATGCCGCCTTCGTCAACCCCCACACCGGTCTGGGCACATTCTACGGCGGCTATGGCGACATGTTCTACAACGGGGACTTCTACACTTTCAACCCCGACGGCCACTGGCAAAAAACTCCCGCAGACCGTGAACACGACCCCGAGCTGCATCCGCGCTTCTTCTGCTCCGCCGGCGTATCTCCCGACAGCTCATATGCTTACATCTTCGGCGGCATGGGCAATGAGACCGGAGAGGAAGTCGTCGGCCGCCGCTACTTCTACGACCTCCACCGCTACGACCTGCGGACAGGCGAATGCCGCCACATGTGGACGGTGGACTGGACCGGAGAGCCCAGCGTGCCCGCGCGCGGACTTATAGTGACGGAAGACTGTTTCTACGTCCTGTTCTATCCAGAATACCTGACCACTACAACGCTCCAGCTCTACCGTTTCAATCTTGCCGACGGCTCGTTCCGGCAAGTAGGTACGGGCATCCAGGCCAACTCCGACAAAGTCTGGTGCAACTCCCAGCTCTACTACGACGAAACCATCGGCAAGCTGATCGCCATCAACATCGACCGCGACCGTACCCTTGTGCCGAGGATGGAAGTATATACGCTGCTGTTTCCTCCGGTAGATGCGGTGCCGGCGCCCGCGAAAATTCATATCGGCCTTTGGCTGCCCATACTTCTGGGCGTGATTCTGCTATGCACCGGCGCCGCATGGCTCCTCTGGCGGATCAGGCGCAAAAAGAAGCGCCGCGCCGAAAACGACCGCTACGTCCTGAGCCAGAGCGATTCCAGCAAAAAGGTGTTCCAGAGCGCTCCACGTCCAAATTCCATCTGCATTCTCGGAGAATTCTCCGCCACCGACCGCGAGGGGCGCAACGTCACCGGACAGTTCCCTCCCCAGGCGCGGCTTCTGCTTCTGCTGCTGATCCAGCATGCCGATTCCGGCATCTCCGCCAGCCAGCTGGGCGCGCTTCTCTGGCCTGACAAAGACAGTGCCAAGGCCAGAAACTCGCGCTGCGCGGCAATCAACACCCTGCGCAAGGCCCTTTCCGGCATGGACGGCATCTCCGTCGCATTCGTCGACCACAACTACCGGATCATGGTACAGGACGACTTCCAGATCGACTATCTGGATTTCCTCCGCTATCGAAACGACGGCGACAGCTCCCAGGCGCTCAAGCTCCTTTCCCGCGGCCGTTTCGTCCCCGACAACACCGACCCGCTTCTGGACTCGTTCAAATCAGGCGCTGAAGACATCATCGTGCCGTTCCTGCAGGAAGAAATGAGCAGCAGGATGGCCCGTGGGCAATGGCGGGCCGTCATCGAAATCGCCGACATGGCGTTTGCCTACGATCCTCAGGACGAACAGGCCCTCAAGTTCAGCGTTTCCGCCCTCATGGCCCTTGGCCGGCGCGACGACGCCCTGCTGCGCTACTCCACCTTCCAAAGCGAATGGCAAAAGCTCAACGGCGAGCCCTATCCCATAAAATTCAGTGCCCTGCACGGGGGCTAAGCCCGGGTGCAGGACACATTACACGAAGATTATTATTTAATGGCCGATTATTCGTGGTTGCGGATGCAGCGGAGTGCATATCCGCCCAGGAAGTTGGAGTAGGCGATATTGACCCGGCCTTCTGGATAGGTAGCGGTAAAGGTGCTCATGAGCGACATGAACTGACGGTTTTTGGTAACACCGGCGCTGCCGGTAGGAGTATAGCCCGTCGAACCCATGTAGTATGTAAGGGCATTCTTGCCAAGCCATTCTTCAACCGAGCATGTCGCAGCCTTGGTGATGACTTTCTGATATGCTCCGGTCGCTTCGGTGTTTGTCCGGTTCATCGCTCCGGCGAAATCCCAGTTGAAGCCGTCCTCATTCATCGTCTTGATGCGGCCACCGTCATATTCCTTGTCATAGTAGACGGCATTTTCATTGGAGCTTGCAGCAGTGTCGTCGGTCTTGTTGGTCTTGCCTACGATGGAGAAGAACTCGGCCCATGTGGGGATGTGCCAGCCGTCGGGGCAGATACCCTGCGTGCCTTCGAAGGATTTGTAGTTCTCGGCGGTAATCTCGCTGCCGAATGCCACCTGATGGTCATAGAGCAGGCCGTGGGCCTCGATAGCGGCGTCCGTCGTCTCCGCCGTGCAGGTCGTTCCGTCGGAGGTGTAGGAATACCAGATGCCGTTGCCGTCGGTCGGATCGGATGAAACCGTCTTTCCTTCGGGAACGAAGCGCATGTTCTGGGTCATGATCCAGAGGTCGTTGGAGAGATGCTTGACGCTGTAGCGGTCGCCGGCGTAGATGATGTAGTTTTCGTCAAGATGTTCCTCGACGTTGGAAGTGGCGGTATCTCCGGTCAGTTCGCCCCCGTCCGTCCAGTTCTCGACCTCGCCTGAAAGCACCACCTTGATGTCGGCGGCGTTGACGATGATGGAAACGCTGTACTGGGCGCCTGCAACGAGAGTAGCCTCGGCGAGTTTCTGCTCGCGGACGAGGCCGGCATAGTCGACGGCGACGGTCAGCGCCACGGTCTGGGCAGGAATGATGGCATAGTAGTTATTCTCACCCTTGTAGGCCTTGATGTCGGTCGCCTGGGCGGTGGCGGACACAGTTGCGGTGAGATCCTCGGCGATATCGGCCGTAGGGACCACGTTCTTGACGGTGATGCCGTCAATGGCGGCTCCTGAGTTATTGGTCACGGAGATGGAAAGGCGGCTCAAGCGATGCTTGAACACCATGGAAACGGCATTTGCCGACGGCAGGACACCGGTTTTGACTGCCGAAACGAAGTCGGAAGAAGCGATGCCGGAAGTCTGGTCGGAAGCGACGGTAAAGCTCGTCGGAACCGTCTCGGCATACGGGTAATATGCGCTCAGGGTCGACTCGTCGGCACCTTCGGCGTACCATTTGAGGCTTCCGGTAAAGGAAGTGCCGTCGTAGGAAAGTTTCTCGTTGGAAGCATGGACACCGGCCTGGCGGGAAATGCTGAGGCCGATGGCGTCTCCATTCTCAAAATTGGTTTCGGTGACTTTGGTAATCACGGGCTCTACGCGCACGGCATAGCGGGAATAGTCCACCTTCGGCTCGGTGACATCACCGGGAACACTGTTGCAGGCCGCCAGAATCAGGGCCGCAGCAGAAAGGACAAAAACTGTTTTTTTCATTATTATGAGCTATTTGTATTTTCCGACGGCAAAGATACGGGGCTTTTCCGCCCCGTACAATCCTCATTTTTTGGTATTCAGAACCCATACGCTACCCTGACGGAGGCGGTGAGGCGGTTGCTGCCGGGGAGGAGGCGGACGCCGAAACCGTGTTCCCACAGGAGATCGGCGATTATGCGGAGACCGCTCACGGGCGGGATGCGCACGGAAGCGGAAGCGCCCAGGGACAGGCACGGTACGCCAAGATATTCCATCTTGCGGTCCCAGTCGCTCTGGAGGCGGAACGGGGGTTCGGCCGGCAGTAGCTCTCCGACAGTCTTCAGACCCTGCTCCCGAGAGGAGCCGACCCGAAATCCGGTGGTAAGGCCGGCATCGACTATACCAAACGTAGCATCTCCGGAGAACCCGGCGCGCCACATGTTAAAATTCAACCTGTCGGTGTAAGGGTAACGCAGATAAGACTGCTCGGCCCATCCCATCCATGCCGCAGTCGCCCGCAGACGCCATTTCGCGCCTGCGACGCCAAATCCCGCAAGAACCTGGGAATGAAGCCTTTCCGACACCGGATCATAGGCATATATCACCGGAACGGTGACGCCGCCGACCGTCTGACGGTCCATGGCCGCTTCGTCGAGCCTGTCAGCCTTCACGGAGGCGGATAGCGACCAGTTGCCGCGGAGTGTGCCCATAGGCATATTCCCGGAGGCTTTCGCCTCGACGGTCCAGCCCGGGAAACGGAACCAATTATAACCCTTCTCACCCACGAGGCCGTTTGTTCCGAGCCCGCGCAGCGATGCCCGGAAAGACTTCCCGACATATTCGATGCCGGCACCGTCGGAGCGCTCCACTATGGGCAGAAGCCCCACTCCGGCCTCATTGAGATGGACGCCGGCGCCATCCCAGACTTCATAAGCACCGTAGCGCATTCCCTTGTCGAAGAAGGCGTAGTACGACTGGTCTGTGGCGCTCCCGACCTGTTCGGCATCAATCGTTTCGGACACCTTGCGGTGGATATAGGAGAGCTGGATGATTCCGCCGCCAAGGCGGTACCCGACCGAGGGCTCCACGGAAATGTCCAGAGCATAGTTCGTATACCGTAAATCCTTCATTTTGGCGTAGTTGGACGCCGAGAAAGAAACCTTCCCGCCTAACACCCAGAGCGGGGACAGGTCTGTGCCGATGCCGCCGCTGAACGAATAGGTCTGGCGAGACTTGTCACCCGGGGTCAGCTCAAGCACATCTACGGGGAAATAACCCGGATTGACGAGCATGGACGTCAGCATCTTCGTGCCCCACATCTGCTCGAAGCCGAAAGTGCCCTCGAAGGTCGTTTTGCGCGAGGTTTTGCGCCCGGAGGCGGAAATGCCGCTGAACCACTGCGAGGAGGACGCATAACCCGGACGGAAGCCTCCCTGGCCGGTGCGGGCGTAGATTTCCGCATTGCCACCGTCGCGCACCATGCCGGCCCGGAGGGAACCCTGGGCGAAAAGCGGCATCGAGGCAAGCACGAGGCTAATTGTTACGAAGAGTCGGCGCATCGGTCTGGATAAAATCTTCAGTGGAATTATTATTGTCCCGCAGCACGGTGAAGCCGCGCTCCCTGGATAGGTTCTCGTCTTCAAGGCGCAGGAGAGAATGGCTCTTGAAACTCTCGCTCTGGACCACGAAACCGGCGTCCAGGGCCGGAGAGAGCCGTTTGTTGTTGCCCGAACGGGAGCCGTCAAACACCTCGACGGCATCGAGAATCCACTCCTGAGGCACCGTGACGGCGACATCGGCACTGTTGCCCTTGGCTACCCGCACGACATCAGGCCGGAGGACCCAGTCTTCAATGGTCGTCCCCTGAGCCTTGAAAATTACGAAGGTGGGAGACGATACCGACACGACGTTGGCGTTGGACTGCCCCGTCTTTATCACCACCTTGAGGATATGGTCGGGACGTATCTTGTCGCCCGGGGCGGGATGATATACGGGATTGGGGAACATGGCCGGATCGTAGCAGACGAAGCAGTCGGAGCGGTTCAGATTGACCGACAGGGGATATTGGGCAGTGTGGTCGACGGCGCCGCGAAGGGCGATCAGGGCGTCCTGGCCAGGCTCCAGAGGGAAGGTCTTGCCGTCGCCGGGGAAACGCCACACCACCGTCACGACGGGCACGAAGTCGGGCAGGGAGCCGTCGTCCAGACGCCAATGATTGACGCCGGTGGCGTTGTATGGCGACAGGGTGCCGAAACACAGGCTGTCCAGCCACATTGTCCGGCTGTCGTTGTTGTGGAGGATGACGTATTGATCGCTCTGATATGTCCCTTCCTGCGGAGCCTTGCTGCATCCGCCGACGTAGAGTTCCTTGATGACAAGCGAACCGGCCTTGGAATGTTTAAGGTTGACCAGCGTATCCAGCGTTCCGGCAAGGGGAATGCGGTCTATGGTGCCGGCGAAAATGTCGCTGCCCTGACGGTCGATGACGCTTATGCGGTAGACGCCGGACGGTATGCGCAGCAGCGCCGTGCCACGGCTGTCGGTTTCGGTGCTGTAGATAGCTCCGGAGGCGATATCGGCCACTTTTACTTCGGCTCCTTCCCTCACCGAGACGGCGAATCCTTCCGGATACACGGCTTGGACGCTGAGAGTCCTGAGGCCGCCCGGCCAGCGGACCTCCGGCTCGGCGGTGCAGGCCGAAAGCGCGATCAGAAGCGGTAACAGAAGGCGTTTCATAGCTTTATCCTGCAGGTGAGGCCATAGTAGAAGGCCGGGGTGAATATTGCGGCAATCCCGGTGGCGTAGCTGGTACGATAGGGCCGGGCGGCCGTGAAATTATTGACGAAGAAGCTGAGTGACACGTGTTTACCCATCTCCTTGGTGATGCTGAGGTTGGCGCTGAGCCAGGGGTCATAACCGTCGGCGGCGAAGGTGTAGCGGTTGCCGGAAGTGGTGATGAGACGGCGGAGGTTGGGATCGTTCTGCGACGCGGCGGTCCAAGAGTGGCGGACGCCGTCCGTATCTATGTATGCAACGGGCGCAACCGCCGTGTAATGCGTACCGTCGTAAATATTTTTGCCAGAGGGATTTACACTGCCTTCATCGACCGTGAATGCCCTGTCGGAGAGGTTTTGCGAATGGCGGAGAAGGGCGGCCTCGACCCGGCAGGTGACGATGAGCCGGATGGCGGGGATGTGGGTGATTACGGTCAGGTTGGCGTCGAGCCAGTCGGTCTTGCGTCCCTGCGAAACGGAGTTGCCGCCCGCGTAGACTCCGACGTAAGGGAACGACAGGCTGCTTCCGCTCAGGTCGGAATAGCCGGTAGGATAGTAGAACGTCTCGCGCGTGTCGAGAGTGTGGGTGTGGGTATAGGCGGCGTCGAGACGCAGACGCGTCCTGATGGGTCGTATTTCCGGGAAATCGGCCGTCAGTTCAACGCCCGTGCGCGCAACGTCGGGGCCGCCTTCCTGGGTTCTGACGGCAATGAACGTGCGGTCGGAGGCGCGAAGGTCCAGCGGCGTGAAATATTCGCCGTCGCCTCCACGCAGGTAGATGGCGCCGGTCTGGTGGTCGATGCTGATCTGGGGGTCGGCGGGCATGGTGAACCCCTCCGGAATGCGGTAGAGATTGTACGAAACGGGCTCGTAGCGGTCGGAGAAGGTGTAGGGGTCGCGGGTGATGTTGCGGAATGCGGTCAATGCTATCTTCCATCCGCCATGCTCGAAAGCTGCCGAGAGTTCGGCATTGTGGCTGCTCTGCCAACGCAGGTCCGGGTTGTGAAGGAGCGTGTAAGGCAGGGTATAGTAGCTGTAAATGGCCTCAGAGCCATGTGAAAAGCCGGCGGAGAGGATGTCGCGGTATTCGGCGCGGGGGTACAGGACCCAGAACGACGGCAGCTTGCGGCTTATTCCCCAGCCGCCACGGAGGGAGAACCCGCCGGGGAACGACCACCGCAGGTTAAGGCGCGGCGAGAGGGCATTCAGGCCCTTGTATTGCGTCCCGCGGACTATCGCCTGCTCCGCCCTGAGCCCGAAGGAACCTTCCAGACGCGTCTTCCCCACCGGGACGGTCACGCGGTCTTCGACCCATGCCGCAAGGTTGTGGAGATAGGGATAGTCCGAATAAGGGCGCGGACGGTAGCCGTTGGCAGCCAGGGAAGGGTCGACGTAGTACTCCCCTGCTCCCACATTGCCGTCGGCTTTCCACTGTAGACCGGCCTTGAGGGCATTTTTCACCACTCCGAAATGGCGGACCCAGTCGTAGCGCAGCGATGCGGCATAGTCCAGTTCGCGTGAGTCGACGACGCGGTCGGCATAGAACAGCGGAGGGAGGGCCGTTGCGAAGAAATAGCCCTTCTCCTCGGCATGTACGGCCGGCTGGGACGACGCATACGAGTTGTAAAGATGAGCCGTCGACCGGCGGTCATGATAGTAGAGGGATGCCTCCAGAATGAGGCTGGAGACCCATGATTTGCCCGGCAGGTAGGATAGCTTCAGATGCGGGGCTAGCACGTTGTCGCGCTCGCGGGAGAATTCCTCGGCGAAGCTGTCGGGGTCGTTGCGGCTGTCCATGCCGCCGATGTTGCCGCTCAGGCCCGCTTCAAGGTGAAGGTTGTCGCCGAATGTGCGGCTGTATTCGGCCGTAACGGCCCTGCGGGTGTAGGAGGTGTAGGGCGATGTGAGTTTGCGGGTGGCGCGGCTCCACTGGCCGCTGAGGTTGAGCGTGCTGCCGTCAGGCATCGTAAATCCCTTTGCCACAGATGCTTCCCATGTGCGCGGATTGACCGAAAACGTCAGGTTGACGGGGGTGCGGCCTTTCTGCGTGGTGATGCGTATCATGCCCGGGCCGAGGTCGCCGTATTCCGCCGAGGGAACGCCGGAGATGACTTCGACCGACTCGATGTTGGCGACGGGAACGGAACGGGTGTCGACGCCGGCAAGTCCGCCGAAAGATGCGTTGTCGCCCATGCGGACGCCGTTGACTTCCACCGCCGTGGCGAATGCCGCATTGCCGGCAGAGCAGCCGCCACCTCTGAGAATCAAGGGGTTAGCCGTGGTCAGGTCGGGATTGACCGTCTTGCCGCCGGGAAGGAGCGCCGCGATGTCGCCGAGTCCTGAGATCTGGGAATGGTCCAGCGCAGCCCGGCCGATGGTGCGGGTCGTGCTGAGGGCGTCGCGGTCGTTTTCGGCCGTAACTACGACTCCTTCGAGGGCTAGGGACTCGGTTTCAAGGCTTATGTCCAGGCCCGTTCTGTCGCCTTCAAGCGCCAGCGGCCGCCTTTCCTCGACATAGCCTAAGCAACTGACTATGAGCGTGTATTTACCCTTGTCAGCGTCTTTGATCCGGTAGCGGCCCTCCGAATCGGTGACCGCCCAGAGGTAGTGTTCGTCGAGCCTCACGACGGCACCGGGCACCGGCTTTCCCGAAGCCGCTTCGGTGATACGCCCGCTTACACGAATATTGCCGGCACCGGCGGAAAGCGCCAGCATCAGCAACGGGGTTATGAGGACGGCCTTTTTCAACGGCTTCGTTTTTTGGAGATACAAAGATAGGGATTATCCCGCTGCAGGACAATCCCTATTTATTGGTAATCGCTGCCGGGCTACAGCAGCTTCAGGCCGAGCCCCGGGCGGTCGGGCAGCACCAGCTTCCCTCCCCGCACCAGCACTCCCTCGAAGCGGTCGTTGCTGATGAGCAGGTTGCCGTCGAGGTCGGCGAAATCCGCCAGCGGCGAAAGCTGCGCGGCGGCGGTGACTGCGCATGAGGTCTCTGTCATGCAACCCAGCATGACCTTCATCCCCGCGGCACGGGCGCACGTTGCCATTTTCCACGCCTCCCGCATGCCTGTGGACTTCATCAGCTTGATGTTGATGCCGTCGTATGCCCCCTTGAGCGCTTCGATGTCGGCAAGGCGTTGGACGGCTTCGTCGGCATAGACCGGAATCGGAGAATGTTCGGTTATCCAGGCGTTGTCGTCGCGGCGTTCCTTCGCCATGGGTTGTTCCACCATCACGACGCCGTTTTCCTTGAGCCAGAATATCTCGTCCAGGGCTGCCTGACGGTCTTTCCAGCCCTGATTGGCGTCGACGGCGAGCGGCAGGTCGGTGACTTCGCGTATGGCGCGTATCATCTCCGCATCGGTGCCGAGTCCGACCTTGACTTTGAGGATGTTGAACTGCCCGGCGCATTCCTGCGTCTTCGCCTTGACCACCTCCGGAGTGTCGATGCCGATGGTGAAGGTGGTCGACGGGGCTTTTGCGGCGTCCAAACCCCAAATACGCCACCACGGCTGGCCCAGAAGCTTGCCCACGAGGTCGTGGAGGGCTATATCGACGGCTGCTTTCGCGGCGGTGTCGCCCGGAGAGAGGCTGTCGACGTAGGCGAGGATGTCTTCAATCTGGAACGGGTCGCTGAAGCGGCCGAGATCCACCTTCGACAGGAATGAGCATACGCTCTCGACCGTCTGGCCGAGGTAAGGCGGCATGGAGGCTTCGCCGTAGCCGGTGAACCCGTCGTAGGATATTTCCACCTGGACGTCCGGGGTGGTCGTCCGCGAATACGAGGCCACGGTGAAGGTGTGGCGAAGCTGAAGCTCATAGGGGAAGAACTTCAGCTCCATACGAGGACGGCCCGTCACCTCGTAGGGAACAGGCCGTTTACGACTTCCGCAGGCGGTCGTGCCAAACAATGCGGCACCGGCCAGGCCTGCGGATGAAGTCTTAAGGAAATCTCTGCGTTTCAACTATTTGAGCGTGCCTTCCTCGGCGGCCTTGATCATCTCTTCGTTGGCGGAGATGAAGATTTCGACACGGCGGTTTTCGGCGCGGCCTTCCTTGGTGCTGTTGTCAGCGACGGGATAGTTGTAGGAGAGGCCTTCGGCGGTGAGACGGTCGGCGGCGATGCCACAGGTCTTCAGGTATTCCTCAACGGCATTTGCACGCTGGAGGGAGATGCGCTCGTTGACCTCGGCGGTACCGGTGTTGTCGGTGTGGCCGTAGATGGAGATGTCGGTCATAGGGAGGTCGGCCATCTTCTGTGCGAATTCGGCGATTTCCTTCTTGGAGGCAGCCGAGAGCTTGGTTCCGTTGGTCGGGAAGAGGATGCCGCTGGCGAAGGTCACCTTGATGGCGGTCAGGCCGTTCTTGTCTTCCATGGTCTCGACTTCGGCGTTCTCGAGGGCGGCCAGTTCGGCGGCCTTCTTGTCCATCTTGTTGCCGATGAGGGCGCCCGTACCGGCACCGATTGCAGTACCGATGGCGGCACCGATGCCCGCGCTCTTGGCGTCATGGCCGATGATGGCACCGATAGCGGCACCGAGAACGGCACCCGCGCCACCGCCGGCGACACTGCCGTTAGCGGTCTTGGACCAAGAGGAGCAACCCGTTGCCAGAACGACGGCACTCAGGAAAATTGCGATGTACTTTTTCATTTTATTACTTTTGGTTTTAAGGTTTCACCAGTCGCGCGGCCCCTTCGTGACGAGGCCGCATTTCATCTTCGCGAAAATAACTGAATTCTGCGGAATTCCCAAATATCCTTCGATTTTTCTTTTCATTTTCACGCCTGCCGCCACATAGATTCTTCGGCATGTAAACCTGCCTCAGAATGACATGAGGCAGTCATTTTCACATGCTCCTGTCATTCTGAGCGCCAGCGAAGAATCTCTTCTGCCCCGCGACTTGCTCCTGTCATTCTGAGCGCCAGCGAAGAATCTATTCTTCCCAGACGGGACGGATTGAGAAGCCGGTGTATCGATGGCCTCCTTCAGCAACCCAAGTCAACGAATCGAAGCCAAGTGAGCCAGCAGCTATGGGAAATGTTGTATCAAGGGATGAAGACCAGTATTTGCCTTCGTCGATCGCGACATCCGGCTTAAAGCTAGTACCCGCGGCCGGGAAGAAGATGGAATTGCCCGTCGACTTCTGCGTAATCCTTAGTCCATGGACATCTTTCCCGTCTGCATTTATGACCGCCCAGTTCTCCCATTCATAATTCTCTGTATCATTCTTCAAGTCCAACAAAGCCTGAAACTCATCCTGAGTCGGTAGCCGCCAATTTCCGCCCAAAAGGACATGGGCGGCATCGTCGGAAGGGAGGAGTTGCGAAATCCCGTCGGGACCGTCCGGTTTGACACTGCTGTCCCAATATTCGGTCAGGTCTTTCGGACAATAGGCTGTATAGAGTAATTGATTGTTATGGACATTGGCGTGCTTATAATTAGTAGGTAAATACTCGGTCTTTGGCTCCGTTTCGCCCCAGGCGTAGTAATCGCCGTATTCGTACTCCTTGGAGGCACCGAGGTTGAATGACGCCCATTTGATGGTTTTGCCGTTTACGACAAGACCGATATCCACGGCCTCCGGCATCGGCGTTTTTCCGTCCACGCCGTATTTGCCAGGATCATCGTTGCCCGGTTTATTGTCTTTGCCACAGGAAACGGCCAGCAGCATCAGTGCAGCCATCGAAAGATAAATCAAACGTTTCATACGCCACTTTCTGTTATTATGGTCAGCCTATCGACTTTGTTTTCCCGCGTTTTTCGGCGGGATGCCGTCGTTATTATTCTTCAATGGTGTGGAACGGAACGAGGGAGATCGCGGAAGCGTTCTGGAGGACACTCTTTATATTCAAATCCGCAATTCCGAACGGGATAGACCCCTTATCTGTGTCCGCGCGCAATAACCCTTCCTGATTATTTACACAAATCACGGCAACAGCTCCTGCATTCTTGGCATTCAACTGTTTTTCTTTAAAGGTGTTACCACCGCGATTGACACCAACAATCTTACCGCGGACATCCTTCCCTTCAAAATCTTCCGGATTTCCGACGGCGTCCAAAAACAGGAATGGGACATTCTTCCCCAAA
>ONKE01000067.1 GCA_900318355.1 uncultured Bacteroidales bacterium
AGGCTAGGCTATTCAACACCAAATGAAATATTTAAATCTTTAACTCAGATTGACGATTCAGTTGCATTTCACGCTTGAATCCACGCGGGGAGGGATATACCCTTTAAATAATTGGTTTTCAAAGCCTTATCCTCCACGCCGCACAACGGCGCAGAGGCCGGGACGAGCTAAATGAAGATATACTTGCAGACGAACAGCGCCGCGAGTATCCACATCGTGATGGAGATATCCTTGAACTTGCCGGCAACGGCGTGGCAGAGCACGTAGGAGATGACACCGAGGAGGATACCGTCGGAGATGCTGTAGGCAAGGGGCATCATGATGATGGTGATGAAAGCCGGAATGGCCTTGCAGTAATCTTCCCAGTGGATGGTCTTGACCGAAGGCATCATCATGACGCCGACGATGATAAGGGCGGGAGCCGTAGCGGCACCGGGGATGGCCAGGAAGATAGGGCTCAGGAACATGGCCAGGCCGAAGCAGACGGCGATGGAGAAGGCCGTCAGACCGGTACGGCCGCCTTCACCGACGCCGGATGCACTCTCGACGTAGGTCGTGGTGGTGGAAGTACCGAAGCAGGCACCTGCAACAGTGGCGATGGAGTCGGCAAGGAACATCTTCTCGACGCCCGGGATCTCCTCATTGCCCTTGTTGATAAGGCCGGCACCCTGGTGGACACCGATGATGGTACCCATGGTGTCGAACATATCGATGAAGAGGAATGTGAAGACGACGGCGAGCATATCCCAGCTCAGGATGCTGCCCCACTCGAACTTGCAGAAGATCGGGCCGATGCTGTCAGGCAGGGAGACCACCTTCGTGGGAAGGGTGGTGATGGCCGCACCGGTGGCGGGGTCCTTGATGAAGAGACCGATGACGGCGGTGATGAGGATACCCCAGAGCATGCCGCCGCGGATCTTCGCCATCACCAGACCGGCGGTGATGAAAAGACCGATGATACCGACCAGGGCCTTGCCTTCGGTCACATGGCCGAGGCTGACCAGGGTGGCGTCGTTGTTGACGATGATGCCGGCGTTCTGCATGCCGATGAAGGCGATGAAGAGGCCGATACCCGCGCCGATGGCTTTCTTAAGCGTACCGGGAATGGCATTGATGAGCCATGTACGGACCTTGGTGAGGGTAAGAATGATGAAGATGATACCTTCAATCAGGACGGCGGTCAATGCGAACTGCCAGGTCTTGCCCATTCCGAGGCAGACGGTGAATACGAAGAAGGCGTTGAGGCCCATGCCGGGAGCAAGGCCGAAAGGCTTCTTGGCATAGAATGCCATCACAAGGGTACCGACGATGGCTGCGAGAGCCGTGGCGGTGAAGACGGAACCTCCGGGCATGCCGGGAAGGGCGCTGAAGATTCCGGGGTTGACGGCCAGGATATAGGCCATCGTAAGGAAGGTGGTCAGACCCGCAAGGATCTCGGTACGAACAGAATTCTGCTTCGGGTCGAACCCGAAGGCCTTTTCAAGAAACTTTGCCATAACCTAACCTCCTTAGAAGATCCACTTGAGACCGGCGCAGGGACGTACCCAGAAGCCCTTTGAGGAACCGAAATCATAGGAGAGCTCAACCTCGCCGCCGATGTTGAGGTTGTCGCAGCCAAAGTGCTGGCCGACGTTGTACCAGATTTGCGGCTCGGAGAGGAATACGAAGTGGGAGACCTCGGGGGTCATCGCCTCGCCCTTGTTGTCGTTGAAGAGGTCATGGTCCTGCCACCAGAAATCGGCGAAGCCACTGAAACGGAGGCCCTTCACGCCGAACAGATCCTGCATGCCCCAGACGAAGGTAAACTGGAGCGGGACGTTGCTCTTGTACGGATCGCCGTTGATGTAGGTCTGCATCGTGCGGTTCGGGTCATCGACTTTCGCGTAGTCAATCCACTTGTAGAGCACCTTGAAGTTGAAGGTGTTGCGGAAGTCGCTGCTGTGGAGGAAATAGTCCAGACCGGCGAGAACGGCATTGTTGATGCCATAGAAATTGTACCGGCCACCGTTGTACTCAAGCTGAACGCTCAGGCCGCCGAGGGGCGTGTCCTGCCAGAAGTTGAAACAGCGGGCAATCTCGAAATAGGTTCCGTTCGGGGCGGCGTTCTTCAGCTGATAGTCGTAATCGACAAAGAAGAAGGTGTTGCCCCACTTGTCTCCGTAGAAACCTTCGAGGGTGGTGGTGATGATGCCGCGATCCTTACCGAAATCGTAGAACATCTGCAGATTGGTCTGGGCCTTTGCTCCTTGAGCGAAGGCGCATGCCGCAACGATGGCGACAGGAATGAGTTTTTTGAACATAAAATGTAATTTATGAACGGTTATATGTAAAAGGTTTATTTTTCACTTAGGCTAAGCAAGGCTGTCACGGGGACGTCATCCGGTATGGGGGCGCTGCGCGGCACGTCTGTGATGTCGATGATGAAGTTGGCGTAGACCGCCTTGGGGTTGAATCGCTTCACGAGGCGGACGGCGGCGGAGGCGGTGCCTCCCGTGGCCAGGATGTCGTCGTGAATGAGCACGACGTCGTCCTCTCCGATTGCGTCGGAATGCATCTCGATGGTGTCGCGGCCATATTCCTTGACATAGGACTCGCTCACGGTCTGGGCGGGGAGCTTGCCCGGCTTTCGCACCGGAACGAACCCGGCTCCCAACCGGTCTGCGATTGCGGCTCCGGCGATGAAGCCGCGGGATTCTATGCCGGCCACCTTCGTGATGCCCTTGTCGGCGTAAAGGGCGCAGATGCGATCCACAACTTCCTTGAACGCGACCGGATTCTTGAATACGGTGGTCACGTCGAAGAACTGAATACCCATCATAGGATAGTTGGGGACTATCCTAATGGTTTTGATAAGCTCGGAGTCTGTCATTTCTTTTTCCTCAGAGAAGGATTGATTTCAAAGTTCACGGACATGTCCGCCTGCTCGTTGGCACCGAATTCATAGTCCTTGCCGGGCAGTACGGCGTTGAGGAGAATACCCACCAGTGCGGCCACTGCAAGGCCGGAGAGTTTGGTGAAGCCGATATTCAGGCCGCCGACGCTGCTGTAGGAGATACCTATTGCCAGCACCAGTATGAGGGCCATCACTATGACATTGCGGGAAGATTTGAAATCTACCTGGTTCTCCACGATGTTGCGCACGCCAACGGCGGAAATCATACCGTACAGAATCAGCGACACGCCGCCGATTGTGGCTGCAGGCATAGCTCCGATGAGGGCGGAGAACTTCGGGCAGAAGCTCAGGATGATGGCGAACACGGCGGCGATGCGGATAACCCTGGGGTCAAATACCTTGGTGAGGTTGAGCACGCCGGTGTTTTCGCCGTATGTGGTGTTTGCAGGAGCTCCGAACAGGGAGGCCAGCGCGGTAGCGAGACCGTCGCCGATCAGGGTACGGTGGAGTCCCGGGTCTTCGAGATAGTTGATGCCGGTGGTGGAGGAGATGGCGCACATGTCACCGATATGCTCCATCATAGTGGCCAGGGATATGGGGATGATGGCGATGATGGCGGCAACGACAAGGCCCCAGTTCGGGTTCTTGAACACCGCAATAGCCGTATTTTCCATCTTGAAAGGAACGCCGATCCAGGCGGCATCCTTGACGGCGGAGAAGTCGCACAGGCCGAAGCAGGCGGCCACCAGGTACGAGCCCAGCACACCGATGAGGATGGGGATAATCTTGATCATGCCCTTGCCCCAGATGTTGCAGACGATGATGATTACGATGGCCAGAAGGGCTATCCACCAGTTCTGCGAGCAGTTGTTGACCGCGGAGCCGGACAGGATGAGTCCGATGGCGATGATGATAGGCCCGGTGACGATGGGCGGGAAGAAACGCATAACCTTTTTAGCCCCGAATGCGGCGAATAGCCCGGCCAGGATGAAATAGATCAACCCGGCGCAGAAGACGCCGATGCAGGCGTAGGGAAGGGACGCGGCTGCGTCCATACCATAGTCTTGTCCCATCTGGACGACAGTTGCATAACCGCCGAGGAAGGCGAATGACGACCCAAGGAAAGCGGGAACTTTCATCTTGGTGCAGAAATGGAAGATCAGTGTGCCCAGGCCGGCGAACAGCAGGGTGGCGGACATGGAAAGTCCCGTGATGACGGGCACGAGTACCGTGGCGCCGAACATCGCGAACATGTGCTGCAAACCGAGAGTGAGCATCTTCCCCCGCCCGAGAGTACGGGCATCGTAAATACCTTGAGTTGGTACGGAAGACATATTTATATATAAGGTTTGGTTTCTTCGGTCAAGATTCCAGTTGTAAAGGTAAGTATTTCCCGCTAATCTTGCAAGCCCCGCAGAAAGGATTTTTTCTAAAAATCGATTTAGTAAGAAAACAAGTTGCCTCGTTTCAAAAACCCTCCGCTTCGCTTCGTCCCTCCCAAAAGTTTTTCAAACTTTCGGGCCCCTCCCATTCATGTAGCCATGGGCGGCCACAGGTTTTGAAACGAGGCAGCTTGTTTTCTATGATATTCTTCTAACGAGTAAGTTCGGAGAGGATGGGGCTGGCGGAGGGGATAGTGGAGAGGTACCAGAGGATGTAGCGGATGTCGACGCAGACGCAGCGGTTGTAGGCGGAGGTGCAGGAATAGTCCGACGCAAGGGATTCCTTGTTGCCGTCGAAGGCGAGGCCGACGAGGCGGCCATGGGCGTCGAGGACCGGGGAGCCGGAATTACCGCCGGTGATGTCGTTGTCAGTAAGGAAGTTGACCGTGCCGCCATAGCCCTTCAGGGCGCTGAGGAAGGCCTCAGGAGGGGCAAAATCATGGTGCGAAGGGTCCGCTTTCTGGAAAATGCCGGCGGCGGAAGAGCGCCAGTCGGCGAGGATACCGTCGCGGGGCTCCAGCGTCGAGACGGCGCCGTAGCTGAGTCGAAGGGTGCTGTTGGCGTCGGGATATTGGAGGATTCCGCGTGATGCGCGTGAAGCATACAGGGCGCGGCCGTAGCGGGAAAGGAGGTCTGTCAGGTTGCCGACGTGATGCTCGCGGGCATTGAAATCGGTAATCTTCACTTCGCCGATGAAATCCATCCATTCTTCCGGATGGTTCCATAGCCATTCGGCCATATCGCCATAGTCCGAGAATCGCTGTCTGAGGGCATTCTGGCCGTCCCCGACAATGCTGACGCCGGCGAAATATTCCTCCAGCGCCGCCGCAAGGAGTTCCTTTTCCACCAGCGCGTCGACTTCTTCGAGACCGGCCTTGTAGATGGCTTCCCTACACTCGCGTGCGTTTGACATCCTCAGTATGGTGCGCGCCATCTGCGTTCCGCGAATCAGCGTCTCCCTGTAGACGGCCTTTTCTTTTTCCACCGCGCCGATAGCGGCATATTCGGCCTTCAGCGTATCCAGAAGGCCACCCGGAAGGTCTGCCTCTTCGGCGGCCCGTTCCTCACCCACTCGGAAACGACGCAGGCACTCCAGCTGCCCTTGCTGCATCTCTGCGGCGTTGCTGAGCGAGAAGAAGGCGTCGGAATATTTCATCCGCACCTGCGGATCGGTGTCCATCCACCTGCGGATAATCTCCATGCGACGCGCCTGCAGACGGTTTTCCGTGGGGAGGAGAATGCTTTCTTCAAAGCGTATCCTCGCCGACGGGGTGGAGTATCGGCGCGTCCTGCCCGGGAAGCCGAGCACCATGGCAAAATCGCCTTCCTGCACGCCCGTGGAGGCAATTTCAAGATGATTGGGACTTTTCAGAGGCTCGCCGTTTTCGTAGATGCGGAAGAAGGCGAAATCGGCCTTATGCTGCGGCCATTCCCAGTTGTCCTCGTCTCCGCCGAAAGATGCGACGCTGACCGGCGGCACACCGACAAGGCGCACGTCGTCGTAGGTCTTATACAGGGAAACGTAGTATTTCTCGCCCGACCACATCCTGTCCAGAGATGCCTCCAGGCCGGAAATGCCCGCATATTTTTTCTCAAGGATGTAGGAAATCTTCCGGTAGCCGAATCGCTCTCCGCGCCGGGCGAGGGAATCTTCCAGGGCCGCTACCTCTTCGGTTACGTCCATCACCCGCCTGAGGAAGAAGACCTTTTTCCCTTTCAGCGGAATCTCGCTGCGCCGGTCCATGGCCCAGAAGCCGTCTTCGAGGTAGTTATGGTCCGGCGTGGAGATGGCTGCGACGTCGCTGTAGGCGCAGTGGTGGTTGGTCAGCAGCAGGCCTTCAGGGCTCACCAGGCTGCCGGTGCAATAGAAGCCGAGGGATGCGACGGCGTCGGTGAGGGTCGCTCCGGGCGCGTCGGCGTCGTAAATGGCCCCGGCAGGGAGTTGCAACCCGCGCTGCACCATCCGCTTCTGCAGGGCCGCGTCGATGGCGTGGACCATCCACATGCCTTCGTCAGCAACTGCGGGCAAAGGCAAAAGCAACAGGAGGATCAGCGGGGTAAGTAACTTTCTCATTTACAGGGCTTCGGGCAGGGATTCCGTAGTTATGCCGTCCGGCGTTTTCACGATAATGCAAGGGGAATTGGCCGAAAGCGTCGTGCGGCCGACTTTGAGCGAGCCGGGCTTATGGAACACCGCTGCGACGATGTTGCCGCGACGCACCGCCTGGCAGGCTGACGTGTTGGAGAGCACCTCAACGCCGGGGTTGCGCGAAGGCTTGCGGCCCGGGAAAACGACATAGGCGTAGCTGTCTCCTTCCGGAGAACGGACCTTGTCCTTGTCGTGTAATATCCACATTTTGAAGATATTGCGCGTGACCAGGCTGTCCGATGCCGCAGGGTCGAGGAGAGTCCAGCGGCCGCTCTGCGGGCCTGCGCTTACCTTCAGGTCGCCATCCAGGACGAGATAGCCGGTGGAGCCGTTGAAGGCGACGTTGTCTTTATGGAAATAATTGTCTTGCAGATAGTTCTGCTCAATGCCCGTGGTCACGTCGCCACGGCCGGTCGCCCTGATTCCGCAGCCCAGGTTGACGGTTCTGTCTTCGAAGATGAACGCGCTCTTGAAGGCGTTGAGGCTGTCGCGGCACAGTTGCATGGTGGCAGCGAGGACCTTGGCGGTAGCGACGCCGCCTACGTGGAAGGTCTTGTTGGGGTATTTGCGCGGGTCGCCTATCGGTGTGGGGCCGCCGAGGTCGCGAACCGTGGTGCCGGGCAGACGGTGCCAGTCCCAGCATGGGAAAATGTCGTCGTATTCATCGCCGCGGACCATGGTCAGCAGGGCTCCGTCGGCACTGTAGAAGCCGCCGAGGTTTTCACCGTTGGTCATTTCATAGCCCAGCGTACGGGCCGAATGCATGCGGATGGAGGTGTATGACCGCCTGGTGCGGAAAATGCCGACGTCCGATTTCGGGAAATAGCGCCCGCCGACCGGACCGCCGAGGTTGCGACCGCCCGTGAAACTGCCCGCGAGGTGGATTCCGGCGCGCTCAAGGTTTTCGCGGGCTATGCCGTAGGCGACGTCCTTGCCGCGTCCGCTGCCCGGGAAGAGGTGGCGTCCGCGCATGGAAGGGTCCATATAGCCCTGGTAGAAGCACCATCCGAGGCCGCTTTCGCCGAAAAACGCGAGAGTTTCCTTGGCCTTGTCGGAAAACGCCCACGGCGTGCCCTCGAGCACCCTAATCCAGAAGGCGATGCTGTCGAAAAAGGCCAGGCCGTAGTTGCCGAACTGCAACATGTGGCCGTGGAGATGGAAGGAGCCGTCGGACTGAAGTCCTTCTTTTTCAGTTACCTGCACCGTGCCTTCGATTGTGTTTTTCATCGTTTCCACCGCCGCGGCATCGTCCTCCAGCGCCGCCTTCATCAGCAGTACGCCGGCTTCCCACACAAGGTTCTGTCCGGTCAGGCGTGGCTCCGTGCACGAACGGCCCATAATCTTCAAGAAACCAGCCCGTTCCTCGGGAGTCGCCGCGTCGCCCATCAGCAGCAGGTAGAAGGCCGCCTTGCGCGGGATGCCGATCTCGTTCCACCACCAGTTGCGGTTGCGCGGGTCGTTGTCGATCCACCATTTCGCTCCGCGGTGGATTATGGCTTCCATGCCCTTGTCGTGCCAGAACGGATGGCCCGGGGTCTGCCATGTCTTCGCCAGCGCGCACAGGCGGGAAATGTGGAGAGCCGGCTCCCAGCATCCCGGATTGGCATGGGCGTAGTTGATGTCGGTCCATTGCCCGCTATCCTGACGGAAAGTATCTTCGAGCGTGCGGCATTCCTCGGCGGAAAGAGCCGTCTGGAGATACAGCTGGTTCATCACCGCATCATTGGCGAAACCATTTTCCGAAAGGGCCACAAACTCCTTGTGCAGAGACGCTTCCGGTGCAAAATCCTCCACCAGCGCCTCATACAGATTCCTCCTCAACGCCGCTATCGCCCCCTCACCCTCCGGCTCCGCCGCCCCCGGCACCGCCGTCATCGCAAAAATGGTCAGTATCAGGAAAATGTGTTTCATGTTAACGGTGTAATTCTATTTTTTGATTGATTCTTTTTTAAATGGCGGGCTACGATATCAGATTCAGCGCTGGCATCTCACATGGCCTGAATAGGTTTTATGTCGTAAATATAAGAATTGTTTTAATTCGAACAAAGTATAAGCATCGCGTTTCAACTAATTTCTCATTCGGCACAATGATCCTGGAGCCGTCAGCGCGGCCTTCTTCTCGGCGGCGTAGATGCCGGCGAGAAAGCTGATTTCACCGCCGGCGGCAAATACGACAGCCGCCGGCTACAACACCCGTTCGCGGCCTAGCGAGCTCGATACAGCGGCTCGCGGCGCTACCGAGTGTTGTTGCAATGGGTTGAAGAGGAAATTCGGGGCGCGAGGAGTTGCTGCAATGTGTGAAGCAGGGAACGGAGGCAGGGGCTACGGGGCTATTTGTCCTTGACGGGGCGGACGGCGTGGGCGTATTCGCGGCGGCAGTTGGAGATGCCGGTAGTAAAGACGTCGAAGAAGTTGGCCCACAACTGACTGTCTCCGCGCTCGGAGGACCAGAGAGAATAAGTCATGTAGCTGGAACTCATCCTTGAGGTGGGGATGTAGATGCTGTTGCCGTTGCCGGTGACGGTGGCGCCGATGACTTTGCCGTCGGAGTCTTTCTTCTCTTCGTGCGTTAACTTTTGCAGGGCGAGAAGTTCCTCTTTCGTGGGCATTCTCCAGCCGTCGCCCCAGAGCGCGGTGGCGGTGTCGTATTGTCCGGTGAGTTTTTGCGGGGCATCAATCTCGTCAAAGATGTAAGGACTGACAAAAACGTTGAATTCCCTGGCTGTGGTTTCGCCCCAGGCGAAGTAGTGGCCCGGGTCTTCGGGAGATTCCGCGCCGATGTTGCGGTCGGCCCAGAGGACGGAAAGGCCAAGGTCGACGGCATTTACGCCTTCCGTAGAGTACTTGGGGGTATTGGTTTCCGCATTAGAATTTCCGTTGGAATCCCGACCGTCTTTCTTGCAGGACGGGACGAGAAGAATGGCCGCGCAGAGGATGATGAAAAATCTTTTCATAAGGCAATAGTTTCTTCAAAGTACAAAGCTATCATTTTTTTAACATTTTGGCAAACGGTACCACTCTCAAAGCGTAAAGGCTGAATTTTTTCTGTATATTTGCGTCTATGAAAAAGACTGTATCCATCATACTTGCCGCCATTATGGCCATTCCGGCACTGGCCGGAGACAAGTTGCCCGGTATCTGGGACTTCACCGTCGGTACGCCCGAAGCGATCACTCCAACGTCGACCCGCCGTTTTCAACCCAAGGCTGCGAAAGGTAACGTCAGGCAATGCCCCGTCACCGTCAATGCCGTCCAGAAGGGCGACACGGCGTGGTTCCGCATCCCCGTCGGCGCCGACGAAGACTTCTACGGCCTCGGCCTGCAGATGACGACCTATCGCCTCAACGGACTGCGTAAGACCCTCAGGGTCAATGCCGACCCGAAAAACATCGACGGCGACTCCCATGCTCCCGTGCCGTTCTACCTGTCCACCGCAGGCTACGGCATTTTCGTGGACACCGGCCGCTATGCGACCTTCGATTTCACCAACCCGTCGGAGGTGGTGATCTGCGTTCCGCGCTGCACCGGCGCCACGCTCAAGGTCTTCGGAGGTCCGACGCTCGGCCAGGCCCTGGCACGCTACAACCTGTATTCCGGAGGCGGATGCGTTCCTCCCGACTGGGGCCTCGGCTTCTGGTACAGGGTTGAGAAGACATTCAACGACAAGGCCACCCTCGCGATGATCAACGATTTCCGCGACCGCAACATTCCCCTGTCGGTCGTCGGTTTGGAACCGGGATGGCAGACCCGAGCCTATTCCTGTTCCTACGTATGGAGCCAGCGTTTCCCCGACCCGAAAGCCTTCGTCGACTCCTGCGACAGGCTCGGAGTAAAGGTCAACCTCTGGGAACACGCCTTCGTCCATCCTTCCTCGCCCATCCACAAGGATATGGTCCCCTATAGCGGCGACAAGCCCGTCTGGGGCGGCCTGGTGCCCGATTTCACCCTTCCGGAAGCCCGCAGGATATTCAGCACATGGCACCATGACGCGCTGACCGGCATCGGCATTTCCGGCTTCAAGGCCGACGAGTGCGACGGTTCCGATTTCACCGGCAACTGGTCCTTCCCCATGTCGACGCGCTTCCCCAGTGGCGCCGACGGCGAACAGATGCACTCCCTGCTTGGCCTCCGCTACATGGATGCGCTGCTCGACGCCATGTCCGGCACCCCGACCTACAACCTCGTCCGTTCGGCCGGAGCCTTTGCCGCCCCCTACCCCTTCGTGCTCTACAGCGACCTCTACGACCACCGCACGTTCATCAACAGCGTCGCCCAGGCGTCCCTCGGCGGCCTGCTTTGGTGCCCTGAAGTGCGCGAGGCTTCCTGCCCCGAAGAGCTTCTGCTCCGCATGCAGTCCGTCGTCCTGTCGCCGCTTGCCATGATCAACGCCTGGTACCTCAACCACCAGCCCTGGAAGCAGGTCAACAAAGACCTCAACAACAAAGGGGTGTTCGCTCCCGGTTGGGAAAAGGTCGAAGACCGTTGCCGCGAGCTGATCAACATCCGCATGGAACTGCTGCCCGCCATCAAGAAAGCCTTCGAGGGCTATGCTGCGAAGGGTATCCCGCCGTTCCGCGCCCTTGTCATCGACTGGCCAGAAGACCCTGCCGTCCGTGACATCGCCGGCCAGTGGATGATAGGCGACCGCCTCATGGCAGCGCCTCCGGCATATGGCGACAAACTTGTCCGCGTCTACTTCCCCGGCAAAAACGCCAAATGGCAGGTCTGGGGCGACTCCTCGAAAGTCTACCGCGGCGGCACCTGGGCCACCTTACCCGTGTCGTCAGACATGCTTTACCTGTTCCAGAGAGTAAAATAGGCCCTTATGAAACAGTTCCTCAGGACAGCCATTTCCGTCCTCGCGCTCGGCCTTGCGTGGAGCCTGGCCGCCATCGCCTCGCCGGATACGCTCAGGGTCCTTTCCATCGCCAACAGCTTCGGGGAGGATGCCGTGGAGCAGAATCTTCACGAAATCGCCCTCGCCGATGGTCACGTGATGATTATCGGCAACCTTTTCATCGGCGGATGCTCCATCGAGCAGCACGACCGGAATGCCCGCAAGGGTGCCAAGGCATATTCCTATCGGAAAGTTTCCGCCGACGGTTCGTTTTCGGTAAGGGAGAAGGTGAAGCTTTCCCAGGCCCTGCTCGACGAGCCGTGGGATGTGGTCGTGGTCCAGCAGGCAAGCCACGACAGCGGCAAGATGCAGACGTATGAGCCATATCTTACGCTGCTCCTGAGCTACGTCAAGGCCCGCACCCCCGCCGGCGTCCGACTTTGCATCCACCAGACGTGGTCATATGAGGAAGGCGCCACACACTGGGCTTTTCCTGACTATGGCTCAAGTTCTTACGGGATGTATGAGAAGCTGTGCGAAGCTTATTCGGCAGCGGCCGCGAGACACCATCTCGATGTAATCCCGTCCGGAACGGCCATACAGAACGCCAGGGCGACATTCCTGCGCCATCAGCTCTCCCGCGACGGCTACCATCTTTCCCGCCAGCTAGGCCGTTATGTTGCCGCAGCAACCTACTACGCAGCGCTTTACGGCTGCAAGGTCGAGGGCAATTCTTGGGTCCATCCGCACCTGGATTCAGCCAGGATGACGCTGGCGCAGCGATGCGCCGACGCCGCGGTGAAGAACCCTTTCAAGGTCACCCGCGTGGACGACTCCGGCTTCTGGGCGAAATACGATTCCATCCCCGAATATACGCTTCCTAACCCTCTCGTAATGCAGGACGGGACTCCGGTTTCGACTCCCGAGCAGTGGTACGGATCGCGCCGCAAGGAGCTTCTCGGCATGTTCTCGCGCGAGATGTTCGGCTATGCGCCGGCGGCTCCGGAGGTGTCTGGCGAAGTCATCGAGGAAGGCAGCGCATTCGGCGGAAAGGCCCTCAGGCGCCAGGTGGATATCCATCTTTCCGGAAAACGCGTGATTCATCTGCTCGTCTACACCCCGGCCGACGCCAAGGGCCCCATTCCCGTTTTCCTCGGAATCAATTTCAAGGGCAATCTCACCGTGACGGACGACCCGGCGGTGCTCGAGGCGGCCAACTGGGCGAGTTACGGAATATACCCCCGCGAGGCACGTGGTTCGCAATCATCCCGCTGGCCCATCAGCGAAATCATCGTCAGGGGCTATGGAGTCGCCACTTTCCATTGCAGCGACATCGACCCCGACTATGACGACGGCGGCCGCAACGGCGTGGTTTCGATGGTCTATCGGGAGGGGCAGACCTATCCCGAACCGGACCAATGGGGAACTATCGCCCAATGGGCATGGGGCCTCAGCCGCGCGCTGGATTATCTCGAGACCGACGACAGGGTGGATGCCTCACGCGTTGCGGTCTTCGGCCACAGCCGCCTGGGCAAGACCGCACTGTGGGCTGGTGCTCAAGACGAGCGTTTCGCAATGGTCATTTTCAATGACAGCGGATGTGGCGGCGCCGCACTTTCGCGCCGTCGTTTCGGAGAAACAGTAGCCGCCATCAACGCCCGGTTCCCCCACTGGTTCTGCGACAATTTCAAGAAATACAGCGACAAGGAAGATGAACTGCCGTTCGACCAGCACGAGCTCCTCGCCTGCGTCGCTCCCCGCCCCTTGTATGTTGCAAGCGCCGAAGAAGACAGCTGGGCCGACCCTGTCGGAGAGCGCCTGGCCCTCCAGGAAGCCGCCTCAGTCTACCGTTTCCTTGGCGAATCGCCCGCCCTTCTGGGCTACCACATCCGCCAGGGCCGCCACGACATCACCCTCGAAGACTGGCTTCACTACCTCGACTTCGCCGACTATCATTTCGGCCGACGATAACGCGCAGCGCAACGCAGACAGTCCGCCCCGCACCGTATGAATACGGAACGGGGCGGACCGCCGTTTCGGAACTACTGTGCCGGAAGGTACCAG
>ONKE01000064.1 GCA_900318355.1 uncultured Bacteroidales bacterium
CTTCGTCCCTCCCAAACAAGTTTGGGCCCCTCCCATTCATGTGGCCATGGGCGGCCACAGGTTTTGAAACGAGGCAACTTATTTTTTCTGCTGGTAACATTTTATGCCAGGCGGATTTTGGCGTATTTGAGGAGGAGGATTTTTTCGCCGTAGTCGTCGAAGAGGATGCGGGCCTTGCGGTCGACGGGGCTGCCGGAGAGCTCCTTGATGAGGCCGAAGCCGAAGCGGTTGTGCTCGATGCGCTGTCCTTCTTTGAGGTCGAGGACGGAGACGGGGATGAAATCCGGGTCGGGGGTGCGAGGAGGGGTGCCGGCTGAGGCGGGCCTCAGGTTGGCGCCGGGGCGGGGGAAGCCGCCGGGGCGCGTGCCGAAAATGCCGCCGCGAGGCCCCTGGCCGTAGCCGCTTCCGTCGTGGCCGACGGGACGGGAGCCGAAGCCGCCGCGTGATCCGAACGCTCCGAAAGCGCGCCCTGAAGCCGTGGAATCGTCTTCCTCGCCGAAGTCTTCGTCAAAGGCCTTGCGGGGCAAGGGATTGGAGACGAACTGCGGGTCGATCTCGCGCAGGAAACGGCTGGGAGAGTTGGACTCGTGGCGCCCGTTGCGCATGCGTGTCGTGGCGAAAGTCAGCTCGACGGCCTTTTTGGCGCGGGTGAGCGCCACATAGAACAGACGCCGTTCCTCTTCGATATCGTCCGGCCCGGCCAGCATGCCGCCGGAAGGAAAAAGGTTTTCCTCCATGCCGGCCACGAAGACATAGGGGAACTCGAGGCCTTTGGCCGAATGGACTGTCATCAGGGCTATCTTGTTCGAGGAATCTTCCCCGTCATCGGACATGTCGATGTTGCTCAGCAGGGAAATGTCTTCCAGGAACTGGTCCAGCGTCACTGTCGGCAGCGAGGATTCATCCACCTCCGACATGTCGGATACCGTCCCCTCGGCCAGCATGTCTTCGATGTACGAGGCATGGCGGTCTTCGACGAACGCGCTGACGCTGTTGAGGAGTTCTTCGATGTTGGCCGCGCGCGACTGGCTTTCGATCGAGTTGTCTTCCTTGAATGAGCGGTGGAGGCCGCAGGCGTTTGAAAGCTCGGTCGCCAGCCTCCATGCGTCGGTCGTCGCGAGGCGCCGGCTATGTGAGAGGATCATCTCGGCAAATGCCTTCAGCTTGCCGTGTGCGGCCGGTTTCAGCCCTTCGACCGACTCGAGCATAGCCGCCTCCATAAGCGGAATCCCCGCGGTCGCGGCCGCTGCGGAAAGCGTCTCTATGGTGGTGTCGCCGATGCCACGGGCGGGCTTGTTGACTATGCGGCGGAAGGCCTCGTTGTCGGATGGATTGGCCACCAGTTTCAGATAGGCCATCATGTCCTTGACCTCGGCCCTTTCGAAGAACGAGTTGCCGGAATAAATCACATAGGGAAGGTTGCGCTTGCGCAGCGCCTCTTCCAATGCGCGCGACTGCGAATTGGTCCTGTAAAGGATAGCAAAATCCTGATACTGAGCATGGTCAGACTGCATCCGCGTGATGATGGAAGACGCGATAAGTAGAGCCTCTTCCGACTCGGTGTAGGCGCGGAGCAGATGTATCTTGTCGCCTTCTTCCCCGCGGGAAAAACATTCCTTCGGGATGCGGCCTTCGTTCTTGGCTATCAATGAGTTGGCTGCGCCGACGATGTTGCGTGTGCTGCGGTAGTTCTGTTCCAGACGGAAGGTCTTCGCGTCGGGGTAGTCCTTCTTGAAATTGAGGATGTTCTCTATCCTCGCCCCGCGGAAGGCATAGATTGACTGCGAGTCGTCGCCGACCACGCAGATGTTGCGGTGGTCTTTGGCTAATTTCTTGAGTATCAGATATTGGGCGAAGTTTGTGTCTTGGTATTCGTCCACCAGGATGTAGTCGAAGCGTCCGGATATTTCGGCAAGCGCCTCGGGGCAGTCGCGCAGGAGGATGTTCATGTTGAGCAGGATGTCGTCGAAGTCCATGACTCCTGCCTGGCGCATCATCTCCTGGTAGGCGGCGTAGATGTCGCAGATCCTCGGCTTGCGGGCCGCAGTGTCGTTGGTGATCGCCTTGTCGTTGGCTTTGTAGGCGGCCACGGTGACCAGATTGTTTTTCGCGTTGGATATCCTTGCGAGGACGTCTTTCGGCTTGTAGACCTTGTCGTCCAGGCCCAACTCCTTGATGCAGCGCTTTATGGCGCCGGTCGAGTCGGAAGTGTCCCAGATGGTGAACGAGGAAGGATAGCCGAGGGTGTCGGCATATTCGCGCAGGAAGCGGACGAAAATGGCGTGGAACGTGCCCATGTACAGCCGCCTCGCACTGCGCTCTCCGACCATGACGGCGATGCGCTCCTTCATCTCGGTGGCAGCCTTCTTGGTGAAAGTCAGCGCAAGAACCCTGGAAGGTTCGCATCCCTGCTCCAGGATATATGCTATGCGGCTCGTAAGCACTCTCGTCTTGCCCGAACCTGCCCCCGCAACGATAAGCACGGGGCCGTCTTTCGCCTCGACCGCCAGCCTTTGCTGCGGGTCCAGCCCTTCCAGAATTACGCTGTCCACTTTGTCCATTTTGCGTTCCACTTTCTCTTTTCGCGCATTCCGCATTTGCGCAGCGCAAAATTAGCAAAGACTTTCGAAATACGGAAATATTCCGGCCCTTCTCTCTGGCATTTTTGGGGACCTTCGTTTTCCCTCCGGTGCGCCCATTTCGGTCCGGTGACCCCTGTTACCCAGTAGAAGGCTGTATTTCTTGGTTTTCAGTATCAAAAATATACTGAATTTGTTGCATTTTCAAATAAAAATAGGCATCTTTGCGTGGATTATTGTTTTTGGGAATGAAACGTATCTCGCTTTTTCTGTCCGCAATGCTCGCCGGCCTTATGTGGTTGGGAAGCATTTCGTTGTCGGCGCAGGAGGGCAATCACGCCGTCCGTGAGCGTGTTCATTTCCGTTTCAGCCGCTCGGCTGTCGACTCGACATACCGTGGCAATGCCTCATCCATCAGTCGTCTCGATGCCGCGGCCGCTGCCGATGGCCTGCAATATGTCCAGGTCCGCGTATCGTCTTCCCCCGACGGCCCCGAGGCAGTTAATGCACGCCTCGCGCGCGAGCGCGCTTCCTCTGTCAAGGCATGGCTGAAGGAGCGTTATCCCCAGATCCCCGATTCTCTTGTGCGGACTATCATTGTCCCTGAAGACTGGGACGGTGTCGCACGTTATATTTCAAGGACCGCCGAGCCGTGGAAGGCCGAGGCCCTTACCATCATCTCCGGAAACAAAGCGGACCGTGAGGCCCGGCTCAAGGACCTGTGGGTAGGGGAGGCCTGGGAAAATCTGATGAAGCATTCTTTCCCGCTGCTTCGCCGTGCTGAGATACAGTTCGTTTTTGGAACATCGGCGCCGCAGGATGTTGAGGGTCAGGTGCTTCCGGAGGAGCGTCCTTCCGTTGCCTCGCCTTCTGGCGACGTTCTTTTCGCGGTCGGCAAGACCGCCCTTGTACGCGATTTCGCAGCAAATGCAGCTGCCATTGATGCCATAGTTCCCGATTCCGGCAAGATTTACCTCGACGGCGGGTCTTCTCCTGAAGGAAAGGCTTCATATAATAATGTATTGGCCAAGCGTCGTGCCGAGTCGGTCCGTTCCGCTTTGGTTGCAGCCGGCGTTGCCGACGACCGTATCGTCGTTCGCTCCGAAGGTGAAGACTGGGAAGGTTTCCGTGCCAACGTGCTGAACGATTATTCCGGAGCCGACCGCGACGAGGTGCTGTGGATCCTGGACGATTCCTCTCTCGGCACCGAGGCGAAGAAGTCTGCACTTCGCGCGCTGGACGGCGGAAGGACTTGGCGGGCTCTGATCGCCTCCCACATGAGCAATCTCCGCCGCGTCCGGATTTCGTTTGATAACATCGCCTCAGGAAGCGCTCCCGCTGCCTCCGAGCCGGCCGTTAGTACGGGCGAAGATACTCTCGCACGCGAAAAATCGCCCGCCGACACCTTGAATTCCGCCTTGTAGGCCATTTTGCTTATGTTTTTCCGCATTTTTTCGTTGTAACGGATTTTTTCTGAAATAGCATGAAATCGTCCATTTTACGCCTTTTTTCTTCATTTTTCCTGGTTGTGGCCGCTTTTTCGGCCGAGGCCGCAGATTTTGAGGGCAAAGACGATTTTTCGGCAGTTTACAGGCTAGGGAAGGAGCTTTCGTCATCTGGAATAGTCGGAATGGTCCAAAGTCCTGCCGATTCTTCCATTTGGGTCGCTACAGGCTCGAAAGGGCTTGTCCGGATCGGCCGTAATGGCCGTCGGATCGACTATCGTGTCTCCAACGGCCAGCTGCCCTGCGATTCGCTTGTCGATATTTCGGTTGACACTGCCGGCGTTGTCTCTTTTACAGACGTTCGCGGTCGCCGCTATGCTTATTCCGCTTTAACGGGGATTACCGCACTTGAAGGGACCGTTCAAAAGGCCCCGGCAGGTACTGCTTCTTTTTCAAATTCGTTACCTTTTGAAAATGTAACATCGCCTGATAATCAGATGGTTATAAGTAGAATTCCGGCCTGGTTTATCCTGCTTTTCGTTCTGGCTATCCTTTGTTGCGCACTACTTTTATTCCTCTTTTTGCGCGAGCGTAAGTTCAACGCCGACAGGGACGAACTTCACGAACTCACCGACGCTTCCTCTTTTTCCCACTCTCCGGTAGCTCCCCTTAAGACTGCTCCTGAAGTCGCTGTTAAAGTTCCCGCTACTTCCGCCACTTCCGCTACTTCCGCCGCACCAGCGGCCCCTGCGGTGCCTGCAGCTCCTTCAGCTCCTTTGGCTCCTGTTGCTCCGGTCGAAGCACCGGTTAAGTCTTCCGAAATTTCTTCTGCAGAAGCGCCTGTCAGGGCTCACGTAGAGGTTTCCCCCACGCCTAAGGTTGTTTCTCCGGCTGTTTCTCCTGAGAAAAAGCCGATTCCTACCCCCTCTTCGCCCAGTTCTTTCCTTTCTCAGGTTAATTCCCTCATCCAGAAGAACTATTCCGACCCTGATTTCGGCGTCGAACAGATTGCCGCCGCCCTTGGCATAACGCGCGTCCATCTCAACCGTAAACTCAAAGCCGAATCCGACGCCTCTCCCTCTGCCCTTCTCAAAGCCGAGCGCATGAAACATGCCTCAGAGCTGCTTCTCCGCGGGGATGTCACCGTTGCCGACATTTCAAAATCCTGCGGCTTTTCCACACAGTCCTATTTCTCCACCGCATTCCGCGACTACTTCGGACAGACCCCCTCCGAGTATATTCTGTCGCAGAAATCTTCCCCTGACAACTCTCAATCCCTCTTCTCAGATACTAATCTTTAGGAGTTGAGAATAAATAAGTTACCTCATTTCAGAAACCTGTGGCCGCCCATGGCCACATGAATGGGAGGGGCCCGAAAGTTTGAAAAACTTTTGGGAGGGACGAAACGGAGTGCGGGGTCCCCGCAAATTATCAATTTGTGGGGTGCCGGAGCGTAGGGTTTTGAAATGAGGTAACTTATTTTTCTCTATATGCCGAGCTGAGCGGAGACGCTGCTGAATAGTTTGTCCATCGGGATGGGCTTGGTAATGAAGTCTTTAGCGCCAAGATTGTAGGCGCGGACTATGTCTTCGTTGCTGTTTAGGGCTGATAGGACGATGACAGGGATGGATGCGTTTTGCGGAGAGGATTTGAGCCATTCGAGGAATTCGAAGCCGTCCATTTGCGGCATCATCATGTCGAGGAGGATAAGGTCGGGCCGCTCGTTAAGCACTTCACGGACCGCCTCAAGGCCGTTTGCCGCCTCCCTGATGCGGAAATTGAAACGGGAAAGCATCTTCTGAACCAGCAGCCGGTTCAGCTGGACATCATCTACTGTCAGGATGTTGAATCGAGAGAAATCTTCCGTTTGTGGAGCCTTGATTGCCATTGATTAACGCTTTTTATCCCCTCGTATCGTCGCATGTCTTTCCCACTCTTTCGGAGTCATGCCCGTCACTTTCTTGAAGGTGTTGTTGAATGTAGATGCGCTCGTAAACCCGCAGGCGCGTGCTATTTCGTCCTGTTTTGCGTCCCTGTGGCTCAATATATATTGCTCGGCATAGTCGATGCGCAGAGTGTTGATGAGCTCGGGAAATCCAAGATTGTAGGTGTTGTTGACAAGCTTGGAGACGTAGGTCTTGTTGCTGTGGAGTTTTTCAGCCACGTCGCCCAGACTGAGGTTCGTCTGCAGGAACAGCTGCTCTTCCGTCATAAGGTGCTGGAAGCGGCTTGTAAGGCTGTTTTCGTCCCATGAATCGGCCACTGCGCTGAAGATATTCGCGGCAAGGGGCGGATCGTCGGCCGCATCGGTTTCCTTCCAGGCCTCGATGTTGAGATTGCGTCCTATCTTGTCTTTCAGGCGCATCAGGGCCTGCGTTTCCGCTTCGTCTACCAGTTCGTCCACGAGCTCTTCGAGAACGCGTCCCTCTTCGCCTCTGCGATAGTTGTAGCGCAGGGCGCCCTTCATTTCTTTAATGGAAATGGTTTCTTTGGCTCCGAACAAGGCGTTATAGCTCAGAATGAAGACCATAATTGTCGCAGTGAGCGTAATAATAACGGTCTGGGTGCCGGTTAAATCGTGATTGTTGCGGACCAGAAAGAATATTTGCGGGAAAACCAGCAGGCAAAGGAAGCAGTGGGCCGTCTGCAGCTCGGTCACCCGTATCCTTCCTTTTTTGAATATGAAGCGCCAAAGTTTGCGGAAGGAGAAATGGTCTTTCCTTGCGGCAATCACGAGATAGATAAGCAGGATCAAGAACTCGACGGCAAGAATGCTGCGGAAGATTATCACCGACCATATGTAGAAAAGGTACAGTGGCGTTCCGCGGTATTGCGATGCTATGCTGTCGCCTTCTTCATAGAGCTGACGGAGAAAACCTTCGACCATTTCCGAGCCGGTCATCGACGTGATGATCAGGCTTGCAGTCATCAGTACGACGGGGAATACGATCCATACAAAGTTAGTGTAGGGGGCTTTGCTGCCCAGCCTTAGCTGACGTAAGTACATCATTCCCAGAGGGATAATGCATGGCGCAGTCAGCTGGGTCAGAAGATTGAGCCAGGTCAGGATGTTTTGTGGCTTGTCGGTAGGCCCATATAAAACCGTGGTCAGCAGGAGAAGCCCGCTGAACGCAAGCAAAGACACGAACACCCCGAACGTGTCCGTCCGGGATGCAAGCACCGAGTGGATGGCTATCCAGATGATGCATGTTACTACGGGTATGAATAGCAGCAGCGTTTCAATCATGGCTTAGAAATCGTCGTTGTTTTCATATATCTTTGTCTCCCAGTCGCTGACCGATGCCGAGAAACTGATTTGCTTGTAGAGTTTGCTTACGTCCAGACCGAGGTGGAAGGTGTATTGCTTGCCGTAGACGAACACGTTGTCCGGCAGCAGACCATACAGCATATACTTGGCTGTCTGGTTTTTAAGCGGCGCGTATTCAAAGTTCTCTATCTTGAAACCGTCCACGTCGTAGATAACCTCGACGCATTGTTTGCCTATTTCGATGTCGTCGGGAATGCTGTAGTAGCGGTGGCTGTCGGCCATGCGGTCGACCAGGGTGTCGTAGCCGATGAATTTTTCATTTGAGCTGCCTACACCTACGACGGCATCACCTTCGAAGACCACGACCGACCTGTAGTAGGCCTGGCGGTGCCACAGGCCGCGGCCTCCTTCCAGATCGTTGAGGAACACGCCGGCGGAAGCGACGTTGGTGGCGGTGACTTTGCGCAGGTGGATAAGCCCCTGGAGCTGGGGATCCGGAGTCACGTCGCAGATCTTGTAGCCTATGTCGTTTGTAATATGCTGGAACTCAAGGGGAACCATGTTAAGCTGGTCGATTGCTTTCTCCACCGTCTTGGAGACAAGCGGACCGGCCTCGGTTTCGTTTGCCGAGAAGGGAATCGAGTATCCGCTGTTGTCCGACTCGTAGGTGAGCCGGTCGACATGGGGATAATAGGCGCTGAAACGGACGAGGGTCGGCATTTGCCACAGGGAATTGTCGAACATCGCGCTGTAGCCTGTCCCGCGGTTGTGGACCGAGGCGTTGTCGATGAGGAGCTCTCCGCTCTCGGCATCCAGTCCTATGAGGCCGAAGGGGATATCCTGGTCCATGGTCGCAATCTTGTCGCCGGAGTCGACGCCGCCCTTGGTAATGGCTCCAGTCGGGATCGCCTTGCCGTCACGGGTCACTGTAACGTCGAAGCTGAGCTTTTTACCGGCAGGGGAGCCGCCGGGCTTTCCCGGAGACGGAATGTCGTCCATTTTTACGCACGCGGTACCTCCAAGCAGGAGAATCGCTGCGGCCAATATGGAAAAAGAATGCGCGTTCATATTATTATATATAGTAAATTATCGGAGGGACGGATCGTGGCGTGTTCGTACCCAGCCATGCGCAAAGGTAGGAACAAAAAATTTTAATTCCAAATATTTCTTTTAAAAAGATTAATTTTTTTTAAATCTTTAATTTTAGCCGTTATTTCTGGCACGGCCTCTCTTGAGGTTATAATATTTAAAACGTTTTCAGGCTACTGACGGGGTGATTTGACCGTTAAGGGCCTTTGGGCCCGTGCTCTTCTACTAAAAAATCGCCTGTCTCCACCCCCCCCTGTATTTTCTGTAAATATTTTATGAATCGTAAATTAATTTTTGAAATAAGCAAAATAATTTTTTGAAGATAAATTTTTAATGATTATCTTTGCAGTCGTTTTCATCCACATTGTCCTTCGGCACGTTGTTTGACCAGGCATCCGGACGAACTTAACAAACGAACTTAAAAAGCGCATGACTATTTTGAATCTCCTACGCAGCCTCAAGGTGGCGACCGTTAGTGCGGCCGTCCTTTTGGCGTTGCTGCTGGGCGGTTCTTTTTCTATGCGCGCGCAGACTGTCTGCGCGGGTGAGCGTGTATTTTTCCCCTTCGACGACGCCGTCCTTCGCAAGGACTATCTTTCCAACGATGCCGCCCTTGCCAGGATCGACTCCCTGATTGCCGCCGGTGCCGCTGATTCGCTGCTTGTCCGTTCATGGTCTTCTCCGGAAGGCAACTACAACTACAACCTTTCCCTGTCGCGTCGCAGGGCCGAGGCTGTCCGCCGTTATCTCCAGGCCAAGTATCCGTCGCTGCAGGGCCGCGTCTCCATCGACCCTTCCTCCGAGTCCTGGGATGAACTCCGTGCTGCCATAATCGCCGACTCCCGTATTTCCGACGATGTCCGCGATGCCATGCTCGAAATCGTTGACGCCGATCTGGCTCCCGATACGAAAGAGCGCCGCCTGAGCGTTCTCCCCGTGTGGAAGCAGTTCTATCGCAACTGGTTCCGCAAATTCCGCCTTGCCGAGGTTTCTTTCCCGGCGCTTCCTGAAGTAAAGCAGGCCGTGGATTCTCTTGCCGGTGGACATGACGTTGATACCGCGACTGTCGCCGGCGCTGCAATCGTCCCGGCCGACACTCTCGGTGCCGCTTCCCCGGCAGATACAGCAGCGGTTGCTCCGGCCGACACGCTTGGCGCCGCCGTTGCCGCAGCCGATTCCCTTGGCGCCGCAATCGCCCCTGCAGATACTCCGAGCGCCGTAGAAGCCTCTGACGAAGGCGTTTCCAAGTCTGTCGTCTTTGCCCTCCGCAGCTCCGACATCGACGAGGTCTCCAATGCCGAGGCGCTTTCCGCCATTGAAAGTGCCATCGACCGCGACGCTGAAGAGATTTCCGGCATAGTCCTTACCGGTTATGCTTCTCCGGAAGGCTCGGCTTCGTACAATGAAGCCTTGGCTGCCCGCCGCGCTGCATCCCTGCGTGACCGCATCCTCCGGAAATATCCAGCCCTTGCCGGCAAGATCGAGATTTCCAACCGCGGCGAAGATTGGGAAGGCTTCCGCAAGCTTGTGGCCGAAGACGCTTCCATGTCCGAGGCGGAGCGCGACGAAATCCTCGCGATCCTCGATTCCGACCTCAGCGAACAGGCCCGCGAGGCTAAGCTCCGTTCCCTGTCCTCCTGGGACTACCTGCTCGCCAACACGATGCCTCAGCTGCGCCGGACCTCGCTCTCGGCCAGGTTCTCGCCTGTGGCTAAAACCCCTGCGGACACCACTTCCGTCGAGGAAACCCCCGCCGTCGTGGTTCCCGTCGTGGTTCCCACTCCCGAAATTGAAGTCGATATCGATTCCACTGAAATCGAAATTGCCGATACGACTGCCGCCCTCGCCGACACCCTTTCGGTCGAGCCGCTCGCAGTTCCCGCCGGTCCCGCACCGGTCTATATCAAGAAACCTTTGTTCGCCGTCGGCTCAAACGTCATTTCCGACATGCTGATCACTCCCCACATCGCCGTGGAGGTTCCGATCGGCCGGAATTGGAGCGCCTATGCCGAATATACTTTCCCCTGGTGGGTGACCAAGGGCAATGACCGCGCCTGGGAAATGCTGAAATGGGACCTGGGTGCGCGCTGGTGGTTCTCCCGCAAGGACAAGGACGATCCCATGGACGTCCTGCGCGGCCATTCCCTGAGTGCCGAACTCAGCGCCGGCTACTATGACGTCGAGCCCCACCACACCGGCTACCAGGGCGAATTCCTCGCCGCGAGCCTGCTCTACGGCTATGCCTGGAAGCTGAGCCCGAATTGGCGCATGGAAGCGTTTGTCGGCGTCGGTTGGATGGGCACGCAGTTCCGCTACTACGAAGCCACGCAGGACGACAAGCACCTGATCTACCAGCGTGACGGCAACATGAGTTGGTTCGGCCCGACCAAGGTCGGCCTGACCTTCAAGTACCTCTTCACCCGTCGGGTACGGGTGGACAAACCGGAGATGATGGCCAGATGAAGAATATAAAGCGTCATATTGCCTTGCTCCTGCTTCTGAGTGTTGCGATTCTCGGAGGCTGCGTGCGCCGTCCCCTGGAGGTAATATATCGCTCGACCGTGCGTGTCATCGTCAAGTGCATCTGGTCCGTAGAGTCCTATCCCGAGGGACAGAAGCCTACCGGCGTGACGTTCTACTTCTTCCGTGACGGAGAATTCTACACCTCGCTGACCACCGCCAACGTCGATTCCTGCGAGGTCCATCTCGAAAAGGGCCACTACAGGATGTACATGATCTCCCAGAGCCCCGAGGAGTTCTGGAAGATGGATTTCGAAAACATGAATTCCTTCTCCAACGCCGCGACGACCCTGCGCGAGACAAAGGCTACCTGGGCCACCCGTGGTGAAGGTGAAGTCCCGGTGGAAAACCCTGAAATCCTCCTTGCAGGCGTCACCGAGGAATTCGACATCACCGAAGAGATGTCGGAGGAATATCAATACTACTATTCCCAGCTCAGGCGCATCCTCGCGGCCGAATCCGGCGGAACGAAGGCGGTCAGCCTCGATGAAAAGACATACTATCAGGAGCAGGTCGAATACCATACCCTCCGCATTCCGGTCTATCCGAAGAATATCGTTTCCCAGATGTGGGTCACGATCTACGCGGGCAATGCCGACGTCCTGAAGTCGGTCCGCGCTTCGACCTCCGGCATGGCCCGTACCTGGGAGCTTACCCGGGGCGTAACCTCCGGCGACGAGGCTATCCAGATCATCAACCAGTGGAACCTGACGATTGACGATCCGGCGCGCCGTGTCGGCCACATCGACGGCATCATCAACACCTTCGGCCTTCCGAACGGCGAGATGCCTTCCGGCGACCGTGATCCTTCGCTGAATGTTTCCGCGCTCCTGATCGACAACACTACTGCCGTAGACTACATATTCCCCGTCGGCGACAAGATTTCCATCCTGGAGCCCAACCGCGGCTACCGCCACCTCTACCGCCTGATTTTCGGCTCGGTCGACAACCCGGCGATCACGCCTCCCGACGTGAAGCCTGTTTCCGGAGGCGGAATGGATGCACAGGTCACTGATTGGGAGGAAGGTGAGACCATCGAGATTCCGATGTAACGATTTTGAAACATAAAATGTAACAAAACAATAAACAAATCAAATTCACAAAGCTTTATGAAAAAATTCATGATCATCGCTGCTTCCGCAGCAGTTGTCCTGAGCGCTTGCGCCAAGATCGATATGGGGACTTCCAAAGTCAACGATATCGATGAGCCTGTCGCCTTCGGAGCTTATGCCCGCAAGGCTGTCGTCAAGGCCGGTCAGGCCGGTGAGCTGACCACCACCGCCCTCCAGGGTTCCGGTTTCGGTGTCTTCGCTTACCAGACTACCGGTAACTACAGCACGTCCGCTACGCCTAACTTCATGTACAACACGAAGGTCTACGGCGCTTCCTGGACTTATGACATCATCAAGTACTGGCCCAACCAGATCCAGGCCGGCGACACCGACCGTCAGCCTGCCACCGCATTCCAGGCCGACAAGGTTTCCTTCTTCGCCTATGGTCCCTACGTGCCGGCTACTGCCTCCACCGGCGTTCCCACGGACGATGCCACTTCCGGTATCACCGCCCTCACCAACAACGCTACCGCCGGCGACCCCAAGGTGTCCTTCAAGGTTTCCAACGATCTTTCCAAGCAGGTCGACCTCGTATGGGCTGTATCCAACGGCGCCACCTGGACTAACGTGGGCGGTACGACCAACACCCCCGTCTCCGGCAAGCCTTACCTGAACCTTCAGAAGCCGGCCCTCAACACCGCCATCCACTTCTACTTCAAGCACGCCCTTTCCCAGGTCAAGCTTCAGGCCGTCGCCGCTTACAACCAGATCGCTGAAGGCGGTACCGCACAGGACGGTGTCAAAATCACTATTGCGAGTGTAACCGTCACCATTCCCGGTGTTTCCGAGACCGCAGTCCTCAATCTTAACAACACCACTGCCGACGCTCCCCTTTGGGAAAACGCCTCAGGTTCTTCTGACCTTACCCTCACCATCGCTGACGCCAACATCAATGCGGCCCTCAAGGATGCAGGTGATAAATTGGCTTCCGAACAGCCTGCAGGTGTTACCGGTACTGCTACCGACGTTATCGCTGACAGCAAGTACTACACGATCATCCCCAAGGACGGCGCTACCAACGTCAATGTCAAGATCGTTTACTACGTTACCACCGACGATCCCGACCTTCTCGGAGGCAAGAGCCGCGTAAAGAACGAGATCGAGAAGACTGTCTCCTTCGCAAAGTTCGAGGCCGGCAAGAAGAACACCATCAAGATGATCCTTGGAATCTCCGAGGTTAAGTTCGTGGCCGAAGTCGACGAATGGGCCGACGGTTTGTCCGGTGAAGTCAACCTCCCGCTCAACAGCTAAGACAAGCATTCATTATCCGGGCAGGCCTGACCGCCTGTCCGGGTACCAGAAAACAAGTTGAATTTTAAAAACAAGTTGAATTTTATTAACTTAACAAATAAGCAGAACCGATGAAAAAGTTACTCTTCCTCGCTGCTTCCGCAGCAGTAGCATTGAGCTCTTGCGCCAAGATCCAGAATGGCCCCGACGCTCGCGTAAATGACGACCGGACCGCGCTGAATTTCGGCGTCTACGTCCCGAAGGTATCCAAGGCCGGCGCCGCCGGTGAAATGGACAACGACAAACTCCGTTCTACCGGTTTCGGCGTCATCGCCTATGAACAGGAGGGCACTTACGACGGTAGCGTGAAGCCTACCTTCATGTACAACCAGCTGGTGGAATACGCTTCTTCCGTCTGGACCTACAGCCCCGTCAAGTACTGGCCCAACCAGCTCAACGACGAAGGTACCACCGACGGACAGGGAGCATGGAGCCAGAAGGCCCACACCGTGAGCTTCTTTGCCTATGCACCTTACGTGGCATCTGCAGGCGGCACTGAGGGTATCATCGCCATGAGCGCGGCAAGCGCCACCGGCGACCCTACCGTCACCTATAAGGTTTCCTCCGACCTCGACAAGAACGTCGACCTCGTCTGGGGTACCTCCGACGGTGCCACATGGACCAACGTCGCCGGCGGATACAACACCGTCGCCGCGGGCATGCCTTACCTGAATCTTCAGAAACCCGCCATCGGCACGAAGGTCAACTTCAAGTTCTATCACGCCCTGGCCCAGCTCAACCTCACCGCAGTGGGTTCCTACAATATCGCCGGCATCGGCGGCACTGCAAAGAACGGTGTCAAGGTCACCATTTCCGCAGTTGAACTCACCATTCCCGGCCAGTACGACGAAGCTGTCCTCAACCTCAACAACACCGCGGCCAAGACCCCTCTGTGGGATGTTACCGGTGCCACCGAAAGCGAGCTGACCCTCGCCGTCAGCGGTGACAACCTGAATGTCGCCGTGAAGGATGCCGGCGCGGTCGCCGCTCTTTCCCAGCCCGCAGGCGTAACTGCCACCGAAGGCCCCGTGCTTGCCAATAGCAAATACTACACCCTCATTCCCCGTACCGCCAGCACCGACGTCACCGTGAAGGTTACCTACTACGTGACCACGGACGACGCCAACCTCGACGACGGCTTCAGCCGCGTTCCCAACGTCATCAAGAAGACCATCACCTTCCCCAATGGCTTCAAGGCCGGTACCAAGAACAACATCAAGATGATTCTCGGCCTCAGCGAGGTTGAACTCTCCGGAGAGGTCGTCGACTGGGAGACCGGCGACACCATCGAGGTCTATCTTCCCAAGAACGTAGAATAATCAAAACAAACTAAATATTTCACAAAGCTTTATGAAAAAATCAATTGTTTACGCTGCAGTAGCAGTTCTGGCCCTGGCCGGATGCGCCAAGGTCACGGTCTTCGACAACGCCGACAAGGACGCCGTTGCTTTCGGAGCATACTCCGGAAGGACCATCGTCAAGGCCGGTAGCACCGAGGACATCACCCTCGACAACCTCAAGAGCATTGGTTTCGGCGTTTTCGCCACCTACTCCGGTGTCGATGATTTCTCCGCCGCTACCGACGACTTCATGTACAACCAGCAGGTCAGCTTCACCGACCCCGACTGGACGTATTCTCCTATCAAGTACTGGCCTAACCCTACCAACGGCCAGAGCGCTGACGCCCAGAAGGTCAGCTTCTTCGCTTACGCTCCATACTGCGATCCCGAGGATGCCGCTGCCGACAACAGCTACGGTATCACCGGTTTCAAGGTCGAAGGCGGCCACGACATCGTCGAATACAAGTTCGCTTCCAACAAGCCGAACGTAGACCTCCTGTGGGGCTACAAGACCAAGAGCACGACCCAGCCTTACACCTACACCGTGAACGAAAATCTCACCCGCACCACCGACAAGGTTTCCTTCATCTTCCAGCACATGCTTTCCAAGCTTGCCGGTTCCCAGGATGGCGACCCTGCAACCGTAGGTGCCAACGGTCTCATCATCAAGACCTCTCCCACCGTCGATCCCACCAACGGCTTTGGTGTTGACAACGGTACCAAGATCACCGTTTCCAAGATTGTCGTAAAGAGCGCCGATACCGACCTCAACGGCGACCCTATCGTCTACGCAGCCGACGACGAGACCATCGATGGCCAGCTTGACCTCTACACCGGCGAATTCACCGTCACCGGTACCGTCAAGAACATCAAGTTCGAGCAGACCGTCTCCGCCGACGCCACCGATGTCGCAGCGGGTGCCAGCGAGCTTGCCGACGACCTGAAGGAAGTCGCTTCCCCTGCAAACTTCGCAGCCGTGAAACCCGGTGTCAAGAAGGAAGCCGTCAACGTCTACAAGGACGAGAACGATCCCCTTATCCTCATCCCCGGCACCACTCCCGTGGTTGATGTCACCATCACCTATGTCGTCCGTACCTATGATGAGAAACTCGGCACCAAGCAGTATTCCGAGGTTCCCCAGACCGTCTACGGAAAGGTCGCTTTCCCGACCATCGAGAAGAACAAGAAGTACAATCTCCTGATCATCGTCGGTCTGAACGACGCCAAGTTCGAGGCTACCGTCGAGGATTGGACCATCGGCCGCACTGATGTCAACGGCGACGGTGTCGTTGACGAGAAAGACGACATCAACGTCTGGCTCCCTGAAAACCTTTAGTGGGCAGCTTTTTATCCGGGCGGGCCTGACCGCCCTCCCGGGTACCAGTAACCGGCCTTGCCGGGAATGATTAACAATAATAGCGATGTTCGGATTTGACACATATAAAAGGATGACTTTGGGACTGATGCTCGCAGCGGTTCCGGGCTTTGTTGCCGGTTGCGCCAAGTTCGAGAATGATCTGGCAAAGGTTCCCGTGTCTTTCGCTACATACAGCAGCCGTGTTATGGAATCCAAGGCCGGGTCCGGATACGTGGCTCCAGGCGGAGATTTTGCTCCGGGTGCCGAGATTGCCGTATTCGGCTACCACCATGATGCTTCCGACTGGGATACCGATCAGGCTTCGGGGGCGAATATTCCCGATTTCATGTACAACCAGCTCCTTACCAAGCAGGATGACGGCAGCTGGGTCTATTCCCCCGTCAAATACTGGCCGAACGAATATGGAGCCAATGCTGCAAGCAACGCGATTGACCGTCTGAGTTTCTGGGGCTATTATCCTCGCGGAGCCTCCGGTCTGAATCTCTACAAGCCCGGTACGACCACCCCCTTCGACAACGGGACTTCCGGGGTTCCTAAAGTCGCGTTCACCCAGTCAGAGGATCCTGACGAAATGACGGACCTCATGTTCTGCGGACCGTTGAAGGACCTTTACAAGACGCAGGGTCATGTTGTGGGAAGCGACGAGAAACACTATGGATACATCTCCGACGGAGAAGTTCTCCTTACTTTCAAGCACGCCCTCTCCCTTGTTGAGTTCCAGCTGGCAGAAGGCACAGGTGCGGAACTCAACCTCCTGAGGCTCACCAATATCAAGAAAAGCGGCACGGTTGAGGATCCGTCTTCTCTTCCGATTGAATGGAGCAATGTAGGAAGTGAGTACACCCTTGAAATGGCAAACATTGACATTCATGATGCCACCATCCTCAGGGTTCTTGCTATTCCCCAGACCATCAGTGCGGACGCTACGTTCACCCTCAACTACAATATAACCTTCGAGTCCTCGGATCCTACCCACCCGGATCCCATCGTCTACACGGGAGATTCCTTCTCCGTGAAGCTCTTCAAGAAGACAGGCCCTGTCGCAGAGCAGTACGGCGTAACGGCTTGGGAACCCGGCAAGCACTATATTTACAAAATCGCCGCCGGTCTGGACCGTATTGAGTTCGAGGAAATTGTCGAGAGCGCCGACGATTGGAGCGTAGGTAACAGTAACATCTCGGTCCCTGATTAGTATGAAAAGAAGATTCTTCATAATATTTGCGTTGCTTGCACCGGTACTGAATTCCTGTGTCAAGCTCAAGTTCGACGTCAGTTATGACGCCACCCTTGGTTATGAGGAGTCCTCCGACCCTGTGGATTTCTCCTGGTATGCCGGTCGCGCCACCAAGGCAGACCCGACGTATTTCGTCGGGGATGAAGTTGCCACTGGAACAGAGCGCCACCTCAACAGCGGCACATCCATGGGCGTGTTCGGATATTTTCACCCGCAGAGTGCAGGTGCCGCAGGCACATGGCAGACCGGCGCCGGCGCTTACAATGCCCCCAACCTCTTTTACAACGAGTCCGTAAGCATCACCGAGGACGCCGGGACCTATTACTACGACTACGTCCATTCCCGCTTCTGGCCTCGTAACAAGCTGGACAAGATATCCTTCATCGCATACTATCCCTGGAACGAACTTAACACCAGCGGACAGGCAACCGAAAACACCATAGTGGAGCCTTTCCTGGATACAAGGTCCGAGCGCCAGGGCATGGTAGGGTTCTATTACGTTGTTCCGGAGGACTCCAAGGATCAGGTGGACTTCATGGTTTCCGACCTCTGCCTTGAGCAGAGCAAGGCCGTCTGGACCGACAATCCGGCACAGGGGCTTACAGGAACCGGGACAGGCAAGGTGAAGTTTTTCTTCCACCACGCTCTCAGCCAGGTGCGGGTGAAAAGCGTAAACTTCGATACAGGCGGAAACGACATGGTGGACCTCAAGATCAATTATATAGTCTTCAGGAATGTAGCCGTATTCGGGCAGTGCATCCCCGTACCGGATTTCAGCTCAACCACCGCCAACGGCCGCACCACCGTCAATCCGACATGGCCTGCAGGCACGCTGGTTCCGCGCCGACCCAACTATACCACCGGCGTTACTGCCAAAGTATGCTACGACCCCTCCACGGATTCGTGGGATGTGGACAACTTCCTGCTTATGATTCCCCACACCTTCTTTACCGGTGCCACCATAGAGGTAAACTTTGACGTGACCCGAAAGAAAGACGGTACCGGAGAGTACTACTCCTATAAGGGCAATACGCTGTCGGCCCCCCTTACTACCACAAGCGTTTATGAGTGGGAGGCCGGGAAGATTTATACCTACAATATTACCCTGGACCTCAAACAAATCAAGGTCACGGCAGACGTGGTGAACTGGCTTGACGCCAGCGAGGATGTTATAATGGACAATTAGCGCCTATGAAGACTCTTAGAATATTTGCATTGCTTTCGCTTGTGGCCGCCCTTTCCTGCCGGAGAGAGCCGATTCCGCATGTCGGCCCGGATAAGCCGTCGGGGAGCAATGTGGAAGTCAGGGCTACGGCGACATTGCCTGAGGATTGGATTCCCATGACAAAGGCTCCCGGAGACATTACGGACATAGATAACGCAGGGCTTCAGTCCAAGGGGTTCGGGCTGTACGCTTTCTATACTGGCGGGGAGGACTACTCCGCAGCCACTGATTCATCGGCCTACGAAAAGTTCGGTCTTGTGTTGAACAACCGCCTGTTCAGCTATTCAGCCCCTGATTGGGAAAATACCGGCAAGGCCGAGTTCTGGCCCACTACCGCCGGGGAGAACCTGTCGCTCTTCGCCTACGCCCCATGGGACACATGGCACAGCGTTGTTGAATATGACGGGAAGGTGCCCACCATCGTTTATGATGACTACGTAGCCCAAAATCTGAGCGCAGCTGAACTCTCCAAGCAGCGTGACCTCCTCTGGGGTACCAACACATCCGGCAATCCTCACAGGAATGTTGAGAAAGATGAATACAGTCCTGAGGGCACGGTAGACTTCCATTTCCGTCACGCCGTAGCGAAGGTACACCTTGGCGTGAAAGGAACACTTCCGGGAGAGGTCAGGAACATGACTTCTGCAGGAAGAACAACTTCATCCACCGGAGCGGCGGGAGATACCGAGAGCGGAGAGACTGTGTCGACCGTTGACACGGCGTCCCCCACTGTGGCAAACAACTCTAATTATTACAGGAGCGAAGGATTTGATTATTCTGATTGGGTTTATGTAAGGTACTATCATGCAGTTCAAACCCAGACGGAAACGGAGAGTATAGTCCAGACACGTTACCGTACCATGACGGAAACCTCCACAGGTGCCATATACTCGGTGAGCGGTCAACGATATTTGATTGAGGAAGTTACCCTTAAAGGATTCAACCGTAAAGGAACCCTTGTTCTGGATAACACCGTTTCATATACTCCTGAATGGAAAGATACCGCCCGCTTCAGCGGCTCCGGTCCCGAATATGTCTTGAACTCCGGCAATGTCCTTTCGCAATCTTTGCAGTATGTGCCTGCGGCCACGGTGCAGAACAATTTCAGCACCTATACCGGCATAAGCGAGGACGCTTCGGACCTTATGTCCGGCTACTTCCTTTATGCGATTCCCCGTGAATCTTCTCCCGGGGACCGCATAGCGGTTACCATTGATTATCATAAGCTGAACGTCGCCGGAACGCTCACCGCCAATCAGACGAGACAGATTATCGAGAAGCAGACCCGGGTCGTTTCACGCAACCGCTCACGTTCGCGCAATTCGGAAGAAATCAAAGTCACATCCGATAGAGACCGGACCAACAGTTGGAATAACGCATATACGAGCAGCGGCGCAAACAATGTATCTAACTACACCTTCTCCGAGGACTGGGGTGACTGGGGTAGCTGGAGTTCCTGGAATAATCCCTCCTGGGGTGATTGGCAGGAAGATTCCACCACAGAGTGGGAAATAACCGACGAAACCCTTACCGGCGCTACGGTAAACTATAACGACGACCCGGCGCCTCACCTCAGCGGAGAAATCATCACGTCGCTCCAGGGAGGCCGCGTCTATGACATCAATCTCATTGTTGCAGGTGACAAGATCGAACTGGACGTGGTTCCAAGGCCTTGGGATCTTCAGGAGTTCGACTTCGACTATAACGCCAATATCAACGAAGTATTCACGGCCCTTACCTACGACTCCTCCTTCATCGACTATGCAGAGGGAGAGAATGTCTACATCAACAACCGTATGGGCAAGTTCTACTTCAGCCTTGGCGAAGGCAAGTATGCTTCATGGCAGGCATCCCTGGTCGGCGACGCCGCTTTCGGGTTCACCGATGAAAACGGCAACTTCCTCCTTGACGGAAACGGCAACCGCGTTTCGTCCATACGTCACGCCATAGAACCGGGAGTACTTAACTACATCTATATAAAGCCTGTAGACAGCGAAGCGACTGTTACCAGTCACGCAAAGCTGAGGATTTATCTTATAGACGCCACCGGAGATGCCGTGGTGGCCCTCAATCTGGTGAACATGGAGAATGTTACCGAATGGTCAATCTGGCAGAATGCAAACTAAAACGAAAGGAACGATGAAAAGCATACTAAGAATAATATCGGCACTGCTGCTCCCGCTCCTTTTATGGACAGGGTGCGGAAAGGAATTTGAAACAGGCAGGGGAGGCATCCCTGACCATTGTATAGAACTCACCCTGAGCGGCCTGCACCCCGTTCTCTCTACCAGGGCGAGCAGCCGGGGCGTCGACGAGTACAATGAAAATCTCGTCGAGAGCGTTGATTGTTTCTTCTACCCGGACGGCGGCACTGGCTCCGATGCGGTATTCACCGCCCTTGGCCGAGGCGCCGAAGCTGTAGCGGAGGGAGACAGCACCGTATATAAAGTCAAGGTTTTCTTTACCGACGCCGATGCCAACAAGATGTTCGGAAGCACGGTGTCCGGTACCTGCCAGGTGTACGTTATCTGCAACGCTCCGCTGAGTTATGGCGGAAGTACGGATGTAGCTTCCCTTAAGAATCTTGTAGTAGAGAACGACTTCGCCGCCCAGACGGTTCAGGGAAGTTTTGTGATGTCCTCGGACGAACTTGCAACCGTGACGCTCGAAACTGACGGCGACAACAACAGAACCGCCAGCGGCCGGGTAAAGGTGTCCCGTTCCGCAGCCAAGATACAGTTCTTCCTGCTGATCCCCGACCAGTTCGAAGACGAAACCAACCGGATTTGGGAGCCGGTCCTGAGTGCTGGCATCAGCATCAGTATGTCAAATGCCGTAAAGCGTGGCAAAGTGGACGGGGAGTATGCCGTACAGAATGAGGATTATGTATCCTATGGCTCCCGTGCGGTCGTGGCTCTTGACGACTCGCAGGTGATTGCCGGGCACGAGGACTATAAGTACAGCCACATTCCCTTCTACTCCTATCCATGTGCATGGAGCGACCTGAGCGATTACGCAACCACGATTGTCTTCCGTATTCCGTGGAAAATCAGAGGTGAGGATAACTACCAGTGGAAAAAGTATCAGCTGAGTCCGAATGTGGCCACGCTTGATCTCAGGCGCAACAATTTTTACAGGACCTTCGTCAGTGTCCAGTCGCTTGGCGGTGCCGACAAGGAAAGCGTTGTCATAATTCCTGAATGCGATTATGAGATTATCCCCTGGATGAACGAGGGAACCACGGCAGGCGAAGGGTTGGTGCCCGGAGAGCTGATTACATACAAATATCTTGTCGTCGACCAGCCGGAGCAGGTCCTGAACAACGAGCCCATGGCATACTTCACCTATGTGAGCAGCGCCCCGATCTCGTCAGTAACCATAAAGAGGGTACAGTATTACATAAACAGCAATGCCAATCCTCTGACTACGCAGAATGTCAACAGGACGGTTACCGCCGACGAGGCTGATGTAAACACCAATGTCGGTGCCATTACCATCAACAAAGAGACGCCCGGTCTTGTAACCTTCTACCATTCCCTGGCTGAAATGTACAGCGCCGTTACGATTGAAGCTACGATTACCAACAGCGATGGCTGTACCCAGGATGTTGTGATTGTACAGAATCCGTCGATCAGCCTTATCCGTGAGGCCAAATCCGGTGACGTTTTTGTCAATGGTTATTTCGCGCGCGTTGCAAATTCCCCGTTCGGCACCAGATGGCGAGCCAGCTCCGGAGATTATTTCTACAGGGATCCAAAGTCGTCTAACAGTACTGCTGCCGTGACTATGCCATCTCCTTCAAGTGACTATGGCACTACCATTTACAAGGGGCAGGGCGGATCCGGCGGGGGCCTTACAACTTTCTACACCACGGAAATACGGATTTCCTCTTTCAATACAGGGAATAATACATATTCTTATTCATACGGCGGGGCGGTTCATGATGAAGTTTACCGTATCGGAGATCCTCGAAAAACCACTGAGGAAGTTTATAACTCCTCATGGTCACTCCACCCGTACCTTTACTACAACAACACGGCGCAAGGTGCAAATACTGCCTGGCAGGAACCTCTGAAAATCCTTACGACCTCTCAGAGCGCCGAAGATCAGAACATAGTTGCTCCAAAATTCCTTGTGTCATCTTCCCTGAATGCCATGCTGACCACCGGCCTGCCTACCTTTGACCAGGCTGTCTCCAGGGCTGCAGTATATCAGGAAGCCGGTTATCCGGCCGGCAGGTGGAGAATCCCCACCGAAGCCGAAATGGCTTTCATTGTTGCCCGTCAGCAGGATGGCACCATCCCTGACCTCTATGTTGCAGGCTCAGACTATTGGTCTGGCAGCGGAAGGCTTATGACTATTTCAAACTCCGGAACAAGCATTACAATGAAGGATGGAAATGGCGATCGGCAGTCTGTCCGTTTCGTCTACGACCTATGGTACTGGGGCGATGAGCCCTCCACGACCAATGTCTACCACCCCAACGGGCACCTGTATAATTACGACTCCTCCGGCAACGCAACACTGATAAGATAAGAGTTTATGAAGAAGAATTCCGCAAAATCCCTTTTCATACTGGCCGCACTCTCAGTGCTGCTCGCTCCCTCCTGCGTTCGGGAAGAAGGGCCTTTTGACAGGACGGAGGCCGTCAAGATCAGCGACGGTAAAATCTCCCTTGACGGTACCCTGGTCCTCCCCAACGCGCAGGACCGCGGCGACTGGAATGTCACCAAGGCGGCAACGATGGGAGAGGAGGTTCCCACCGTCAAATTCCTATACCTTGCGGTGTTCAGCGCAGGCGACATCCTCTATGAGATAGTGAAGGCAAAACCCGGCACACAGAGCCACCCTACGGCGGAAGATGCCGGATTCATCTGTGGCAGCGCCTCTGAGAACTATATCACTACATTCCATGTGGAGGGGCTTACCAAAGTCAGCTCCGGCGACCGCTATATACAGTTCATCGCCACCACGAAAGCCATTCCCGAGTTCGAAAACATGGAGATGAATCTCGTGGATGAAGGCACCTTCGTCCGTACGCTGACTACCACGAATGGCGGACTTGCATACTGGGGAAGACGCCACTTCAGCTCCATTACGGAGACAACGGACATGAAAGGCATAAAGATGATCCGGAATTTCTCCAAGGTCAAGGTGGATGTTGCCGACAATGTGACAAATTTCCGCATTCTTGGCTTCAAGGTCTTCAACACCCCGGTCTACGGCACCATTGCGCCATTCAATACCAATACGGTAGACTATGTAAATGGCAAGGACGGTGAAATCCAGATCAACTTCGACCGCTACGCCAACTATGAACTGGCATCGGGGGAGTCTTCCCCATATACCTGGCTCACCGAGACGGACGAGTTCTACGGCTTCATGCCCCCGGTGATACAGTACAATTCCTGGAACAGCTACTACTCTGCCGACGACACCGACACCATGGATGCCAACAATCTGTGGATCGACCCCCAGGAGCCCGACTATCTGTATGAGTGCTCCTACCGCCCGGATGCGAACCCTTTCATAATTCTGAAAGCCCAGTTGTTGGAAAGTGGCTCCTGGCACACATATTATTACAAGGCAGACTTTGTTTACAAGGATCCTTCCACCGGGGACAATGTCTACTATAATATCCTGCGTAATTTCTGCTATACCCTCAGCATTACCGGGGTTAACGGAAAGGGCAGCGACTCAGTGTACGACGCGGTGAACAGCATAGCCTTGAATAATTTCGAAGGCTCAACCATGGCTCAGGAGCTCACCAACATCGCCAACGACAACAGCCGCCTGTATGTGAGCAAGACGGATATACTTGTCACCTTCGGAACCTCGTTCAAGATGTATGTGAAGAGCCGTACCGGTACGTCTTTCAATACAGACGACAACGACAGCATAACCGCTGAAATCCGTGATGCGACCAGCGGCAGCAATATAGTGTCTTCGGCAAGCGCCATATCGATAGCATCCACGGACTATGGTTCCGGAACCTACAGCGACTGGAGGGAGGTTACCGTAACCTGCGCCAACCCGGAGAGTCTCAATCCCGGTGAGGTGTGGAAGCAGCCCATAGTGTTCAAGAACGCTGCCGGCCTCACCAGGACAGTGAACGTCACCATGCGCCGGCCGTTCTCACTTTCCGTGGATGTGCAGGACTACGTGGCACCGGTGAAAGGCACGGAGGTGACGGTCGATTTCAACGTTCCGGCAGGTCTCACCGTGGCGCGGTTCCCGCTGTACTTCTATCTCGAGCAGGAAGACAATACGCTTTATCCCAAGCCCCTCGCCCCTGAAGCCAACGAAACGCTCACCGTGGAAAACGGCCCCAGCCTTATCCCCGGACATACTCACAACAATTACTACTACCGCCGCACCATCAGCTGGGAGGAATATACTGCCGCTCCTACCGATGTGAACGGAATCAAGACATTCAGGTCCTATTTCAAGACCATGGTTGAGGAAAGTGCCACCACCGTTTGGGTGGTCGCCGCTCCCACCAACGACTTCTACTACCCGGTAGACGCCACCAACAACTCCACCAACCGGGATACTTTCGCAAACATCCTGGAAGAAGGCAACCTGTATTTCGACCACTACGGAATGCAGCTTAATGTCGGGCAGACCGCCCAGAACAAGGCGACGTCCAACGCCGGCGCGCCCATCGTCTACACCTCCTCGAATACTTCTGTCGCAGAGGTCGATGAAAACGGCGTAGTCAGGGGTGTAAGCGAGGGTACGGCCATTATAACTGCCTCTGCAGATGCCTACCGCAACTTCACCGCGGCTGATCCTGTTCAGTATACGGTGACGGTAACCGGCGACAACCTCAGTGAACTGGCAGTGAGATGGACCACGGAGCCCGTATTCGTAGTGAAAGTCGGTTCCGATGTCCGGACAAAGGGCGAATACTCTGTTGCAAGCGCATATCCCGGAACGCCTGTTGCGACTTATGTTTCGGCCGATACCGGTATCGCCACTGTTTCTTCCGACGGTACGGTCCACGGAGTTGCGCCCGGCTATGTGCTCATTACCTATTCGGTAACGGCGCCGGGAGTCAGCGGATATGCCGAGGCTACGCAGGCTGTAAGCTATGAAATCCAGGTGGTGGCAGCCAAGGCTGCATCAGGCACCATTCACCACGAAGAGACCTTCCTTGAAAACAATATGGGAGACTATTTCATAGCGGAAGAAGTCATTACCGACGGAGACACCTGGAAGACCGGCACGGATAAAACCGCTGATTTTGTACGGCTCACCTGGTTCACCGACGGCCAGTGCTACAGGCATCTGTGGTATCCGTACTACAACTCCCGCAGCGGGGTGTCCTACGTGTCCTACGGTGTTGCGCAGTCTGCCTGGGGTGCGATTGAAGAGCCCACCAGTCGCTGGAATGAAGAGAGGTCTGAGTGGGAGACAGACTATCACAACCGTCGCTTCGCCGGCTATGCCAAGATATCTTCCAAGGATATAGACCTTTCCTGCTCCGGCGGCGCCGTCCTGACCTTCTATCATGCCGGCAACTACTTCTCCGATCCGGCTCATCCCAATGCCCGGGAAAACATGAGATCCGACGCCCACCTGCTGTTCAGTAAAGACGGCGGCCTCACTTGGAGCAATCCCGTGAACATCAACTATCCCCCCGGAACCAACTGGATCTATATCAAGGCCCAGGTCGACATCCCGGACGAATATCTGGTGTCCAACTTCCGAATGGCCTTTGAATGCGAAAGTCTCCCGGATCATATGTCGCAGCTGTACTTTACGGACAACAGTTACTCGTCGACTACCACCACCGTGACCGCCTACCCTGTGTATTACAAGGTGATTACGGTTGGGGACGAGCAGCGTGTTACTACCACCTACACGTCTGAGAATACCGGCTATCCGGTGCGTGTAAGCCTGAACGACGGCCGTGCCGGAACGTGGGAAATCAAAAATGTCCAGATAGTCGAGAGGTAAAAGATGAAACGCCATTATACCATCCTTTCCTTGTTGTTGTTCTGCGCGGGCGTGCATGCGCAGAACAATCCGTATTCGCTCGATGACGAGTGTTATCCGTGGTTTGTCAAGGCGGAGAGCTCGGTCGGCGAACCGGAGTTCCGGGCGGCCAACGACTCGCTCATGGCAACCGCCATACGCCGCGGGGACCGAAAGGCCTACGTCCTCTACCACGTCGAGGAACTGAAGAACCTGACCCGCTCCATGCGCGGCCAGGAGATTGGCGAGGAGGAAGACGTGGAGGTAAAGGATGCGTTTCATAAGGTGCTTGAGGTTTCCGAGCAGTACGGCTACATGCAGTACTACTACTATGGCTTCGAGCTGGTACAGAACCATTACTACAATCATGGGTACCAAGCCAGGGCCATGCGCATGGCGGAGGCCGCCCATGCCGAAGCGGTGCAGCGCCGCGACGAATACGGGGTGTGGTACACCTCCCGCTATGTCATAGCGCTTTACCGTGACCGCAACGACTACATAATGGCGAAGCCGTATATCGCTCAGGCCCTGAAGATTTATAACACTACGGACAACGAGACCATACGCCGTCAGTCGCCATGCCGCCTCTACTGCGACTATTCCGACTCCTACCCGGTCGAAAGCGACTCGATGTATATCAATATCCGGATGGCGGAACGCACTGCGACGACCCACATGGATTCGGTCCGCGTCTGGTTCTACAAGTCGGTCGTGCATGCCCTGAAGGCCGAGACGGATGAATATCGCATCTACGCCGACAAATGCTTGTCCGACCGCGAATTCCGGAATATGAAAATGGCCCGCCCGATCTTTTTCCGCTATGTCGACCAGATTATTGAGGGAGAGGACTTTGACGACGTCCATGTGTTAGATTCCATCGTATCTTCCCGCAACGTCAAGTTCCTGGCCAACATTGCCGAGTCTTATGACCGCGATTCGCTGTCCTTTAAACTGGAAAAACGGCTCGTAGAGCGTCTGGAGCGCAACATGTCCCGTGTCGGTCAGGCCAATCTGGCCGAGATGAACGCCCATTTCGGCAACACCGACCTTCAGGCCTCGCTCGCCGAACGCAACAAGTCGCTCGCCCTCGCTTCGAGGATCGTCGTCATCCTGACCTTCGTCATCCTGGTTGTCATCCTGGTCTTCACGTCTTTCCAAATCCGGGCCCTTCGCCGGAAAAAGGTACGCGACGAGCAGCAGATCAAGGCGCTGAAGGAGGCCAACGAACAGGTCCGTATGGCAAATGCCGCCAAGACCCGCTTTGTCCAGAACATGAGCCACGAGGTCCGTACCCCGCTCAACGCCATCGTCGGATTCTCCCAGCTGCTGTCGCTTCCCGACGGCACGTTCTCCGATGAGGAGAAGGAGGAATTCTCCCAGCATATCGTCAATAATACCCAGATGCTTACGATGCTCCTGGGCGATATCCTGGACGCTTCGTCCATGGATTCGGGCAAATATCAGATAACTTATTACGACGGGGAGATGCACTACATGTGCAAGTCGGCGATTTCCAGCTCGGAACACCGTCTCCAGCCCGGAGTCCAGATGCTCTATGAGCCCGAAAGCGAGGAGCCTTTCACCTTCCGTTGCGACCCCCGGCGCATCCAGCAGATCCTGATCAACCTGCTGACCAATTCCTGCAAGCACACCGCTGCGGGGACAATCCGGCTTTCCAGCTCGCTTTCCGCCAAGCCCGGCTTTGTGACCTTTACCGTGACCGATACGGGTACGGGCGTGCCTCCGGAGCAGGCCGAAGCGATATTCGACCGCTTTACGAAACTCAACGAATTCGTCCAGGGCACCGGCCTCGGCCTGTCGATCTGCCGGGACATAGCCGGCCGCATGGGCGCCAAGGTCTACCTCGACACCACCTACACCGAGGGAGGCGCGCGCTTTGTCTTCGAAGTCCCTGTAACTCCGCCTCAAGAATCCTAGTATTACCCAGATATGATACCTTTTTACGCACAGGACCATGATTATTCCAAGTACAACGTACTGGCAGTGGATGACATTCCGCTGAATCTTTTGCTGGTCCAGAAGATGCTCTCCCGTTTCAATTTCAAGGTACGTACAGCGGCCAACGGCCAGCTCGCGCTCGATGCCGTCGCCGCCCTTCGTCCCGACCTTATCCTGCTGGACCTGATGATGCCCGGGATAGACGGTTTCGAAGTGATCCGCCGCCTTAGAAGCAACCCTGAGACGGCTGACATCCAGATCGTAATCCTTTCGGCCCTTAACTCCAACGAGGACATTGTCAAGGGCTTTGAAGCCGGTGCAAACGATTTCATCATGAAGCCTATCATAATGGAAAAGCTTCTGACCTGTGTCGTAACCCAGCTCAAGCTCGTAGAAGCCAAAGGGAAGTAGGTTGTGCGAAGGCTCATTACCATAGGGATGGCTGCAGCCATCCTTTCGTGCATTATCTGCCAAACGGGAAGCGCCCAGATCGTCAACCGCCTCAAGGTGGACGGCCCTACGTTCGAGCGTTATGCCTACGGCCGTATGCAGCAGTTCTCGCCGGATAATCTCGCCCTGGCCGATTCGCTATATCATCTGGGGGAGACTACCGGCAACTACCGCTATAAATGTCTGGGCCTTTCGTTGGAATTTCCGGTGAGGTTCGCCCTGGGTGAATACTCGCGGATGGATGAGGCCGTGGCCGAGCTCAAGGAGATCCTGGCGCCACGGAAGGACGTGCGCGCATTCTATTTCTCTTCGCTCCACGAATACTGCGAATATCTTATCCGCCTTGGGCGCATCTCGGAGGCAATGCTTCTTGCCCGCGAGATGGAACGCACCTCTACGGCGGAGAAAAAGCCCCTCGGCCGTATGTATTCCTATCGCATCATCGGCCTGATTCAGAGCTACCGCGACAATTCCTTCCTGGCCACCCGCAACCTGCTGAAAGCCGTAAGGTTCTGCAAGGAGGCCCATGCCGAGCAGGATCTGCCCAATCTCTACATCCTGATAGCCCAGGAATACATCAACATGTCCGACTTCGTCAAGGCCGAGTCTTATTGCGCCGAGGCCGAAGTCTATCAGAACTTTTTCCCGGGAATCCGCCTGAAGGCGCTGATGACGCGGGCCTATCTCTACAATGCCGAGAAGGACTGGGCTTCGTTCTGGAAATGCTACGACACGCTGGTCAAGGACCCGCTTTACGAGATGCAGTTCGACTCGGATGCACGCTGCGAGATAGACATCTGTTTCCTGCGCTCGAAAGGGCTGTTTTTACAGGCTCTGGAGAGAGCTGACGCGCTTGGTACGGCTCGTGACCGTCACAGCATGAAACATGGCATTTACGCGGCTTTAAGCGCCTATGACAAGGCATATTCCCATCTGGACTCCCTGATGGCCGAGAAGGACTCCATCTACATCAGGGTCCAGAACGAAGACCTTGCCATCCTCGACGCTGAAATGAACAATGCGGCCTTGCGCCAGGAGGCCGAAAGACTAAAGCATCAGAACCAGAATACGATCCTGCTGGGCTTCATGTTCATGTTCGCCATCGCCTTCCTGGCCATCCTTCTGTCGCAGTGGCAGCTGCGCGCTAATCTTGAGACCCTCAAGGAGCGTAACAACCAGATGCTCATAGCGCGCCGGGCCTACCAGAAGGCCCTGGATTCCAAGGAGGCCGAAAATTCCCTGAAGATCAAGATACTGCAAAACCGTAAATCCAATACCTTCAAGTTATGAAACGGAAATTCTTTTCCCTGTTGAAATATCACCGTAACGAGCTCCTTGCGCTGCTGCTCTTTTTCAGCGGCGGAACCCTGGGCATGCTTGGGCTGATCCATCGCGTCCCCCTTGTACTGGGAATCCTCGGGATTGTGATCCTCTCTACGGGATTGTTCTATTTTTGCCTGAGTCTTTCGTCCGAGAGTGTCTACAAGGACTATTATAAGGAAAGTTACGAGATCGAGCACGAGTCCATAGAGGAAGAGATCCGCAAGTCGATGGTCTATCACCGCTACCAGGAGGCGGTCATCAACCGTTACGAAAGCGCCTGCCGCGACCTGGGGCTTTCCGATGAGCAGAAAGACTGGCTGCTGACCCTTTTGATGGACGAGAAAAACAAGGTGGACGAAGAGCTTCGCTCCCAGGGCGGGGGACATATTTAAAGAAAAAAAAGCACAAAAAAACGGCTGCCACATCCGGCAGCCGTTTTTCGTTATCGGGAGATTACCCGTGGAGGTTTAGTTCCACTGGTAATCCGTGTAGGTTACTGTGAATGAGGACAGGCGGAAGGTTGTGCCATTTCGTGTAAAGGTAACATCAAGCGATGTCACAGGTGCAGTTCCGGACTTGGTCCAGGTAGACGTTGTTGTTCCCCAGTCCCATGTGCCGGTGGAGGCAGAGCCGCTGTTAGGAGTGTTTTGTTGCCTTGAGAAATTGAATGTGGCCCTGGTCAGGTCATATACCTTCGTATTGTCTGTTGTAAAATGCAGCCCTGTTCCGCTGCCGAAGCGGATATGATTAGTACTGCTGCTTGAATTGAGCGTTCCTTCAAACGTTGCGGTAATGCCGTTCCTCGTATCGGTCAGAACCGAACTGGAATACGTTCGGCCGCTGCCGCAGGGGAACGTTACCGTCTGACCCGTCCGCAGGGTTGCTGCACGGTGGGTGACTGTGACGGAACTCGTCATCGACGCATTCTCTCCGGTGCCCTTTGCCGTAATCGTGAATTGGGCGGCGGTGGTGCTGTAGTTCACGGGCATGGTCAAATCGATGGTCTGCCCGCTGCCGCCGGTAGCCGTTCCGCTGTAAGTGCTCAGCGTGGCTCCGCCAGTGACGGTGAGTTCCCAATCCACATCGGAGACGATGGTGAGGGTCGTATTTTCGTCGCCCTTTACGGAGGTAGATGCAGCCGTTATCAAGATGGAAGGCTTCTGGACAATGGTAATGCTGTTGCCGATGCTTTCAGTCAAGCCTGTGCGCCAGATTTCCACCCGGTAGGTCGTGGCAGAACCGCTGTTCGCATCGATAGTGACGTTACGCAAGACCGCAGTGACGCTCTTTTCGAATTCTTCAGAGGTGGACACCAGTTCGTTGGTATCGTTGTTATAGACTCTCAGCCTGACGGGGAAGCTGTTGCGCAGATACACCGGAGCCGTGGTGGCACTCATCGGTACTTCGCTGGCTCTTACGGTGAGCGCAGCAAATGCAGCCTCCTGGGTAATGGTGACATCCTTCCAGATCGTGCTGAGGAGATTGCGGACGCGGATGGTGAGCTGCCGTTCGCTGAAGGTCTGGTTCTGCGGAATCAACACCGTGCGGTTGACCGGTGCCAAGGTCGGATCGTACTCGGCCGATGTCGAGAGGACGTTGTTGTTCTCGTCAAGGAGCTCGATCACGTATCTGACACCCGACTGGACGGCAACGTTCACTGAGGTCGAGGCGTTGTCCACGCTGGTCACGCTCGTGGTCAGATGCATCGTCGTGCCTTCCTGGGTCATCAGGGCCGTGCGGGTGAAGTTCGGGGTCGCGGAAGTGTTGGTGAGGGTGACACGGTAACGGATGGCGTTTTCAGTCACGTTCTCGGGGAGGGTGATCTCGACGTCCTGTCCGGTGGTCGCGCTTCCGCTGGAAGGAGAAAGCGTGGCGCCGGTGGCGACACTGCCGTTGAGAAGGGCTATGGAAAGCTCCCAGTTGCCGGCGCACTTGACCATCACGTGTGCCGTCCTTCCCGAGATGGTCTGGCGGTTCGGCGTGATGTTGTTATCCGGGTCGCCGGTGAGGGTGGCCTGGGCTGTGGTCACGCCGGCGGAATCAGTGACAAAGTACTTGTTGTACACATAGGCCGTCGTGCTCGTAAAGGCCTTGGTGGTCTCGAATTCACAGGTGAGGACGATGTCGCTGGTTCCGGAGAGCTCGGCATTGGTCTTGAGGCGCTGGTATTCGGACCAGTTCAGGGTGCGGACGAAGCAGTACGAGGAAGAGCCGTCCCCGGAGAGCGAGGTGAATACGGTGCTCGGATCGTTGATGCCGGTCGTCTTCACGGGCATGTTTTCGTTCGCCGCCGGGTTCAGCACCTTGGCGCTGTCTTCGATGAGGATTTCCATCGGGAACATGGACGCCTGGAGGTCCCAGGGCAGTGGAATGTTGAGGATGGTACGCTGCGCCGCCTCATTGGCCACGGCGAAGGGCGTGAAGTAAGGCTGAACCGTCTTGGCGTTGAACACGCGGATGGTAATCAGGCGGACCAGTCGATAGGAAGTCCCGCCGTCGGAGTAAAGCCCCTCCAGCTGGACGGTGGAGGAGAGCGTGGACGTTCCGTCGGGCTGGTTCATCTTGTAGTGGACATAACGGAAGTCTTCGGCATCATCATCCGAGTCAACCCGGAGGGAGTTGATGGCGTTGCCTTCCTTGTGGGTGACGGTGACATAGTCGTTCAGCGTACCGCTGGTGGAACCGTTCAGGGTAAAGCGGAATCCGAACTTCTGCTCGTCCGTGTTGTACACCCAGTCATAATTGGCATGCTGTACGAAGAGACGCACGACACCGTTGGAAACTTCGGGCAGCGAACGGGTGTCCAGCGAGACGGAGAAGTTGGCACCGCTGTTGTGGGCAGCGGCGTCTGCGGGATTGTCATATCCTTCCGCCGTTACACCGGAAACATTCACGAGATAGCTGAAATTCCGGTAGATGGGGAAATAGCCGCTGTCCATGGCAAGGTCCAGACGGTAGTAGCGGATCGGCGTTGAGCTATCGGGTTCGCCGCTTTCCTCATAGCGTGCCGCCATGAGGATGAAGGGCGGATTCTCCGATGTCACGGCTCGTTCATACACATAAAACGGCTCTCCCGGTCCGACGGTTACGCCGGGGGCATTGTAGGCATCCTCCGTCGTGGGAACCGTGGTGTCGATTTCCGGATTGGTCGGGAAGCCGAGATAACTCTTGACAGTGTTGTCATCCGGGTCCATGTAGTTGTACAGGTAGTTGGTCAAGGACAGGTCGGGATCGGTATAATCGGAGACCCAGTCCCCGTGGTTGGTGCTGTACATGGCGATGGCGCCACTGCGGGGCATGTTGCAGAGCGTGTAGGAGACAATCTGGAAATTGTCGGCATTCTCGTTCAGGGTGATGCTGGCGAAGTTGCGAATCAGGGTGATGCCGCTCACGCTAGCCGTGAGGGCATCGGAGGGAATGTAGTCTCCGTTGGGTTTCTGCATGGGCACGCCGTCGGTTTCCTTGATGGTGATGCCGCCCGTCAGTTCGATTCTCTGCCAGTAGGCGCCGTTTCCTTCAGACACCGTCAGGTTCTGCATGATCTCGTTCTCGTAGGCGTTGAAAGGAAGGGAGGCCGGGCCGTTGGCGATGACGTGCAGAACTCTCGTCTTGGAGGAAATCGGAAGCCTGACCATGAAATAGGCCGTGGTCCCGTTCTCCGAGACATAACCGCTGGAAAGGGGATTCCCGTTCGCGTCGCAGGGGTAGGCACTCACATAGTCCTTGAGGTAGCGGTCCGTTCCGTAGATGGCGACGTGGATATCGGTAATGGCCGGCTTCAGTCCCATCTCCTTGCCCGGATCGGCCTTGGTGCCAGCCTGAAGGGTGACAGGCTGAGAGAAAGACATGATGACGGGAACCGTCGGTTGCTCGGGACGGGTCTCTTCGTTGAATGCTTCCCGGGTGCAGGATGCGGTAAGCATCACAAGCAAAAAAGCTGATATGCAGTATATTCTTTTCATCTTTCTCAAAATGTGTCGGTCAGACTGGTTTTATATCCAAGCCACCTGCCGCTTGTATAGTCGGAATGGGCATCGCCCCAGTACCAGGTGTCGTAAACGCAGCGGACGTAACCGGAATAGGTGGCGCCGCCCTGGTTGTAGGTTATGCTAGTGGTGCCGGATGCATTGCTGTCATCAAGCTGTACGAAGACATCTTCACTGGAATTGCCATAGACGTAGAGGAGATGACCGGCCGCCCAGTACCCGTTTGTTTTGGAAGAACCGTATAATTTGGGAATCTTATCATCCTTGTTCAGCTTCTGAAGGAAAAGAATCTCCGCCTTGGTGGGAAGGCGCCAGCGTCCGGCCGGATAGCCGTACTCCTGATAGGCGGCGCAGCGCTTTCTCGCGCCCTCATACGATACTGAAGTGGTCTTTCCGTAAGACGACGCTGAAATGAACTTCGGGGAAATCACATTCTGCAGATTCGGGTCCGTCGGACGGTAATTGGTAAGGTCGTCGCCGGAGATCGTGCCGGTCAGAATGCCGCTGTACTCGTTGGTGGCGGCGGCGCGGGGGTCGCCGAGAACCGTCTCGAAAGTCTCTCCGCCCACTTCCGGGGCAAATTTCAGGATGGTCGTGGTGACAGAGTAGATGTTGGGGTTTTGGTTGTTGGCGGTAATTTCGAAAGGCAAAGAAACGGCGGCAGAGTTGGCTACCACGGCACCAAGATAGTGATCTCTGGTGGTGGAACCGGAATTGTCCCTGACCGTGGTATTGTCAGATGTGGTTGATGTTCCGTTGACAAATACGTTAGGACTGCTGTCGTTGCTGTTGCTTGTATCCGTATTCGTTATAAACAGGGGGGGATACTGGGTCACGACAAGGGTCTTGTCATATTGGCCGGTAGCATCATTGGCCAGCTGCAGGACAATGGTAAACGTGTAGGGCGAAATGTCGTAATCGCCGGACGAGAAGTCGTATTTCAGCGTGTTGGAGATGTGGATGTAGTCGCCGTCCGTGGCGATGGCGACCGAGGGGGTGTTGGGCTCTGTCTCGTGGTCGCCGGTCGCGAAATCGTCCCACTCTTTCATCCTGCTCTTGATGGCCACCTTGCCGCTGGCGAAGTAGGGGATGTCGAGCGTGTTGCCGTAGAAGCGGATGTTCTGCATGTCGGGGACATTCACATCCAGATAATAACCGGGAGCGATCGAGGAGGAAATCTCGCCGAGCGTCCTCCAGTCGAGGACCTCGTAGCCGCAGGTGACATTGACGGCGTCGTCGTCCGTGTCGCCGCCGAGCTGGGTGACGTCGAGGATAAGATGGTACCAGTTGTTGCTTTCGAATTTGTTGGTCGGAAGCATGACCTTGTAATAGAACTCCTTCTGGGACTCCTGGACGATGCCGCCGACAGTGCGGGTGAGCTTCCACGGAACGATGAGCTTGATGTAAGGCTCGTTGGCCGCCCCGTAGTTCCAGGACACCGGATAGGAATAGAAGGCGGCGCTGGAGAAGGCCGTCGAGAAATCCGTTTTGCCGGTAATCGCGGTGTTGTCCAGATTGGGCAGATATTCGAAAATCTGCGTGGATGCGTTCGCTCCGCCGACAAAGGCGTCGGAAGCGGCGCCGCAGAGATAGACGCGGATATTGCTGCCTTCCGTCAGGGGCGTCCATCTCTCGGTTACGTCACCTTTGACCTCGACGACTTCATCCTTGAGGTAGAAGTCCATGGTCACCTTGGCCGGAAGCCGTTTCAGCTCGATTTCGGCCTTGCCGACGAGCGTCTGGCCGGGAACGGCCTGGACGACGATGTTTTCCGCAAGGCCGGTCATGACAAGGGCGAGGTCCTCTTCGGCGGCCGGCGTGAAGGAGGAACCTGCTGCCGCCGTGAATGTGTGGTGGGATGACTCGCTCAGTGCAAGCGCGTTCAACTGGTCCATCCTGGCTTCGACGCCGCTGACGAGAAAGTCGCTTTCAGGGCCGGGATAGTTGGCGATGGCATATACCTTATATGTATCATCGGTAATGACGGCCGCCTGGATGAAGCAGGTGAAACTGTTTTCAATCTCAGGGGAGAAGCGCCAGTGGTGGCGGTATTCCGGGTACTGGCCGCTGAAAAGGAAGACGTCCACTGTCTTGATCATGTTTTCATTGCCGACGCCGGGCTTGTCGGCCTTGGTTCCGATGTCCGAACAGTTGAGCGTAAGGCTGATCCCTTCTCCGGGATATACCGGCACGTTGTCCCGCACGCCTTCCTGCTGGCACGCGGCCACCGACAGGAGTGCGGCAAAGACGGATGCTATGATGATGTACTTTTTCATATCAGACAGACTACATGCTGGGGATGATGATGTTATAGGCTCCGTCTCGCTGAAGCTCGCTGTCGAGGGAGAACTCGCGGCCTCCGGAGGCCTGGACGGAGAAGGTGAGCCCGGCCGAGATGGCCGGCTGTCCGGCCGCCGGACGGTCGTCGTCATCGGCATAGATATAGAAGTCGATGGTGACGCCGGGCAGTATGTCGCCGGCAGCCGGTCCGATTGACGCGGAGCCCGTGTGGACGTGGGTGCCGTCGTTCGGGGTCAGGGTGTAGAAATCGGCATTCTGCGTCATGTTGATGTGGAAGGTGCACTGGGTCGGCGAGAAGATCTTGAACATGCCGTGGATGGGCTTGAGACGGCCTTGCTCGTCGGTCTTGAAGGTGATGTCGTGACCGCTGACAGTGCAGGATTCGGAATCCCAGCCGATCCAGCTGGCCATTGCGGACTGGTTTTCAGCCGAGGCCGAGAGTTCGGTATAGTTCCAGTCCATCACCGTATTCTCCACCTTGAAGATACCGCCCATGTAGGTGACGGTGTAGGAATACTTGTGGCCGCCGAGCCATTTCGTGCCCTTGGGGAAGGACAGGCGGGAAGTACGGATGAGAGGGTCGCCGGTGACGGGGTCGGTTTCGCCCTCCATCTGGTAGACGACGTCGATGACTTCGAAGAGTTCAGCCTCTGTCGCGGGCCAGAAATAATAGAAATCCTTGGAAGTGGACTGACGCTGGGAGAGTACGTCGATCGGGGTGGCACCCTTGCCGTAGCTCATGCCGCCGAAATCGGTCCTTGCGGAGACCGGGCCCGCGGCCGTGGCGTTGCTGAAGGCGACATCGGCCGTGCCGTTTTCATTGAAGGTGATGGTCGTCTCCTTACTGTTCAGGAAGTCGTCGTTAAGATAGACGCCGTGGAGGAAGATGGGCTGCTCTCCATTCGGGGTCTGGTTGGAAATCTGGAAGGAGATTGCGACCTGGGCGAAGAGGTGGTTGAACACCAGGGGAACGTCCGAATAGTCGTTGGCGGCGGTCGAACGCAGCACGGGGTTCGAATATTTGAAGTCGTATTGGGCTACGGACGTGCTAAGGGCCTTGGCCGGAAGAGTGAGCGTGTTGCCGCTCGCGCTGAGGCCGGTGCCGAAGAAAGCCGTGGTACTGTAGGAGTCGCTGTGGTCAAGCCAGCTGAAGAAAAGATGGCTGCCACCGCTCCACTCGTAGTTGGTCGGCGTGCCGTAGTTCCATCTGGTGTTGGTCTGGTCCCAGACCAGGGTGTTGTCGATGTGGTATCTGCCGCCGTTGTACCAGTCACGGACCTGGAATACGTCGTCGTTGCTCACCGCGTCTGTCGCCTTGGTCTGGCGCGGCGCAGCGAAGCGGATGCCGGAAGAAGTCTCCGTGACGATCTCTCCCTGGTTGCAGGCGGGAAGGACTGTCAGCGCCGCCAGGGCGGCCAGGATTGCTATATTGTGTTTCTTTCTCATCTTCTTCAGTTTTATTCTACGCCGATTTCAATGTCGGGATGGACGATCCACTGTTCTTCGCGGGGATAGTCGAAAGTGATATACCAGACGGCTCCGGGAACGACAAGGCCGGAAATGTTGATTTTGGCCGTGGCCGGGAAGGTTATCCAGTTGCCGTCCTGCTTGAGCTTGAGGGTTCTTTTGGTGCCGTCGCTGAGGTTGAAGGTGATCTTGATGCCGGTCAGGTCCTGAGGCAGTGCGAACACCTTGAAGTTCATCGAGGTAGAGGTGGAGATAATCGGGTTGTAGGCTTCGCCGCCGTCGTTGTGGAAGGCCAGGGAGATGGTGTTAGCCGTGGTGCCGGAGGTGGCGTAGGAACAGGACATGCCGCTGCCCGAATCAAATGTGGCGGTCACGTCGCCGGCAAGTGGCATTGTTGTGGAGGCTTCCGTCTCGTAGGTGGCAGTCTCCATCTCGAAGCTTGTGACGGTGATGTTGTCGTTGGCGCCGACCGTGAAATCGAAGGTCGTGAAGGCCGGGTAGAAATCCAGGTTGATGCCGTTGTTGGCCGGGGCGCACTGGAGGGAGGCTACCATGAAGGCGTCGGACATGTCGGGGGTGAACAGGACTACGTTGCCGCTCTTCCTGCTGTAGGTTGCGACCTGGGAGGCGGGGATGGTTGCCGAAATGCTGTGGTCGCCGACCGAAATTTTGGAAGCGGGATAGCCCGCCCAGAAATCGTGGGAGCCTTCGCCCCAGGTCAGGCCGTGTTCGGCTCCGCTGGGCATCATGTCGGTCCGGCTGTTGACTCCGGAGGTGGAGATGGTGTTGACCGAATAGTTCTGTGAGGCCATCGTCACTTCGCTGTTCTTCATCGCGAGGGTGATGATGTCGCCGGATGTCCAGTCGATACGCTCATATGTCTTTCCGCCGGTGCCTTCGAAAGTCTCGCCGCTGTAGGCCGTCTTGGTGGAAGGCGCGGCGGGGCTGGTCTTGGCGCGGAAACGTATTTCGAGTCCGGAAAGATTCTTGCTGCAGCCGGAAAATCCCAGCAGACATGCTGCTGCGGCCGCTATGCTGATGATTGCTCTGCTTGTTGTCATGGCTCTTCCGAATCTATTTTTCCCACTCTTGGTTGAAGGAGGACTGAGAAAAGTCCATGGTGACAATTTCCTGTCCCGTCGTCTTTACCTCGGAATCGGGCTGCACCGTGGATGCGCCGAGCAGCCCGGTTTCCAGCACAACCGAGACCTGCTTGATCACAACTGGGGCAAGATATCTTTTAC
>ONKE01000060.1 GCA_900318355.1 uncultured Bacteroidales bacterium
CGACCTGCCTCTGAAGGACTTCACGTACCCTGGCAGTGACGGCAAGTATGATCCGACCCAGGCGAGCTTCATCCGTTTCCTGTGCAATGCCAACACCAATGGCAAGTGGATTGTCTATCAGATGAAAGACCTCTTCGTGTATGCGGCCGAGCCGGTTAGCATTGCTGTGGACAAGACTCAGCTTTCAGCTGCAGGTGCCGGTGAAGCCCTTACGATAAACCTCTCCAATGCCGTTCCCGGACTTCAGATTGCCGCTCCTGAATGGGCTCCCGTAACAGTTGGCGGAAAAGTGTTGACTGTCAATGTTGCTGCCAACAGCGACGCAAAGAATGCCCGTCTGGGGACGATTAAACTCTCGGCTAGCGGTGCTGATGATGTGGTGATTCCCATTGCTCAAGGTGCCGCCGGTTGCAAAGTTCTGTTCGATCCGTTTAACACAGAAGCGCTTAGTGACGTCTGGAAAGGTGACATATCCGGTTCGGAAGCCCATATCGACGGAGGTATATTGGTTCTGCACGGTGATTCCGGCGACAAACTGAACCCGCTCTTCAATACTGCGGCGAAGGTTCGTCGTCAGGCCAGTGAGGGCTACAACACCATTATTGCCACGATTGATATCAAGGCCGATGGTGCTGAAGGTGGCTTGCAGCTGTTCAACACCAATGCCTATGATGGTGGTGCTTATAAATTCGACATGCCGAACTACCGTTACTTCACTTCAGCCGGAGCCGGTTCAAACGGCGGCGGATTCTATGGCTTCAACAAGGGTGGTCTTGCTGCTGCTGACGGATGGAACTGCCGGGCCGGAACGGGCCCTGTAAGCCAGTGGATGCGTCTGGAAATCAGCAATGTCGATCGTGGCCTGACTGAGCATACGATCGGTTCTGACTGGGGCGCCGCATATATTTGGAGTTTGGAGGCGGATGCCAATGGCGTTCTCCAGCCCAAGGACGTCCTCTGGGTAAAGGAACTCTGGTGGTGGAATGACGGCGACAACCAGCCGCGTACCGATTACGGCTACATAGGCGTTTGGGGCCGCAGTGCCAATGTCGTATCTCTGAAGAACTTCGTTGTCTCCTACACGGACAAGTAGTTTTCACCTCAGGTCGGAGGAGGGTGATACCTCCTCCGGTCGCCAATTTAACCGCATTATTATTGTCATGATTAAGAGAGTGTCAATCATCATGTTCCTTGCGGCCCTCCTTATGGGTTGCTCCAAGCCCGCATCCGATTCCGAGCGGGTTTTCACCATTACCTTCGATACTGGTGGGGGAGAGCCTGCACCTGCAGCGCAACAGATCGGCAAAGGCGGCTTCATTACCGAACCTGTCGAACAACCCGTTCTCGGTGCCGGCGTCTTTTCCGGATGGTATACGCAGACCGGCCTGAAATTCAATTTCAAGAGCACTCCGGTGACCAAAGACATCACGTTGGTGGCCCGGTATTGGGACGGTCCCAAGCGCTATTTCGTCATTAACGATTACGACTGGTCATATCTGGAAAAAGCCATTGCGTCTTATTTCGGATCTGCAGTCGGGCACGACGTCGCCGTCGGTCAGGGTCTGCTGTTCTATATCTTCCAGCGTCCTCTCGAAACCCATCTGAATACTTTGAGACGTCACTTGGAGCTTTCTCAGGAGTATGATGTTCCGGTATTGGTTCAATTGGACCCCATTACGTTCTGGGACGGCGTCCCCGAGTTGTGGAACTGGTTTGATCCCGATCTGCCCGGTTACGACCCGGACAATCGTGAGAACGTTGAGTGGACCTCCTGGTCAAGCGAGGACGCAGTCAAGATCGGCTGGCTCAACTGGGGAAGCCAGATCCGCCTCAAACCCATGGCCAACTTGTTTGCACCTGCTTATCAGGAAGCCGTGAAGACTCGCATGGAAGCCATGATCGGGGTGGTCGATCAGTGGTACAAAGCCCTTCCTGAGACCAAGAAACACCTTCTCATAGGAATAAAAATAACCGGAGAGCTGGGCGTCGGTGTAAATAACTGGTATTACACGGGCGGAAATGATCTGTATGGAAAGAGTGCTGACAATGACCCCCGCTCCGGAATCAACTCGTATAATAAGCCGTCTCGCAGCAACGGCGCCGTTTCCACAATCGGATATGCCGGATGCAAATATGCGGGTATCAAGACCTCCGGCGCCCTGGACGGGAATGATATTGCGGCATTGGAAGCGAAGTTCACCCTTTTCGTGAGCAAGATTGCCAGGTCTTTCGATATTCCCCGTGACAAAATATTCGCGCATGCCGGTGGAGTGGGCAATGACCTGGATGCCTGTATCAACGACCTGGTCTGCCCCTCATGGAGCTTCTATGGGGCAGATGCATCGGATGCAAAAAACGCCAGCTACTGCCTCGACCTGTTCAAGAATTCCTCCGCTCCCCATTGGGGCGTTGCCGAGTGGGCTATTTCCGGTTCGGCGGATGTATGGGCCCGGGCGATTCGGAATGCCTTTGAAATCGAGGGCTGTTATTTCCTCTCGGCGTATTGCAATGTGATTGGCAACAACAATGGAACGACAGTGAATCAGAATGCCGTACAAGGCGTTCTGGACGTGATTCAGCATGATACATATTAAGTCTCCGATACTATGAAAAGAGTACTTTTTGCTTTAACCGCAATCGCCCTTTGCTGTGTTGTCAGGGCGGAAGACTTCACGCGTTTTGTCGACCCTATGATCGGGGCGGACAACGGTGGTTATGTGTTTCCCGGAGCGACGGTGCCGTATGGCATGGTCAAACTGGGCCCGGACTGCGGACGGCTCACTGAAAATGCGGGTTGGCAGAAAGGTGCACCGGTCGTGGGTTTTTCACATACCCATCTCAACGGCTCCGGCGGTGGCTGTAAATATGGGAACATCCTTATGATGCCGACAGTCGGCGATTTGGATGTTGCAGATTACGCTTCGCCCTATTCTCGCGAGAATGCGCAAGTAGGTCTGTTTGGTATCCACTTGGACCGTTACGATGTTGACGTGCGGCTAAGCGCATCCCGGCATGCCGGCTTTCATGAATACACCTTCCCCGAGACGGATAAGGCCAATGTGCTGATTGATCTGGGTAAGTTTCTGGCGTCCATCGAGATTCAGGAGTTTGTAGGCAGCGAGGTAACGGTTTTGTCCGATACTGAAGTACAGGGTTATTCCCGTGTGCGGGGCGGATGGAATTACTCTGAGGCTTATACGGTCTATTTCTATGCGAAATTCGACACCCCTTTTGAATCCTTCTCCACGTGGCGTGAAGGGAAAACATATCCCGGAGTCGCCGCGCAGAGTGACCGGAATACTCCCTGCGGGGCATGCCTGACGTTCAATACGAAGGGGCGTCGGACGATCCGCGTCAAGGTGGGCATTTCCTATATGGGCTGCAACAGGGCTCGTGAAAATGCTGCCGAAATCGTTTCCTGGGATATAGAGGATGTGCGTAAGGGAGCAGTCGCGCAGTGGAATGAAATTCTGTCCCAGGTCGCTCTCGAAGGTGGTTCAGAGGATGCCAGGAAGATATTCTACTCCTCGTTCTATCGGGTTTTTATGCAGCCGACCGATTTCAGGGGCGAGAATCCTAAATGGATTACTGATGAGCCGTACTATGGCGACTATCACGCTATCTGGGACACCTTCCGTGCGACGCACCCGATGATTAATCTGTTCCGTCCCACTCGTGGCGCTGAAATGGTTCAGAGCCTGGTGGAGATAGGGGAGTTTGACAAGTATATCCCGGATGCGAGATCAAGTCATTGGAGTGGTCGGACGCAGGGCGGCTCGAATGCAGACATGCTTATTGCAGATGCTTTTGTCAAAGGCCTGAAAGGCGTCGATTATGAGCGCGCCCTGAAGGGAATGCTAAAGAGTGCTACTGTGCCGCCTGGTAACGATGAGAGGCAGTATGGACGAGGCGGACTGCCGGATTATAACACTCTCGGCTATGTCTCCACCGCATACGAACGCGGTTGTTCGCGCACGTTTGAATACTCTGCCAACGATTATGCGATCGCGACGGTAGCCCGCGGATTAGGCCATGAGGATATCTATCAGGAATATGCCTCCAAATCGCATAACTGGGAAAACTTATGGAACCCCAATATTGAGAGCATGGGGTTCAAAGGCTTCTGCTGGCCACGCAATCAGGACGGATCATGGCTTAGCGATCCTTCATTCACCGTATTTTCGTCAGGGTCGTTCCCGCACCAGTTTTATGAGACGTTCTCATGGGAACTGTCATTCTATGTCCCTCATGACATGAAGCGCCTGATAGAAAAGATGGGAGGGCGGGAGTCGTTTACCCGTCGGCTCGATACCTATTTCAATGAAAGCTTTCCGGCGGAGACCCGTAACCAGCTTCTTTTCTACACCAAGCTCGTTGGGATGTGTCAGATTTCCAATGAACCTTGTTTCCTGACGCCATCCTTATATGCATATGTCGGCGAGCCTTACAAGACAGCCGCGATTGTCAGGCGAATTCTCCGCGAAATGTACACGTCGCAGCGGGATGGCGTCCCCGGTAACGATGACTCCGGTTCCATGGGGGCCTGGTATGCTTTCCATACCTTAGGCTTCTATCCCAATCCCGGCCAGGATGTGTATTTGATTTCCAGTCCGGTGTTCCCGAAGGCCACGTTGACATTTGAGGACGGCAAGCAGTTGGTTATCACGGCCCGGAATGCTTCGGAAAAGAATATTTACATAAAGTCCTGCAAGTTGAACGGAAAACCGCTGAACCGTTGTTGGCTCCGTCACGGTGAAATCATAGGCGGCGGCACGCTGGAATTTGAAATGACGTCAAAGCCGACGTCCTGGGCTACGGAAGGTTTGCTACCGCCGTCACTCTCAGATTAACTGTTGATCCCCCCTCTGAATGTATGCGTCTTGCCGATAGACTGTTGCTCATTTCGCTGAGCTTTATGATACTTGCAGGTTGTTCCTCCGGAACGATGGACAATATCGCCGGAGGGACAATGGCCGAGTTTGAACTTACGTGTTCCATAAACAATTTCGAGCCCACGAAGGCATCGATGAGCGGGCTGCAGATGCAATGGTCTGAAGGAGACGTGATTATAATCAGCGCCGGAGGGAAGACATATCCTTTTACGACCGTGTCCGGCGGCCCGGTTGCCGTATTCAAAGGCCGGTTGCCGGCTGATTCCGGTCAAATCTTGGCAAGATTCGAGGCAAGTGTCGAGGCGGTCCAGAATGGAGATCCATCTGCATATATCCCTTGTTCGGCAAGTGCCGACCTTCGCGTAACAAAAACTCTTGATTTCAGTCCTGAAGTCGCATTGGTGCGTATTCAGGTGGATCGTGAAGATATCAGGTACATACAGATTACCGGAAACGGTGAAATTGCCGACGGCAGCAAGGCCGTCCGGAGAATGCCGGACTCGGGCCGTATGCTGGAGCCCGGAAATGTCTACGTGGTTGTTCGGCCTGAAGCGGAAGGGCAGCTGACGGTCGTAGCCGTCAGCGACAGGGGCGTATACAGTATCAGCCTGTCCGACATATCGGCAGGAGACTGTCGCGTGGTATCCGATGCCGTTTCTGCGTGGACGAACAATGTGGCGGACGGTCCGGCCCGGTATATTTTCATCCAAACGGCCGACTGGCAGTATAACAGTTCACTTATCGCGGAGAACTTCGGCCCGTGGGACGGCAAGGATCTGGCCGTCGGAGAAGCAGCGATGTTCTATATCTTCGAGCGCCCGATAACGACCCTGAATGCTGAACTACGGAACCATCTTGAAGCGTCTCAGAGGAGCGGTGTCCCTATCTTTGTGGAATTGGATCCCATCACATTCTGGGACGATGCCCCTGAGCTGTGGAACTGGTTCGATCCTTCACTTCCCGGTTACGATCCGGACAACAGGGAAAATGTCGAATGGACTTCATGGTCCAGTGAGGATGCCGTGAAAATAGGCTGGCTCAATTGGGGGCGTCAGATTCGTCTTAAGCCTATGGCCAACCTTTTCAGCCCGGCCTATCAGGCGGCGGTCCGCCAGAGGATGGGGCGCTTGTTAAGCACGGTGTCGGAATGGTACGAAGCCCTCCCGGATGACAAAAAGTACTTGCTTGCGGGTATAAAGATCATCGGTGAATTCGGTTTCGGCGTCAATAACTGGTACTACCCCGATGGCAACAAATACTACGATAAAGACCCTTCCGGCGATCCCCTGAGCGGAATTACGCGTTCAAAAGACCCTTCGTGGGGAGTGCAGCAGATGGGGTATGCCGCGCTTTCCTATTCGGGAATCAAGACATCGGGTACCATAACCGCTTCGGATATCGTAGAACTGGAAAGAGCGTATGTCCGCTGGCTGGCCGGAGTCGTTGAAGAATATGGTTTTCCCCGCGAAGTGCTTTTCGCGCATGCCGGATCTTGGAATGAGCACCTGTCGTCCTGCATTGATGAGCGTGTGTGCCCTTCCTGGTCATGGTACAGTCGTGACAATATATCTTCCGACTCATACATTATGGGCCTTATCCGTGATTCGTCAGCTCCATGGTGGGGCGTTGCGGAGTGGGCGATCGGGTCGGGAAGCAGTGCTACATACAAGCGTCTTCTTGGTGAGTTGCTCTCAAACGGCGGATGTCGCTTTGTCTCCATTTTCGAGAATGTCGTGGGAGACAACGGTTCCACTGCGCCCAATCAGGCTGCGGTTACGGCCATCCAGGAGCTGCTCTCCGAATCCGGTCCGGGAGTCGGAAAATAGTTGCGTTGAGACTCTATGCCCGCCCGGGGCAGAAAAATATTCGCCGCCGGAGGTGAAATCAAGTCAAGAATTGTTATCTTTGCATTATGAAAATCAAAGAGGCAAAATTTGCTGGGAGCAGCGTCAATGTATCCGGAAAGCCGGCGCGTAGGCTCCCCGAGTTTGCCTTCATCGGCAGGTCGAACGTCGGCAAGTCCTCCCTCATCAACATGCTGTGCGGCAACCGCAAGCTTGCCATGACCTCCGCCACCCCCGGCAAGACCAAGCTGGTCAACCATTTCCTTATCAACGACGCCTGGTACCTCGTGGACCTCCCGGGCTACGGATTCGCCAAGATGTCCCAGCGCGACAGGGACTTCCTCCATGGCGTCATAAGCAATTTCCTGACATATTCAGAGGAACTTGAAATGATATTCGTCCTTGTCGACGCCCGTCACGACGTCCAGAAGATAGACCTGGACTTCATGGACGAGCTCCGCGAAAATGACATACCCTTCGGCATCATTTTCACCAAGGGCGACAAAATGGGGCCGGTTGCCCTCCAGCGTCAGATGGACGCCTACAAAAACAACCTGCTGCAAAAATGGGAGGGGCTTCCTCCCTGCTTCGCCACATCGTCCCAGACGGGTCTCGGTCGCGACGAAGTGCTTGGCCACATCGAATCAATCCTTAACAATCGGTAAGCTATGCAATTCGAACACAGAATGGAGGTCTTCGCATGCCGCAGTTCAAGGGGCTTTGCGGAGAAGGTCGTGGAAGCGATCAACCAGCGCAGGGAAGGCGACGAGCCGCTGCTCAATCTCGGCGCCCTGGAGGTGTCCCAGTTCAGTGACGGCGAGTTCCAGCCGGCATTCACCGAGAGCGTCCGTGGGGCGATGGTATTCATCATTTCGTCTACGTTCCCTCCGGCAGACAACCTGATGGAACTTCTTCTGACCATCGATGCCGCCAAGCGTGCGTCAGCTTCGAAAGTAATCGCTGTCATGCCTTATTTCGGCTGGGCCCGCCAGGACCGCAAAGACAGGCCCCGCGTCTCGATCGGAGCCAAGCTGGTGGCCAACCTCCTGCGTGCCGCCGGAGCCGACAGGGTCATGACGTGCGACCTCCACGCCGACCAGATCCAGGGCTTCTTCGATATCCCTGTGGACCATGTCTACGCAAGCCACGTGTTCATCCCCTATATCAAGTCCCTCGGCCTGAAAGACCTTTCCATAGCGGCCCCCGACATGGGCGGCGCGAAGAGGGCCAATGCCTATGCCCGCGACCTTGCCTGCCCGGTCATCATCGCCCACAAGTCGCGTGAAAAGGCCAACGTGGTGGCCTCCATCACCGCCATCGGCGAAGTCGAAGGACGCAACATCATCATCGTCGACGACATGGTAGACACTGCCGGCACGCTGACCAAAGCCGCCGACGTCCTCATGGAAAAAGGCGCCGCGAGCGTCAGGGCCTGCTGCACCCACGCAGTGCTCTCCGGCCCGGCATACGAGCGCATCGCCTCTTCGGCTCTGACCGAGCTCATCGTCACCGACACCATCCCCCTGTCCGACGACCCCGCGAAAGACAAGTCCAAGATCAAGGTGGTATCGATGGCCGGCACCTTCGCCCACATCATCCGCAGGGTCTATAACTACCTGCCGATCAGCACCGAATTTGTATTTTAAGAGAGTATGAAAGTCTTTCTCGCAGCGCTCCTCTTTCTGGGCATAGGCGTCTTCGCCATGTGCTTCAACATCATTTTCCGGGGCAAGGAATTCCCCAACTCCGATGTCGGAAGCAACGAGCAGATGCGCCGGATAGGCATACGCTGTTACAAGGAAGACGACGCGGAGGCGCAGCGCAAGGTCTGCACCGGCAACTACTCCGAAGCCTGCAAGGACTGCGGGCTGCTTAACAAGAAATAACTCTTACCCATGGCATTAGTAGCGATTGTAGGAAGGCCGAATGTCGGCAAATCCACCCTGTTCAACCGCCTGGTCGGCATGCGCCAGGCCATCGTCGACGAGACCGCCGGCGTGACCCGTGACCGCCACTACGGCAAGTGCGAGTGGTGCGGCCGCGAATTTTCCGTAGTCGACACCGGCGGCTGGTCTTCCGGCTCGGACGACGTCTTCGAGGAGGAAATCCGCAAGCAGGTCGTCATCGCCATCGAAGAGGCCGACCTGGTGCTCTTCATGGTCGAGGCCGCTACCGGCGTGACCGACTACGACTCTGAGATCGCCGACCTCCTGAGGCGCTCCCGCAAGCCCGTCGTCCTGTGTGTCAACAAGGTCGACAGCGGCGCCAAGCAATACGATGCCTACGACTTCTATTCGCTCGGACTGGGCGAAATCTGGAGCATCTCCGCGGCTAACGGCAGCGGCACCGGCGATCTTCTTGACGAGATCGTGCGGCTCCTGCCCGAAGAAAAAGAGGCTCCCGACCCTTATGCCGGCGTGCCCCGCGTAGCCATAGTCGGAAAGCCGAATGTGGGCAAATCATCGCTTACCAACGCCCTCCTCGGCCAGGAACGCAACATCGTCACGCCCGTCGCCGGCACCACCCGCGACTCCATCGAAACATACTACAACAAGTTCGGCCACGAGTTCATGCTGGTCGACACCGCCGGCATGCGCCGCAAAAACAGGGTCTCGGAAGACCTTGAATTCTACAGCGTCATGCGCTCGATCCGCGCAATCGAACATGCCGACGTCTGCGTCCTGATGATAGACGCCTCTTCGGGCATGGAAGCCCAGGACATGAGCATCTTCAACCTGATCCAGCGCAACCGCAAGGCCTGCGTCCTGGTCGTAAACAAGTGGGACACCGTGGCCAAGGACTCCAACACGTTGCGCGAATACGAAGAAGCCCTCCGCTCCCGTATTTCCCCGTTCGACGACGTCCCCATCATATTCACCTCGGTGCTGAAGAAACAGAGGATACTGGACGTGCTGAACGAAGTAGCCCATGTGTTCGGCAACTACACCCGCCGCATCCCCACGGCGCAGCTGAACGACGCGCTCCTGCCGGAAATCTCCGAGACTCCTCCGCCGGCATGGAAGGGTAAATATATCAAAATCAAGTATGTCACGATGCTTCCGACGCGTTTCCCGTCGTTCGCATTCTTCTGCAATCTGCCCCAATACGTCAAAGACCCCTACAAGCGCTTCCTTGAGAATCGCCTGCGTACGCATTTCGACCTGACCGGATGTCCGATACAGGTCTATGTAAGGCAGAAGTAGGGGGAGGCTACGGCCAGACGGCGCGCACGTTCATCCCCAGATGCCTGGCGGTGCAGAGGATGTGCTCCCCACCTTCGTCGGAGAACGTTACGTGCCAGGATTTTTCCTTGTCCTTGTCCTGACTGGACGACCAGTAGCGACCGCACGGAGTGTATTTGAGGTCGGTGATTTCCCTGCCGCTTCTCATGCCCGCCGCGGGGAGGAATATCGATGCGTCGGTAAAGCCTTCCTTGCGGCTGGTGATTCTCAGGCCGGGAATTTCCACTTCTTCGGAGAAGTTTTCCCAGGAGATGTTGCAGTTGTCGGTGTTGAGGAGCTCTTCCCACTCGGCTTTGGTGGGGGTGCGGAGCGGAGAGCCGATCTTGGTCAGGACCACGTCGAAGTTGGTGTCGAGGTAGGTTCCGGAAGAATAGTCGCTTTTCGGTACGATTTCGCCCCATGCGTAGTAGTAACCGGCTTCGTAGGGGATGGTGGTGCCGATGTTGGCGTCGGTCCATTTGACCGAAAGCCCGAGGTCGACGGCGTTGGGTATGGGAACGGGGAGACTGTTGTAGTCCGGCTCTTTGTTGCAAGCGCTTGCTGCAACGACGGTTGCAAGCGCGGCGAGAATCAATTTCGAGAAGTTTTTCACGGTAGTCTGGCAATTGTGTTCGAAAACAAAGGTACTCAAAATTTTTTATAGTTGTCCGCTAGGGTGGAAAAAATGAATTTTTTTCTTACTTTTGTGAACCTATGGCGAAAGATTATCTGGAACTCGTCAGGCTGCAGAGCATGATAAAGGAAGGGGTGGAAGATCTCTTTCCGGGGAAGTTGTGGGTGAAGGCTGAAATCGGCCAGTGGAACCCCCGTGCAGGCGGCCATTGCTACCTTAGCCTGATCCAGAGCCGCGCGGGCAAAGTCGTTGCCGAGGCGCGTGCGATGATTTGGAAGTGGAACTTCCTGCAGCTGAAGGAGTTTTTCGAAAAGACTGCAGGCCAGCCCCTTGGGGCCGGACTTACCGTTCTGGTACGGGTCCAGGTCAATTTCAGCGAGCTCTACGGCATCAGCCTGTTCATAGACGACATCGACCCCGCATTCACCCTCGGGGAAAAGGCCCTGGAGCGCAAGAGGGCCATCGAGCGCCTGACCGCCGGCGGCTACATGGACATGCAGAAGGAACTCGTCCTGCCGCGGCTGCCATACCGCCTGGCCGTGATTTCTTCGCGGACGGCCGCCGGATACGGCGATTTCTGCAAGCACCTGCTCGGCAGCGAAGAGGGCTACGCGTTCGAAATAACTCTGTTCGAGGCGCTTATGCAGGGCGAGTCGGCGCCGGCTTCTATCATCTCGGCCCTTATCTCAGCCGCTGAAAGCAAGGCCGACGCCATTCTGATACTTCGCGGAGGCGGTTCCGACATGGACCTGTCGTGCTTCGACGATTTCGACCTTGCCGTCGCCATCGCCACGACGCCGTTCCCGGTCATAACCGCCATAGGCCACGAGCGCGACGTCCACATCGCCGACATGGTGGCCAATTCCAGCGTCAAGACCCCCACCGCCCTGGCCGACCTTTTCCTCGACCGTTACGCGGCGGAGGATGCCGCCATAGACGAGCTTTCGGCACGTATCGCCCGGGCTCTGCAATCCCGCGTCCACGACCGCGAAACGGCTTTGGAGGCCACTCTGGCCGCTATCCGTCTGTCTCTTGGCAATAAACTCGCGGACCAGAGCCGCTTGACCGACCTGACAGGGAGCCGTATCCGCGTCGCCCTCGGGGAGAAGTCTTCCCGGAGAGCCCAGGACATCTCGCGGGTTGAAGGACGCATCCGTCTCGCATTGTCCCGTAAGGCATCCGACATGGAATCGGCAATGAGGACGTCGGCCGGCCGTATCCGCTATGCCGCAGGCTCCCGCGTCGGGTTGGAAATGTCGCGCGTGGCGTTGCAGGAGGCCCTAATCGCGGCTTCCGACCCGCGCAAGATACTCTCGATGGGCTACGTCCTCGTGACAGGCGACGACAACAAGGTCCTCAAGACCGCGGAAGGGGTCAGGCTTGGCGAGCGCATCGGCGTCCGTTTCAGCGACGGGACCCTGCGCGCCACGGTAACGGAAGTCCGCTCCGAACATCCGGACAGCAATAAGGTTAACATCGCATAGAATATGGAGGAAAAATTCGATTATGCCGCCGCGATGGCCGAACTCGAGGCCATAGCAAAAAAGGTCGAAGACCCGCAGACGCGCCTCGACGACATCGATGCGCTCGTAGACCGCAGCAAGGCCCTGCTTGCGGCCTGCCGCTCTTATCTGCGCAGCGTTAAGGAAAAAATAGACGAACTCGAAGGATGATTTACGACAGCGACCCGTGGCTTATGCCATATAAAGGCGCCATCGATGCGCGCCATGCCCGTATAGAGGACCTTCGCCGGAGGATAAGCCGCGGCGGACGCCTCTGCGACGGGGTCAACAACCATCTTTACTACGGTCTCCATAGGGCCGAAGACGGCTCATGGGTGATAAGGGAATTCGCCCCGAACGCCTCCAGGATATATCTGATCGGCGATTTCAACAACTGGAAACGCACGGCCCCATATTCCTTCAAGCCGCTCGGCGGAGGCAACTGGGAACTCTGCCTGCCCGAATTCTGCCTCCACCACGGCGACCTCTACAAACTCTTCATCGAGTGGCCCGGAGGCGGCGGCGAAAGGCTTCCGTCATATGTGCGCAGGGTGGTCCAGGACGATGTCACGAAGGTGTTTTCCGCCCAGGTCTGGGACCCGGCCGAGCCCTATCGCTGGAAGCACGGACATGCCGGACGCCGTCCCAATCCGATGATCTACGAGTGCCATATCGGCATGTCGTCCGAAGAGGAGAAAGTCGCTTCGTTCGAGGAGTTCCGCCGCGATGTGCTTCCCAAGGTGAAGGCCCTTGGCTACGACACCATCCAGATCATGGCCCTGCAGGAGCATCCATACTATGGTTCCTTCGGCTATCAGGTGTCCAATTTCTACGCCCTGAGCTCCCGTTTCGGAACGCCCGAGGAGTTCAAGCGGCTCGTCGACGACGCCCACGGCAAGGGCATCGCGGTGGTCATGGACATCGTCCACAGCCACAGCGTCGACAACGAGGCCGAGGGGCTCAGCCGCTTCGACGGCAGGGAAGACCTCTACTTCTACTCCGGCGACCAGGGACGCCATCCCGCCTGGGGCTCCCGCTGCTTTGACTACGGCAAGGACGAGACAAAATACTTCCTGCTGTCGAACGTGAAGTTCTGGATGGAAGAATATCATCTGGACGGTTTCCGCTTCGACGGGGTCACCAGCATGCTTTACTGGGACCACGGACTGGGCAAGGATTTCGGGAGCTACGACCTCTATTTCAACGAAGGCGTCGACGAAAATGCCGTGGCCTACCTCGCCCTGGCCAACATTCTCGTCCACGAGATGAACCCTAATGCCATCACCATCGCCGAAGATGTCAGCGGCATGGCCGGTCTGGCGGCTCCTTTCGCCGAGGGCGGCGTCGGCTTTGATTTCCGCATGGCCATGGGCATCGCCGACCACTGGATAAAGTGGATTAAGGAAAAGAGCGACGAGCAGTGGAGCATGGGCGAAATCTGGTGGGAGCTGACCAACAAGCGCGCCGATGAAAAGACCATCTCCTATGCCGAGTGCCACGACCAGGCCCTGGTGGGCGACAAAACCCTGATTTTCCGCCTGATAGACAAGGAGATGTACTTTTCCATGCGCCGGGATTCGGACAACGCCCTGGTCGACCGCGGCATCGCCCTCCACAAGATGATCCGCCTTGTCACGGCGGCCACTTCCGGAGGCGGCTACCTGACCTTCATGGGCAACGAGTTCGGCCATCCGGAATGGATAGACTTCCCCCGCGAGGGCAACGGCTGGTCGTTCAAATACGCCCGCCGTCAATGGTCCCTTGCCGAGCCGGACTACCTTCGCTACAAGGGTCTTCGCGATTTCGACAGCGATATGGTCCATCTTATCCGCCGTGAACGCCTTCTCAGCGTCCCTCCACGCCTGCTGGTAGCCGACGAGCAGAAGAAAATATTGATTTTCATGCGGAAAAACTGTATCTTTGCGCTGAATTTCTCCCCGTCCGGATCCTTTGCCGACTACGGCTTTGCGGCTCCTGCCGGTGAGTATGTGGAAGTGCTTGATACTGACGAAGATCGCTTTGGCGGCTACGGCCGCACGGCCTCCGGCACCCATCACTTCACCATACCGGAGAAAAGTCCCAACGGCGACCAGGCCTTCGACAATACGCTTTCGCTGTATCTGCCGGCCCGTTGCGCCGTTGTCCTGAAGAAAATTTGAAATATGGCCTTTCTGAAATTCAACAAGTCTGAACTGGTCAACCTGTCCTACTCGCTTGGCCGTGAGATTATTCTGGCCAGCAAGACGGGCGCCTGCTGCAACACGTCCATCGTCACGTGCAACACCCGCCGTTACCATGGCCTCCTGGCTGTTCCGGTGGCTGGTTTCGGCGGCTACCGCTACATGATGCTCTCTTCGCTGGACGAAAGCCTTACCCTCCGCGGGAAGAGGTTTAATCTCGGAATCCATTGCTACGGTGATATTTACGAGCCCCGCGGCCATAAATACATCGTCGATTTCGATGCGGACCCGGTGCCGAAGATAACCTACAAGATAGGCGAGATGGTCCTTACCAAGCGCCTTGTCCTCGTTCCGGACCGCAACCAGCTCCTCATCCGCTACGACCTTGAAAAGGCTCCGGACAAGGTGAAATTGGAACTCAAGCCGTTCCTGGCCTTCCGCCGCGTCCACGACCTGACCCACCGCAACGGCGACGCCCGCACCGGCGCCCGCGAAGTCCCCGGCGGCGTAGCGTTCAACCTCTACGACGGCTTCCCGGACCTTTACCTCCAGACCGGCGGCAAGTCAGTATTCAAACCGGCCCCCTACTGGTACGACGGCATAACCTACTCCGACGAAATGCGCCGCGGCTTCGACTGCAAGGAAGACCTGCTGGTCCCCGGCACCTTCGAACTGGAGCTTGCCCCGGGCGGTTCGGTGGTCTTCTCCGCTTCCACGGAAGAGGCTGCCCCTGCCGGCCTGAGCCGCCGTTTTTCCGCCACTGTCGGCCGCATCGGCCCCATCACCTCCTTCCACGACCAGCTCGTGCGCCAGGCCGACCTCCTGATCCGCTGCGACGGCAAGCGCAAGCAGATAGTCGCCGGCTATTCCTGGCTGATGACCGGCCTTCTCCGCGAAACTCTCGGTTCGCTTGCGGGGCTCACGCTCTATGGCAAAAACGACCCCAAGGAGTTCGAGGAGATTCTCGACGACCTCATCGCCCACAACCAGGAGCGCCTTTTCCACAAGACCACGCAGGTCGAGTCGCCCCTCTATCTGGCCGTCACCCTCCAGCAATACATCGCCTACACAGGGCGTGAAAAGCATGCGTGGGAGAAATACGGTCCCGTGCTCAAACGGGTGATTGAAAGCTATCTGCCCGGATGCCGCGGCGAGGTGGTGATGCATCCCAACGGCCTTCTCTGGGCCCAGCAGGACGGTGTCGCCCTCTCGTGGATGAACGCCTACATAGGCGGCAGGGCCGTCACCGAGCGCGCCGGCTATCAGGTCGAAACCAACGCCATGTGGTACAACGCCATCTGCTTCTGCATCGAATGCGAGGGCAAATATGGCAAGGATGATAAATTCATCTCGAAGTGGAGCGGCATCCGCGACCTCTTCAAGGAAAACTACCAGCCCATGTTCTGGGATGCGGGCCTCGGCTTCCTGGCCGACTATGTCGACGGCGCCGGCCGCCACATGGAACTGCGTCCCAACCAGCTCTGGGCCGTGTCCCTCGACTATTCCGCCGTTTCCGACGAAGTTGTGAGCGCCGTGATGAGAGTCGTCAACAACGAGCTCGTCACTCGCCGCGGCATAAGGACCCTGTCCCCCCGCGACGTCGCCTACAAGGGCGTCTACGAAGGCACCCAGATCGAGCGCGACAGGGCCTACCACAACGGCTGCGCCTGGACATTCCTCCTGGCCCAATACTGCTACGCCAGTTTCAACATGATGGGCGGGAATTTTGTCAAGCGCGCCGAATGGCTCACCGAAGGCTTCTATGAAGACCTTTCCAAACACGGAGTCGGCGCCTTCTCCGAGCTCTACGACGGCGATCCGCCCCACGAGCCCCACGGAGCCATCTCCTCCGCAATGGCTACTGCAGCCCTTCTCAATATCAATTGGTTGATCGCAAAATACAGGGAGAAATAACGATGCGGGTACTGATGTTCGGATGGGAGTTCCCTCCCCATATTGCAGGCGGCCTCGGCACGGCCTGCGAGGGAATAGTCAAGGGCCTTGCAGCCAACGGCGTCCAGACCCTCTTCGTGATGCCTTCTGCCTCCGGCGACGAAGACCAGAGCGCCGCGACCATCATCAACGCCAGCGACGTGGCGGTCGACACCGTCTCCGAGTCGGTCGAGCAGTATCTTGACAAAGTGAAGTTCATCCATATCGGGACGAACATGATCCCCTACGCCGATCCGGAAGAGTTTTCCCGCCTCGTCGAGGAAGACCGCGTGCGTCAGGTAAAGGACTTTTCCATCAGCTACGGCCAGAAATACAAGTTCTCGGGCAAGTACGGGGCCAACCTCATGGAGGAAGTGGCCCGCTACGCCATGGTGGGAGGCACGATCGCCCTTCAGCATAAGGACGAGTTCGACGTGATCCACGCCCACGACTGGCTGACCTACTACGCCGGTATCGCCGCCAAGGAACTGACAGGCAGGCCCTTGGTGATCCATGTCCACGCCACGTCCTTCGACCGCGGCAGCGCCGACAACATCGACACCCGCGTCTTCGAAATCGAAAAGCGCGGCATGCTCGCCGCCGACAGGGTGATCACGGTTTCCGACCTGACGCGTTCCATCGTTATCGGAAAATACGGCATAGACCCCGAAAAGGTCGTCACGGTCCACAACGCCGTCGACTTCAGCGGCAGGGAAAACCTCCACCTCGAGCGCGGCGTCCGCGAAAAGACGGTGACCTTCCTGGGCCGGATCACCTACCAGAAGGGCCCCGAATACTTCATCGAAGCGGCCGCCAAGGTACTCAAGCGCACCAAAAACGTCCGTTTCGTCATGGCCGGCAGCGGCGACATGATGAACCGCTGCATCCGCCAGGTCGCCCGCATGGGCATTTCCGACCGTTTCCATTTCACGGGATTCCTCCGCGGAATGGACGTCCAGAAGATGTTCGCCCTGTCCGACGTCTACATCATGCCCAGCATCTCCGAGCCTTTCGGCATTTCCCCGCTGGAGGCTATGCGCACGGGGGTTCCGTCCATCATCTCCAAGCAGTCCGGAGCCGCCGAAGTGCTGCGCTACGCCTTCAAGGTCGATTTCTGGGATGTCGACGCGATGGCGGACGATATCTACGCCCTGCTCCACTATCCGGCCCTTGCAAGCTTCTCGGCCGCAATGGGCTACGACGAGGTCAACGCCCTGAAATGGAACGAGGCCGCCGCAAAAATGAAAAAAGTTTACGAATCCGTTGTAAAATAATGTGCCATGGCAAGTAAAAGCATTTGTCTGTATTTCCAGGTTCACCAGCCCACCCGGCTTCGTCTCTACCGTTTCTTCGATATCGGCAAAGATTCCCACTACTACGATGATTTCGCCAACAGGACCATCCTCCGGCGCATCGCCCAGAAGTGCTATCTTCCCATGAACGCCCTTCTGCTCGACCTCATCGGCCGCCACGGAGGCAAGTTCAAGGTGGCGTTTTCCATCTCAGGCTCGGCTCTGGACCAGTTCCAGCGTTTCGCCCCGGATGTGATCGACAGCTTCCGCGCCCTTGCCGACACAGGCTGCGTCGAGTTCCTCGCCGAGACATACAATCATTCCCTCGCGTCGCTCAAGTCCGAGTCGGAATTCGCCCATCAGGTCGCCAGACACAAGGCCGCCGTCGAATCCCTGTTCGGCGTTACTCCCACCGCTTTCCGCAACACGGAGCTGATCTATTCCGACGCCATCGGAGAGCAGGTCGCCCAGATGGGCTTCAAGGCCATGCTCACTGAGGGCGCCCGCCACATCATGGGCTGGAAGAGCCCTAATTTCGTCTACAGCTGCGCCGCACAGCCCAAGCTCAAGCTGCTCCTGCGCAACTACGCCCTTTCGGACGACATCGCCTTCCGCTTCTCCGACAGGAACTGGGAAAACTGGCCCCTGACGGCCGACAAATACCTTGCATGGCTCAAGGAGAGCGCCCAGTCCGACGACGTCGTGGGCCTTTTCATGGACTATGAGACGTTCGGAGAGCACCAGAATGCCTCCAGCGGCATTTTCGACTTCATGCGCGCTCTCCCCGAGGCCGTTCTCGCCGACGGCACCTTCGACTTCGCGACCCCTTCGCAGGCCGTCAAGAAATACAAGGCGGTGGCTCCGCTCGATGTTCCGGATGCAATCTCCTGGGCCGACGAAGAGCGCGACGTCTCCGCATGGCTCGGCAACGAGCTCCAGCAGGAGGCCTTCAACAAGGTCTACGCCATGACGGAAAAGGTTTCCATCGTCGGCAGCCCCGAACTCCTGGAAGATTTCGGCCACCTTCAGGAGAGCGACCATTTCTACTACATGTGTACGAAGTTCTTCTCCGACGGGGAAGTCCACAAATATTTCAACCCCTACGATACGCCCTACGAGGCATTCATCAACTATATGAACGTGCTTTCCGATTTCCAGATCCGCCTGGACGAAGCCCGTGCCGCCCTGGATGTCAGGGAGGCCGCGATCGGTCAGTGGGACAACGCCGCACCGGAGGTCCCGGCCAAGGCGCCCGCACGCAGGAAAGCCTCCGCTCCACGCAAGAAGAAAAAGGATTAGATGTCAGTGAAAAAGTCAGTTGGACCCGACTACCTGTTCGAGGTCAGTTGGGAAGTGTGTAACAAGGTCGGCGGTATTTATACAGTCATCGCGACCAAATCCCTTTATCTGAAATCCCAGCTCGGGCGTCACCATATCCTGGTGGGGCCCGACGTGTGGATGAATACGGAAGACAATCCGGATTTCGTTGAAGACCCGCATCTTTACCGTAACTGGCGCATGCAGGCGGCCAAGGAAGGCCTTCGCGTGCGTGTAGGAAAATGGAACGTGCCCGGTACTCCGACGGCCATCCTCGTAGATTTCAAGCAGTTCCTTCCCGAGCAGGACAAGGTTCTTGGGGAATATTGGAAAGAGTTCGGCGTCGATTCCATATCCGGCGACTGGGACTACAAGGAAAACGCCCTGTTCGGCTATGTTTCCGGCAAGCTGGTGGAGAGTTTCTACCGCTTCAACCTTTCGCCCTCCGACCGGGTCGTGGCCCAGTTCCACGAGTGGCAGACGGGCGCCGGTCTGCTCTATCTCCGCCGCACGGGTCTTCCCATCGCGTCGGTCTTCACGACCCATGCAACGGTGGTAGGCCGCTGCCTCGCCGGCAACAACCTGCCTCTCTACGACGGCATGTCGGGCTATGACGGCGACGAAATGGCCCGCCGCTACGGTGTCGTCGCCCGCCATTCGCTGGAAAAGGCTTCCGCCCGCGAGGCCGACGTCTTCACGACGGTAAGCGACATCACCGCCGACGAATGCGCCCAGTTCCTCTGCCGCAGGCCGGACGTGGTGACGCCCAACGGTTTTGAAAACAGCTTCACCCCGTCCACGGACGAGGAATATGACGCCAAGCGTGCCCAGGCGCGCGCCAGGCTCATCGAGGTCGCCACTGCCATGAGCGGCGAGCAGGTCGAAAAAGATGCCGTCCTGATGTGCATCGGCGGCCGTTACGAATACCGCAACAAGGGTATAGACGTATTCCTCGACGCCCTCGGCGACATGGCTCAGGCCGGCTATGAGGGCCGTCAGATCCAGGCCTTCATCATGATTCCGGCCGGGCAGAACGGTCCCGACCGCGCCCTCGTCGCCAAGCTCACCCGCGGCGACAACCAGCACTACACCACCCAGGTCTCCCACCAGCTGATGTACCCCGAGAGCGACCAGATAACCCGCCGTTTCCGCGAGCGCGGCCTGGTCAACTCCGTCGGCGGCCGCATCAAGGTCTACTTCGTCCCGTCCTATCTCAACGGCGACGACGGCGTGTTCGGCATGAAATACTACGACCTGCTGGTCGGCATGGACCTGGCCGTCTTCCCGTCCTATTACGAGCCGTGGGGCTACACTCCCTTGGAGGCGCTTGCCTTCCGCGTCCCCACGTTCACGACGTCCCTTGCCGGCTTCGGCCGCTGGGTCGAAACCCACTACGGCGAGAAAGACCATCCCGGCATCACCGTCGCTTTCCGCAACGACTCCAACTATTCCGAAGTGGTCGAGGCCGTCAAGAAGCGCATAAGCGAAATCTCCGCCATCGACCTCCCCACCAGGCGCCAGTGGATGGAAAATGCCCGTCAGGTTGCCTCCATCGCCCTGTGGGAAAACCAGATTGTTTATTACCAGAAAGCCTATACCCTGGCCCTTGAGCGCGTAATCGCCGCCAACGGAGCCTTCCCCAAATCAACGGAAAACAAACAGATGAATTACGAAAAGATAGCAATTAATGCTCCCAGCTGGAAGAGTGTCATGGTGACGCGCCATCTTCCGTCCGCCCTTTCCGGTCTCGAAACCCTTTCCAAGAACCTCTGGTGGTGCTGGAACGATCGCGCCAAGGCCTTGTTCAAGACCGTCGACCCGCAAATCTGGCACGACAGCGGCCACAACCCCATGGCGATCCTCGACACCGTCAGCATCAAGCGCTTCAAGGAGCTGGCCCGCGACAAGGAATTCCTCTCCCGCCTTGCGGCCGTGATGGAGGAGTTCAACGCCTACATGGCCCTCAAGTCCCAGCGCACTGAGCCTTCAGTGGCCTATTTCTGCATGGAATACGGCCTTGACGCGTCGCTCAAGATCTATTCCGGCGGTCTGGGCATCCTCGCCGGCGACTACCTCAAGGAGACCAGCGACATGAACGTCAACCTGGTGGCCGTGGGCTTCCTCTACCGTTTCGGCTATTTCACCCAGGTGCTCACCGCCCAGGGAGAGCAGGTAGCCCGCTACGACGCCCAGGACTTCATGAAGATTCCCGCCGAGCCCGTGCTCGACGCCGACGGCAACTGGATGACGACCAGCGTCGCCTTCCCCGGCCGCACCATCACCGCCCGCCTGTGGAAAGTCGCAGTCGGCCGTACCGACCTCTACCTGATGGACACCGATTACGAGGCCAACATCCCCGAAGACCGTCAGGTTACCCACCAGCTCTACGGCGGCGACTGGGAAAACCGTCTGAAGCAGGAGCTTCTCCTCGGCTTCGGCGGCGTCCGCGCCCTGCGCAAGCTCGGAATCAACCCAACCATCTACCATTGCAACGAAGGACATGCCGCGTTCATCGGCCTTGAGCGCCTGCGTGAATACATCCAGCAGGACAACCTTTCCTTCCCCGAGGCGATGGAGGTGGTCCGTGCTTCGTCCCTGTTCACGACCCACACGCCCGTCCCGGCCGGCCACGACGCCTTCGACGAGGGCATGCTCCGCAAATATCTCGGCCATGTGCCCGAGCAGCTCAAGATAGACTGGAACACCCTCATGGGCCTCGGCAAGATTCACGCTTCCGACACCGGCGAGAAGTTCTCCATGAGCATCCTCGCGGCCAATATCTCCCAGAATGTCAACGGCGTTTCCATGCTTCACGGCAAGGTGAGCCAGGAAATCTTCTCCAACATGTATCCGGGCTATCTCCCCGAAGAGCTCCACATCAGCTATGTGACCAACGGCGTCCACTATCCGACTTGGGCCTCGAAGGAGTGGAAGGCAATCCACGAGCGTGTCTTCGGCCCCGAGTTCCAGACCCATCACTACGACAAGCGCTGCTTCGAAGGCATCTACTCCATCTCCGACGAGGAAGTGTGGAATACGCGCAAGATCCTCAAGACCGAGCTCATCCGCATCGTCAAGAACATGCTTCTCGACCCTGCCCAGTGCAGCCATTATTCTCCCAGCCAGATAGTTACGATCAAGGAGACCTTGAGGGACGACGTCCTGACCATCGGCTTCGCAAGGCGTTTCGCAACATACAAGCGCGCGACGCTGCTCTTCAGCGACCTCGACCGTCTCGACGCCATCGTCAACAATCCCAAGATGCCGGTCCAGTTCATCTTCGCCGGCAAGGCCCATCCCGCCGACAAGGCCGGCCAGGACCTTATCCGCCAGATTGTCGAAATCTCCAAGCAGGACCGTTTCATCGGCAAGATCGTCTTCGTGCCCGGCTACGACATCCGTCTGGCAAAGCGCCTCGTCCAGGGCGTCGACGTGTGGATGAACAACCCCACACGTCCCCAGGAAGCCTCCGGTACATCGGGCGAGAAGGCCGCGATGAACGGCGTCATGCACTTTTCCGTCCTCGACGGATGGTGGGTTGAGGGCTATAAGGAGGGCGCCGGCTGGGCCCTGCCCCAGGAACGCACTTACGACGACCAGTACTATCAGAACGAGCTGGATGCCGCAACCATCTACGCCACAATCGAAAACGAAATCGCTCCCGTCTACTACGACATCGATTCCGCCACCGGCCTGTCTCCCCGCTGGGTCGGCTACATCAAGAACTGCGTCGCCCAGGTGGCATGCAACTTCACCACCAACCGCATGCTGACCGACTACGTCAACCAATACTATCAGCCTCAGAGCGAGCGCGTTTCCTCGCTGGTTGCCGACGACTACCAGAAGGCCCGCGACATAGCCGCATGGAAGAAACACGTCGAAAGGGAATGGAACAATATCGAGGTGATTTCCTACACCCAGCCCGACGCTTCCTACAGCCTTGCCCCCGACAACTACCTCCATGCCGAAGTGGTCCTCCATACGGGCGACCTCCAGCCCGACGACCTCGGCGTTGAGATGCTCTTCTGCCGTGCCGACCGCAAGGGTGCCCTCCATATCCAGGACAAGTGCGAGTTCCGCCTCGTCTCGGCCGAAGACGGAGTGGCGCGTTTCGAAGCCTCCATCCTTCCGGAGCGCACCGGCATGTACCAGGTTGCCACCCGCATCTATGCCAAGAATCCGGCCCTGCCCCATCGTCAGGACTTCGGTCTGGTGAAATGGCTGTAGTCACCACAGGATTTTTTGACGGTGTCCATCTCGGGCACCGTCATGTGCTTTCCGACCTTGTCGCCGCCGCGCGGGAGAGGGGGGAGAGCTCGGTCGTTGCCACCTTCTGGCCCCATCCGCGTACCATCCTCCAGGATGGTGCGCGCGAGTTGCGGCTCCTGTCTTCCCTCGACGAGAAGAAGGAGCTCATCGCCGCCTGCGGTGTCGACAGGACCGAGGTGATCCCATTCTCGAAGAGTTTCAGCGCCCTTACTGCGCAAGAGTATATAGATCAGGTGCTTAAGGGCCAGTTTGGCGCTTCGGCCATCCTGCTCGGCTACGACAACCGGCTCGGTTCCGACCGCAAGAATCCCGACCAGATTGCGGAAATAGCGCGGTCGCTCGGTCTCGAGGTCATCAGGCCTTCCGCCGTCGATTCCGGCGAGGTGCCGATCTCGTCGACACGCATACGCAATGCCGTTGCCGAAGGTCGGGTGGAAGATGCCGCGGAGATGCTCGGGAGGCACTACGGCCTGACCGGAGTGGTGGTCGCCGGCAACCGGCTCGGCCGGACCATAGGCTTCCCGACGGCCAACATGCAGCTGTATGAGCCTCTCAAGCTGCTTCCCAAAGGGGGAGTGTACCATGTCGGCGTTGAGGTTCAGGGCCGCAGATACGAAGGAATGTGCAATATCGGCCGCCGTCCCACTGTCTCTTCCGGCGAAGCCCTTGCCATCGAGACCAATATCTTCGGCTTTGACGAGGAGATATACGGCCTGCCGATTTCGATATCCTTCCTTTCGCGCATCCGCGACGAGCGCCGGTTCGGCTCCCTTGACGAGCTGAAGGCGCAGCTTCAGGCCGACAGGTCCAGATGCTTATTTTCGGCTGAAAAGTAGCGAGAAAATAAAAAATTGCTATATTTGCAATCGTTAACGGGTTCTGCTTATGGGCAGGACTCCTTTTTGATTACTTCAAAGCCGCCCAGTGGCGGCGCTTTTTGACACTATAGTAACACATTATGGCTGATTCCCATTACATGACCCAGGAGGGTCTGGACAAGCTGAAGAAAGACCTTGCGGACGCGCTGGCCCAGCGGCCCGTGATCTCGGCGGCGATCGCCGAGGCCCGCGAGAAGGGAGACCTCTCCGAAAACGCAGAATACGACGCGGCACGCGAAGCCCAGGGATTGCTGGAGCTGAAGATAGCCAATCTCAAGAACATGATAGCCAACGCCAAAGTCATCGACGCCTCCAAGGTCGATACCGAGACCGTCGGCATGATGAACCGTGTCAAGGTGCTCAATGTTTCGATGAACCGCGAGATGGAATTCACCATCGTAGGCGAGTCCGAGGCCGATTTCTCCAAGGGCAAGCTCGCCGCGACCACCCCTATCGGACGCGCCTTGATGGGCCACGCCAAGGGCGAGACCGTCGACGCGAAAGTCCCTTCGGGCATCATGAAGTTCAAGATCCTGGATATATCCCTCTGATGGCAACCATTTTCACCCGTATCGCGCAAGGCGAGATCCCGTCATGGAAAGTGGCGGAAAACGAAGACTACTATGCCTTCCTGGACATCAGCCCTCTCTCCGAGGGCCATACCCTGGTGATTCCCAAGAAAGTCGAGGACGACTATATCTTCCATCTCGACGAGAGTGTCTACCAGGGCCTGTGGGCGTTTGCCCGCAAGGTTGCGCTGGCCCTCAAGGCCGCCGTTCCGTGCAAGCGGGTCGGTGTCGCCGTCCTCGGCATGGAAGTTCCCCACACCCACATCCATCTCGTTCCGCTCCAGAGCGAGGCCGACATGGATTTCCGCAAGGAACATCTCAAGCCCTCTCCAGAACGGATGAAGGAAATCGCGGAGGCAATTCTCGCTGAATATGAAAAACTCTAGACTTGTCTTTGTGGCGCTTCTGGCCGTCCTCGCGGCCTCCTGCAGCCGCGGCGCACGCGTTTCCGGCGTCCTGAAAGACGCTCCGGAAGCGGAAGTGGAGGTGCGTCTTCTCGACATCAACCGCTACCGCACCCTCGACACCCTCAAGACCGATGCCCGCGGGGCATTCTCCTATGTTGCCGAAGTTGAAAAAGGCCAGCCTGAGTTTTTCTATCTATTCTACCATGGCCGTCGTGTAGCCTCTCTGCTTCTTCAGGCCGGAGACAGGGTTGAGGTCGTTTCCGACACCCTCGGCAACTACAGTGTCACCGGTTCTCCGGAGACGTCCAAACTCATTGAAGTAGAGCGCGCCGAGGCCGAGTTCGCCGGCCAGTTCGCCGCCTCTTCCGCGCGGCTCGACGACCTTGACCCCGCATCCGAAGCGGCGAAGAAAGTGCGTCGCGACATGGCCAAGCAATACATCACCTACTATCGCGACCGCGTCGTCTATGTGATGGAAAATTCCCATTCCCTCACAGTGGTCCCGGTCCTGTACCAGGTTGTCGGCGAAAATCTCGCCCTTTTCAGCCAGCCCACCGACGCCATCCATTTCCGCCGCGCCTGCGACTCTCTCCGCACGGTCTATCCCGACTCCCGCTATGTCAAGGCGCTCGACCAGGAAGCCCGCAGGAGGGAAAATCTCCTTGAGCTCGACACCCGTCTGCGCAACACCGAGCCCGTCGGCTACCCCGACCTCGAGATGCCCGACATCCAGGGCCGCAAAGTGAAGGTCAGCGACCTGGACGCCAAGGTGATCATGATTTATTTCTGGTCTTCCGCCGACGCCGAGCAAAGCATGTTCAACCTCGACGTCCTCAAGCCCCTTTACGACAAATATCACGACAAGGGATTCGAGATCTACGCCGTCTCCCTTGACACCGACAAGACCGCCTGGGCCACCGTCGTGCGCAATCAGAAGGTCGGCTGGATAAACGTCTGCGACGGCAAGGGACAGGCCTCCAGGGCCCTTTCCCTCTATCAGGTTCCCAAATTCCCCACTTCCTACCTGATCGTAGACGGCGACCTCTCCGCAGGAGAATCCGTCTCCGACGAAGCCAGCCTCCGCCGCTTCCTTGACAAAACTCTGAAATAGTTTTTCAAGAGTTAGAAAAAAATAAGTTACCTCGTTTCAGTAACCCTCCGCTTCGCTTCGTCCCTCCCAAAAGTTTTTCAAACTTTCGGGCCCCTCCCATTCATGAGGCCATGGGCGGCCACAGGTTTTGAAACGAGGTAACTTATTTTTTTTGTGTGCTGAAAAGCCCCCTGAAAGGGGGTTTTTGTTGCTTTTTTGCCGTGAAATTTGGCGGTCTCGAAAAAAATTGCGAATTTGCGGGTTGATTACGAATTTTGGGCCGCATCCCGGATTCCCCGGTTTCCCCGGGACGAGGCCGACGATAAAAACGAAGGAAAATAATATGTCTATGAAACATCTGAGAGTATCCGGATTGGTTGCAGCCCTGGTGGCTGTCGTTTTTGGCGTATCGTGCGCAAAGAACGTTGAAATCAGTCCTGAGGAGCAGCGTAATGAAACGACATTCGACGTAAAGGCCAAGACTCCGACCGCGCAGGAAGTCGACGTCGTCGTGACACACGACGGCTTGGAAGACTACACCTGGTACGGCGCCCTGAGCACCGACCTGTCCGGCTCCGTCCGCGACCTTATCGATAAGACCGCGTCTGGCCTGGCCCCTGAAACTGAACTTCTGACCGGCACCAAGCGTACCGTCACGATACAGGATCTCACCCCTGAGACCAGCTATGTCTATGTCGTTTTCGGTATTGCCCAGGACGGCACGCTCTATGGCACTCCGGCGACGGTTTATTTCACGACCAAGGCGGCCGACGTCGTCCCCGAGGTCGTTGATCCTGAGGATGTTGTGTTCAACATCGAGGTGGTCAGCGTTGCTGCCGACAATGCCTCTGTCGTCGTCACCCACAACGGTGATGAAGAGCTCACCTGGTGGGCCGGCCTTTGCGACGTCGAAGACGGCGCCGAAGAAGCATTCATCAAGGAAAAGGCTGCCGCCCTTGAGGCCAATCCTGCCGAGCTTTTATCCGGCACTTCCCGCACCCTGCATTTCGGTCCCGAAGACACCGAGGCCCTTGCGGAAGGAACTGAATATAAAGTGATTGCCTTTGGCTTCAGTGCCTTTGAAGAGGCCGCTCCCGCCGAAGAAGGCGAGGCCTCCGGTGAGGACGAAAGCTCCGAAGAGCCTGAAACCGTCACCGTCTACAAGACCTATGGTACTCCCGCGGTTGCAAAATTCACCACGGAAGTCCTTGCCCATCACGTAGCTGACGGTTGGGTGGCCAAATATATCGGCAACGGTACGGATGAATATGGCGACTACTCCGCCTTCCGCATCGCCGGCGTTACCGAAACTTTCAGCTACGATGTCGTGCCCGTGTCCTATGTCGAGGCCAACTTCGAATCCCTGGAAGCCTTCCTCGACTGGGATATCACCTGGTTCCGCGAAGACAGCGGCCTTGAGCCCGCCGACATGACCTTCGAAAAGGAAGGCGTCTATTACGACAACGCCTACAAGCCCGGCGAATACTACATCCTCGTATTCGGCGTCGACGACTCGTTCAACGGCACAGGCAACTACGCCTACCGCAAGTTCACCGTCTATCCCGAAGGCGGCGAAGGCCCTGCTTTCGCCAGCTACGAAGACTTCCTCGGCAAGTGGTACATGGGCTCTGTACCTGTTGAGATCAGTGTCAAGGAGGAGGGTGATTCCTACTGGTTTGACATTGCCGGAGCTTCCTCCGCCTACGGTAAGGAAACCCCTGTTGCCATCTACGATGACGGCCGTCTTTATCTGCAGGAACAGCGGTATGGCGAGTGGAACAACTCTACCTACAGCGTAATGTGTGATGACTATATTTCGGGCATGTTCCGTTACGGCTCGTCCACATACCCGATGTATCCGGTCAACAATCCCGTTCCTCTCCAGATTCTGTCCGTCACCAAGATGGGCACCGGCGAGATGGTAGTAACGCCCGGTGAGTATGATATAGCCGGCCTTGGCGCCGGGTCCTTTATCGGCGTTATGGTTCACTGGGTCATCCGTGAAGGTGAATATGCCGGTCGCGGCAATACTTACGGCTCGGTCAATATGACAGACCGCCTGACCCGCATCCCTCCGGGATACGTGGCCGCCAAATATGAAGACTTTATCGGCGAATGGGTTTTCGGCGAAAGCACCATGACGGTCGCCGAAAAAGAAAACGGCAAGACTTATACTGTTACGGGCCTTGGCCTGGACGGCGTCAATGGTGATATCAAAGAAGCGGAAGCTGTTTTCGACGCCGGATGTTTCTATATCGTCGAGCAGCAACTGGGAACATGGAAAAATACCAATGCTTCTATCAATGCCCAGTGCGCTGACTACCTTTCCGGCGAGTTCTCCTATAGCGGCTCAAATTACCGCAATTATCCGGTAAACGGAGATCCTGCGACGATTTTCACCGTGTTTAAGACGGAAGACGGCGAATTCGATGTTTCAGCCGGCTCCTGCGGCTATGGAGACTTTGTGAATGTCGTTCCTCAGTGGATTATTATTGAAGGCAGTAATGCCGGTCGAGGCAACTTCTATGGAAGAATTTCCATGCCTGATGCCATCTACCCCGTCGGTGGCGGCGGAGGCGGTGACGAGCCCGGCCAGACGTTTACCCGCAACGCCAAGTGGGATATCCAGTATCCCGGCCGCTGGGTTGAAGATACTGGCCAGATAAACGACTATTTCCTCGTTACGGTCCTCGATACGAATCCGACGGATGCCTACTTCGTCGACATCTGGCCGGAATCCCGCGTCACCGGTACTGTGGAGGAAGCGATGTCGACATATGCCGCCAGCGCCCTGGCTTCCTTCAAGAAGACATCCGGATATGCCGACCATATTTACACCAAAGATTGCGAGGAGGTCTTCTCCGCGCTCGACAACGGCTCTTACTATGCCATGGTCATCGGCCTTACGGCTGACGAGCAGCTCTCGGGTCTCTTCTCTTACACCAAGGTTAATATCGATGAAACTGAACCGGAGGCGTCCGATGCCTTCAGCAAATGGCTCGGCAACTGGAGCGCGACAGGCAATATGTACACTTACGATTCCGCTTCGCAGTCATTTAACCCTGGCGGCACTCAGACCGATACTTGGAGCATAGAGCCTGTCTACAACAATTCCGTCGTCCGCATATGGGGACTTGAAGGATTCCCGCAGAGTTGGGAACTCGGCGTCCTGGCGAAATTCGAAGCCTCGACAGGTGACCTTGTCCTTGCCAGCCAGTACATCGGCGCATATGAACAGGATGGCGAGACATTCGACGACTATCTCTTTGCCTATAGCGGCTTTAATTTCGTTCAGGAGGCCATAGGACATGCTGTTGCACGCCTGCACCTGACAAGCGACGCTGCGGCCCAGATTACACCTGTAGCCCTGTCATCAGGGACTGAGGTTACGGGCTTCAAACTCAACACTGTCGGTTCTGACGGAGATATCTTCCAATATTCCGGAGAGTGGTACGAGATGCCGTTCAGCATCTCGAAGGTTTCCTCCGCCTCAGGTGTCCAGGCCAATGGCGCTCCTCGTTGGAATGCTTCGGCGGCAAGGCGCGAAATGACTCAGGCGTTTGCCTCGCCTGTCAGCCTCCGTAGGCCGGACAATAGGGCAGTCTCCGCTGAAGAAGTTCAGCCTTCCAGGACCGAGCTGTCCGTCAGCAAGGATTCTTCAAGTCCGAAGGTTAAGCTGGTTGCGACATCAGATTTGGTCTTTGACGAGAACTATCTCCGGATTCCTGTATTTCAGGGTAAGCGCGGCAAAGTCGCCGACCGCTGGTAGCGCTGCAGAAACAAAAAATAGGCTGGCCCGCAAGGTCAGCCTATTTTTTGTTCGTTTGCACCCCGGGCGCTAAAAGAGCTTGCGCGGCTTTGTGGCGATGAATTCCTTAAGGTAGAGGGGCTCGAAGTAGGCCACGTCGCGGAATTCGCCTTTGTCAAAGGCGGCCGTCGCTCCGGGCAGAAGCCAGGAGGCCTTGGGGCAAGCCTGGGCGAAAAATGCGTTCGGATGCGTCAGGACGCTGCGGCATTTATCGGCACCGTCGCCGATAAAGAGCACCGGACCCTGGGCGAGCTGCGCGGCGAAGGAAGTTTCGTCCACGATGGTCGGGGCGATGTCGCCGAGACGGACTCCGTCAGAGGAATAAACGGCGCTGTAGACCTCCATGCGCCGTGCGTCGATCATCGGCACGATGAAGCGGCAGCCTTCGGGCAAAAGGCCCTCTCCAATGGCCTGTGAGGCCAGTACGTCGAGGGAACTGACGGCAAGAAGCGGCAGATGCGCACCGAAGCACAGTCCCTTTGCCGTGGATACGCCTACGCGAAGTCCGGTGTACGAACCAGGTCCCATGCTCACGCACACCGCATCGCAGTCGCGCACTGTCAGCCCCCTTTCATCCAGGATTTCCTTGACAAAAGGTGCGGTCAGGGAAGAGTGCTGGCGGGAGGAGTCTTCGCGGCAGGCAGTGATGACGCCGTCTTCGGCAAGGGCGGCCGAACAGAGGGCGGTGGAGGTCTCAATAAGTATTATGCGTTTCATTTCTTGAACAGCCATTCTTTGATGTAGGGGAATACCGTGTTGGCGATGTCCTTGAGGGGCGAGTAGAGTACCGAAGACTCAAGGGTCTCTTCGCTGATGAACCCGAAGCGGACGTTGAGGGTGTCGAGCAGCATTACGCCGAGCCCGACTAGCAGAACGCCGGTGGCAAGGGCGAAAACGAGCCCGAGAAGGCGGTCGGCCCAGCCGAGCATGACAAGTTTGAGCAGTCCCTGCAGCATTTTTCCGAGCAGGTTCAGGCCGATTATCACCACGACGAGAATCAGCACGAACGCGATGATGTTGAGCACCTGCGGAGACACTTCCAGATAGGGTTCTATCCACGTGCACACGCGGTCGGAAAATTTGAAGGAGAGCCATGCGCCCAAAATCAGCGACGCGAGCGCAACTACTTGGCTGATAAAGCCTTTCATTATTCCCCTTATGACGAAGGGGATCAGGCAGACTAGCAGTATGATGTCGAGTGTAGCCATCGAATCTTGGTAATCGTTTGGAAAATGATTATCTTTGCTTTTTGTAAATAAAGCCGCATTAACGCGGTGCAAAATTAGGCAAAAAAATCGGAATATGTTCAAAGAATACAAGGGACTGGACCTGGTAGCGGTCGGAAATGAAGTGTTGGAGCACTGGAAGAAGGAAGATGCCTTCCGCCGTTCTCTCGCCCTGCGCGAGGGGGCTCCGGAGTTCATCTTCTTCGAAGGCCCTCCGTCCGCCAACGGCATGCCCGGCATCCACCATGTGATGGCCCGTTCCATCAAGGATGCGATCTGCCGCTACAAGACCCAGACAGGCTACCGCGTCGAGCGTCGTGCCGGCTGGGACACCCACGGCCTCCCTGTCGAAATCGGAGTCGAGAAGAAGCTCGGCATCCACAAGGAAGACATCGGCAAGAAGATTTCCGTGGCGGACTACAACGCAACCTGCCGCAAGGAAGTCATGAAATATACGCGGGAGTGGGTCAACATGACCGAGCGCGTAGGCTACTGGGTCGACATGGACGACCCCTACATCACCTACGACAACCGCTACATCGAAACCCTCTGGTACCTCCTGCGCAAGATTTACGACAAGGGGCTCCTGTACAAGGGCTATACGATCCAGCCGTATTCTCCGTCCGACGGCACCGGCCTCAGCTCCCACGAGCTCAACCAGCCCGGCTGCTACAAAGACGTCACCGACACCACGGCCACCGTCCAGTTCGAGGTCATCAAGGACGAGAAATCCCAGCCGCTCTACGGCACCCAGACCCTTCCGGTCTACTTCCTCGCATGGACCACGACGCCGTGGACGCTTCCGTCCAACACCGCCCTCTGCGTGGGCCCGGACATCGACTATGTCCGCGTGCTGTCGTTCAATCCCTACACGGGAGCCGAAGCCGTCTACATCGTCGCCAAGGCCCTTGTCGGCGCATGGTTCAATCCCAAGGCGGAAGGCCTCTCGCTGGAAGATTACAAGCCCGGCGACAAGCTCATCCCCTATAAGGTGCTCGACGGCGTTTTCAAGGGCCGCGACCTTCTCGGCATCCGTTACCACCAGCTAATTCCCTGGTTCAAGCCCCTCGAGGGCGACGCCTTCCGCGTCATCCTGGGCGACTACGTGACTGTCGAAGACGGTACCGGCATCGTCCACATCGCTCCGACTTTCGGCGCCGACGACAAGCGTGTCGCCTCCAACTACGGCATCCCTCCGATGATGGTGCTCGACCGCAGCGGAGTGCCTCAGGCCCAGGTCGACCGCAGCGGACGTTTCTATCGCCTGGAAGACCTCGACCCGGCCTATGTCGCCGAAAAGGTCGACCCGTCCTACGCCGAATTCGCCGGCCGCTACGTCAAAAACGCCTTCGACGATTCCCTCCCGGCAGATGCTCCGACCCTCGACATCGACCTCTGCGTCATGATGAAGGCCGACGGGCGCGCATTCAAGATCCAGAAACACGTCCACAGCTATCCTCACAGCTGGCGTACCGACAAGCCCGTCCTCTATTTCCCGCTGGATTCCTGGTTCATCAAGGCCTCCGCGGTCAAGGACGAAATGGTGGCCCTTAACAACACAATAACCTGGAAGCCTGCCTCTACGGGCTCCGGACGTTTCGGCCAGTGGCTTGAAAACATCCAGGACTGGAACCTCAGCCGCAGCCGCTACTGGGGCACCCCTCTGCCCATCTGGCGCACCGAAGACGGAAAGGAAGAAAAGTGCATCGGCTCCGTGGCCGAGCTTTACGATGAGATCGACAAGGCGGTTGCCGCCGGCATCATGCAGTCCAACCCTCTGCGCGACAAGGGCTTCGACCCTGCCGACATGTCCCTGGACAACTACAACCGCATCGACCTACACCGTCCTTTCGTCGACGAAATCTTCCTCGTCTCCGAAAGCGGCCGCAAGATGGTGCGCGAAAGCGACCTTATCGACGTCTGGTTTGATTCCGGCGCCATGCCGTATGCCCAGGAAGGCCTTCGCGGCAAGGAAGGACCGAAGTTCGGCTGCACGGCCGACTTCATCGCCGAAGGCGTCGACCAGACCCGCGGCTGGTTCTACACCCTCCATGCCATCCATACCATGGTGAGCGGGACTCCGGCCTTCAAGCGCGTGATTTCCAATGGCCTGGTGCTCGACAAGAACGGCAACAAGATGAGCAAGCGCCTCGGCAACGCCGTCGATCCGTTCTACGCCCTCGACAAGTTCGGCGCCGACGCCCTGCGCTGGTACATGCTGACCAACGCCCAGCCCTGGGACAACCTCAAATTCGACGAAGACGGCGTGTCCGAAGTACGCAACAAGTTCTTCGGCACCCTGTTCAATACCTACAAGCTCTTCGCCCAATACGCCAACATCGACGGCTACGACGGCACCGAGCCCGTGGTTCCCGTGTCCGAGCGTCCCGAAATCGACCGCTGGATCATCTCCAGGCTGGGTACGCTGGTCCGCGACGTGCGCGCCGCCTACGAAGACTACGACCTTACCCTCGCCGGCCGTATGATTCAGGACTTTGTCTGTGACGAGGTGAGTAACTGGTACGTCCGACTGAACCGCAAGCGCTTCTGGGGCAGCGAGAAAGGCACCGACAAGACCGCAGCCTACCAGACTCTCCACGAAGTGCTCAGGAAGGTGGCGTTGCTCTCGGCTCCGATCGCCCCGTTCTACATGGACCGCCTCTGGTGCGACCTTGTCCCCGGCAGCGAATCGGTTCACTTCGAACTGATGCCGGAGGTCGACCCGACCCTGATCGACACCGACCTCCAGGAGCGCATGGCCCTTGCCCAGAAGGCCTGCTCGCTGATTCACTCCCAGCGCAAGATTCACCATCTGAACGTCCGCCAGCCCCTTGCCAAGGCCGTTGTCCCCGTGATTTCCGAAAAGGTCACCCGCCAGCTCGAAAGCGTCAAGGACCTTGTCCTCGGAGAGGTCAACGTCAAGGAACTCTCCTTCATAGAAGACCCTTCCGACATCCTGGTTCTCCGCATCAAGCCCAATTTCAAGACTCTCGGCAAGGCCTACGGCCCGCGCATGAAGGAGATTGCGGCCGCGTTCGGCAGCTTCGACCAGGCCACCATCGGCGCCCTTCAGAAGGCTGAAGCGGCAGGCGAAGACTACACGGTCGCCCTCCCCGGCGGCGACGTTGTCCTCCACCCCGGCGACTTCGCCATTTCCTCGGAAGACATGCCGGGATGGATCGTCGCGTCCGAAGGCCAGCTGACCGTCGCCCTCGACATCGAAATCACTCCCGAACTCAGGCAGGAAGGCCTCGCCCGCGAAATGGTCAACCGCATCCAAAACCTCCGCAAAGACAGTGGATTCGCCGTCACCGACAGGGTGGTGGTGTCCATTTTCGCCGAAGGTCAGGCATTCTTCGAGATTGCCGAGGCAATAGACAATTACTACGACTACGTAACAGGACAGACACTTTCCGAAATCGACTCCGTGAGCGCGGATCCGGCCCCCGCAGAGGCTGCCGCGGTCGAATGGAACGGAGGCGAAATCAGAATACTCATAACCAAAAATTAAAACCATCGCTATATGGAGACCAATCCTAAAAACGCTTCCTCGCAGGCCCAGCCGGAAGCGCCGGTAAAAAACCGTTACAGCGACGAGGAACTTGAAGAGTTCCGCGGAATTATCAACCAGATGCTTGAAAAGGCGCGCAAGGAATACGATACCTTCCGCAATCGCGTCATGCATGGAGGCACCAACGACATCGAAGACACGACCCCTTCCTTCAAGACGGTCGAGGACGACGGTGCCGCCCAGCTTTCCAAGGAGGAAGCCAGCCAACAGGCCCAGCGCCAATACAAGTTCATCCAGAACCTCGAGGCCGCACTTGTCCGCATCGAAAACAAGACCTACGGCGTGTGCCGTGTCACGGGCAAACTGATCCCCAAGGAGCGGCTCCGTCTGGTCCCTCATGCCACCACCACGGTCGAGGGCAAGGCTATCTTGGAGAAACGTGGCAAGAAGTAGAGGAATGGCCAGCAAGAAGGGTAAGAGGCTGCTCCTGCTCGGCATCCTGCTGGTGGTCATCGACCAGGTCATAAAGGTCCTGGTCAAGACCAACATGACCATCGGCGAGCATTTCAGCGTGATAGGCGATTGGTTCCAGATACTTTTCGTCGAGAATGAAGGCATGGCCTTCGGAATGAAGTTCGGCGGCGCGGTCGGCAAGCTGATCCTGTCGCTCTTCCGCATCGGTCTGTGCGCATTCCTCTGCTGGTGGATTTCCACGCTCGTAAGGCGCGGGACTCCCCAGGCGAGGGCGAAAGACGCCGGCAAGCCTGCTGTCCCGGCGGGTGTCCTCATCGGCCTTACGCTCATCACGGCCGGAGCTTTCGGCAACATCGTCGACTCGCTTTTCTACGGCCTCATTTTCTCGGCCTCCGGTCCCGGGACAGTGGCCTCGTTTGGCGGACATTACGCCCCTTTCCTCTTCGGCAAGGTGGTGGATATGTTCTATTTCCCGCTTTGGCGCTGGCCCGAGTGGATGCCCCTTGTGGGCGGAGATATTTTCTTCGAACCCGTATTCAATTTCGCCGACAGCTGCGTTACCGTCGGCGCGATATATCTCATCTTATTCCAGTACAAGTTCTTCTCAACGGATTAGACGCCCCTCCCAGCCATGAAACGACTGCTTGGACTCCTTTTCCTGCTATGCAGCCTTTCGTTGCAGGCGGGAAACTATGCCCGCCTTTACCGCAATCTCCCCGCAACCCTTTCTGAGCCCCGTGCTCCGAGGATTCCTTCCCGCAGGGTTGCCCTGACCGACTTCGGAGCAGTGGGCGACGGTGTTACCGACAACACCGAAGCCTTCCGTCGCGCCATCGCCGCGCTTTCAAAGAAAGGTGGCCATCTGGATGTCCCTGCTGGCATTTTCCTGACGGGGCCCATTGTCCTTGAAAGCCGTATCGACCTTCATCTGGAGCGCGGTGCCGTCATCATGATGACTCCCGACCGGGCCGCCTTCTGGGACAAGGATTCCACCAAAATGGTGCCCGGTATCTCGGCCGACGACTGCACCGACATCAGCATCACCGGCGAAGGCACCATCGACGGCAACGGCCGCTGGTGGAGGGCCGTCAAGCGAAACAAAGTCAGCGACGAAGAGTGGAAGGCATTCCGCCGCATGGGCGGCACGGTCGCCGACTGCGGCAAGCTGTGGTATCCCTACGACCTCGACCATGCCGACAATGTCGCCGAAGGCTACAAGGCCCAGGAGAAGCTCCGTACCCATCTTATCCGCCTGACCGACTGCGAGAGGGTGCTCGTTGGGGGCGTCACTCTCCAGAACGCCCCGAAGTTCCATCTTGTGCCGCAGCGCTGCCGCCAGGTCATCATAGACGGCGTCACGGTTCGCTGCCCCTGGAATGCCCAGAATGGCGACGGCATCGATCTTATGCAGTCCAAGGACGTGCTGGTGACCCGTTGCACCGTCGACGTCGGCGACGACGGCATATGCCTCAAGGCAGGTGCCGGCCAGGCCGCTCTCGAGGCAGGGCCCACCGCACGGGTGCTCGTCTGCGACAACACTGTCTATCATGCCCACGGCGGCTTCGTCATCGGTTCGGAATTCTCCGGCGGCATGGAAGACATCGTGGTAGTGCGCAACCTCTTCTCCGGCACCGACACCGGCCTCCGTTTCAAGAGCGGCTCCGGACGCGGCGGAAAGACGAGCAATATCTTCGTCTCCGACATCGTCATGACCGACATCTCGGGCGAGGCCATAATCTTTGAAACCACCTACGTCAACGTTTCGGTCGGCGAAGCCGGCGACCACGACTTCAGCGGCACCTTCCTTCCCGACTTCAGCGGCATCCGCATCAAAAATGTGACCTGCCGCGAGGCCCGCACCGCCATCTCGGCACATGGCGACCCGTCCACCATCCACGACAACCTCGTGGAAGACAGCGTTTTCTTCTATTCTGAAAAAGGTTTGGACGCCGACGATCCGGGCATGGTGACCCTGCGCGGAGTCAAGCTTCAGACCTATTAGTTTTCAGCGGCCAGCAAGGCGATTATCTTGTCTATCTGCCCCATTATCTTCCAGTTGGGGCCGGTGTAGGCGTTGACCATGACGGAAAAGACGATGGTGTCTTCCTTGCCGCCGTCGGTCGGTGTGATGTAGCCCGAGTAGCACCTGACGCCGTCCATGCTTCCGCTTTTGTACCATACCCTGGCACGGATTTCAGCCGGTTCGTTGCGCATCCTTCCGGCCTGGCTTCCGACGTTAGGCTGGGTCAGCGTCCCTACGAAATCTTCCGCCGAGGTGCTGTCCAGCATGTTTTTGAGGAATGAACACATGAAGGCCGGGCTGATGCCGTCTTTGCGTGAGAGGCCGCTGCCGTCTTCGAGAAACACGCCGCTGTAGGGGTTGAGCCCCATAGACTTGAATGCATCGTTGATGGCCACGGCGCAGGAATCGTAGCTTGCCGAGCCGCGGAGTTTCTTGCCGATTGCCCTCCAGAGGGCCTCGGCGTAGAAATTGTCGCTCCTCTGATTGGTGATGTAGGCTATCCGTTTAAGGGAAGGGGAGAGGGTGGAACCCAGGATTTTAACCGAGTCGGAGACCGCGGCGGCCTCCCCGGATGCCGTGCCGGGGCGGGTGCGGATCTTGCCGGTCTCGTCGATGTCGGCCGCTCCGCCGGTGACGGCCATGCCTTTGGCCTTGAGGTATGAGGTGAAATACGATGCGCAGGTGTAGGCCCCGTATTTATTGCTGCATTCGACTTTCTTGGTCTTGCGGTCCACTCCGAATGTGCCGCGCAGGACGGCGACGGGCGCAACGTCAGTAGTGTAGAGGAACAGCTTGTCGCCCGTGCCTTTTTCGCCAGTGGCGCAGTTGTAGGTGTATTTCATCCAGGGGGTGTCGGGATAGCCCTGGACGATGGTGAGAGGGTCGCCCGGCTTCGCTCCGGCTGATACCTGAAAGTCCTTGATGTTGCGGTAGAAGCTGAGTCCGTTGCTCCCGGCGCCGTAGTATGTGCCGATGTCTTCGTAGAGCCAGGAGCCGCGCTCGGACGGGCCTTCCGCCCAGCGTCCGTCGCCTATCACCCTGCCGTCGATCTTCTTGATGCCGGCCTTTAGCAGCATGCTCCGCCACTGGCCGAACAGGGCGTCGGTGTTGGTGGCGATGGAGTCTTTCGAGCCCAGCGTCGGGTCGCCGCCGCCGATGATGTAGACGTCGCCGTGGAGCGTGCCGTCCTGTTCCAGGCTGCCTGTGGTGCCGATTCCGGTGCGAAAACGGTAGTCGGAGCCGAGCACCCGAATGGCCGCCCCGGTGGTGATGAGCTTGGTGTTGGAGGCGGGGGTGCGCTTCGCTATCGGGCGGTAGCTGGCCACGGTGTCTCCGTTCATTCTTATGGCGAACACTCCGATTTGAGCGCTCTGGAGCGGCTCGGCGGAGGCTATCATTTCGATGTATCGCTGCGCGGCACCCGGCGCGGGGGCGGGCGCGGCGGCAGGTTTTGCCTGAGCGGCTGTCGCCAGAGGCAGCAGGAAGGCCAGGATAATGGTTGTGCAAGTCTTTTTCATTACGGCAAATTTACAAAGAATTACTATATTTGCGGATCAGGATTAAAAGAAAGAATTTGATGAAAAAGACTGTTTTGGTTTCCGGAGGCGCCGGATTTATCGGCAGCCACGTTACTGTAGAGCTTATCGAGGCCGGATACGAAGTGGTGGTGGCCGACAATTTCTCCAATTGCGACGACACCTGCTTCGAAGGAGTTAAAAAGATTACCGGGCGGGAAGACCTTCCGCTGGTGAAGATGGATTTCTGCGACCGCAACGCCGTAGGAAAGCTGTTCAAGGACTATCATATCGACGCCGTCATCCATTTTGCCGCCTTCAAGGCCGTGGGCGAGAGCGTCGCCGACCCGCTGAAATACTATACCAACAACCTCCAGAGCTTCCTCAACGTCTTGGACGTCGCCCGCGAACAGGGCGGATGCAACGTGCTGTTCTCATCCTCCGCCACTGTCTACGGCGAGCCGGAGAAACTCCCCGTCACCGAGCAATCTCCCCGGCAGGCCGCCACGTCGCCATACGGCAACACCAAACAGATGTGCGAAGACTTCCTGCGCGACTGCGTGGCCGCCTATCCCGGAGTCCGCGGCATCGCCCTGCGCTATTTCAATCCCATCGGTGCCCATCCGTCGGCCCTTATCGGCGAGCTTCCGCGCGGAGTGCCCAACAACCTGGTTCCGTTCATCACCCAGACCGCCATCGGCAAGCGCGCCTGCCTGTCGATTTTCGGCAACGACTATCCCACACCCGACGGCACCTGCCAGCGCGACTATATCGACATCGTCGACCTTGCCAAGGCACATGTCTGCGCCGTGGCCCGCATGCTCGACGGCAAGATGGAAGAGCCCTACGAGATTTTCAATATCGGCACCGGGCGTCCGGTCTCGGTCCTGGAGCTCGTCAATGCATTTGAAAAGGTCAACAACCTGAAACTCAATTATAAGTTTGCTCCTCGCAGGCCCGGCGACGTAACCGCCATCTGGGCCGATCCGTCGCTCGCCAACGAAAAGCTTGGCTGGAAGGCCGAGCGCACGGTGGAAGAAACCCTTGCCGCGGCATGGGCCTGGGAGCGCCGCCTCAAGTGATTACGTCTGTTCGTAATGTCTGAGACCTATTTTGAGAAGCAGCCTTGGTACGCGCCGGCCGCGGACAATGCCTCCATCAATCTCTCCTTGCTGGAGCAACTCAACATCGCCCTTATCCAGGCCGCCGAACGGGCTTCGTATTGACGCCGGATGATAGGCTCTGATCCCTAAGGATTAGTGATGATTGATGTCAGGATTGTCTATTTCTTCGTCTTGTTTTCCAGTTGTTTGATTGTATCCAGGTATGCTTTTTCAACGTCGCTGAGTGTACGCTGCTGATATTTCTTGTACTCGTTTGTCGCCTTGCCTATAGCTTGGCTATGACTAACGGAACCGGAACCTGTCAATAGTTTTTCTCCGTTCATTGAAAGCACGTTATCCAGGTGACTTGCCCAGTCGGACATGGTCATGAATTCATGGCGCTCTGCTTTTCGTTCGGCGAAATCAAGATAACCTGAAACAAGCTGTCCCAGAGAACGTAATTCTTTTTCCGAGAGATAGTTCTTCGCGATGACGGCATCTGAAAGGTGAGGTCTGTTTCCTTTAAAAGTGGTTAATCCCATAAAGTCTTTTTCCGCATCGGCCCTGTTGTATATTATTTCAGCGGCCGTTTGGCCATGTACAGCGTAATGGATCTTGTTTTGGACCTTCTTGAAGAAGTCAATGGAGATTTCGGCCTTAGGGTCGTAGTCGACACTGGTAGCGTAGATGTCAAGAATCTGCCGATAGAACACCTTCTCGGAGGCGCGTATATCCCGGATTCGGTTCAAGAGTTCTTTCCAGTAGCCGCCACCTCCCATTTCCTTCAGACGCTCGTCGTCCATTGTGAAACCCTTCACAATATATTCATTCAGCCGCTCTCTCGCCCATTTCCGAAAGATGACACCATTTTTTGAGCGAACACGAAATCCCACGGCGATAATCATGTCAAGATTATAGTAGTATGGGGCCTTCTGCTGAAATTCGGAATTTCCGAATTTCTTTCTACAAGCATCTGGGAGCAGTTCTTCATCGGCAAAAATATCACTTATATGCTCATTAATAGTTGACGTCGATTTACCATAAAGTACGGACATTTGCTGCTGCGTCAGCCAAACCGTACCATTTTCCAAACGCACATCGAGCCGGACGTCTCCTCCTTCCGATTCGTAAATCACCATGCCCCCGTTGTTGTTCTCGGGTACCTGTATTTCTTTAACATCAGACATATCTCAATGTTTTCTACAAAGATAACCGAAATGCCGGACCAATGCAAATCGTTGCAAGGTTCTGCCGCAAGTCGGACCTGACGGGAAAGTCCTGAAGGACGGAATGCGGCAGCAAAGGAATCGATGCCGCACAGAAAACCGATATTTCAAAAATAATCACTATCTTCGCGCAGAATTAATTCGCTTTAGATATGAATCTTAGAGACATCAAGAAAGGTCATAAAGATTTGTTATCTTTAGCTTCAGATATATCAGACCTTGATCTTACGGTCTTATTTTTATAGTTAGAACATTTGACAATTAATATGTTACGCAAATCATTACTGGCCGCATCCTTCCTGATAGGAGTCGTTGCATGTTCCTCCAACCGGACATGC
>ONKE01000059.1 GCA_900318355.1 uncultured Bacteroidales bacterium
GTGGAGCATAGGGGGGTCGAACCCCTGACCTCCAGATTGCGAACCTGGCGCTCTACCAACTGAGCTAATACCCCTTTGAAGGACTGCAAAGATACGAATTCTTTTCTTATCTTTGCAAAAATTGCCTCAAAAAGTATGGATAACGACTGGAAAGCACGTCTGGGAGTGGTGTATTCCACCAATCCGGACTTCGCCTACAAAAAGGAAGAAGCCCCGCAGGCGGAGACGCTTCCGCCCTCAAGGCAGCGTCTGACAGTGACTATCGACCGGCGGAACCGCGGCGGGAAGCAGGTCACGCTTGTGAGCGGGTTTGTCGGGTCGGAGGAAGACCTGAAGGATCTCGGCAAGGCCCTCAAGGTCAAGTGCGGGGTCGGCGGCAGCGCCAAGGACGGTGAAATCACCATTCAGGGCGATCTGCGCGACAAGGTCGTGGCCCTGCTGCAGGGGATGGGATATAACGCCAAAAGAGGAAATTAGCCGGCAAGATGCCATCGACAGCTGAAATATTTTCCGTGGACACCGTCAGTATCAGGCCGGCGGAGGAGGCGTTCCGTTCCGGTTCGCTGGTGATGCCGACCGCCCCTGACGGAGTTTTCGTGCCGCCTGCGCCGCAATGGGCCGATTCGCCGGTAAACGGCATCATGATATGCCTGGCGGCCATTTCTATGATATTCCTGCTGTCGCAGCTCGTCGAGATTCTCCCCTTTATCCTCGGTGGCGCGGTCCGTTCCAAACCCGTGTCCGACCTCGAGGCAAGCGTAAGGCATTCGCGCGACCGCAACGCGCTGTTCTATGTCTGCGTTCCGCTGCTGGCCCTCGTCTCGTCGCGGTACATGCTCTATGCCCCTGCATGGCTGGAGTCATTTTCGTTCGGAGCGCGGACGCTTCTCACGCTGGCCGTGTTTGCCGGCTACGTCCTAATTCGCGAGATTCTCGTCGCCGCGGCGTGGAATCGCCATATCAGCAGGGAGACTTATTTCCTGTCGGCGCGATGCTTCCGCAACTTTTTCATACTATCGGTCCTGCTTCTTGTCATAACCGTCGGCGTCATGTCGATTTTCAGAGCCAACGATTTAAGCGTCAAATATGTATGTCTGGCCGAAGCAGCCCTCGTCCATGTGCTTTTTCTGTTTCGCAGGACACAAATTCTGCGCAATTCTTGCAATCAATTCACGGCAATTTTGTATCTTTGCGCCCTTGAATTGCTGCCGACGTTTTTGCTAGTAGCTTCGGCGGCGTTTATGTAGCCCAAAGCGTATGAAGAAAATACTGATTTCCCAGGTCGCGCCGATGAATATGGCACCGTACACCGCGCTTACTGAAAAGTTCGGCGTGCAGATAGACTTTCAGCCGTTTTACCTTATAGAGCCACTGACTTCCAGGGAGTTCCGCTCCCAGAGGGTAAATATTCTCGACCACACCGCAATCGTATTCTCCGCGCGCCATACCATCGATGCGTTCTTCCGGCTCTGCGAGGAACTGCGGGTGAAAGTGCCCGAGACAATGAAGTATTTCTGCTCCACCGAGGCCGTGGCCATGTATCTCCAGAAGCATATCGTCTTCCGCAAGCGCAAGATTTTCTATGGCAAAGGCACTCCGGACAGCGTCATTTCCCTCATAGGCCCCAAGCATAAAGGGGAAAACTTCCTGATAACCACGGCCGACAACGGCAACAGCGAAGCGCTGACCAGTCTTTTCGACAAGGCCGGCCTGAAATATTCCACCGCGGTGTTCGTCAAGCCTGTTTCGCAGGACCTGTCCAAGCTCGACCTGGCTTCCTACGACATGGCCGTGTTCTACAACCCCTCCGACATCAAATCCCTCCAGGAAAACTTCCCCGACTTCCAGCCCGGGTCGCTCAAATTCGTAACCTACGGCCGCCAGATAGTCAAGGCGATGGAAGATGCCGGCCTGCCCATTGAGATCAAGGCGCCCACAGCCGAGGCCCCGTCCGTCGCAAAGGCCCTTGAGTTATATCTCGAAGCACATTCATCCTGACGCTATATGCCCCAGACATTCCCCAAGAAGGAACGGTTGAGCGGCAAGACGTCCATCGACCGTTTGCTACGATGTGCCCGCTACGGACATGTCGGGGGGATGAAATATGCCTTCGCCGAGGGCTCGGGCCTGGAGTATAACCGGCTGCTCATTTCGGTGTCGAAGCGCCTTTTCAAGCGCGCCGTCCGCCGCAACCTCCTCAAGCGCCGCATCCGTGAGGCCTACAGGACGCAGAAAGACCTCCTTCCGCCTCAGGGCATAGACGTCCTGCTCACCTACGACACCAAGGAAATACTGCCTTACGCCTCTGTGCGCGAGTCGGTTGCGGCCGCGCTCTCCGAAATCGCCACCCGCATCAAATCCAAATAGGACGCCATGAGCCGCTTCGTCGACATACTCAAAAAGGTGGGGAATTTCCCTTTCATAGTGCTTATCAAGTTCTATAAGGTCTGCATTTCCCCATACAAGCCTCCGACCTGCCGGTTCACCCCCACGTGCTCGGAATATGCGCTCCAGGCGTTCCGCAAATGGGGCCCGTTCAAGGGCTTGTACCTGACGGTCCGCCGCATCCTTCGCTGCCATCCATGGGGCGGCAGCGGCTACGACCCCGTCCCGTAGGGCGTGCGCGGGTCCGGCGTGGACTTTGGAAAGCGCATGGTTTTTGCTAAATTTGCAGGCATGAAACGGATATTGACAATTATTGCCGCGCTGGCATTGACCGTGGGCGCATTTGCCCAGACGGTCACCAAGGCGCAAATCACCACTCGCAAAGAGAAACTCAGCGACTTCACCGTGAAGGTGACTAAGGCTGTCCTGACCGGCAACGAATTGTTCGACGCCGGCTTCAAGGATGCGGTCAAGGACGCCTGGATGCTGTCGCCATACGAGTTCTGCACCAAGGACGAATTCCATTCACTGAAGAAAGACGGCTCCTATTATTTCCTGCTCGTTACCGGCAAGGAAAAGGCCACCGACGCGCCCGGAGTGCTGTTTCTGACCCTTGTGAAGGGGGATAAGGAAGAACTCGCCGACATGACTCCCGTCGTCGACATCCCCGTTTGCCCGACCGGGGCGCTTTCCGGCCGCGAGGCCTTCTTCATGCCGGCCCTGCTCGACGTGATGCAGCGCTATGTCGAAAACTCCATGGTCAACAACTTCGCCTCTTTCGGCTCCACGATCCAGGGGCTCGGCAAGGCCGCGAAGTCCAAGGTCTTCCTCGACGAGGCTGACCTCTCCGAGCAGGTCGGTGAAAAACTGCGTGCCAAAATGCTTGAGAAGCAGGTGTACGTGGTACCCGAGAACGAGTCGGAAGACATCCTCCTCGGCGGCGACGGGTCGCTGGTCGGTTATGTCGTAGCGACCGCCGAGCCGGTCAAGGGCGCCGTCTGCTACAAGATGCTCTTCGACAGCCGCACTCACGAGCTGTACTACTTCGCCAAGCACAAGATTTCCCCGCGTAACGGCGCCGGGTTCCTGCGCTCGGACATAAACAAGATTCTTTCAGGCAGATAGGGATGATTTCAGGGAAGGCGCCGTGTGGAGTTCTTTATGCCGTCCGGCGGAGTTCGTCCGCCGTGGGGTATTGCGCCCTCAGCACGCGTTGCGGCACGCGAAGCGAAGACGGCTTCCGCCTCGGGACGGCCCATTTCGCCGAACATACCGTGTTCAAAGGAACTAGCCGCAAAAGTGCAAGGGTGATAGGCAGTTACCTCGACCGTCTTGGCGGCGAGCTCAACGCTTTCACGACCAAAGAGGAAATTGTCCTCCACGCCACGGTGCTGAAGGAAGACCTCTCCAAGGCGTCGGGACTGCTGCTTGAACTAGCGACCTGCGCGACGTTTCCCGAAGGCGAGGTCGAGACCGAAAGGGGAGTGGTGGTCGACGAAATCTACGCCAGCAAAGACACCCCGGCGGACGACATCTACGACCGTTTCGAGGAAATGGCTTTTAAAGGCCATCCGCTCGGACGCCCGATCCTCGGCACGGCCGAATCGGTAAGGAAAATCTCAACCGACGAGCTGCGACGCTTCGTCAGCGGCCGCTTCCGCCCTGAGGCAATGGCGTTTACGCTGGTTGCCGACGAAGATGAACGGAAGATGGAAAAGGCCGTACTGCGCATGCTGGACAAGTTTTTCCCCGGCCATGTCGCGGGAGACCCGGTCGCCGGTGTGGCTCCAGTTGCGGTTCCGCTTGATTACAAGGCATTTGACGCTGTGCATAAGCAACGGAACCATGAGGCCAACGCCGTGATAGGCAACCTCGCGCCCTCGCTCTACGATGGCGACGAAAGGGTGGTGGCGGTGCTGCTGTCGAACATTTTGGCAGGGCCTGCGTCCAATTCCGTCCTTGGCGAAGCGCTCCGCGAGAAGAACGGCTGGGTCTACGGCGTCGAGTCGTCCTACACACCATATGCCGACACCGGCATCTTCGTGGTAAGCCTCGGTTGCGAAAAGGAAAATCTCGGCCGCTGTCTGGAAGAAACCGACCGCCAGGTGAGGAAGATGCAGCAGACGTGCATGTCGGAACCGAAGCTCCGTGCGGCCAAGAAACAGCTTCTGGGCCAGATGGCCATAGCGTCGGACAACGGCGAGGCGCAGTGCCTGTCGATGGGGAAGAGCCTCCTGGCCTATGGCACCATAGACTCCGATGCCGCCGTCCGGAGCAAAGTCGGAGCCGTTACCGCCGAATCGCTGCGCGAAATGGCCTGCCGGATATTCGACCCGTCCACATTGTCCCGCCTTGTATATCTATGATGACCAAACTGATAGTTTTCGCGGCCGGTGGCGACGCTATCTGATATTTTACTCTTTCATAAACCGGGCAAATTTATTATCTTTGCTTTTTGCAAGCCTTAGAAGCCCAAGGTTTTGTACATATGTAGTAAAGTTATGGCGCAGTATATAGTCTCGGCCCGGAAATACCGTCCGGATTCCTTCGAATCCCTTATCGGACAGGACACAATTGTCCAGACCCTCAAGAACTCCATCATCAGGGGGCAGCTCGCCCATGCCTATCTGTTCTGCGGCCCCAGGGGCGTAGGCAAGACCAGCGCGGCCCGCATCTTCGCCAAGACGATCAACTGCGCCCACCCGACGGCCGACATGGAGCCTTGCGGCGAATGCGAATCGTGCGTATCCTTCAAGGAGGGCCGTTCCTACTGCATCCACGAGCTCGACGCCGCCTCCAACAACAGCGTCGACGACATCAAGACCCTGATCGACCAGGTCAACATTCCCCCTCAGGTGGGACGCTACAGCGTCTACATCGTCGATGAGGTCCATATGCTCAGCCAGGCGGCCTTCAACGCCTTCCTCAAGACGCTTGAAGAGCCTCCGGCACATGCGATTTTCATCCTGGCCACGACGGAGAAGCACAAGATCCTTCCGACCATCCTCAGCCGCTGCCAGACCTACGATTTCAACCGCATCGGCGTGCCCGACATCGTCCGCAACCTTCGTGGCATAGCCTCGGCCGAAGGGATCACCATCGATGACGAATCCCTCCACGTAATAGCCCAGAAGGCCGATGGCGCCATGCGCGACGCTCTGACGATTTTCGACCAGACGGTGGCTTTCTGCGGCACTACGGTACGCTATGAAGAGGTGTTGAAAAACCTCGGCGTGCTGGACTACGACTACAGTTTCTCGCTTGTTGACGCCTTCCTGAAGGGCGACTACAAGTCGGCGCTTCTGACCTTCGACGAGGTGTTGTCGAAGGGTTTCAACGCGCTCCATTTCGTGGGGGCTCTCTCGTCCCACCTGCGCGACCTTGCAGTCGCCAGGAGCGGCGGGCTCGACTCCCTGCTGGAGCTCCCCGACTCGCTCAAGCAGCGCTATCGCGAGCAGGCCGCCCGTTGCCCGCTGCAGTTCCTCTACGACGCCCTGGCTGTTACGACTGCCTGTGAGAGCGGCTACAGGGCTGCCGTCAACCCTCGGCTCCACATCGAGTTCGCGCTGATGAAGCTTAGCTTCCTTTGCGGCACCGGCGAGGTGTCGTTGCGCCCGGCCGCTGCGCCGGCGCCGGCCAAGGGGGCGGCGAGGGGCGCTGCCGCGCCTGTTGCTGCCGCTCAGCCTGCCGTTGCGGCTGCTCCTGCTGCGATGTCCGCCGCCGCGTCCGAAGCTCCCGCTGCGCCCGCCGTTGCGGCTACTCCTGCTGCAACGCCTGCCGCCGCGCCTGTTGCTGCCGCTGCGCCCGCCGTTGCGGCTGCTCCTGCTGCAACACCCGCTGCCGCGCCTGTTGCTGCCGCTCAGCCCGCCGTTGCGGCTGCTCCTGCGGCAACGCCTGCCGCCGCGCCTGTTGCTGCCGCCCAGCCCGCCGTTACGGCTGCTCCTGCTGCGACGTCCGCCGCCGCGCCCGAAGCTCCTACTGCGCCCGCGGAGGCGCCTCAGCCGGCCCGCAAGCGCACCACGCGCCGGCCGTCGTCCCTGTCAATCAGCGCGATAGTTTCTGAAAAAGCTGATGAAACGCCGGTAAGCGCCATTGCGCAGGAGGCTCCCGCGCCCGAAGACGATGCCATTCTGGCCGCGTGGAAGGAGCTTCCGGCGGTGTATGCCGACCGTCCGCGACTCGCCGGCACGCTGACTTCCTCCAAGGTTAAAATTACCCGGGAGGACGATATAAAGGTGGTGACCTTCTTCGTCGTCAACACCGCCCAGCAAAAGTGGATAGAAGAAAAGCTGCTCCGCGAGCTGGAGGGCCGCCTTGTCAAGGCCCTGTCGTCGGGCAAGCTGCGCCTCAGCGTAGCCGTCCTCGCCGACGAACAAGTTGAAAACAAGCCATATATGCCCAAGGACCAGGCGGTTGAGCTGATGCGGTCCAATCCCGAGGTGAAAAATCTCGTCCAGGATTTCGACCTGGACACAAAGATGTAGGAAATGAAACTTCGCGCAGAAAATCTCGTCAAGAAATACGGCATCCGTACCGTCGTCAAAGGCGTCTCGATGGAAGTCGAGCAGGGTGAAATCGTCGGATTCCTCGGCCCCAACGGAGCCGGCAAGACCACCAGCTTCTATATGATTACAGGTCAGGTGGTTCCGAACGAAGGACACATCTACCTGGACGACGAGGAGATAACCAAGCTCCCGATGTACAAGCGTTCCCAGAAGGGCGTCGGCTATCTTCCGCAGGAGGCGTCGGTGTTCCGCAAGATGAGCGTGGAAGACAACATCATGTCGGTCATGGAACTCTCGTCGATGACAAAGGCCCAGCGCAAGGAACGCCTCGAAGACCTGATCGACGAATTCAACCTCTCGAAGGTGCGCAAAAGCCTTGGCATACAGCTCTCCGGTGGCGAACGTCGCCGCTGCGAGATCGCCCGCGCCCTCGCCAAAGACCCGAAGTTCATCCTCCTCGACGAGCCTTTCGCCGGTGTCGACCCCATCGCCGTGGAAGACATCCAATACATCATCGCCAAGCTCAAATACAAGAATATCGGCGTCATCATCACCGACCACAACGTCGGCGAAACCCTCGCCATCACCGACAGGGCCTACCTCCTTTACGAAGGCACCATCCTCCAGCAGGGTACGCCGCAGTCCCTTGCCGCCGATGAAGACGTGCGCACGAAATATCTGGGTTCCGGCTTCGTGCTGAAGCGTTCCGTCTCCGTGGAGCGCGCCCAGCGCGAACACGCCGCGCAAATCGCCGCCCAAGACGTTCCTACGGCTTGACATGCGACCGGAGGCTGCCCCAAAATAAGGGTACGGAGCGGAAAGATACTGAAAAATCATTAGAAAAAAGATAGAAAATAATCGCATTTTTGCAGTGTTAAACAATAACACTATGCGAACTTCTATCAAACGGCTTGTATCTTTCCTGCTGATTGTAACCCTGGCGGTGGCGGTTTCATTCTGTACCCGTCCGGAGGCGCCCACCCCCGGGGAGCAACAAACCGAGATTCCGACGGATACTCCGTCCGATACGCCTGACAAACCTGACGGCCCGGACGACCCGGATATCCCTGGCGGCACTGATGATCCAGATGGCCCTGACGACCCGGAAACTCCGGATGTCATCCACGTAAGTGACCTGACCATCGGCCCGGACGAAGATATCGTCCTGGAAGTCGGCCAGACCCGGCAGCTGACGTGTACGATCAGTCCGGATAATGCCGCTGACAAGAGTTTCCGCTGGAGCAGCGACCATCCGGAATTCGTGACGGTGGACGACAAAGGCCTGGTCAAGGCCATTGCCGTCGGCGAGGCGCAGATTTCCGCCATCGCAACGGACGGCGGCGTGACGGCATCCAAGCTTGTAACCGTCTACAGGCCACAGCCCCAGGCATTTACGTATATTACGATTACGGCTCCGGCTGCGGACGACAGCCACACGGTCGTGGGCGGGGCATCGAATCACGACATGGTCCTCCGGTTTTCCCCCGGCGAGACCTTCCAGCTTCAGGCGAAAGGCACGCCGGAAGATGCGAACGACGAGTTGGAATTCCTCAATGCGACCAACTCGCTGGGCTTCGACGTTACGCCTGATGGTTTCTTCAAGGCAACGAGCGGCTGCGGAATGCTAAACAGCAACGATTACAGGAATCACTATGTCCTCGTCCGCTCCAAGAAAAACCCGAAAGTCAGCGCAAAATACTTTATTCAGGTTACCGGCAGCAACACCAAGCGGATTGCCATTATCGACGCTTCTGTTCCCTATCATTTCGTCCATCCCGAGGGCATTGTCCTGCCGCTCCGTTACAGTCAGTATATCGGCAAGGGCGTTACCCGCGTTTTCGCGGTCTATCTCGAAACCGCGGATGGGGGCTACAGGGCCGTCAACAGCAATTTCTCGATTGTCTCCTCGAGCGGACCTGTCTCCTTCGTAAAAGACGGCAACCGCTGGAAAGCCACGGTGAACACAAATGCGTCGGTCTGCTCTCCCAACTCGACCGTCGAGGCGTCGGTGACCATCAAGGTCAACGGCGGCGAACGGACCATCCCGTTCCTCGTTTGCCAGTACGACCCGCTTTATCCCAAACTCGGAGACGGCCTGTGTGCCGACAAGGAAGGTTATCTGGACGGAGGATACCGTGGCAACGGTGTCTTCGAAGCGCCGCCATACTCATCCGACGTCAAGAAGGCAAATGTGATGATCGCCTACCTTGGGAACATTCCCTACGATTACGACCCGATCTACAAGAACTACTGTGCCGGCGGAATCAGTACCGGAGACGTGGAATACCACGGCATCGCGATTCCGGTCAATACCGGCCGCCTCTACCGTTCTTCCAATCCCAACGGAGAAAAGTTCTCGGACGACAGGGACAATCTGTTCAATTCGGATGCCTGGCCGAAATGGTTCAAGGACAGCAAGAATAATGTCGACCATACGGGACTTATCTCAATCCATAGCGGCAAGGCCAGCGCTTTCGCCAACACCAGTGCGCTCGTGTTCCGCAACCGTTTCTGCGGGTCATCCCACGATGTCAAGCCGGCCAATTTCTTCGTTAACACCGTTCTCCTCGCGCCCAGTGAGAGCCAGGAGAAGGTGGAGATTTCCGATTTCAGCTGGGAAAGCGATTTTTACGGCGACATGACTTCGGGCAATTGGAAGAGTACCTCCGACGCGTTCAATGCCAAGACCCTGTACTCGGACCGCCGTTATATCCATACTCCCTGGCTCCTGCCGACTCTCGTCGACATGTCCTTGATCCTGGGAGTTCCCATCGACGCTTCCAGCCTCACTACCACGGCAAAGGAGGTCACGGTACGCGATTCGCGGGTCCTGGACCAGCTTGAGGTATTCCAGACCTGCGGAAAATACTTCAGCGGTGTCAAGCCGACCTATGACTACGCTTACTGGCTTTCCCAGAGCAGCTCACAAGGTGCAACCGCACCGCGGCTGACCATCAGCAACGGATTCGTTATCACGGTCAAACTGGAACTGAAAGACCAGAACCGGGCTTACGTCCTGCCGATTGCCTACTTCTGATGCATTTTTCCTTATGCGGAATAGAAATGAACCGATTGCAGAACGATTTGATACAGAACGGATTTTAAAATGTTTTACTATTTCGGATTTTTAGTAGAAAAATATTTTTTCTTAAAATTTTGAAGAAAAGTTTGTATTTCAAATAATAATTCCTACCTTTGCAGTGGACATCATCAATGTCTATTTGTTAAGTTCGTTTTATCATACGACCGCGGAGCTTTGGGGAAAGTTCCGCGGTCTTCTTTTTTGATATATGCCGTGAAATGGAATTGGGAGGGATGGAAGATGGCTCAGAGGACGGAAAGAATGATTTTAAACGTTTTTTCGGGCAGAACGGATATTTTTTCGTAAATTTGGAAGTTTGATTGAAATCAATCATATTAAAACCTGATACCAAATGGAAAAGAAAAAATCCAATGTCCTTGCGATTGCGATCATGTTCTTCCTGTTCGCGATGATTTCCTTCGTGACCGGCCTGCAAAATCCCTTCGGTGTTATCGTCAAGAGCCAGTTCGGCGCGTCGAACTTCCTGTCGCAGCTCGGCAATGCCGCCAACTTCATCGCCTATGCGGTGATGGGCCTTCCCGCAGGCCTCATCCTGTCGAAGAAGGGCTATAAGTTCACGGCACTGGCCGCCGTCCTGGTGGGCCTTGTCGGCGTGGGCATAACCTTCCTCTCGGGCGTAGTCGAAAGCTTCGGCGTCTATCTTCTCGGCGCCTTCGTCTCCGGCTTCTCGATGTGCATGCTCAACACCGTCGTCAACCCGATGCTCAACACCCTCGGCGGTGGCGGCAACCGTGGCAACCAGCTGATTCAGTGGGGTGGTTCCTGCAACTCCCTCGCCGCCACGATTTGCCCCGTGCTGGTCGGCTACCTGATCGGAAATGCGGCCAATGCCAAGATTTCCGACGCCAATCCGGCCTTGTTCATCGCCATGGCCATCTTCGCGCTTGCCTTCATCATCATTTTCTTCTCTGATATTCCCGAACCCGACCTCGAGGCGGCCAAGGAGGCTCCTGCCAAGAGCGGTATCGGCGACGAAGTCAAGGGCGCCCTTTCCTATCGCCATTTTATTTTCGGCATCATCGCCATCTTCCTTTATGTAGGTGTCGAGGTCGGCATCCCCAACTTCGTCAACCTCTATATGACATCTTCCGCCATCAATATCGCGGCGGGCGTCGCCGGCACCATCGTCGGTATGTACTGGTTCCTGATGCTGGTCGGCCGTCTCGTCGGCGCTTCCATCGGCGGCAAGGTTTCCAGCCGTTCCATGATGCTCGTCGTCTCCTGCGCGGCCCTCGTCCTGCTGGTCCTAGGCATGATTTTCGGCGACAGCGCCCAGGTTCCCTTCCCGGCGTTCAAAGACCTTCGCTTCACGATGGAGACCATTCCTCTGGGTGTCGTGTTCTTCGTCCTCTGCGGCCTTTGCACTTCCGTCATGTGGGGTGCGATCTTCAACCTCGCCGTCGAGGGTCTCGGCAAATATACTTCCATCGCTTCCGGCCTCTTCATGGTGATGGTCTGCGGCGGCGGTATTCTCCCGCTTGTCCAGGGTGCCGTGGCCGACGCCACTTCCTACCTGACCAGCTACATCGTGGTCATCCTGGCGGTGCTCTACCTCCTCTGGTACACTCTCATGGGCTCCAAGCCCGCTAAAAAGTAAATATCCATGGCACAAGAACTTGTAATCGGAATCGACATTGGTGGCCAGACCACCAAATGCGGCATAGTCGATGCCCGCGGCGACGTGATCATCCAGACCGTCATCCGCACCGACACCTACAACGATGTCGCCCCCTATATTGCCGAGCTCTCCGGCGCTCTCAAGCGCATCATCGCCGAATCCGGCTCCGAAGGTCGCATCCGCGGCATCGGTGTGGGCGCTCCCAACGGCAACTACTACAAGGGCGAGATCGAAAACGCCGTCAACCTCACTTGGGGCGGCACGCGCACCATCGAGTTTGCCAAGCTCCTCTCCGAGGCCATGGACGGCATCCCCGTTTCCCTGACCAACGACGCCAATGCGGCGGCAGTGGGTGAAATGACCTACGGCGCCGCCAGGGGCATGAAAAACTTCATCATGATAACCCTTGGCACCGGCGTCGGCAGCGGTATCGTGGTCGACGGCAAGGTGGTCTATGGCCACGACGGTTTCGCCGGCGAGCTGGGCCACACCTGCTCGGTCCGCAACAACGGCCGCCTCTGCAACTGCGGCCTCACGGGCTGCCTCGAGGCCTATTGCTCGGCCATCGGCATGGCCCGCACGGCCCGCGAGTGGCTCGACATGAGCGACGAACCTTCTGCCCTCCGCAGCCTCGACAAGATCACCTCCAAAGACGTCTACGACGCCGCCAAGGAAGGTGACGCCCTCTCGCTCAAGGTCTTCGACTACACCGGCACCATGCTCGGCCAGGCGTTCGCCAACTTCATCGCCTTCTCGGCCCCCGAGGCAATCGTCCTCTTCGGCGGTCTCGCCCGTGCGAAGGAATTCCTCCGCGGCCCGATCGAATCGGCCATGAACGCCTCTGTCCTGCCCCTGTGGCGAGGCAAAGTCAAAATCGTCTTCTCCCAGCTCAAGGAATCCGACGCCGCCATCCTCGGCGCCTCCGCCCTTGCGTGGGAGCTGTAGACTCCGTAAAAGTGGGTAGCCTTTCCCTGCTCATTGCGGTTATGCTGATGTCGGTTTGCTGCGGCGGGCCGGTGTCGCAGCTGGACCGGATGGGCAGGGAATTGTTTCCTGCGGACGAGCCTGGAGCGGCCGTCGTGGTGCTGCAGGGCGACAGTATCGTGTTTGAACGGTACTATGGGCTTGCTTCGCTCGATGATCGTTCGCCCGTGACGGCGTCTACGCGGTTCAATCTGGCTTCCGTGTCCAAGCAGTTCACTGCCGTGGCGGTGTTGCAACTGGTCGCCGCGGGCCTTGTGGATCTGGAGGCGCCGGTTGCGGAGTATTTCCCGGAATATACGCACCCGCTGTGGAAAGAGGTCAAAATCAAGCATTTGCTGAGCCATTCTTCCGGCATTCCGGACGGACGCGGCTATCTTTCCCGCGAGGCGAAAATCCATGGTGACGAGGCACTTGCGCTGGAATATCTTCCCGGTCTGGATTCCCTCCATTTTGCCCCCGGCTCGGACTATGAATATATCAACCCGACCTTCGTGCTTCTCGGCCGGCTGATCGAGCGCATTTCCGGGCAGGCCTATCCTGATTATATGCAGGACCACGTTTTCGGCCCGGCCGGGATGACGCAGACCTATTGCTTCGACCCCGCCCGACCGATGCCCGAGACGGCCCATGCCTATGAATACCCCCGTGAAGATTCCGGCAGCGAGGAATCCGGCGGCTGGCGTACCCCCGGCAGGCACGAGTGGCATGAATACGACTACGGCGAGGAGACCTTCTTCGCCACGCGCCCCGACGGCGGCATCTACTCCACCCCGCGCGACTTCGTCAGATGGGAAATGGCGCTTCGCAAATGTGTTGGCGAGGGTGGTGACGCCATCCTGCCGCAATGCCTGCTGGAAGAGGCCTTTACGCCCCATACGAAGGTGTCCGGCAGCACCTGGAGCGACTATCAGAACCGCCCCGGAACATGGTATGGCTACGGCTGGTTCATCGAGCCTGACAAGGGCTGCATCTACCACACCGGCGACAACGGCGGCTTCAAGATCCTCGCCGCCCGCTACCCCTCCTCCCAAACCCTCCTTCTCGTCTTCTCCGCCCGCCCCGACTGGGACCGCTATGCCGTCAAGACGCGCTTCGAAACGCTCTTCAATCTTCCTTGATGCCCTGCAGTCCCTCAGCGTTTTCTCCCACCTGCGACAGACTTTCTCTCCCGTGCTGTTTCCCGCTACCCGGGTGTCGCAACAGGTGTGGTTAAGCATTATTGTTTGTTTTACGCAACGCTGAATACAGTGGCGTCAGAGATCTTGGATTCCAGGATTTTAGCGATTTCTTCAAATCCAATGTTGGCGTCGGCATTTAATCCCAGCAGTTTGGAGATGCCGACGCTGTCCGTGCTGCATCTGCTTTCTTTCGAGCAAACGGTTCGGGCAGATTATGACGTCTTTATTATCAGCGCCATACTGTACCGTGCATGTGCCTATGGACACGTCGGCCTGGCTCTTACGCACTTTAAAACAGCGTTTTCCCGAAAAACGGCAATGCTGGCTTTTAATCAGGCTTTTCCACTTGATGTCGTCGCGCTCTACTGAAAAAGCGAATAACTCTCTGACTCTTGACATATCCTCTTCCGGGCTAAATTGATATATTCTTTTGACAGGTCGATTCCGATGGATTTCCTTCCAAGGTCGTAAGCAACTTTCATCGTTGTCCCCGTTCCGCTGAAAGGATCCAATACAACTCCGTCCTTCGGGCATGTTGATTTAATGGGTATGACGCATAACTCCTCCGGGTATGGCGCAAAATGCATTTTGCGATGCTGGCTGTCTTCAGGAATGATATCCCATACATCGTTTGGCATAGTGCCTTTGGGATTGTAAAACAAGAAGTAGAACCCCTTGTCCCTAAGTTCTTTAGCCCGGCCCGAGAGCTTTACGGAATCGGAATGGGTCGTCCGCTGTTCGTTTCGGATGACCATTCGGAAGTCCGATATTTCTCCGCGCCGAACCCTGTCCAACACCTGCGCGAGTTGGGATAAGGCGCAGGCTTTCTCGTCTTCCGAGAGGCTGGTCGAGAGCTCGATCTGCCTCTTATAACGTATTCCGCTGACCCCCGTCGCAGACACTACAGAGCCATTCTTTACATACGATTGACGAGGTTTCGAGCGAATGGAGTCGGCATCAAAGAAATACTTCTCGCTTTTGACAAAGAAAAATAAATCTTCAAACACAGACCCGAAGCGGTCAGTGTTGGGGCTTAAGCCTCCCTTGTGCTTGTTCCAGATGACATCGTTTCGAAGAATCCATCCGTCATCAATCATTTGGAGGGCGACGCGCCATGGAATACCCAGACGTGTCTTGTTTTTGTATGAATCGCCAATATTCAGCCAAAAGGATCCAGTCGGCTTTAAGACGCGTTTTACTTCCTTGACAATGCTGAGAAGATTGTCTATATATTCTTGGGGCGAGTCCTCCAGCCCTATCCCGCCATTCTCGTATTGCCGTTTCTGCCAATACGGGGGGCTGGTAATGCAACAATCAATGGAGTTATCGGAAAAGCTGCGCAGTATTTCTAACGAATCGCCCTGTATGAAAAGAGGGTAAGAACTATCTGTCCGGATATATTCTGATACTAAGCACATTTTCCTTGTGTCGATTACGATTGCCTGTCCATCCCCAAAAAGATGGCGGCACATGCAAATATACGAAAAGTCGGTGATTATGCGAAATAAAACGGCAGCGGGTAGTTAATGCCCAGCCGTCATTGCTCGCATCCGCAGGAACGGCAGTGGTCGTCGAAACGGAAGGGGAGGCAGGGGACGGAGTCGGGGCGGCCGAGGGCGGCCCAGAGGGTGTCGCCTTCGAAGATGATGGCGCTGTTGGTGATGTCGCGGAGGATGGGGGCACCGGAGCATGATATTTCCCGGATGAAGAATTCATGGTCCCAGCGACTGATGGGAACGGAGGTGGTTGCGAGGATCTCACGGGCTTTTTCATAGCGGTCCACCCCTTTGCGGTCCTGGGGGCGGCCGGTCTGGGTGAAGTTCGTAACTACCCGATAGCCAAGCGGTTCCTCATTGACATCGAACTTGACCCAGCGGGTGTTGTTGACTTCGTACCATGCCGCTCCGCCTTGCGAGTCGATGACGCCGAAATTGGTTTCAACGCCCATGGGACGGGACAGGGTGTCGAGCAGGTGCTCGAAGTCTTCCAGCGTCCGGCAAATCTCGAGGGCCCGGTACATGACGACTCCTTCCATCTCCATCTGCTCGGAGGGGACGTCGTCATCCTTGAGGTCGTAGGTGGCGGTGTTGATGATGGCGAAGCCTGTCCCGTTCATGCCGCTCCAAACCTCGGGCGTTCCCGGCGGGACCATGGCGTAGGGATGTTCGCGCCAACCGGCGTTAACCAGCCCCATGAGGCGGTATTTCTCGCCATGAAAGTATTCTATTTCAACTTTTTGCGTTGAGGAGTCGCGGTGCTTGAACATGACGGCCTTGCCATCTGCGGTGTGTTTGCCGCTCACGATGACGGCGGTGCAGGCATCTGCCGGGCGGCTGCCCAACATGAAGAATGCCGTTGCTACTGCGAGTATGGTACGTATACAGGTTTTCATTTTCATGCATTGAGTGATGCAAACTTAATCATAATTCATTTTCTGTGCAATAGCCTTGAGGTGATGCGATTACCCGAAATGACGCGGCTGGTTTTTATAAAGTCAGGTCTTTGGGGGCGTTTAGGGCGTGTTTCTGAGGAGGTGGTCGCCGGCCTGGAGGAGTTTGTCTTTCAGGAGGGGAGGAAGGTCGGGGTGATCGGCGAGGAATTGCCGGAGGGCGAGGGTGGCTTCAGGGCTGCTGTGGCCTTTGAGGAGGCTGACGCACCAGTCTTTCGGGAAGAAAATGTCGCCGGTGCGCTGGATTTCAGGGAGTTCCTCGAGGGCCGGAATGATGTAGGCGATGGCGTCCTGTTCGCGCAGAGGGTTGTTGAGGTAGGCCAACGCAGCCGCGGCCCAGGGTTCGACCGAACGGTTTTCCGGCAGCAGGAGCGAGGCGAAAAGCGAATCGCGTCGGGCCTTGGAAGGGTCGGCGGCACGGTAGACGAAGCGGAACTCCCTGAGGAGATCCGGGTTGCCGAGACGGGACTCTTGCAGCGTGCGGATGGCGTCGTATTTTTCGGGCATCCGTATTGCCAGCTCGCAGGCGAGTGTGAGCAGGTCGCGGCTCCCGATCGGCATGCCGCTTGGCCGAGCGTTGCTCCGGCTACCAACGGGTGAGGTGGCGGGCCAGAGGGCGGAGGTGAAGGCTTGCCAGAGGAGTTGGGTGGATTCGTCGAGGCGGAAGACTTCCGTGAGGGTGCGGAGGATGGTGAGGCGGATTTCGGCGGGCAGAGAGGGCTCCGTCGAGGCCGCGAGGAGCAGCCTTTCGAGTTCGAGAGGGTGGCGGGAGACGCCTTGCAGCGCCATTGTCTTGAGACAGGATGCGGCGGCGCTTGCAACAAGCGGGTCGCTTCCGCTTCTGAGTGTGACAGTCAGCGCTTGGGCGAAGGCGTCGGGGTCGACGGCAGGATCGTGGCGAATGACGGATTCCAGCAGCGAGGATATTACCGACAGTTGCGCCTCGGGCCGCTCCATCGTCGGAAGCGCTTTAAGGGCCATTCGGGCGGTCTGCGCGTCCATCCGAAACCAGCCGTAAGACATCGCATCGGGGTCTGGAAGCAGCAGCGTTTGGCCGCCAAGCCGTGCCGCCGCCTTGCCGTCGTGCCGTGCTGCCTTCTCGTTGCCGAGCGGCGTTGATGCCTCGCAGTCGGTCGGTCCGCCAACCTCGCCGTGCGTCGTTGCTCCAGCATCAGTGCGCCTCGCCGCAACCGTGTTGCAACAGTATCCAGCGGCTGCTTCCTTGCCGTCGTGCCGTGTTGCCTTCTCGTCGCCGAGCGGCGACGCATTGTCGCTGCTGCGCTGCTTCGACGCGCACGTGGCCTCGCAACAGTGCTCGCCACGCGCCACACAGCATGCAGCGCCGGCCCCGCTCCGCGGCTGGCCGGGCGCGGAGCCGCTGAACTCACCGCCGCACTCTACTCCGCATTCGCCGCGCTCCCCGCCGCGCTCAACTTCCACCTCCGGCTGCTCGAGCCAGAGGGAGACGGCGGTGTTGCCGTAAGGGTCGCTGAAGGAGATGTTTTGGGGCCAGAGGAGGCCGCGGCCGAGGGGGTCGTGCTGGCGGACGGTGAGGATGGTGTCGCGGAGCTCCCAGGTGATTTCGGGCATGCCCTTTTCCTCCACCCAGACGCGGCTCCAGGCGCGCAGGTCGCGGGGCGTGCGTTTGTCCATGACGGAGATGAGGTCGTTCCAGTCGGCGTTGCCGTACATGTGGGAGCCGAGGTATTCGCGGATGCCGTCGCGGAAGGCGTCGTCGCCGAGAATGCCGGCGAGCATGCGCATCACCACCGGAGCCTTGTCATAGACGATGTTGCCGTAGATCAGACCGGCGGACGAAAGGTTGGGCAGGTCCCTGCGGATGGCGTTGGTCCCGAGGGTTCGGTCTTCGGAATATGCGTTCATGTTGAAACTGCGGAAATCGCGAAGCGCCGTGTTGACCTCCGGGAAGAGGGGAGTGGAAATGCGGGCGGCGAAGAAATTGGCGAAGACCTCCTTGGTCCATACGTCGTTGAACCATCGCATCGTGACGCCGTCGCCGAACCACAGATGGGACGTCTCGTGGGCGATGAGGTCTATCCTGGACAGCTTCTCGGCCGTGGTGGGCGTCTTCCCGAGGAATATCCTCCTGTCGTTCAGCAGAATGGCGCCCGGATGCTCCATCCCTCCGAACTGGAAGCCCGGCACCACGACGAAATCGTATTTCTCGAAGGGGCAGGGAATGCCCGTGTAGTCTTCCAGCCAGTCCAGCGACTTGAAGACGAGGTCGAAAATATCGTCGGCCTGCGCCGTCTTGTCGGGGTCGGTCTCACGGAAATACATCGTCATGGGCTTCCCGTCGCGCAGCCGGGTCTCTTTCTGCCACACGCCGGCGGTGAACGCGAAGATATAGGTGCTCAGCGGGGGAGTCTGCCCGTAATGGACGGTTTTCCGGCCCTGAGACACTTCAGAGCCCGTTTCCGGACCATTGGCGACGGCTTCCCATCCGGCGGGAATCTCGAGCGTAAGGATGAAACGGCCCTTGAGGTCTGGCTGGTCGAAGCATGGAAACGCCGTCCTCGCCCGGTCGGGAACGAACAGGGTATAGAGATAGTCGTCGTTGCGGTTGAGGGAACGGTCGGAGCTCTCGAAACTCACCTCGACGGTGTTGGGACCCTTGCGTAAATATTTGCGGGATAATACTATATGCTCATTGCGCCAATCCATCTGGCAGTCGAGACCGTTGACGCGCAGCCCCGTCGGCGCCTTGTCCCCGCGGAAATCCAGCTGGAGTTCCGCCTTCCTTGCCAGGCTGAACGAAATCGTCTCGCGGCCGGAGACCGCCTCATGCCGCTCTGAAGGGATGCTGAACCGGATATCGTATCCGAGATCCGACACGTTCGCGGCGCGCCATGCGGCCAGTTCGGCGCTTACTCCATCCTCCACGGAGGGGACCAGCCTGCCGCAAGCACAAGCCAGAAGGCAAAGTAAAATCCGGTATCTCATGATAATTCTATATGTCACCGATACAAAAATAGTAAAAAAGCCGGGATGCCTGTCAAAAAAGGTGTCGGAGTTTCGGTTATACCTGACGGCCTGTGGTACCCGACTCTTTTCCACTTGCGAAAACGGAAAAGAGTTTGTAAATTTGTGGATGTTTAATTTTCGAATATGGAAAAGCCTGTATTTGTCCTCATTGTCCTGACCGTGCTGTTTGGAAGCGTGCCGGCCGGAGCCGTAACGATTTCCCAGAAAGACAAGGACCGCGCCACCGGGCTTGTGTCCAAGATGACCCTCGACGAGAAGCTCGGCCCCGACGCCTTCAGCTATTATGATACCGTCAGCCACGGATGGAAGCTCGACAAGGGAGAATACCGCATTCTCGTCGGCGCCTCCTCCGAGGATATCCGTCTTGAAGTCAAAGTAAAAATCTAACATAGTATGAAAAGGCTCGTTTATTTTTCAGTTGCGGCATTTATCCTGCTTCTGGGTACGGCGTGCGACGGCGGAAAGACTCTCCCTGCCGGACTGCGCACTGATGCGTTGGACGATTCGGCATGGGCCGGGTCCGAATGGATTTCGGCGGCGGACGCTCCGATCGTTGCCGGAGAGGTCCATTCCGCAAAAAACAACCGCGCGGCTGACGGCGCAAGCTGGTTCGTCGCCACTCCCGCCAACCGGAAGGCGGTCAAGTCCGCAAAATGGATGACTGCAGGCCTTGGCGTCTATCAGCTTTACGTCAATGGGCGTCCTGTCGGGGAGGATTTCCTTAAACCGGGCTTTACCCATTATGCAAAGACCAAGTATTCATATACTTATGACGTCACCGATGCCTTTGTCCGCAGGGCTGGCGCGACCAACCAGCTCGCAGTGCAGACCACTCCCGGCTGGTGGGCCGACAAGATCGTAACTCCGTCCGGCCACGAGGGCATGCGAGGCAAGAAAACGGCCTTCCGAGGCGTCCTGGAGCTGGAATATAAGGACGGCTCGAAAGAGTTCTTCGGCACCGACACGGCTAATTGGAAAGCCGGCATCGCCGGTCCCGTGACCCATGCCGCCATCTACGACGGCGAAGAATACGACGCCCGCATCCTTCCGGGCTACAAGACTCCGGAAGCGCTTGGCACTCCCGAGGTCAACGAGGAGTTCGCAGGGGAAATCCTGCCTTCCGCCGGCGCGGAAATCTGCCTTCGTAAAGACCTGACTCTCAGCCCGGTGCTCGCGTATGTCTGGGAGGGAGTAGAAGGCGCTGCGGAGGAAGAGGCCGGCAAGGTGGTGATAAAGAGAAACTACAAGGCAGGACAGACCATCAGCCTTAATCCAGGCGAGACCCTCGTTGTCGATTTCGGGCAGAATGCGGCTGCCGTGCCCGCCTTCCGTTTCAAGGCGCAAGAAGGGACCGTGCTTACATGCCTCCCTGCCGAACTGCTGAACGACGGCAACGGCGCGAAGAGCCGCGGAATGGACGGCCCCGAGGGCAGCATCCACCGCACCAATCTCCGCACGCCTGACGACGCGTTCAGGCTGGTCTACACCTTCGGTCCCGAAAAGGGCTATGTGGACTATCAGCCCTCCTGCACATTCTTCGGCTATCGTTTCGTGTCCCTGACCGCCACCGCCCCGGTCGAGTTCAAGAGCATCGTGTCCATCCCCGTAACTTCCATCACCAAGGAAATGGAGACCGGGCGCCTCACGACCGGCAACGAACTCATCAACAAGCTGATTTCCAACACGGTGTGGGGCCAGTTCTCCAACTACCTGTCGGTCCCGACCGACTGCCCTCAGCGCAACGAGCGTCTGGGCTGGACGGCTGACACACAAGTGTTTGCCGAGACGGGATCGTTCTTTGCCAACACCGACGCGTTTTTCCACAAGTGGATGCGCGATATGCGCGATTCCCAGAGCGAGACAGGTGGCTTCCCCGGAGTCGCCCCCACCGCCCCATATGGCGGCGAAATGATGCGTCTGGGCTGGGCCGACGCCGGCGTCATCGTCCCCTGGACCGTGTGGAAGCAGTTCGGCGACAAGTCCATCATCGAGGAAAACTGGGATGCGATGATGAAATTCATGGGCCACGTCGTCGAGACCAAATACAACCACACAGCCCTTGTCAGAGAAAACGGCAACTACCAGTGGGCCGACTGGCTCAGTTACGAGCCGCTGGAGAGCTGTGGCGGCGGTGCTTTCGCCTCCAACGTCAAGCCACGCACCCTGCTTCCCGAAGCCATCGTCTATTGGAACTATCTCGGCGCATGCTACTGGGCGATAGACGCGGGCTTGATGCTCGACATGGCGGCCGCCACGGGCCGTGACACCGCCTATTTCCAGACCATCCTCGACGAGGCCAGGGCCTACCTCAAAGAGCAGTTCCTTGCGGCCGACGGCTCGTTCAAGGAAGAGATTCTCAACACTATGCAGACCCCGGCTCTCTTCGCCCTCAAGACCGGAATCGTCGAAGGCGAGGCCCGGGATGCGACCATCGCCAGGCTGCGCAAAAATTTCGAGGACCACGGCAACTGCCTCCAGACCGGCTTTCTCGGCACATCCATCCTCATGTCGACCCTTACGGACAACGGCATGGCCGACATCGCCTACGAACTCCTCTTCCAGCGCAAGAACCCGAGCTGGCTCTATTCCGTCGACAATGGCGCCACCACGATCTGGGAGCGCTGGAACAGCTATATGCTCGAGAGCGGCATGGGTCCCAAGGGCATGAACAGTTTCAACCACTATGCCTACGGCTGCGTGTGCGAGTGGCTCTGGGAGACGGCGGCCGGCATTGCTTCCGACCCCGCCTGCCCCGGCTTCGCCCACATCATCATGAAACCCGTCCCTGACAAGCGTCTGGGCTATGTTGAGGCCGAATATAAGTCGGCGGCGGGCCTTATCAAGAGCGCCTGGAAATATGAGGGCGACAACTGGACCTGGACCGTGACCGTTCCCGAAGGAGCAGTTGCCACCATCACCCTCCCGGGCGAGGATCTCGCGGAGGATTACGACGGCGGAACGTACACCTTTACCAAAACGCTGTGATGAAAAGAATACTGCCCGCACTGCTCCTGCTTTGACTCACAATGATTGGACGTGCTGAACCGAAAACACGTAAAATGGATGTGATTGAAAATGTGCGCTTTAGCCGATAATGTCTGCTAGAATCTCGCAGACATTTTTCGGTAATCAGATGCACCTCAAGAGTTTGCATTTTACGTATTTCCGCTAGTCCTGATAATAGTTTACCACAATCGTTGCTGATTGCACCGCCGTCCGCAGCATACGAAAACAGCCAACTGCGTAGCAGCTGGCTGTCAATCAAGGCTTTGCGGAGAGAGCGAGATTCGAACTCGCGATACCCTTTTGGGGTACACACGCTTTCCAGGCGTGCCTCTTCAGCCACTCGAGCA
>ONKE01000056.1 GCA_900318355.1 uncultured Bacteroidales bacterium
GACACCGACGACTTCATCTTCGGCAGCCACCGCAGCCACGGCGAAATCCTCGCCAAGGGTCTGCGCAGCATCCAGATCCTCCCCGACAAGGAGCTCAAGAAAGTCATGGAAGACTTCTGGGGCGGCGCCACCCTCGCCGTCGCAGGCAAGGACTATAAGGGCAAGGACGTCAAGGAGCTCGGTATCCGCTTCCTCATCTACGGCGCCATCGCCGAGATTTTCGCCCGCACGACCGGTTTCAACAAGGGTCTGGGCGGCTCCATGCACACCTTCTTCACCCCCTTCGGCATCTATCCCAACAACGCCATCGTTGGCGGTAGCGGCTCCATCGCCGTGGGCGCGGCCCTCTACAAGAAAGTCAACCGCAAGAAGGGTATCGTCGTCGCCAACCTCGGTGACGGTGCAATGGCCCGCGGCCCGGTGCTCGAAGGCATGACCTTCGCCTCCATGGACCAGTTCAGGACCCTCTGGGAAGGCGACATGAAGGGCGGTCTGCCCGTCCTCATCAACGTCATGGACAACCAGTACGCCATGGGCGGCCAGACCCGCGGCGAAACCATGGGCTACACCTATCCCGCACGCCTGGGCGCCGGCTTCAACCCTGAGGCATGGCACGCAGAGCGCGTAGACGGCTACAACCCTCTCGCCGTCATCGACGCATTCCGCCGCAAGAAGGCTCTCCTCGAGAAGAAGGAAGGCCCGGCACTGCTCGACGTCGTCACCTACCGTTACAGCGGTCACTCGCCGTCCGACCAGAGCTCCTATCGTACCAAGGAGGAAATCGCCGCATGGGAAGCCGAAGACTGCATCCTCGGTTTCGGCCGCAAGCTCATCGAAGCCGGCGTTGCCACCCAGGAAGACCTCGACGCCATCCAGCAGAAGATGAAGGACATCATCTTCGAGATGTACAAGCTCGCCATCGACGAGACCATCTCCCCGCGCATGGACCTTGTCAAGGACAACGAACTGCTCGGCGACATGATGTTCTCCAACGGCAGCGTCGACTCCTTCGGCGATGCCAAGCCTGAGGTCAACCACCCCATGGCCGAAAATCCCCGCGTAAAGCAGATTGCAGGCAAGACCCGCTTCTACAAGGACGCTGAAGGCAAGCCCGTCAGCAGCATGAAGATGTACAACTTCCGCGACGGTGTCTTCGAGGCCATCATAGACCGTTTCTACAAGGATTCTTCCCTTATTGCCTACGGTGAGGAGAACCGTGAATGGGGCGGCGCCTTCGCCGTATACCGCGGCCTGACCGAAGCCCTTCCTTACCACCGCCTGTTCAACTCTCCGATCGCCGAAGCCGCCATCATCGGTACGGCCATCGGTTATGCCATGTGCGGCGGCCGCGTAATCCCGGAAATCATGTACTGCGACTTCCTCGGCTGCTGCGGCGACGAAATCTTCAATCAGCTTCCGAAGTGGCAGGCCATGAGCGGCAACATCCTCAAGATGCCTGTCGTCGTGCGTGTTTCCGTGGGTTCCAAATACGGCGCCCAGCACTCTCAGGACTGGACCAGCCTCTGCACCCACATCCCGGGTCTGAAGGTTGTCTTCCCTGTCACTCCTTACGATGCCAAGGGTTTGATGAACAGCGCCCTGCAGGGCACCGACCCGGTTATCTTCTTCGAGAGCCAGCGTCTCTACGGTATCGGCGAAGAGTTCCACGAGGGCGGCGTACCGGCCGAATACTACGAGATTCCTCTCGGTGAGCCCGACGTCAAGCGCGAGGGTAAGGATGTCACCTTCCTGACCATCGGCGCCACGCTCTACCGTGCCCTCAAGGCCGCCGACATTCTCAAGGAGAAATATGGTCTCGAGGCCGAGGTTATCGACGCCCGCACTCTGGTTCCGTTCAACTACGAGAAGGTCATCGCCTCCGTCAAGAAGACCGGCCGCATCATCATCGCCGGCGACGCTTCCGCACGCGGCAGCTTCCTCAACGACCTGGCAGCCAACATCACCGACCTGTGCTTCGACTACCTCGACGCCGCTCCGGTGGTGCTCGGTTCCCGCAACTGGATCACCCCTTGCCACGAGCTCGAAGAGGCCTTCTTCCCTCAGCCTGAATGGTTCCTCGACGCGATCAACGAGAAGATGATTCCTCTGAAGGACTATGTCCCGGTCTCCAACCAGACCGCCGCGCAGCAGATTCTCCGCGCCAAGAAAGGTGTTTAAAAGCTGATTTCGTATGATCAACGTCAATGCTCATATGCATACTCCCTACTCGTTCAGTGCGTTCTCCGGCGTGGAGGACGCTCTGGACAGGGCCAAGGCCGAGGGAGTAGGCGTAGTCGGCATCAATGATTTTTATTCCATGGACGGATATGAGGCCTGGCGCGGGGGATGTGCCTCGCGCGGCCTCTATCCGCTCTTTGGCATCGAATTCATCGCCCTCGACACCGCCGACCAGGCCGCCGGGCTCAGGGTCAACGACCCCGGCAACCCGGGCCGTACCTACATCAGCGGCAAAGGGCTGGCATGTCCGGTGACCCTCAGCGGCGAGCCTGCCCGCCAGCTGGCCGCCGTGCGTGCCGAAGCCAACGACCAGGTGCGTCGCATGTGCGCCAAGCTCAACGAACACCTCGCGGCCGTCGGTTCCGCCATCAAACTGGATTTCGGCTGGATAGAACGCGAGCTGACCTGCGGCTCCATCCGCGAGCGCCATCTTGCCAAGGCCCTGCGCCTTGCCGTCGTGGCCTCCGGAAAGGACCTTGCCGGCGAGCTCGGCCTTATTTTCGGCAAACCCCTGAAGTCCGACCCGTCCAATGACGCCGCGGTGGAAAACGAGATCCGTTCCACCCTGCTCAAGGCCGGAGGCGCGGCTTTCATTCCCGAAGACCCCAAGGCCTTCCTGCCCGTAGGCACGGTACAGTCGATAATCGAAGCCGCCGGCGGCATCCCGACCTATCCTTTCCTTGCCGACGACGCAAAAGGCAATTTCACCGACTTCGAAGGCGATCTGCAGAAAGCTGCCGACACGCTTCGCAAGCGCGGATTCCGTTCGGTCGAATTCATCACGACGCGCAACACCACGGCCGTCCTCGAGTCCTATGCAGGCTACCTCGAAGACGAAGGTTTCATCGTGACTTTCGGCAGCGAACACAACACTCCGGCCATGGAGCCCATCCTGCTTCGCACCCGCGATGCGTCGGGCCTTACCGACCGCCTGAAAGCCATCAACTACCGCGGCGCATGCGCAGTCGCGGCCCATCAGGCCGGGCTGGACAGCCGGGACGCCGGAGATGAACTGATACAGAAGACATTAAACAAATGATAGACACCCTCGTTGCTTTATCCCGCAAATACGGGTCAGACCCCCGGATGGTAATCGCCGGAGGCGGAAACACTTCATGCAAGACCGCTGACAAACTCTGGGTCAAGGCCAGTGGCCACGCCCTCGCCACCATCGGCGAAGACGGATTCGCGGTTCTCGACCGCGCAAAGCTTGCTCCCATGGGCACCAAAACCTACAGCAGCGACCCCGCTGAGCGCGAAGCCCAGGTCAAGGACGACCTTGCCGCGGCATGCATAACCAAAGACCGCCGTCCCTCCGTGGAGACTTCCCTCCACGATGCCATGGACTTCACCTACGTCGTCCATCTCCATCCGACCCTGGTCTCCGGCCTGATGTGCTCGGTAGGCGCCGCCCAGAAGTGTGCGGAGCTTTTCCCCGACGCCCTCTATATCGAATATACCGACCCCGGCTACACCCTCTTCAGGAAGGTCTACGACCGGATTCAGGCATGGAAAGCCGCCAAAGGCCGTGAGCCTCAGGTGATTTTCCTCCAGAACCACGGCATCTTCGTCGGCGCCGACTCGGCAGAGGAAATCGATGCGATCTACTCCGGGATAATGTCGAAGCTGGAGGCTTGCGTTTCCCCGCTTCCCGAGGGTGACGTCGCCCCTGAAGACTGGGCCGTTGAGGTCCTTCCCGCCGTAAGGCAATACCTGAGCCGCGAAGGCCGCGGGCTGAAGACCCTCAAAGTGACGCGCAATGCCCTGACCGACACCTTCATGGGCTGTCCCAAGTGCTTCTCGGCCGTGGCGGGTCCCTTCACTCCCGATGAAATAGTCTATTGCAAGAGCGAATACATCTTCCTTGCCGACGACGATCCGCAGCAGCTGCCCGCGAAGGCCGAAGCCGCTATCGAGGAATATGTCGCCCGTCGCGGCCACACTCCCAAGGTTCTGCTCATCAAGGGCATAGGCCTCGTCGCAGTTGGCGACAACGCCAAGAATGCCGGCATCATCACCGACGTGTTCCTCGATGCGATGAAGGTTGCCTTCTACTCCCGCAGTTTCGGCGGAGTCCACGCCATGGAACAGGCATGGATCGACTTCATCGACAACTGGGAGGTGGAAAACTATCGCCGCAAGGTCGCAGGCGGTTCTTCTGCCGGCCGCGTCGAGGGCAAGACCATCATCGTGACTGGTGCCGCCCAGGGCTTCGGCGAAGGAATAGCCCGCGAGCTGATGGCCCAGGGTGCCAACATCGTGGTTGCCGACCTCAATGAGGCCGTAGGTGCCGCCACTGCCGAGTCCTTCAACGCCATCGCCAAGAACAACCGCGCCATCTTCGTCAAGACCAACGTCGCCGACATGGACAGCCTCCACGGGCTTATCCGCACGACGCTCCTCAACTTCGGTGCCCTCGACGTCTTCATCAGCAACGCCGGTGTCCTCCGCGCAGGCGGCCTCGAGGTCATGACTCCGGAAAACTTCGAGTTCGTGACCAACATCAACTACAAGGCCTATTTCTTCTGCGCCAAGGTCGCCTCGCACGTCATGCGCATCCAGACGGCGGCCGACCCTCAATATTTCGCCGACATCGTCCAGGTCAACTCCAAGAGCGGCCTGCGCGGCTCCAAGGCCAATTTCGCCTACGCCGGCGGCAAGTTCGGCGGCATCGGCCTCACCCAGTCGTTCGCCCTGGAACTGGCTCCTTTCCGCGTGAAGGTCAACTCCATCTGCCCCGGCAACTTCTACGACGGCCCGCTGTGGAGCAACCCTGAAAACGGCCTGTTCGTCCAATATCTCGCCGCAGGCAAGGTGCCCGGAGCCAAGACCGTTCAGGACGTCAAGGACTATTACCTCGCCCAGGTGCCCATGCGCAAAGGATGCAACCCGGCCGATGTGACCAAGGCCATCCTCTACGCCATCGAGCAGACGGGCGAGACCGGCCAGGCCATCCCGGTTACGGGCGGCCAGGTTATGCTTGCATAAACAATTAAAAATCAACTGATATGAAAACCAAAGCAGTCCGCATGTACGGAACGGAAGACCTTCGCCTTGAGGAGTTCGAACTCCCGAAGATGAAGGATGATGAGATCCTCGCCAAGGTGGTGAGCGATTCCATCTGCATGTCCACTTACAAGTCGAGCCATCAGGGCACGGCCCACAAGAGGGTTCCGGCCAATATCGCCGAGCATCCGACCATCGTCGGCCACGAGTTCTCCGGCGAAATCGTCGAGGTCGGCAAGAAGTGGCAGGGTCAGTTCAAGCCCGGCGACAAATTCTCCATCCAGCCGGCCCTGAACTACGAAAAGGGTCCTGCAGGCATCTACAGCGCCCCCGGCTATTCCTATGAGTTCATCGGCGGCGACGCCACCTACATCATCATCCCCAACGAGGTCATGGAGACCGGAAGCCTGCTGCCCTTCAAGTCCGACGGCTTCTATCCCGCTTCGCTGAGCGAGCCGCTGAGCTGCGTTATCGGCGCCCTCCACGCCAACTACCACACCAAGGCCGGCAGCTACGTCCATCAGATGGAAATCAAGCAGGGCGGCAAGATGGCCCTCCTGGCCGGTGTCGGTCCCATGGGTCTGGCCATGATCAACTATGTCCTGCATCGCGAAGACCGTCATCCGGCCCTCTTCGTCGTCACGGATATCGATCAGGCCCGTCTCGACCGTGCCGCACGCCTTTACACGAAGGAATTCGCCGCTTCCCGCGGTATCGAGCTCCACTATGTCAATACGGCCGTTGAAGACCCTGTGGGCCTTCTCCGTGAGATTTCCGGCGGCACCGGCTATGACGACGTCGTGGTAATGGCGCCCGTCCCCGCAGTGATCGCCCAGGCCGACGATATCCTCGGCTATGACGGCTGCCTCAACTTCTTCTCCGGCCCCGGCAAGTCCGATTTCAAGGCTCCCTTCAACTTCTACAACGTCCACTACAACGCCACCCACATCGTGGGCACCTCCGGCGGCAACACCGACGATATGAAGGAAGGTCTCGCCCTCATCGGAAAGGGAATGGACCCGGCCGGTCTGGTGACCCATATCGGCGGCCTCAACGCCGTGGTGGAGACCACCCTCAACCTGCCCTCGATCCCCGGCGGAAAGAAGCTCATCTATACCCACATCACCATGCCGCTGACCCCGATCGCCGACTTCGCCGAAAAGGGCAAGACCAACCCGGTCTACGCCGCCCTCGCCGAGATCTGCGACCGCCACAACGGCCTCTGGAGCGTCGAGGCTGAGAAATACCTTCTCGCCCACGCTGAAGAGCTGTAGTTTTTACGGACTGTCGTTTCAAAGGACCGGCCCTTCTGGGGTCGGTCTTTTCATTTACTAAAAAATCGCTATCTTTGCGTGTTAAAACGAACTTAAACATGTCATTTTCAAGGCAGCAGGCACTTAAAGACAGCAGCGCAAGGGAGGCTCGGCGTTATTTCGACGCGGAAGGCCCCGTATCCTCTTATTTCGGCGAGAACGTCTTCGACCTTCCGAAGATGAAGCAATATATGTCCGAAGCGGCTTATGCGGCCGTTGAGGCGGCGGTCAAGGAAGGCCGTCACCTCGACCGCAGCGTCGCCGACGAAATTGCCGACGGCATCCGCAAATGGGCCATGGAAAAGGGTGCGACGCACTACACCCACCTCTTCCAGCCCCTTACCGACTCCACGGCGGAAAAGCACGAGGCATTCGTCGATTTCCGCGACAATGTCGCAGTGGAACGCTTCGGCGGCAGCGCCCTTGTCCAGCAGGAGCCGGATGCTTCAAGCTTCCCCAACGGGGGCCTGCGCAACACCTTCGAGGCGCGTGGCTACTCGGCCTGGGACCCTACCTCGCCGGTATTCGTCCTCGACGGAACCCTTTGCGTCCCGTCCGTTTTCGTCGCGTACACGGGCGAAGCCCTGGACATGAAAACCCCTAACCTGAAGTCGGTCCAGGCGATATCCGACGCTGCGACGGCGGTTGCATCGCTCTTCGACGAAAATGTCCACAGCGTGAGCGTCAGCATAGGTCTGGAGCAGGAATATTTCCTGGTGGACGAGGCCCTATGGGCCGCCCGCCCCGACCTTGTCCAATGCGGCCGCACCGTGATCGGCCACACCGCAGCGAAGGACCAGCAGCTCAGCGACCACTATTTCGGGGCCATCCCGCAGCGTGTCAGCGCCTTCATGAAAGACTTCGAGACCGAGGCCTACCGCCTTGGCATCCGTCTCCATACTCGCCATAACGAAGTGGCTCCCAATCAGTTCGAGTGCGCACCCATCTTCTCGTCGGCCACCACGGCCATCGACCAGAACATGCTGCTGATGATCGTCATGCAGAAGGTCTCCGCGCGCCATCACCTGAAGGTCATCTTCCATGAAAAGCCCTTCCAGGGTGTAAACGGCAGCGGCAAGCACTGCAACTGGTCCCTTTGCACCGACGGCGGCACCAACCTCCTCTCGCCGGGCAAGACCCCGAGCCGCAACCTGCGTTTCCTTAGCTTCTTCGCCTGCGTCCTGAAAGGTGTCAGCGACCATAATTTCCTGCTGATGAGCAGCGTAGCCTCCCTGAGCAACTCCTATCGCCTGGGCGGCAGCGAGGCCCCTCCGGCAGTCATGTCGGTGTTCTCCGGCTCCACGCTCCACGGTATCATCGAAGACATCATGGCGATGGAAGATTTTTCCCGCCAGGAAACCCACCGCGAGACGCTCAGCATCGTCGGGGCAATGCCCGAAATCATCCTGGACAATACCGACCGCAACCGCACTTCGCCATTCGCCTTCACCGGCAACCGTTTTGAATTCCGCGCCGTTGGATCGTCGCAAAACGCCGCCGGAGCCGTGTATGTGCTCAACACCATAGTGGCCGAGGCCCTCAGGGAATTCCGCGGGATGGCAGATCGCCTGATGGCGGAAGGGGAGGAAAAGGAAAGCGCTATCGTCCACACTATCAGGAAGTTCCTTTTGGATGCCCGCAACGTCATGTTCGAAGGCAACGGCTACAGCAAGGAGTGGCAGGAGGAAGCGGCGCGACGCGGTCTCAAGTCAATCGGCGACGTTACCGAAGCGTTCGCGGCTTTCCGCAGTGAAGACACGGTCGAACTTTTCGAAAAGACCGGCGTCCTGACACGCTCCGAGCTCGAGGCCCGATATGCCGTGATGAACGAAACCTACGTCAAGAAGCTCCAGATCGAAGCCCGCGTCATCGGCGACCTTTGCCTCAACCACATCATCCCTGCGGCGATCAAATACCAGCAGCTTCTGGGTGCGTCCCTTGACGGCATGTGGAAGCTTTTCGGCGACGAGAGCCCGTCTCTCTGCCGCGCTGAGATATCCACCCTCCGCAAGATTTCACAGGGTATAAACGACCTCTCGGACCATGTCGCCGAGCTTGTCGCCGCCCGCAGAAAGGCCAACCGCGAGACCGACACACCCACCCGCGCCCGTCTCTACTGCCACGAAATCCGTCCCCTGATGGACAGGGTCCGCTTCGATGCCGATAACCTCGAGATGCTCGTCGACGACGAACTCTGGCCCCTCCCGAAATACCGCGAGCTGCTCTTCCTGCAATAGCCCCACGCGAATCAATACGGTGCGTTCCGATTGAGCCGGTTCTTGCATTTTTCATTTAATGCTGCCATTTCGGCTCAAATGGCGCTATGTGTTCCGCTGCTGGGACTGCCAGGCCTTTGGTGAAATCCCGAAGTGTTTCTTGAAGGCTTTCGAGAAATAGGAATACGAACTGAAACCAGTCTGTTCGGCGATTTCTGAAAGAGAGGCCTTTCCGGCGCGGATTGCTTCTGCGGCCCGTTTGAAGCGGTAGTCGCGGACGAAGTCGTTGGGAGCGTTGCGTGTAACGCCTTTAATCCGTAGATAGAAGGCGGTACGGCTGTAGCCCATCTCATGGGCGAGAAAATCGATATTGAGGTCCGGATTGGCCAGATTCTCTTCCATCAGGGCTGTCAGCTTGTCCAGGAATGATTGATCGCCTGCGGGCAGGTCGATATCGCTCAGCGGGTTAGTATCCGTTTGTGGCTGTGTGAAATATGCCTGGAGGGCGTCTCGCATCCGCAATTGGTTACGGATTGTCATTATCAGGTATTCAACGTGGAATGGCTTGCAAATGTATGCATCTGCACCATTCTGGAGCCCTTCCACCTGCTCTTGGGCAGAAGTCTTGGCTGTCAGCAGGATGACCGGTATGTGGCAGAAATCAGGATGTTGTTTGATTTGCGAGCAGAGTTCGTAGCCTGACATTTCAGGCATGATAACGTCGCTGACGACCAGGTCCGGTTTCTGTGCTGAGAGCATGGACCAGGCCTGGAGCCCGTCGGGGGCTTCCATAACGCGGTAGCTCGGCGCCAGCAGCCCGCAGATGAACTCGCGGAGCTCGGTGTTGTCTTCCACCACCAGAATTGTCCGTTCTTTCTGGCGTCCGCTCGTTATCGGTGAGGATTTTGCCGGCTCTGACATTCCCGGGGAAGAGGAATCCAGAACTTTCTCCTGGTCGGTGTACACGTCATCAAGAGGTAAGATGAAGGAAAAATCCATTCCGCCCGACTTCCGTCTAAGGGCATGGATTTTCCCATGGTGTTTTTCCACCATGTTTTTGGTGTAATGGAGTCCGATGCCGTTGCCGCTGTAATCGGGACGTTTACCGCCTTGAGACTCGATCAGTCGGTAGCGCACGAAGAGTTGGTCCAGTTTATCCTCAGGTACGCCGTCTCCGGTATCGAGAACGGAAATTTCCAAATATGATCCGTCGGGGACGTCGTCGGCATAGGATGACGTGTCGTCTGCCAGACGGGTGATGACCTGGATGCTTCCGCCTTCCGGAGTGTGTTTGACAGCATTTGAGAGCAAGTTGTCGAGGATTTTAACCAGTTTGTCGCTGTCTGCCCACATCATGCGGACCGCTGATTCCGGCTGGAAAGTCAGCCGGATTCCCTTTTTCTCTGCGGTAAACTGGAAAGAATCGCAGGTTTCCCGGATTATCCTGTTGATATCTGTTTGGCGGACCGCCAGGGAATAGACGCCATTCTCAATCTTTGAAAAATCCATCAATTGGTTCATCAGCATCATCATGCGTGAGGAGTTCCGGTGGATTGCATCCAGAAGGCCGGCTGTCTCCCTGTCATTGTCCTGTTTGGCGAGCAGTCTTTCCAACGGGGCGTTGATGAGCGTGAGCGGAGTACGGAGTTCGTGAGAAATGTTCGTAAAGAAAACAGTCTTCATTTGGGAGATTTCCCGTTCGCGTTCCTTCTCGCTTCGTTCCAACTCAGCCCTTTGACTCTCAAGCCTGGCGTTCATCAGTGACCTCAGAACGGCAAATGCGATGGCTGAGATCAGGAGAATATAGCACAATATTGCCCACCACTGCAGCCAAGGCGCCCTCCGGACGGTGATACGGAGAGTGGCAGGCAGGCTTTCCATCCCTTCGTCGGCTACGGCAATGACTTCGAATGTGTAGTTCCCCGGAGGAAGATTGGACCAAGATGCGCGGCGGAATGTTCCGACATGGTTCCAGTTGCGGTCGAATCCGTCAAGCCGGTACTTGTAGGTCAGGTTGTTGGAGGAATAATAATCGATGCCGGCCCAGTCAAGGGATATAGAGTTCTGCCGGTGGCTGAGGACGATACGGTCGGTGTATGAGATGCTGCGGGTCAGGACGGACCCTTCGGAGGACGGCTGAACGCTGTGCCCCCAGATCTGCAGATCCTCCAGATGGATCACCGGAGCAGGCCGCGTCTGCGGAAACCGTGAGGGGTCGAAGAAGGTCAAGCCATGGTTGCCTCCGAAGAAAATGCGGCCGTCAGTTGTCCGGCAGCCGGACTTTTCATGGAATTGATGGCCGGGAAATACGCTGATGCGGCCTTTTGATGCGTTTTCAGGGAACCTGATACGGGCGATGCCTTGCAAGGTACTCACCCAGATGTTTCCGCTGAAATCTTCCTGAATGGAGAGAACGTTTATATTGGGCAGGCCGTCCTGGGTCGTAAAGCGGACCGCCTTGTCACCGCTGCAGCAGGCGACGCCGGCACCATAGCTGCCCATCCAGATGCGGCCGCGGCTGTCACGTGCCAGCGTAATGCAGGCAAGGTTGACATCCTGCGCTTCAGCAGGTACCTCCAGCGGGCGGGTCTCAAGGGTCTTCGTGTCCAGATGCCGGACGCCGTTTCCGTAGGGAGAGAAAAGGATGCCGTCCTCTACGTTCAGTATGGTTGCGATGTTCTGTAAGCCTTTCCCGACAGGGATTTGTCTGACCTCGAGCGTCCGCCCGTCTACTCTGTGCAGGCCGTCGAAAGAGCCGACCCATACGGTACCATCCGAGTCGGCGTCGATGCACCGGACGTGTCCGAGGTCCATTCTCTTGATAGGATAGGCTTTGTCACCGCGGATCGTAGCGACGACCAATGTGGACTCGAATGCCAGCCAGAGGCGGTTTGCCGCGTCGGCATAGCATACTTCGAAGAATTCGCCACGTCCGGGCAGGACACTGCCAAGGTCTATTTTTGTCAGTTTTTCATCAAGGTCGTACCGGTAGAGGCCGTCGTAGCGCGTTGCAATCCAGAGGTGGCCGTTCCTGTCGGGCATCAGACGCGTGACGAATTTGTCTTTCAGCCCCTCGGCGAGAATTTCATCGTTATTAAACAGGTCCGCCTGCCGGTTTCCGAAGAAAAAACCTTTGTCATAGGTTCCGATCCATGTGTTGCCCTGGCGGTCCAGATAGCAGACGTTCACCTCTGCCGACCTGCCCGGGTTGAGACGGACCGGCTGGTTGTGCAGGAGTTTTTTGCTGATAAGGTCATATTGGAACAAGCCGTCCGTAGTCGTGCCGATCACCAGCTTCGAGGGTTCGTTTTCCTGGATGAAATTGATGCGGTCACGCGCGAGTTCCGGAAGGGACTCCGGACCATCGGTAACGGTGCCGGTCACGGGATTGAAACGAAAGATCCCCTGGTCTGTCCCGAGCCACCAGAGACCTTGGGAGTCGGTGTATTGGCACAGGACCGAGCGTTCGCCCGGAAGCGAGAAATGCTCCTTGGTATCAAGCAGGACCAGGCCGTCATCCTGCCCGGCCCAGATACGATGATAGGAGTCTTCCCACAATACGTTGACCGGAGCGTTGCCGAAGGGGTAAACGACGCGTCGGTTTTCCGGTTCCGTCAGACCGGCACCGCCCGGGGTCGCAGTCCATATACGTCCCGCGCTGTCACGGAACAGATGGTAAACGGGCGAAAGCAGGGACTGGAAGTGTTCGAAGCGCTCGTATTGCAGGTCGTATCTGTCAAGACCGATGGCGGTACCGACCCAGAGATATCCGTTGTCGTCGGAACTGACGGAAAACACAAAATTATGACTGATGGAACCCGAATCTGCGGGATCGTGAAGGAAATGCCGGTATTCATATCCATTGTACCTGTCAAGCCCGGACAAGGTCGCAAACCACATGTTTCCCTGCTCGTCCTGGGTGATATCCTGGATGTCCAGATGGGATAGGCTTGGCGCCAGACGATCTTCCATCCCTTGTTGCGCGGAAAGGGAAGATCCCAGCAGAATGCCTGCCAGTAGTAATATGAATCGTTGCCATCTCATTCTTGACAAATATAACAATTTTTGACGGTGTGTCCGGACAGAAAATACAACTCTGGAAAAATAAACCGGAAAAGGCAAAAAATTGGACAGTTTTTACAAAAGGCCGCATGAGGAAACGATTATTTTTGCAGTGTTATTAAAACGATTTTAGAATGAAGCGGTTTTTGTTATTTCTTTTCGCGTCGGTCTGTCTGGCTTCGCCGGCTTTTGCACGTTCTCTTTCGGTGTCCGGACTGAAGGCTGAATACCAGACCTGCCCGCTCGGTATCGACTATGCCCCGCAACTGAGCTGGCGGCTTGAGAGTCCCGACCGGGATGTGTTTCAGACGGCCTATAGGATTCTGGTGGCCAGCAGCGAGGATTTGCTGCGTAATGACAAGGGCGACATCTGGGACAGCGGAAAAGTCGTTTCAGGCCAGTCCACTTGCATTTCCACGTCCGATCTGCCCTTGCAGAGCAGGGCACGGTATTATTGGAAGGTGAAAATCTGGCAAGACGGGACGGAGTCCCCTTGGTCGGACGTCTCCTGGTGGGAGATGGGTCTGCTTGACCAGCATGATTGGCAAGGCGGATGGATTGGTTACGTTCCGGGAATCGCGGGACGCATCCTGTATTTCAAGGCCAATTTCTGGCCCGATCCCTCCAAGACCATCGCTTACGCAAGGGCCTATGTGGCGGGTATCGGTTTCCATGAGCTGTATGTCAACCGGCAGAAGGTAGGCGACCACGTGCTTGATCCTGCCCAAAGTACCTATAGTAAACGGGTATATTACGAGACATATGACGTGGGACCGTACATTCATCAGGGAGGCAACAGTTTCGTGATACCCGTGGCTCCCGGTTGGCTCGGTACTCCGCGCCTCCGCGCCCAGGTCGAGGTTGTTTATACCGATGGTACCTGCTATGTCATGAACTCCGACCACTTCCGCCATGTCGTTGCCGGCCCCGCCATGTATTCAACTGTGTTCGACGGGGAATCGTATGATGCGCGTGAGGATAAGGATTTTATCTGGCAGCCTGGCCTCCCGGCCTTGCTGATGGACAAGCAATGGGCCTGGGCCCACAACACGGATGATCCGGTAGGCGAGCTCCATGCCGCAAGGGTCGAGCCCATCCGGGTAGTGGAATCGCTGAAACCGACCTTTGTCGCCGAGCCCCGGAGCGGCGTGTATGTTTTTGATGCCGGGCGCAACCTGGCCGGCTGGGTGGCTTTGAAAGTCCGTGCCGAGGCAGGATGTACCGTGCGGCTGTATTTTGCCGAAACCCTGCGGGAAGACGGCTCCGTCAACCAGGATAACCTGCGCAACGCCAAATCATGTGATTCCTATACCTGCGCAGGAACGGGGGAGGAGACATGGGAACCGTCTTTCACGTATCATGGCTTCCGCTATTTCCAGGTGGAGGGCCTGCCGTACAAACCCGTTGATGACGATTTTACGGTGCGCGTAGTCCGCACCGACGTCGCTCCTATCGGCCGCTTCACGTGTTCGGACGACCTTGTAAACCGCATCCACCGCATGGTGGTCAATACCGAAGCCTCCAATCTCCATAGCGTCCCGACCGACTGTCCGCAGCGTGACGAACGTATGGGGTGGCTCAATGACCTTACGGCGAGCAATGAGATTGCGGCCTATAACTTTGACATGGCCCGGTTCTTCCCGAAATTCGCCCAGGATATCACCGATACGCAGGATGAGGCGGGAACGATTACCTGTGTCGCGCCGTTCCGTTTCGGAATGCGTCCGGCCGACCCGGTGTGCGCCAGTTACCTGCTGCTGCCCTACCAGGCCTATCGCTTCTACGGGAACCGTCAGCCCATCTCCGATCAGTTCGACGGCATGCGTGCCTGGGTTGATTATCTGCGCAGTCGTACCGAGGATGGTATCGTGAACTATAGTTATTATGGCGACTGGTGCCCGCCACGGGATTTCCTGATGGACCCTAACGGCAGCGGCGTTTCCCGGGATACGCCCGGCGTGATGATTTCAACCGGCTATCTCTATTATTGTGAGCGGATGCTCGCCGACATGGCCCGAGTACTTGGCCGAAACGATGTGGCGGCACTGTACGACGCATATGCATCCGATACCCGCGAAGCATTCAACCGTAAGTATTGGGACGCGCAGACCGGCAATTACGGCTCTGGAAACCAGGCCTCCAATGCATTCGCCATCTTCATGGGCCTGGCTGACGAACAGCAGGCTGCACGTGCCATGGAGAACCTCGTGGCCGATATCCGTGCCCGTGATTATCACCTCACGACCGGTAACCTCTGTACCAAATATGTGCTGGAAGTGCTTGCTGCCGGCGGCCACATTGAGGAAGCCTGGCGGCTTGTCACCCAGACGACGTATCCTAGCTGGGGCTTTATGCTGAGCAACGGTGCAACTACGGTCTGGGAGCGCTGGGAGTACCTTACCGGTGATGCGATGAACTCTCACAATCATCCGATGATGGCATCGGTGGACGCCTGGTTCTACCGTTATCTTCTTGGCATCGACCCGTCGTTCGACCATCCGGGATTTGCGCGTTTCACGCTCAAACCGTATCTGCCCGAATCCCTTTCCTGGGCCGAAGGTTCGCTTGATACGGTCAAGGGAACGATTCGCAGCTCCTGGCGCAAACAGGGAACGGCTCTGACGTGGACGGTGGAGATCCCTGCCAATTCCGTAGCTGATGTCTGGGTCCCGGCCCGCAAAGCCTCTGTCGTCACCCTGGACGGCCGCCGGGTGAAGGCCCTTTCCTTTGAAAAAGGATATGCCCGACTGGAACTGGGCTCAGGTACATATGAACTGAAAAGCAGATTGTAAACATGAAACGGATACTAACCCTTCTTTTCCTTATTCTGGCCTGCGTGTACGGCTGTTCCTGCGGTTCACCGGTCCAGTTCCTGGAGCCTGTCGCCCCGGAGATTCCGACGGACCCGACCGACAAACCCGACCCCGGGGACAAACCTTCCGATGGATTGCCGGTTGCCGCATGTTCGGTGGGGGATATCGTAGGCGTGGACCATTTCGGCCGGGCGTTCACGACACCCATCGGCGGCTTCCGGACAGACAGGCAGGTTGGAATGTTTTTCTGGCCGTGGATCGGGCAGCCTTATGCATCAGGTATTTACGATGCTACGAAGATTGCTGCGATGCCTGACGGAATCAATATCCTCTTCAAGCGATATGATGACGTGATCAGCCCCAACGGGCAGGCCCACTACTGGGGCGAGCCGCTTTGGGGGTACTATAACTCCAATGACGAGTGGGTCCTCCGCAAGCAGATGCAGATGATTACCATGGCCGGCGTGGACTTCATTTTCTTCGACCACACCAACGCCGTGATCTATGATGACGTGGTCCTGCAGGTCTGCAAGGTCATCGACGAAATGCAGAAAGAAGGATGGAATCCGCCCAAGATCGTCAGCTACACCCATTCCCGGTCATTCCAGACCGTCCGCAATCTCTACAATCTGATCTATGGGCCCGGACGGTATCCGGATACATGGTATAAGGTGGACGGCAAGCCGTTGATTATCGCCTATACCGATGCAAGGGATGACATCGCGGAGGCGTCCTCGCGTGGTGACACGTCATATAGTCCGGGCGAACTGTCGCCGGAAATCCTGAATTTTTTCCATTTCTTCAAGCCTAACTGGCCGTTCGATCCGACCTATCCCGACGGTTTTACCTGGGTTGAATGGAAGTTCCCTCAGCCGTTGCATACGGAATCGAAGATGATGAATGTGACTGTGGCCAGTCACCCCGGAGTTCCGATGTCCTTCTCCCTCACCCGCCCGGGTCACATCAACTGGGGACGCGGTTGGGATCCGAGCCTGAGACAGAATATATCCGAAAACGTGGACAAGGGCACTTTCTTCCAGGCAGAGTGGGACGAAGCCATAAAGGCCGATCCGCCTATGATCTCCGTCGGCGGATGGAACGAGTGGATTGCCTACAAGCAGCTTTTCGACGGTGAATATATGCTTTGCGATGCTGCCAGCAAGGAGTTTTCGCGCGATATCGAGCCGATGAAAGGCGGTTATCAGGATGCGTTCTATCTCCAGCTTATCCGGAATATCCGCCGTTACAAGGGCTCCTCTGAAGGTGTCCGCGGAGCACAGGCTCCCAAGACCATCGACATTGCGGCAGGCATTGACCAGTGGAAGGATGTCTCTTACGTCCAGCGTAATACCGATGCCAAATTCATTGCCCGTAATGCCTACGGCGGAGCGAAGACTGTTCATTACGCCCAGCCTGCACCCACCGACAAGATTACTGTCGTCCGAGTGGCCCACGATGCGGATAATATCTACTTCTGCATTGAAGGCAAGGAAGCCTTCAGCGCTCCCGGCAAGTCCAACTGGCTCAACATCTTCATTGGAGTTGGCGAGCCTTCGGCCAAAGCCTGGGAATGTTACGATTACCTTGTAGGCCGTTCCACGGGCCGTGACGTCATGACGGTGGAAAAGATCGGTGCCGGTTATAAGCTTTCCGGCTCCGACAAAGCTTCCTTCCGCCGCGAAGGGAATATTATCCAGGTCGCAGTACCGCGTCAGGCTTTGGGCCTGAATGGCGCAGGGCAGTTCTATTTCAAGGTCGAAATGGGCGTAGAGACCCCTTCCGACTTGATGGATTCCTATCTGACAGGCAGCGCCATGCCGATGGGCCGCCTCAGCTTTTTATATCTATTGAATTAATAACCAATCATTTATCTTTATGAAACCCAAAATTGCATGTCTTCTGCTGGCGCTGTCGGTCGCTCTTTCCGCGGTTGCCCAGCAGAGCCGTACCCTTTCGGTCAGCGGACGGATTACGGACCCGCAGCAACAACCGGTTCCGGGCGTTACAGTCCAGATTAAAGGTACGACACAAGGCATCATCGCCGACGCCGACGGACGCTACTCGATTACGGTTCCGTCCGAGGGCTCGGTGCTGATTTTTTCATGTCTTGGCTATGAGACCCAGGACGTAACGGTGGCCGGTCGCGCCGTCATCAATGTCATTATGCCGGAAGAAGCCTCCCAGTTGGAGGAAACTGTGGTGATTGCTTATGGCCAGCAACGCAAAGAGAGTGTTGTCGCAGCCATTTCCAGTATCCCGGCAACGGGACTTAAGCAGACGCCGGCTTCCAATCTGGGTATTGCCTTGGCCGGTCGCCTGCCCGGTCTGACCGTCTTGCAGCGGAGCGGCGTTCCCGGTGGCGAGCAGATGAACTTCTATATCCGCGGCATGTCCACGGTCAATGGTCAGAACCCACTGACCCTGGTCGATGGCGTGGAGCGCGATTTTACCGCCTTGGACCCGCGCGAAGTCGAGACCATCACAGTTCTCAAGGATGCTTCCGCCACTGCGGTTTATGGTGTCCGTGGCGCCAACGGCGTTATCCTGGTTACAACCAGGCGGGGTAAGTCAGGCAAGCCGGTGATTGACGCAACTGTCGAGCAGTCCTTCCAGAATCCGACCCGCATGGCGGACATGGTCAGCGCGTATGATTACGCCCTCCTCCGCAACCAGGTCGAATTCCAGAACAACCGTCCTGCCATCTACGATGCCGAGGCGCTGGAACATTACCGTTCCGGCGACTTCCAGGCCCTGTACCCTACCAGGAACATGGTGAAAGAGTTCATTCGGACCAACTCCCCGATGAGCAGGGTCAACGTCAACATCAGCGGCGGTACCGAACGGATGCGCTACTTCACCACGGTTGGCTATCTCCACCAGAACGGTATTTTCCGCAGCGAGAAATTCGATGAATACGATTACGATGCCGCCTCGAAGGCCGACCGTGTCAATTTCCGCTCCAATTTCGATATCGACGTGACGTCCAGTCTGCGGATGTTCCTCAACATCAGCGGCTATATGCAGCGCAAGAACGACCCGGTGGTAGTGCCGAACAATGGAGCCTATCTGGATGACGTCAACGGATATTCAATCGTTGTCAGTTCTTTGCTTACGACACCGAACAACTATTTCAACGACACCACTCCGGACGGCGAGGTGCTTACGTCCTCGCTCAAGGGAGGCAACATCAACAACGTGCCTTACGGTATGCTCAACCGTTCCGGTTTCCGCAACACGCAGAGCAATCAGGTGACTGCGACCCTAGGTTTGGAACAGCAGCTGGATTTCATTACCAAAGGCCTTTCCGTCAAGGCAGTCGTCTCTTACGACGCTTTCTCGACCAACCAGCAGGTTCGTCAACGTACATTCCAGCTGTATGAGGCCATGGCCGATCCGGAGTCTCCCGACGGCGTCAAGTATGAGAAGACCGGTACGATGACCAACGGAACCCTTAGCGATGCCCAGTATCAGCAGTTCAACAATCTCTTCAACATCGATGCATCCCTCAACTATGCGCGCACCTTCGGCAAGCATGACGTGACGGGAATGCTCCTGTTCAACCGCTACCAGCGGGTCATCAACATCGAACTGCCATATAACTACATCGGTTTTGTCGGCCGGGCCACCTACGCCTATGACAACCGCTATCTGGCCGAAATCAACTTTGGTTACAACGGTTCCGAGCAGTTCGCTCCGGGCAAGAAGATGGGCTTCTTCCCGTCGTTGTCCCTCGGCTGGGTATTTTCCGAGGAGCCATGGATGAAAAACCAGAATGTCATTACTTTCGGTAAACTTCGTGCTTCCTATGGCCAGGTCGGCAACGACAACATGAATGGTTCCAGGTTTGCCTTCCTGACACTGTGGAGCGGCAGTTACGAGTCTCAGATTGGTAATGAAGAGCTGACGTGGGAGAAAGCCAATAAGTTCAATGTCGGCCTTGAACTCGGCATCCTGCGGGACTTCCGCTTGGAGGCTGATGTTTTCTATGAGCGCCGCGACAACATCCTCATCCCGGCCACGGGTCTGGTCCCGACAGGCGTCTTCGGTACCGGCGGCGTGGCCACCTCCGGCATGCTCCCGAAAATCAACGCAGGCCAGATTGAGAACAAGGGTTTCGAACTGAGTCTGAGTTACGCGAAGATATTTTCCCCGGATATGCGCCTTGATGTCCGTGTCAATACGGCCTTCAACCGCAACCGCGTCCTCTACATGAGTGAAGTACTTCTGCCGGAGGACTATGCCGTGCGTCTGCGCAGCACCGGCTTCAGGATGGGCCAGAACTTCGGTTATGAGACGGCGGGCTTCTTCAACAGCGAGCAGGACATCCTCGACTGGTATGACCAGAGTGGTACCGGTGCCGTCCCGAAGCCGGGTGACCTCAAGTACAAGGACCAGAATGGTGACGGGTACGTGGACGAACGGGATATGGTTCCGATCGGTAATCCCGAAGTCCCGGAGTGGACCTATGGCGCAGGTATCAGTTTCCAGTGGAAAGGCTTCGACATCAGTATGATGTGGCAGGGAGCCGCCGGTCGTAGCTACTACCTCACCGGCCAGAATATCTGGGAAACCTACAATTTCAACCAGTGGCACAAGGAAGCGTGGAGCGTCGCGCGTCTGGAGGCCGGTCTGCCCATTACTTACCCGCGTCTGGAACCCGGCAGCAACGCCAGCAAGGTTATGTCCGATTTCTGGCTGGTCAACGGCGACTACCTTCGCCTGAAGAACATCGAGCTGGGTTACACCCTGCCCAAGAAATGGTCCCGCGCCATCCGTTCCGACCAGATTCGTTTCTATGTCAACGGACTGAACCTCCTTACTTTTGATAATTATCCGGTCAAATACCAGGATCCGGAGCAGAACAACGCCCTGCTCTATCCTGTCTTTTCGACCTGGAACATAGGTTTGAACATCTCCTTCTAAATAGCACGCACAATGAAAAAGACCATTTCTATACTTTTGGGAGCCCTGCTGCTCCTGACCGGTTGCAATTCCGTGCTGGAGAAGACCCCGGACGGTCAGATTACCCTGGACAAGGTACTGTCCAACCAGAGTCGGAGTCAGGGGCTGATCTCGGCCGTGTATGGCGAAGTCTATACGGGGCGCGACCAGGTTTCCTTCGTTATGAATACCTTCGACTGTTTGACCGACAATGCCTTCTGGGCCGCCACCTATGATGCTTACGAATGGCATAACGGACAGCTTTCCCTTTCCAATCCCGTAATCAAATGGAGCTGGAGCAGTCCGAGTGAACAACTCTGGCCCGATTTCTGGCGGGGGATTCGCCTGGCCAATAACGCCATCAAATATCTGCCGCAGTCCTCGGCCCTGACCCAGCAGGAAATTGACCGCTGGGTTGCGGAAGCCCGAATTCTGCGCTGCTGGTATTATATGTGGCTGTTGGAGTTCTACGGACCGATGCCGTGGGTCGAAGAACCCTTTGAAGCCACTTATAGCGGCTGGGGCAGCTTGACCCGTCCCACCGTGGACTGGCTCGCCGACAAGATTTCTTCCGAAGTGATGGACGTCGTCCAATCCGGCATCCTTCCCAACCGGCAGGCGGCCAGCGAGGCCATGCATGTGGACAACGGTGTCGCCAAAGCCATACGCGCCCGCGTTTACATGTTTGCCGCCTCGGCGCTTTATAATCCCGAGAAGAACCGCGAGCGCTGGCAGAAAGCCGCGGACGCCGCACAGGACGTGCTCAATATGAGCGAATACGACCTGGTGCCTATGAGTGACTATAAGAAACTCTTCGTCAGCAACTTTACCGACGAAATCCCGGAAATCATCTGGCGCTCATGGTCTGATAACAGCCATATCAACAATACCAACGCTGTTGACGTCGGCAATTATCCATATGCCAGCATCAACCACATCTGGAACTGCGGCGAATCGCCGACCCAGGAACTGGTGGACTGCTTTGAAATGACCAACGGCGCCCTGCCGGTCACTTACAACGACGACACTCACCTGTCCGTGACGGTGACCCCGGAAGCTGCGGCACTTGGCTACAGCGAAGAGCCTGGCGGCGACCCGTATTCCAACCGTGACGCCCGCTTCTATGTTGATATACTTTACAATGGCGCAGATTACGGCGTTCCGTACAACTGCACGCAGAATTACATCATCGATACCTATGTTGGCGCAGCCAATGGATTCAACGACGTAATATCTCAGGAGACGCAGCGCTCCTGCACGGGCTATTACTCCCGCAAGGACAAGTACGTCGACTTTTGGGGCCCGAGCGGTGGCTGGGGGAAGACGCAGGTCTGCTGGGTGTTTTTCCGCCTGGCCGAGTTCTATCTCAACCGGGCCGAAGCCCTCTGCGAGCTTGGCGACTATGAAAATGCCGTCCGTGCCCTTAACAAGGTTCGCAACAGGGCCGGTCAGCCGGACATTGAAGATGTACCCGGATACGAGGCCTCTTATGATTTTCTGATGCCGCGCATCCGTAACGAGCGCCGGGTGGAATTCTGCCTTGAACAGGGCAGGTTCATGGACCAGCGCCGCTGGAAGATACTCTCACAGACCAACAGGTTCGTAACCGGTATGCGCATCACCAAGGGCGATGACGGCAAGTTCTCCTATGAACGCCGGAAGATCCGCGACTACCAGTCCTACACGGACAAATACCTGGTGATGCCGATTCCGTTGGATGACGCCAAGAAGATGGTTGGCATGACCCAGCCCGAAGCCTGGCAATAACCCTTAGCACCCAAGCACATTATGAAAAAGATTAACTATTTCTTCTGCGTTGCGCTGATGGCCATTTGCACCCTTGCCTGTAATAAGGCGGAGGTCATCGTTCCAGAGCGCGTGAGCGACCTGAAGGCCTATCCCGGCATCGGCCGGGTCCGCCTGGAATTCACGGCGCCTCAGGGAGCTGTTTCGGGTAAGGTTTATTATGGCGGCGGACAGGTACAGCCCTTCCGGGTGCAGCCTGCCGAGGCCGTCCAGTCCGTCGTGGTGGAAGGTCTGCCGGCCGGCGAGGCTACATTCCGTATCGTTACGCTCGACTATAAGGGCAACGAGTCGGCCCCTAAGGGGGTTACGGTTGTTATCGGGGATGCTTCCTATCCGGGTACGCTCGTGAACCGAAAGTTCATCAAATTGCAGCAAACCGGTCCGAATGCAGTGGAGATTACCTTCGACCGGAGTGGCGAGGGAGAATCCTGCGTTGTCGTGACCTACACCAATCTGGCAGGTCAGGTAAGCGAGGCCGTTCTACCGGCAGACCAGACCGTCCTGGTCATTGATGACATAGATACCGACCTGGACTATACTTATCACACGGTCTATAAGCCGTCAGGTGATTTTATCGACGAATATGACGCCGTCCGTGTAAATATCAAGAACGTTGCCCTGATGGTGCTTGACAAGTCGGTCTGGCTCCTTGGAGATGTTCCTTCCTCCGCCGATGCGCCGCTGGAGCGGATCATCGACGAGATGCCCGGAACCGGTTGGGTGGCCGCCGCATCAGGTCCCCAGACCATTACGGTGGACATGCAGACGCTCAAGCTCTTCTCCGGCATTGTGCTTACCCAAGGCCGCGACTTCGATGTAGCGACCATGGCCCGCCATTTCACATGTGAGGTGAGCCGTGACGGGAAAGAATATGAGATGGTCATCGATGGTAAATTGATGTGTAACGCCTTCGCGCAGGAAATCCCCTTCACTGCTCCGGTGCAGGCTCAATACCTGCGTCTGACCCTGGACCAGCCCCTGGAGGATAAGCCGATCCAACTCGGCGAACTGGACCTGTACAACGATCTCTTCTCAACGGCGGCTCCCGACAGCCGGACAATGCCGTCGCTGGTCAATGGAGTTCCTCCTTTCGAGGGAGACGGCGAGCAGGAATTCGCCGCCGCGCTTCAGTCTCCGGGACGTATGCAGCGTGCACTCGGCTGGACCGCCTCCGACCCGTCCATCATTTCTTTCGATTCGGCAGGCAAGGCCCTTTGCGTCTGGACTGCCGAGGCCTGGGGAGTTCCAAGCGTGACGAACGGAAAGGTATGGCAGACGGTGGACCTGGCGCCGGGTTACTACGACTTGAAGCTCACGCTTCGCAATACGACGGATGTCCGCTGCCTGGATTGCTATGGCGTCGTGTACAAGGGCTACAGCCTGCCGGATATAGACAATGTGGCCTCGGACGCTGATGTCCTGGCCTCGGTTGACATGCCGGCCCACCAGCAGACGGTCCAGGTGCTGCCTTTTACGCTGAGGGATGATTCCCAGGTCTCCATCGGCTGGGTTTTTACGACTCATGATTATTACAAGATTACCGGCGTATATCCGTGGAGCGACATGTATATCGACGGAATAGAACTGGAAGCTCGATGAAACGGTCATTCATTCTGATATCATTCCTCTTTGCGCTTATGGTTGTTTCCTGCCGGTGCAGCCAGACGCGCTATGAGACTGCTACGCCCAGTGGCGGGGAATCAACCTTGCCGCCGCCAGAGGTGAAACCGGCGGCCGATACAGTCTTTCGCATTGTGCTCACCGGAGAGGACTGCCCCTATGCCGACAGGGCGGAGTATGGCTGCTATGTGCCTGAAAAAGTGTCCCGTTTCCAGGGGGTGCTGGTCCTTCAGCATGGCTGCGGGATGGAGCAGTTCGGCCTGACGCGCCACTATGACCTCCAGTATCAGGCGTTTGCCCGCAAATGGAACTTGGCTGTGATTGAGACAGCCCTGTACGGCCCTTGCGGCGTTTGGGGCAATCCTGAGTCAGGCAGCGCGGCCGGTCTGGTCAGAGTCCTTGCCAAAGTCGCCAACAAGACCGGTCACTTCGAACTCAATTCGGCTCCATGGCTGCTGTGGGGACATTCCGGCGGCGGCTACTGGACTCTCGGCATGCTCCGCGACTATCCTGAACGCATTCTTGCCATCGTCTGCTACAGTGCGGCCTGGGATCCTACTTGGGATTATTCCGCGGCTGCCGCCGAAGTTCCTATCCTTCTGCGTCATGCTGGCGATAATGATGGAGATCCGACATCCAAGTGCAAGGAAACGGCTCGCCATACGTTCGCCAAACTGCGTGCGATGGGCGCTCCGGCATCCATCGTCCTGAATAAAGACCAGAACCACAATCTGAGTTACCTGCGCACGATGGCCATTCCATTTTGGGAGGCCGCTCTGAGGCAGCGTCTGAGCCCGGGTGGCGTGAAGTCCCTGGATCCGGCCCAGACGTGGCTGGCTGATACGACGACGTTCGAGATTTTCCGCGAAGCCGATTACGACGGGGCGGATAAATCCCGTCTGGCCCGTCTGCCCGACGAGGCGAGCGCGCGGGCCTGGCAGGAATTCGCCAAGACCAATGTGGTCAAGGACGTAACGGCGCCGCCGGCACCGACCGGCGTCAAGGCTGTGCTCCTTGGTGAAGTGCTGGAAATCTCCTGGCAGGCATCGGCGGACGTTGAATCCGGCATCGCGCGCTTCAACGTCTATCAGGACGGAATCCGCGTTGGAGTCGTCCCCGAAGACGGCGTATTTCAGAATTACGATACAAACGGAGATAATGCCTATCCTGTGCCGGTTCCGGCCATGAAACTGCGACTGGTCGGCCGTCCCGACCGCAAAGTCCGCTTCAGCGTCGAGGCTGTCAATCGTGACGGCTTGTCATCCGCCAAAACAGAAATCACATATAAACCATAAAAATAACCGCGTATGAAAAAGATTTTTTTAATTCTGGTCGCTGCATCCGCCCTTTTGTGGACGGCGTGTACCAGTGTGGACCTTTCTCCCATCGAGAAACGCCTTGCCGAACTGGAAACGGCAGTTCAGACCCTCCAGCAGGTAAGCCAGACCGGTGACTACATTACCGATGTCCAGCCGCTCAAGGAAGGCGACGAGATCGTCGGTTATATTGTCACCTTCAAAGAGCATGGCACATTTACCGTCCGTCATGGCAAGAACGGCAAGGATGGTAATGACGGCTCGAACGGTCAGCAAGGTCCCCAGGGCCCTGAAGGTCCTGCCGGTCCTCAGGGGCCTGCCGGTCCGACGGGTGCAGCCGGAGAGAATGGTGAAACCTGGTTCGCCGACGTACAGGTGACCGATGACACCGTTACGTTTATCCTGGATGACGATGACAATACTACGTTCGTCATTCCGCGTGCAGGTGCTGCCGCCGATTTCGGTCTGATTATCGAAAACCGCAATATCACTGTCAGCAAGGGTGCACAGGTGATCGAAGTCCCTTATTCCATCAAGGGTGGTGATGCCGAGACTGTGATCTCTGTCCTGGAGTCCGCCGGATATACCGTTGAGGTTCAGGCTGAAAAACTCATCCTTACCGCCCCTGCCGAGCCGGTGGCCGCGCAAATCTGGGTCGTGGCGGAGAACGGCGCCGGCAAGAGCAGCGTCGTGGTGCTCCGCATTTCCGTAGGCGAGGCCGGGACGCGTACCCTTGCCAAGAGCGAATGGTCCTGCACGCCGGCCGCAGTCATTGACGGGGACGTCACTACCTATGGCGAAGGCGCCGAACTCGTTGTCGACCTCGCAGCCGACCGTATGTTCGATACTATTATGCTGGCACAGGCCGCAGACCTCACGGGAGCGACCCTGGCAAGCAAATTTGCCCTGGCAATCAGCGATGACGGCCAGACATGGAATGATGTCCTGACAGACCAGGTCCTCGTTGGCCGCGTCGGCGGTCAGACCTTTGCCCTTGCAAAGGAAGTCACCGCCCGCTATATCAAGGTGACCCTTTCAGAACCGTTCGAGGCCGACCTGCCCATCCGTCTGGCTGAGATTGACCTTTCCAACACAGAAGAATCCACCGGTACGCCTGCGCCACTCGCCGAAGTGCCGGCCCTGCGCAATGCCGTTCCTCCGTTCGAGACCGACGGCGTCGGCCATTTCAGCCCCATGGGCGACCGTTTCCAGTATCATAACTGGTGGTATTGCACTCAATCGACTTTCGGTATCACGTTTGATACGGGCGCCAACATGCCGGGCTATTGGGCCGCCGCTATATGGGGATGTTCCGATATGGACAATGCGAAGAGTTATCAGTTCCAGGATTTCCAGCCCGGATACTATGCTTTCGAGCCGGTCGTCTATGGCGCGGATGACCCGTATGATATCGACGTGTTTATCTTTGCCTCCGCTGGAAATGGCGGCGACAATGCCGTCGAACTGCCGGATATCAACGCCGAGAACGGTGAAATCATCGTGAAAGAAAAGACTTTGGCCTACCAGAAAGTGGATGAGATCAACGGCCACGACACGCCGGTTCCCGTTTCGCTCATGTTCAAGGTGGCCACAGCGGGAACCTACACGGTCGGCAGCGTCTGCCGCACGTATTCCGGAACCCACGTCGGACAGGACGAGGGTGGCAACTGGATCCATGTCTGGGCCGCTTTCTACTTCACTCAGTTTGGTCTGTCCGGTAAATAGCGGGTCGATATGAGGCGTTTGCAACATCTTCTGACCATCCTCCTGCTGCCGCTGCTGCTCTCTTGCGGTTGCGGCAAGCAGGGGGGCGCGTCAGGCTATCGGATTGAAGGTCTTGTCCTGAACAAGACCTCGCTTGAGATGGTAGAGGGCGATGTGGTGGAACTGAAGGCATATCCGAAGCCTTCGGTTGCCAACGCGCTGACACTCAGCTGGTCTTCTTCAGACCCTGCCGTCGCGACAGTCGCCGGCGGCGTAGTGACGGCGGTGGCCGTCGGTCAGGCCATGATTTCGGTCGCGTATCAGACTGCCAAGGCGGAGATTCCGGTCACGGTGACGGCCAAGCAGCCGGCACCCGTGGCTGAATTCGCCCGCAGCGTGATGTATGACCAGAAGATCGGCTCGCTCAACAAACCGGCCGAGGTGGAACTGAACGGAATGGCAGCCTGGCAGGAGGGCGGTCTGCTGGTCAACAAGACCGGTGGCATAGTCAAACTCAACCGTTTCTATGCCCTGGCCGAACGTGCGGTCCGCTATCGCATCGTCCCGACCGGTGACGCCGTCTGCCTGTTCCGCTCCAGCGAGGGCGATTTCCAGGCGCGCGTTGATGTCCCGGGAAAGAAGATTTCCATTATGACCACGCCCGTCACCACGGCCGAGGCTGCTTTCCTCGCTGCTGACAAGGAGTACGAGGTTGAGATTCAGCATATCTATCAGAAGCAGATTCTCCGGGTGACGGACGTCGCTTCAGGCACTGTCGCGGAAGTCGTCGCGGTAAACGACGGCGAGGGCGGTTGCGGCCAGGGAAAGATCAACAATGGCTTCTATGTCGGTCCGGGCTGGGATCACTATTGTTTCGGTCTGGTTTCCGGCACCTCTATGCTGGTCAGCCGGATTACTGTCGAGTCACTCAAAGACAAGGTCCGCTTGCTGATTATCGGTGATTCCATCACGCAGCCCGAGGCATATTATCCGACGGCTGACTTCCCGCAGGCCTATACGCAGCTGCTGATCGAGCGGCTTGGAGGCCGTGCGATGAGTAGCGGCCGAGGCGGCGGTACGATCAACACGCTGCTGGAATATGTACCGCATGAGTTGCCCTATATCCAGGCGGATTATGTGATGGTAACCATCGGTGCCAACGGCGGCAATACGGAGGCCAATCTGACCCAGCTGGTCAAGATGATTCAAGATTGCGGCAGTATTCCGATTCTCAACAACATGCCCTGCAACGAGAGCGGGACGCAGAACAATGCTGAATTCGGTGGCAATCCGCTGATTAGGCAGGTTCGCGCCAAGCTCGGCCTGAAGGGTGCCGAACTGGACAAGGCGACATCGCTCGCCGGAGACGGGATGGCAGTCGACAAATCCATGATGTATTGGGAAGACTACACCGGCTATCCCGCCCCGATGACCGGATGGCAGATTTATCACCACCCGAACCCGAATGGCGGGCAGGCTATGTTCCGCCAGATTGTCAAGGATCTTCCGGAAATATTTGAATAAAGTCACCCTTCAAGTGATGAGAAAGACCATTTTGCTACTTGTTACGGCCATGCTGGCGTTTTCGTGTGCAACGGCGCCGTCCATTCCCCAGATTATTTTCGATACGGACCAGGGAAACGACGTCGATGACGTGCTGGCGCTGGATGTCCTCAACAAATATGTAGATGAGGGAAAGGTTGACCTCCTGGCCATCCTGCTCAACAAGGAGGGCAGGGGACCGGTGTCGTTCGTTGATCTCATGCAGACGTTCTACGGCCATCCTGAGGTGCCGATCGGAAAGATTTCAGACGGCAGGTTCGATCCTAACGACAAGTCGGTCAACTATGCCCAGTACGTCGCGGACCTCAAGGACGAGTCGGGAGCGCCTCTTTTCGCCCGTTCCGTAGAGGATCCCGATGCTCTTGAGGAATCCTATCTCCTTTACAGGAAGGTGCTTGCGGGCGCGAAGGACAAATCCGTTACGATCGTCTCCGTGGGATTTTTCACCAACCTCAAGAGGCTGTATGACTCCCCGGGCGACGCCATATCGCCGCTTTCCGGGCGCGAGCTGGTGTCGAAGAAAGTGAAGGAGCTTGTCGTCGTGGCCGGCGTATTCAGCAATCCCGAGCTGCACGAATATAACGTCTATGTCGACATTCCTTCGGCGAAGACAATCCTTGAGGAGTGGCCGACCCCGGTCGTCGTGTCTCCGTGGGAACTGGGTATCAACGTCCAGTATCCCGGCGCCAATATCGATACCGACCTGTCATGGGCTGGGCGGCATCCTCTCGCCGAGGCGTACAAGTGCTATCTCCCTATGCCCTATGACCGTCCGATGTGGGACGACACCGCCGTCGTGTTCGCCGCCGGTGAGACTGACTGGTTTACGGTGTCGCCGTATGGCAGCATCGAGGTGACTGACGAAGGCTCGACGTTGTTCCATGAAGACCCGTCCGGAACGCGTCGCTACCTTTCCGTGACGCCGGAACAGGCCGCCGCGCTGCGGGATTACCTGGTGGCGAAGATCGCCGCCAAACCTGCCTGCTACAGCGAATGAAGGATAATTTATCATGAACATATAATCACTTAATTAATTCACACAAAGATTATGAAAACAGTTGCGAACAAAGAGATTCTGATGGCCGCCGATTTCGCCGGCTATCCGTTGAAAGAAGCAATCAAGGAGTATCTGGAGAAGAAGGGATGGAAAGTGACCGACATCGGCGTCAAGGCTGATTCGGATCCGAACGACACCGAGCTGATGTTCCACCGCATCGGTCTTCGCGTCGGCGCGATGATCACCGAAAAGGAATTCGAGCGCGCACTGATTTTCTGCGGCACGGGTATGGGTATCCATATCGCCGCCAGCAAGTGCCCGGGCGTCCATGCAGGAGTCGTCGAGAGCGTTCCTGCCGCCTTCCGCGCCATCACGGGCAACGGTGTCAATGTCTTGGCTATGGGTGCATTCTACGTAACACCCGAACTGGGCAAGCAGTGCGCCGACGCGTTCCTGTACAACGATTTCGGCAGTGGATGGGAATGGTGGCCTGATTTCGACAAGTTCCACCAGATCGCCATCGACGAGCTGAACGCCTTCAACTACGAGGAGTACAAGGCCAACGGCTTCAAGGTCAAACACCTCGGCGACTGCCACTGTGAGCTGTATGACCGTCCTGAAGGCTTCTCCAGCATTCCTCTGATGGTCAAACGTTAGGGGATTGCATCTGCTGATCCAAGGGCTGGTCCGTAAGACCGGCCCTTTTTTCGTCAGGGATTCCGCTCGCCTTCATGTCTTTCGGAGATATGCCGAAATGCTGTTTGAAGGCCTTGGAAAAATAAGAATAGGAGTTGAATCCGGTCTTGTCGGCGATTTCCGTAAGGGATAGATTTCCTTCCTGAATCAGTGTTGAAGCCATCTTGAACCGGTAATTGCGGATGAAATCTTTCGGAGGCATGCCGGCGAGGCTCTTGACCCTGTTGAAAAGGGCTGTCCGGCTGAAGCCCATTTCCGTAGCCAGGGTATCGACATTGAAGTCCGGATTGGCAATTTCACGCCGTACCACCTCGTCGAGCTGCTGCAGGAAATGTCGGTCTCTTTCACTGAGGGCTGTCATGCTCCGTTTGATGATTTCCCCAAGTTCCTTCTCTTTTGCCTGCCGCGCCTGTTCTTCACGGGCCCGGTTTTTCTTGACTACCGTCAGCGTCATAATGAGGGAGCTGAGGAAAAGGAGCAGCAAGACGATGTATAGGGCAAGCGCGGGCGTTGACACCCATGGGGATTTCTTAATCCGGATTCCGAGCTCGGCCGGAGCTATTGACGTTTGACCGTCTTCACCGACGGCCCAGACACGGAAAGTATATTTTCCGCTTGGCAGGTTGGGGTAGCTGGCGCGCCGGTGTGTTCCGACGGACACGGGCTCCTTGTCCAGCCCTTCCAGCTGGTATCGATAGCTGAGGTTGTTGGACGAGAAATAATCAATTCCTGCGTAGTCGATAGTGATGGTCTTCTGCCTATGGTCCAGGACGACTTCCCGGGTGTGGTTGATGTCCCTGGTGAGAAGCCCTGATACATCTTGGGGTGTCAGGCTCTTGTTGAAGACTTTCAGGTCTTCGATGTTGATCCGTGGCGCATCCGTATTTGCCGGAATATCGGCTGGATGGAAATAGGTTACGCCATGGTTTCCGCCAAAGAACAGAACCCCGCCAGTCGAGATTCCGCCGGATTTCTCGTGATATTGCTCTCCGGGGAAAAGGCTGCGGAGATTGAATGTGGTCACCCGCAGCCGGTCCTTGTCCGGGTCGATCCTGACGATTCCGCTGTGGGTGCTTGCCCACATGGTGCCGGTATTGTCTTCCTGGAAACAGAGGACGTTATTGCTCGGAAGACCATCTCCTTCAGTCAGGCGGAAATAATTTCCGTCCGCCCCGATGCAGGCCATCCCATGGTAGTAAGACCCCAACCACAGGTTACCTCGCCGGTCACGGGAGAGGGTGATGCAGTTCCTGGCGATTTCCGCATAGGGCTCCGGAAGGATCAGGGCAGTCGGAGCACCTTTTCCCGGCTCGAAGGTATATATGTGGTCTGAATAGACGGAAACGAGCATGGTCCCGTCCTTCTGGAAGATGAATTCCGGAACGTTGCCCGGAATCCGGCAGACCGCCTTGTCCGCCAGCGCACCGCTTTTTCCGACCTCGTAGAGCCCTGTCCACGTGCCGCACCAGACCGTTCCGTTTTCGGATTCCTTGATGGTACGGACATTTCTGAGCATTGTTTTCTTCTCAGGGACCAGGCGCTTTCCTTCCACGCGGCCCATCACCAGGCATGATTCAAAAGCTGCCCATATTTTCCCCTTGGAGTCTATCAGGATGGCTTCCAAAAAATCTTTTCCGCTGGCAGGTGAATCGTTTACGGAGTTCCCATAGAGAAGATTGTCGGAAGAATAGTATGTGTAGCGTCCGTCTTTTTCATAGCGGAAGATTCCATCGTAGCGTGTCGAAATCCACATTGCACCGTCTTTCCCTGGCACAATCCGGGTGCAGAACTTATTTCGGACGGCATCGTTGAGCGTCTGGTCCGTACAGAAATAGTCGGACTGCTTCTTTGCGATGAAAAACCCTTTGTCGTAGGTGCCGATCCACACCATGCCGTTTTCGTCAATAAAGCAGCACTGCGCCTGGGAGGAGCGTTTCGGATTGTAACAGGACGGCTTGTTGTGCTCAAGGCGTTGCGAAAGGATGTTGTAGAGATAGACACCCTGTGTCGATGTGCCGACAAGAACCTTCATGGGCTCCACCTCGCGGAGGAAATTGATGCCTGTGTGGCTGACGGCCTGTCGCAGCGTCTGAATCCCGGACGGTTCAACGAAAGTCCGGGTGGTTGGATCGAAGAAGAGGAGACCGTCATCCGTACCCAGCCACCAATTCCGGTCCGGCGCCTGGAAGATGCACGTTACGGTCCTTTTTTGCGGAACGGGAATCATCTCCCAAACATCGGCATGTGTCCGTGTGCCGATTCCGCTTCCGTTTGTTCCCATCCAAAGTTTCCCGTGGTCGTCCTCCCAGTACACCTTGACATCGGTCCCGGGGCGTTGGATGGCGCTTTCACCCGATTCCGGATCATAACGAAGAGCCCCTACGGGGGTTGCCAGCCAAAGATAGCCTTCTGTATCCTGGTGGATGTCGTAGACGGAATAACCCTCCACGCATCGGATGAACCCTTCGTCTTCCGGATTATAGCGGCATAGGCCGCTGATGGTCCCGACCCAGAGACGGTCCTGCTGCGATTCGTAGTGCAGCGTGAAGACGAAATCGCTGCTCAGGCTGGCCGGGTCGCCCGGCTCATTGTAGAAATGTTCGAATTCGTAGCCGTTATATTTGTTCAGGCCGCCGAGGGTACCGATCCAGATGTGACCGAAACGGTCCTGCGCAAAGGATGTCACATCCAGCAGGGACAGGTGTTCGGACAGCCGTTCTTCGCGGGATGGCTGCATCGTTTCGGCCGCGAGTGATGCGGCACAGGAAAGGGACAGGAGCAGAAGAAATATGTATTTTTGAGCGGGATGCATGACTGAAAACGTAAATTTGTTCACCAAGATACAATTATTTTTTATCTCTGATTCCGGCCATTTTTAAAAATGTACGAAAGTGCATTTTTTAAAACAATTTTTGCAAGTAGAGCCTCCGTTAAAAAAGATATATTTGCATGAAACGATTTAATAGTAATCGACAATTAGCAACCTCAGAACTATTCTTTATGAAAATCAGACTTATCCTATTCAGTTGCTTGCTGCTATGGCTTTGGAGCGTGCCGGGTTCCGCCCAGAACGCGGCCGTGAAAGTCATCGGAGCGGTACGCGATGGACAGAACGAGCCCCTCCAGGGAGCAGTTATCCAGGTGAAGGATTCCCAGCACGGAACCATGTCGGATCGCAACGGGCAGTATTCGCTCGATGTCCCGGCCGGTGACGCGACGCTGGTGTTTTCCATGCTGGGTTATCAGACTGTCGAGGTCCGTCTCGAAGGCAGGACCCGGGTAGATGTTATCCTGCAGGAAGAGGTGAATACCCTGGAGGAAACCGTAGTCGTCGCTTATGGACAGCAAAAGAAAGAGAGTGTCGTTGCGGCCCTTTCGTCCATTTCGGCCGAGGGGCTTGTCCAGACGCCGACGTCCAATCTGGGCGTGGCGTTGGCCGGCCGTCTTCCGGGTCTGACCGTCCTGCAGCGAAGCGGTGTCCCGGGCGGAGAAAACCTTGAGTTTTACATCCGTGGCCGGAGCACCATCAACGGCCAGGCCCCGCTTTGCCTGGTTGATGGCGTTGAGCGGGAATTTACCGCCCTCGACCCCCATGAGGTCGCCACGATTACCGTCTTGAAAGATGCTTCCGCGACGGCTGTTTATGGCGTCCGTGGCGCTAACGGCGTCATCATCGTTACAACCCGCCGCGGCAAATCCGGCAAACCGGTCATCGACGCCACCGTCGAGCAGTCGTGGCAAAGTGCGACCAGGCTCCCGGACATGGTCAATGCCTACGACTATGCCGTGTTGCGCAACCAGGTCGAAACACAGAACGGACGCGTCCCGATTTACGACCAGGAAGCTCTCGAGCATTACCGGACCGGGGACATGCAGGCCCTCTATCCGACCCGTAACATGATCAAGGATTTTATCCGGGAGGCGTCTCCGATGCAGCGTGTCAATGTCAATGTCAGCGGAGGTACCGAGAGGATCAAATATTTTACGACCGTCGGCTATCTTCATCAGGAAGGTCTGTTCAAGTCGGAACGCTTCGACGAGTACGATTACGATCCCACCTCAAAGGCCATGCGTGTCAATTTCCGCTCCAACCTGGATGTTGACATAACCAAGCGGCTGCATATGGCTCTCAACGTCAGCGGATACATGCAGCGCAAGAACGACCCGGTCATAGTTCCGTTCAATGCCGGTTATCTCAACGATGTCCAGGGCTACTCGGTCGTCATCGCATCCATCTTTACCACCCCTAACAACTACCATAATGATATTACGCCCGACGGAGGAGTTCTGACCAATTCCCTCAAGGGCGGTAACATCAACAATGTCCCTTACGGTATGCTGAACCGTTCCGGCTTCCGCAATACGCAGACCAACCAGGTAACCGCCTCTCTGGGAGTGACGTATGATTTTGATTTCATTACTCCGGGCCTTTCCGCAAGGGTGATCGCTTCTTATGATGCGTTTTCGTCCAACCAGCAGGTCCGCCAGCGTACCTACCAGCTGTATGAGGCCTACGCCAATCCGGAATCGCCCGACGGTGTGTCTTATCAGCCTACCGGAACGAATGTTGACAGCGCCCTCTCCGACTCGCAGTATCAGGCGTTCAACAACCTGTTCAACATCGATGCCTCAGTCAATTACGCCCGCACGTTCGGCAAACATGATGTGACCGGCATGCTGCTGTTCAACAGGTATCAAAGGGTTATCAATATCGAACTGCCATACAATTATGTAGGATTTGTCGGCCGGGCGACCTACGCCTATGACCGCCGCCTTCTTGCGGAAATCAACTTCGGCTACAACGGGTCGGAACAGTTCGCCCCCGGTCACAAGATGGGTTTCTTCCCCTCGGTGTCCCTTGGTTGGGTCCTTTCCGAGGAGAAGTGGATGGCCCCTGTCAAGGACGCTCTTTCTTTCCTTAAAGTCCGTGCATCTTTCGGCCAGGTCGGCAACGACAACATGAACGGTTCCCGTTTTGCCTTCCTGACGCTCTGGAACGGCAGTTATGAGTCGCAGATCGGAAATGACCGGCTGACCTGGGAGAAGGCCAACAAGTACAATCTCGGCCTCGAGATCGGCCTGTTCAACATGTTCCGCATCGAGGCGGACGCCTTCTACGAGCGCCGCAACAATATTCTCATCCCTGCTACGGGCTTGATTCCGACGGGAATGTTCGGAACCGGCGGTGTGGACGTCTCAGGCATGATTCCAAAGATTAATGCAGGCGTTATCGAAAATGCCGGTTTCGAGATCAGCACGACTTTCCAGAAACAGTTTACCCGTGACATGCGGCTGGATATCCGTCTCAATACGGCCTTTAACCGCAATAAGGTGCTTGATACGCGGGAAGTGCTTCTGCCTGAGGATTATGCTTGCCGTCTGCGCAGCACCGGATACCGGCTTGGACAGCCCTTCGGCTATGAAGTGGCCGGCTTCTTCAACAGCGAGCAGGACATCGTGGACTGGTTCGACCAGTCCGGACTTGGTGCGCAGCCCAAAGTGGGCGACCTGAAGTACCGGGACGAGAACGGCGACGGAATCGTGGATGAAAAGGATGCGGTTCCCGTCGGCGATCCGGAAATCCCGGAATGGAACTTCGGCCTGGCCCTTAGTTTCCAGTGGAAAGGGATTGACTTCAGCATGATGTGGCAAGGCGTCGCAGGCCGAAGCAACTGGTTCGGCGGACAGTGGGTCTGGGAGAATTACAACTTCAACCAGTGGCACAAAGAGGCGTGGAGCCAGGAAAGATATGACAGCGGTCAGCGAATCACCTATCCTCGCCTTGATACAAACAGCACGGCGAGCAAAATCGCATCGGACTTCTGGTACGTTGACGGTGACTATTTCCGCCTGAAAAACATCGAGCTGGGCTACTCCCTCCCCAAGCGGTGGAGCAAGGCAATCAGGGCGGAGAACATCCGTTTCTACGTGAACGGACTCAATCTGCTGACCTTCGACAAATACCCGGTCAAATACAAGGATCCGGAGCAGAACAACGAACTCCTGTATCCGGTCTTCAAGACTGTCAACATCGGGTTGAACATAACATTCTAACAAGCGATGATCATGAAGAAGATATATACCATACTGCTGGTTGCCGGCTGCCTTGCATCCCTGGCGGGCTGTGAAAAAATGCTGGAAAAGACCCCTGACGGGCAGATTACCCTGGACAAGGTCCTGTCCAATTACGCCCGTAGCAAGGGACTTCTGGATGCCGCTTACAATGAGATGTACCTGAGCCGGGACGAGATATGCTTCGTCTTCCAGACGGTGGATTGCCTGACGGACAATGCATTCTGGGTGCAGATCTACAATGTCAACGACTGGCACAACGGTTCCTTGTCCCTGAGCAATCCATGCATCACGGACCTCTGGGCCAGTCCGATCGAGCAGTTGTGGCCGGATTTCTGGCGCGGCGTCCGACTGGCCAACAACGCGATCAAATATCTGCCTCAGTCAACGGCCATAAACACTCAGGAGATGCAGACCTGGGTGGCGGAGGCGCGGGTTCTTCGTTGCTGGTACTACATGAACATCCTCGAGTTCTATGGTCCCATGCCGTGGATTTCCGAACCGTTCGACCCCAACTTTGAAGGCTGGGCCGATATCAAGCGCCCCACCTACGACGAGATTGCGACGACGATTTCCGACGAACTTATGGATGTCGTCCGTTCAGGCATCCTGCCCAACCGGCAGCCGGGCGCCAACGCTGCGCATGTGAGCAACGGCGTAGCACTGGCCATCCGGGCGCGGGTCCTGCTCAATAACGCAAGTTTGCTCAATAATCCCGAGCACGACCGTTCCAAGTGGCAGCGCGCCGCTGATGCCGCACAGGATGTGCTGGACATGTCCGAGTATGACCTGGTGCCCATGTCCGAGTACAAGAACTTGTTCATAGGAGCCTTTACAAAAGAGGTCCCAGAAATCATCTGGCGCTCGTGGCGCGACAACTCCGATATCAACAACAAGAACGGTGTAGACGTGGGACAGTACCCATATGCCTCGATTACCCATATCTGGAACTGCGGCGAGTCGCCGACGCAGGAACTGGTCGATTGCTTCGAGATGACAAACGGCGCTATGCCGGTCACATATGACGATGACACCCACACGAAGGTTACCGTAACGCCAGAGGCCGCCGAACTGGGATACAGCGAAGCGCCTGGCGGAGATCCGTATGCCAACCGTGACGCGCGTTTCTATATCGATGTGCTATACAACGGAGCGAATTACGGAAAACCGTACAACTGCACTCAAGACTACATTATCGAAACGTTCGTCGGCGGCCGGAACGGCTTTAACGACATCATCTCCCAGGAAACGACCAGATCCTGTACCGGCTATTACAGCCGGAAGGACAAGCAGGTGACCTACTGGGGTCCCGGCGGAGCCTGGCAGGGCAACGAGGCTACGCACTGGGTGCTATTCCGCCTGGCGGAATTCTATCTGAACCGGGCTGAGGCGCTTTGTGAATTGGAAGACTACGACAATGCCTGCAAGATGCTCAACCGGGTCCGCACGCGTGCCGGCCAGCCGGCTATCGAAGACGTCCCCGGCTTCGAGAAGTCTTATGAATTCCTGATGCCGCGAATCCGTAACGAGCGCCGTGTGGAGCTGTGCATGGAAGGCTGGCGTTTCCACGATCAGCGCCGCTGGAAGATCCTCGACCAGACGAACCGTTTGGTGACCGGTATGCGAATTACCCGCGACGATGATGGCGTGTATCATTACGAACGTCGCAAAATTCGTGATTATCAGTCTTATACGGATAAGTACCTGGTCATGCCGATTCCGCTGAGCGATGCCAAGAAGCTGACTTCGCTGGAGCAACCGGAGGCCTGGAGATAATCCTTTAAAAGCAAAATGACTATGAAACCGATAAGAATATTGGGTATATCCCTGTTGGTAGTGACGGCGCTGGCCTCCTGCCGGAAAGAGGAAAAGGTCCTGCCGACGGTCGGCGACCTGGTTGTCTATCCGGGCAACGGCCGTGCCAAGGTCGAATTTGCGGCACCGGAAGGGGCTGTCGCAGGAAAAGTTTTCTACAACAACGGCGAATTTGCCGAGTTCCGGGTCGACCGTTCCGTCGCTACCCAGAGCGTCATTATAGAAGGACTCAAGGAAGGAGATCAGATAGTCCGCGTCCTGACTTGGGATGAGCAGAAGGTTACTTCCGATCCCAAGGGGATGCATGTGACCATTTATGGAAAGAACTATGCCGGCGGTCTCACATCCCGTTTGTTGCTTCATCAGCGCATTCTCTCGAAATATGCGGCCGAATATGAATTCGAGGAGAGCAAGGAAGGAGAAGTGGAAGTCCGGCTTTACTATGTGGGGCTGGACGGACAGAATAAAACGGCTTCTCTCCGTTCGAACCAGACGATCCTGAAGGTTGAGGACATCGACCTGGATCTCCCTTATTCCTTCGCCTCCGTCTATAAGCCGGTCCCGGAGTGCATCGACGAATTCGTTACGGCGCCGGTCGATGCGCGCAGCGCGGCCATGAAGAACTTCGACAAGATGATCTGGGAAGCACAGGCCGCCTCCGGTGCAAATCATTCGGCATCCAGCCTGATCGACAATCAGGTGGGGACATATTGGCAGGCCGCCTCGGCTGAACTGCCCGCCAGCGTAACAATTGACATGCAGCAGGAAAAGATCTTCCAGTCCGTCATCATCAACCAGGCCCGTGAGACGGGCGAGGGCTGTTTCGCCAAACGCTTCAAGGTGGAAACCAGCCCGGATGGCAATTCCTGGCGGGAACTGCTCAGCGGAAGCCTCAAGGCCAATGCATACCGACAGGAATTCCCGCTGGACGAAGAACGGAAAGCACGGTATATCAAAGTGACCATAACGGAAGGGCAGGATGCCTCACGTCCCGTGCAACTTGCGGAGATCGACTTGATCAATGATATCAACAAGAGCGGTGAAAATGGAGACGAGATGCCGAAACTGGTCAACAAGAGGGTTCCGTTCGAGGCGGACGGTTCCGACCGTTTCCCTGCCGTCGGCGTGGGGCGCTTCCAGCAGGTGACAGGATGGAACCACAATGAAGCGGCAAACATTTCCTGCGACACGGGTTCGAACAATATGATGTGCATTTGGTCCGCCAATGACTGGGGCTGTCCCAGCGTGGACAATGGCAAGGTATGGCAGACCATTAACCTGCTGGCCGGGTCCTATTCCTTTACGCTCACAGTGTCCAATATGGCAACCCCTGGCGGCTCGGAGGCATATGCGGTCGTCGCCCCGGGCGGGACGCCGCCGGACATTTTGGCCGTCAAGGCAGGGACATCCGGAGCGTTCGCCGTTCAGCGTATTGACCAGACCCCTTCGACGGACTACGTCCTGAAATTCGACTTGAACCAGGAAACCCGCATTTCGCTCGGCTATGTTTATTCGACGTATAATTTCATGACTCTGTCCGGAGGAACCATTCCCTGGAGCGAAGTTTATTTTACGTCATTCGACCTTGTGATGAACTGATGATGCTTCTGTTTTAAAACGGGTTCTCGTCAATTATTTGTAGATTTGCGTTCATGAAAAGAATAATGGTACTTTTTCTTTGTACGCTTTTGTTGGCCTGCTCGGCGCCGGAGTCAGCCCCGTCGCTTCCTCCGGATAATAAACCGGATGAATCCCAGGTGCAGACGGAAGTGCTCCCTGTCGTTTCGGCAGACCCGATGAGCTGGGTTGCCCTGGCGCCGGATGGCTCCTGGATGGAGGAGTATCCTGCCGAGCATATTGCCAAGACGGTGGGTATCTTCTACTTTCTCTGGCATGGCTGCCACGGATATGACAAATTTGAAAACAATAATTTCGTCAAATACCCGGGGCCGAACGATATCCACAGCCCCTACAACAACGAGGAAATCTATTCTGCGAATCCCTCCAACCCGCAGTTCGGCGACTTTGACGTTTTCCACCATTGGGGCGAACCATACCTGGGCTATTACATCGCCGACGATGACTGGGTGTTCCGCAAACATGCGCAGATGTTGTCCGATGCCGGAGTCGACGTGATCTTCATCGACGCTACCAACGGATTCGACTATTTCGACAACCTTAAAGTCCTGGCCGACGCATTCTTGGAACTGCGGGCTAAGGGCTGCAAGACTCCCCAGTTTGCCTATTTGTTGAACGTGGGAGCATCGGAGGTCTTCGACCGTCTGTATAATCTGATGTATTCCAAGGACCTTTACAAGGACCTCTGGTTCCAGTGGGGCGGCAAGCCGCTTATCCTTTGTTATGCTCCGGCCATAGCTTCCCCGGCCATAGCACAGTTCTCTACCCGTATGTCCTGGTTTACCTATAACCTTAATTACATGGACCAGTGGTACGACGAGAATGGTGGAGAGGACAAGTTGCCATGGGGCGGCTGGTATCCGCAGAAACCGGGTTATCACGGCGGCGTGATTGAATCGGCCTCCGTGATGGCCGCTACGCATCCACTCGACAATATGGGCCGAAGCTTCGATCCGCTGACGTGGACCGAGCCGGATGTCAAAGTGCCCGAAAAGGGGATTCATTTCAGGGCCCAGTTCGCCAAGGCCATGGAATACAATCCCAAAATGATGTTTTTCACAGGATGGAACGAGTGGGTGGCAATGCGTTACCGTCCCAGCGCGGACCATAACATGATCGGAATGCCTTCAACGGAATTCGGTTGCTTCTTCGTTGATCATTTCAACCATGAATATAGCCGGGACCTGGAGCCGCTGCGCGGCGGTTTTGGCGACGCTTACTACTATATGCTGTCGGATTTCTGCCGTAAATTCAAAGGGGCCAAACCTCCTAAAAAGTACAAGGAGTCGGCGAAAATCGTCCTGGACGGGAAATGCGACGACTGGGCTGATGTCCAGGCATCCTTTGGAGATGATGTCGGAGATGCCACCTTGCACGACCATGTTGGTTGGGGACGTATCGGACATCTTGTCAACAACACGGCCCGGAATGATATCTCCCTGTGCAAGGTTGCAACGGACGGAAAGCAACTGTATTTCTATGTCCAGACGGATGGCGAACTGACCTCGTGCCTTGGAAAGGATTGGATGAAACTCTTCATAGGGGTACATCCGAAAGATCAGCCGGCCTGGGAAGGCTTTGACTTCTGCGTTCAACGCCTCCATATCGACGGCGACGCTGTCGCGTTGGAAAAGAGCAAGGGCGGTTTTTCCTGGGAACATATCTGTGACGTGCCGCGCAAAGTCGGCAAGCGATGCATCGAGTTGTCAATACCGTTGGAGAAACTTGGTATTACCTCAGGTAATTTCACGGTCGATTTCAAGTGGATTGACAACGCTGCTTCAGACGGCGACATCCAGACATGCCTGTCTGATGGCGATTCCGCCCCGAACGGCCGGTATCGCTACCGCTACATTCATGTCGCGGAGTAGTAAAATTGCAAAAGTGTAAAATCAGAGTATGAGGCAGCTTGCCGTCAGTGGTTAATTCGAAAGAAAGTGATTTTTATGCGGGCGGAGGCGTGAAAGTGCGGTTTTTTGCTTAATTTTGTAATTCCGGCATGTTAGAGGCCGGAATAACACTATGAGCGAAACCAGAAGATCTTTCCTGAAGAAGGCAGGCGCGGGAGTCGCCGCCTTCACGATCCTTCCAAGGCACGTCCTCGGTGCCATGGGCAATCCCAAATACGTAGCGCCAAGCGACCAGCTCACCCGCGGCATCATCGGTGTGGGCGGAATCGGCATGAGCGGGCTCCACTTCGTCAGCGACGAGCGCTGCCGCCTGGTGTCCGTCTGCGACGTGGACCAGAACCACCTCGACCGCGCAGTCCGCACGGGCAAGGAGCGTTTCGGCGAGCAGCTGAAGGCCTACCACGACTGGCGCGACCTCGTCCACGACCCCAATGTGGACATAGTCCATATCGCCACCCCGTCCCACTGGCACGGCATCATGGCGGTTGAAGCGGCACGCGCCGGGAAGGACATCTTCTGCGAAAAGCCTATGACGCGCACCATCGCCGAGGGCGAAAAGGTGGTCAAAGCCGTCCGCGACAACGGCCGCATCTTCCGTCTTGACACGTGGTTCCGTTTCAAGGACACGTTCTACGGCCTCGGCACCACCGTCGAACCGCTCAAAAAGCTCGTCAGCAGCGGCCTCCTCGGATGGCCCCTCACCGTCCGCATCAGCGGCGCCACCGGATTCACTTGGAAATTCTTCTGGACCGGGAAGGAAAATCTTGTCCCTCAGCCGGTTCCGAAGGAGCTCGACTACGATATGTGGCTCGGCCCCGCGCCGTACAAGCCCTACCATCCCCACCGTGTCCACCAGACCTTCCGCGGCTATTGGGACTACGAGAGCGGCGGACTCGGCGACATGGGACAGCACTACATCGACCCCGTGCAATACATCCTCGGCAAGGACGACACCTATCCCGTGCGGGTAGACGTCGACGCTCCCCAACAGCATCCTGACGCCGTAGGGACATGGCGCTCGATCACATACACCTACGCCGACGGCTGCCGTATCATTCTCGAAGGCGAAGGCTACGAGAGCAAGGGCAAGGTCCCTTACATCGAAGGCCCTCTGGGCAAGGTCTACAAGGGATTCGAATGCACCATCCCCAACGTCATGGACAAGATCGCCGAACTCCCCGACCCGGCTCCGCGCAACACCGACTTCCTCGACTGCGTGAAGAACCGCCGCCATTTCGCCCTTGACGAAATCATCGGCCACCACAGCGCCACGGTCGTCAACATCGGCGCCTGCGCCCTGCGTCTGGGCCGTAGCCTGGACTTCGATCCGGTCACATGCCGCTTTATCGGCGACGATGCCGCCAACCGCCTTATCGACCAACCTATGCGTGCCCCCTGGGCGTCCATGATTCTGTAGCCATGAAAAAGATTGTCACCATTTTCGCCGGCCTCGTCCTTTCCGCCGGCCTCGTTTTCGCCCAGCAGGATGCCCGCCAGCGCACCATCGATACCATCGTTGCCGACGCCCTCGCACAGCTGCCCGCCCGTGATGCGGAAGCACGCGTGGAACCTCTTGCCGACCTTGCCAAATGGGCGCCCGTGTCCGTGCCGCAGACGGCGAAGCTTCTTCCCCAGTCCCTGGCAGAATATGCCCTGGACGGCCTTGTAACCTATGTTTCCGACAAATTAGACCGCAAGGCCGCCGTTGCCGAGGGGCTTCGCCGCGCCATCGCCGAAGCTCCCGCCTCCAACAAGCAGTTCCTGCTGGCCTGTCTGAGCCGTATTGCCGGCCCCGCCGACATCGATTGCCTCAGCGCCTGCGCGGCCGACCCCGCCCTTGCATCCACGGCCATCGGTACGCTTGTCGCCATTCCCGAGGCCGAAGATGCCATCATGGCCCTGATTGGCAAAGGCGAAGCCGACCACTCCCTTCTGGCTTCCGCCGCCGCCAAATGCGGTTTGCGTCAGGCCGAGCCCGTGCTCCTGTCGTGGAATGCCGAGCCCGGTGTCCTCGAGGCGCTTGGCGTAATCGGCAGCGAAGCTTCCGCGCCGGTCCTCAAGGCGCAGTCGCCTGTCGACTATGCCCGTCTGCTTCAGACACTTGCCGCAGATGGAAAGACGGCCGTCGCGCTTAAAGGCGCCAAAGAGCTCGTAAAGAGCGAAAATGCCGCCATCCGCACCGCCGCGACCAATCTCCTCCTCAGCGCGCAGCCCTCCAAGAAGGCCCTGCCGCTGGTCGACAAGATCATTGCCGACCCCGACCGCAGCTACCGCGTCGCGTGCCTCTCCGAGGCTGGTAAAGTGCTTGGAGCAGAGGCTGTTGCCTCCCGCGCCTCCAAGCGGTTCAAGAAGCTTTCTCCCGAGGCTGCAGGCGACGTCCTTTATTGGGCCGGTTGCAACGGCGTGATGGGAGAAACCGTCCGCGCCGAAGCCCTTGCCGGCTCGGAAGACGCCATCGAGGCGGCAGGACGCCTTGGCCAGACCGATGTCCTTCTCGGCCTTGCCGCAGAGGGCAACAAGGCTGCATACAAAGCCCTTGAGCGTATCCCCGGCGATATCCGTCCGGAACTTCTCAAATATGCCGAGGCCAATCCCGGCAATGAAAACCTTCTCGCCCTTGCGGGCAGTCGCCGTCTGACCGACCTGGCCCCTCAGGCCATCGAGATGGTCAAATCCGACGACGCGTCGGTCAAAGCAGCCGGCCTCCGCGTGCTTCCTGCCCTTTGCGACGCCAAGGTTGCCGCTCCCGTAGCCGCGTTGCTGGACGATGCCTCCGGAAGCGACGTCGCAGCCCTGCAACAGGCCTATTCCAACGCAATCCGCAACCTGGACGGCGCCGGTCAATATTCCGAGGCAGCCGCCCGCATCCGCACCGCCGTCAATCCCGAGAGGTTCTATCCCGCCCTGGCCCAGAGCGGTTCCGCCGATGCCGTGGCCAAGCTTGCAGCCAACGCGGCCCGTCCCGAGGCCCGTCAGGCGCTGATGGCAATCGACAACCCCTCCGCGGCTCCCGAGCTGCTGCGCCTGAGCAAGACCGCCCCGGAAAAGAACGCCCTGCTCAGCCGTTACGTCGAGCTGGTAAGCACTTATGAATCAGACCTTGACAAGCGCCGCGTCGATATCGCCAACGCCCTTTCCCGCAGCGATGACGCCGACTTCCGCGGCAAGGCTCTTGGTGCTGTCGCCAAGATCCCCACGATGAAGGCCTTCCTCCTCGCCGGCAAATATCTCGACAGCAACGCCGCCTATCCTGCGGCTGCTGCCGTGCGTACGATTGCGGCCAAGACCAACGAGGAAATCGACTACGCCCGCTACAAGGAATATCTCGAAAAGGCCAAGGCCATCTATGCCGCCCGCGGCGGTGCCGACGACGGCTATTCCATCGACCAGATCAACGGCCTTCTCGCCGACGCCGAGCCTTCGCCGATATTCGTCCTTCCCGCCGACGAGGCCGCCCAGGGTTTTGAAATCCTCTTCGACGGCACCAACCTCGACAAGTGGCAGGGCGACAAGGAAGGCTACACTCCCGTCAACGGGGCAATCTACGTGTCGGCCGGCTATGGCGCCACCGGCAACCTCTACACCATCAAGGAATACCGCAACTTCGTCTTCCGCTTCGAGTTCTGCTTCGTGCGCGAAGGCATCAACAACGGCGTCGGTATCCGCACCCCGATGGGCGTAGATGCCGCATTCGATGCCATGTGCGAGTGCCAGATCCTCGACCACGACGCCCCGATGTACGCCGGCCTGCACGACTACCAGGTCCATGGCTCCGCCTACGGTATCGTCCCTGCGAAACGCTTGGTCCACAAGCCTTTGGGCGAATGGTCCACCGAGGAAATCCGCGTTGAGGGCGACCGCATCAAGTGCACCGTCAACGGCGAGGTCATCCTCGATGCCGACCTGCGCAAGGCCTGCAAGGGACATGCTGTCGCTCCCGACGGAAGCAACCACAATCCCTACATGATCGACGGCCGCAACCACCCCGGTCTCTTCCGCGAGCGTGGCTACATCTCCTTCTGCGGCCACGGCGACGGTCTGAAACTGCGTAACATCCGTGTACTTGATCTCGAAAAGAAAAAGAAGAAATAGCCTATGGAACGACTGCGGCTGGTTGTTTTCGGCCTGGGCAACCGGGCGCGCAAGTACTTGAGCTATCTTGACATGCATCCGAAAGAGGCGGTCCTGGCGGCCGTCATCGAGCCGGATAAGTTTAATCGCGCCTGGGCACGCCGCCGCTACGGAGTGCCCGGTGCCGCGTGTTTTGCCGACGCTGAAAGTTTCTTCAGCAGCGGAATAGAGGTCGACGCCGCCATAGTCGCTTCTCCCGACCGCGTCCATTATTCCCAGATGCGGGGGCTCCTTGCAATGAAATGCCCCGCGCTCCTGGAAAAGCCGGCGGCATGTACGTGGGAAGAATGCCAGGAGCTGGAGAGGCTCGCCGCCGGCATCCCGGTGGGCATATGCTATGTCATGCGCTTCCACCCTTACTACCGTAGGATCAAGGATATAATTGATTCCGAGGAGCTTGGTCGCGTCGTTTCGGTCGAGCATACGGAGTTCATAGGCCCCGACCGCATGGGACACACCTACGTCCGCGGCCACTGGTCCAAGGCGGAAGAAAGCGCCCCGATATTCCTTTCCAAATGCTGCCACGACGTGGATATGCTCCTGTGGCTTCTTGGCGGCAAGGCGAGCGAAATACGCTCCGAAGGCAGCCTGTCGTTTTTCTGCCCGTCCAATGCGCCCGCAGGCAGCACGGCCCGTTGCATCGACTGCCCGATGGAGCAGGTGTGCCGCTATAGCGCGGTCGACCTTTATCGCCGTCGCCGCGAATGGACCGGAAGTTTCGTGATTCCCGACGGCCAGACGCTTTCCGACGTTGTGGAGCGCGAGCTGACCGAGGGCCGCTTCGGCCGCTGCGTGTTCCATTGCGACAACGACGTTTTCGACCGCCAGACCGTTTCGTTCCGGCTCGGCGACATCCCCGTCGTGATGAAGATGGACGGAATAACCCCGCGTGAAGGCCGCGTGAGCATCTTCCGCTGCGAAAAGGGCACGATAGAGGCCCGCGAAACGGAAATCCTCATCCAGGGCGCAAACGGCAGGCGGGAAGACTTCACCGAGGCCTCACGGCTTCCGCTCCACGCCTATGCCGACCATGCCGTGGTCGAAGACTTTTTCCGGGCCATCCGCGAAGGCGGCCGCCCGTCTGCCCCCCTTGACGAAGCGCTCGAAAGCCACAGGGTGTGTTTCGTGGCGCAGGAATGCAACAAATCCGACAGACAATGAGAAAGACAAATCTTTGGTTCCTGGCCCTTGTGGCCGCCATGGGAGGCTTCCTGTTCGGCTACGACACGGCCGTTGTCAGCGGAGCCGAGCAGCAGATCCAGCAGGCCTTTTCGCTTTCCCCGTCTCTTCACGGCTGGGTGATGAGTTCCGCCCTATGGGGAACGGTGCTCGGAGCCCTGTTCGGAGGCCGTATTACCGACCGCTTTGGCCGCAAGCCCACGCTCTCGGTCATCGGCATCCTTTATCTGGTGTCGGCGCTGTGGAGCGCCCTCGCCACGGGTCCCGCCACCCTTATTGCAGCCCGCTTCATCGGCGGACTCGCGGTAGGTTGCTCCTCCACCGCCGCGCCCGTCTACATCGCCGAGATTTCCCCTGCGGAAAAACGCGGCCTGATGACGGCTATTTTCCAGCTGGATGTCGTGCTGGGTATGTGCGCCTCGCAGCTTGTCAACCTCCTTATCGGCACCGAAGGCGGCCCCGACATGTGGCGCTGGATGCTTGGTGCAGAGGCGGTTCCGGCACTGCTTTTCGCCGTGCTGTGCCCCTTCCTCATCGAGTCTCCCCGCTGGCTGGCCGAGCGTGACGCCCTGCGCGCCGGAGCCTCTCCGTCGAGAGCAGTTTTCTTCTGCAAAGCCAATCTCAAGCCTATCCTGCTGGCGATTTCGGTGGCGTTTTTCAATCAGCTTTCAGGCATCAACGCCGTCATGTATTTCATGAAGCGCATCTACATGATGGCAGGCTTCAGCGACCAGACGGCCCTGTCTCTGGTAGCCCTGACGGGCGTTTTCAACGCGATTGGCACCATAATCGGGATGAACCTCATCGACCGCCTCGGCCGGAAGACCCTGCTCATAATCGGCGGCATCGGCTACGTGGTTTCGCTGCTTGCGTGTACGATAGCCTTCCATGCGGGCGCCGGCGTCGTCGCCACGGCGGGCGTCATCCTCTTCATCATCTCGCATGCCGTCGGTCAGGGCGCCGTTATCTGGGTCATCATGGCCGAAATCTTCCCCACGGCGGTTCGGGCACAGGGGCAGTCGCTGGGCGCATTTACCCATTGGGTCCTTTCCGCGTTCATCACCCTGGTGTTCCCCATCGCCGCTGCGAAATTCCTTCCTGAAGTGATCTTCGGTTTCTTCCTCGTCATGATGGTGCTCCACCTTCTCTGGGCGATCTTCCTCGTTCCCGAGACCAAGGGCCGCCAGCTGGAAGAAATGTCCAATATCTGGAAACGATGAAGCGCATCGTACTGATTGTCATTCTGGCCCTGTTTTCCCTTGCAGGGTATGCCCAGGACCATATTTCGTTCCAGGGCGTACCGCTGTGCGGCAACGTCGACGACTGCATCCGGGCCCTCCGCAAGCAGAAATTCAAGCCGGCCGGCCCGTCCCAGCTACGTGGGAAATACCGTGGCGACGAAGTCACGCTGACCCTCGGCACTTCGCCATCTACGGGGGAGGTCTGCCTGCTCGTAGTCGCCTATCCGCGGGCAGCATCATGGCAGGCGCTCAAGAACCAGTACGACACTTCGTTGATGATGCTGTCGGCCGAATACGGACAGCCGTCCCTCAAGAAAGAGGCATTCGACTATCCTTACTCCGAAAAGGACGGACTGCGCGCCCTGGAATACGGGAAATGCCATTTCACGGCAGTGTGGACCGTCCCTGCCGGCGAGATTACAGCATCCATGGCCCAGGACGGCAGGCTGCAGGTTTTCTTCTCCGACAAGTCCGGGATGAAGCAATGAAAGCGCTGTTCATCCACGGTCTTGCCTCTTCCGGGGCCTACAAGATGGCCTCGACCCTTCGCATACTGCTTCACTGCGAGGTAATCGCCCCTGACGTGCCCATCGAGCCCGGCGCCGCCATGAAACTCCTGCATGATATATGTGCTTCGGAGCGGCCCGACATCATCGTGGGGCTGTCCCTGGGCGGTTTCATGGCCCAGAAACTTCGCGGCTTCCGCAAGGTGCTGGTCAATCCCGACCTGCATCCCTCGCGCCTCCTTTCCACGATGAAAGGCCGGGTGAAATACCTTTCCCCGCGCGCTGACGGAGCCGAAGATTTCCTCATTACGGACGAGATTTGCGCCGGTTATAAATTGCTGGAAGACGGCGAGTTCATCGGGTTGGACGAGGCTGAGCGCTCGATAACCCGCGGCTGCTTTGCGACGGAGGACGAAATGGTCCGCTGCGGCGACGAATTCGAGCTCCACTATCCCGGGCAGGGCGTCCGCTATCCCGGCCGCCATCTGCCTGACTATCCTGCGACTAAGGCATATATCCTGCCCGTAATCCAGTCCCTGCTATGAAAAGCCTGAGCTACCCCTCGACCGACCCCCACCTTAATATGGCCATGGACGAATTTGTCCTGGAGGGGCTTCGGCTGGACGAGCCGGTCTTCGTCCTCTGGCAAAATGCCCCTTCCGTCATTATCGGCCTGAGCCAGAATGCTTTCGCCGAGGTGAACCTGCCTTATCTGGAAGAGCATGGCATCGCCCTGGCGCGGAGGGTGACTGGTGGCGGCGCAGTCTATCACGACCTCGGCAATCTCAACTACACCATCGCAGGCCGTTCCCGCGACCTCGAGCGCGACTATCCGGCCTATGTGACCATGGTTGCGGATGCGCTGCGCAGGCTTGGCGTCCCGGCCGAGGTGTCGGGCCGCAACGACATTCTCGTTGAAGGGCGGAAATGCTCCGGCTACGCGAAAAGGGTGTGGAAGGACCGTCTGATGATTCACGGCACGCTGATGTACGATGTTGATTTGGAGGTGCTTACCAGCGCTCTGGCCGTACCGGGGAGCAAGCTCTCAAGCGCCGGCGTGACTTCGGTCCGCAGCAGGGTCGCCAACCTTAAGGAATTCCTCCCGGGCCTGCCGGATATAGGGGCGTTCCGTGCCGCACTGGGAGAAATCCTGTCCTGCGGCGACGGGCCGATAACCCTGACAGCCGGGCAACTTGACGCCGTCCGGCGCGATGCCGACGAAAAATTCCGCACCTGGGAATGGATCTACGGGCGTTCGCCGAGAGGGGAGTTCAGCGTAAGGAAAAAATTCGCCTGCGGCACCGTGGAGGCCACATTTTCCGTCGACCACGGCCTGATCCGCGGCCTTAGCTTCGGGGGCGACTACCTTGGCAACATGCCGGCAGACGGCCTCGCCTCGCGTCTTGAAGGGGTGAGAGCCGACCGGGAGAGCCTGACAAAGGCCTGCGAGGGTTGTGAGCGCTATTTCGACGGCATGAGTCCGGAAGATCTGGCCGGACTTATCAATAATCGTCTTTGACGACCGACATCGATTCGGCGAGGGTCGTCATCATTGCCGCGTCGTTCGAGGAATAACGGGAATTGCAGAGTATTACGCCGTTTACTCCGTTCTTGCCGCGGACCCAGAATGCCGCCGTGCCGGCAAGGTTGCCGGTGTGCCAAGTCGCGACATTGCCGAGGGTGTAGTGGCCAACCTGCCAGCCGTAACCATATCCGACGGCGGTTGAGGTGGTTCTGTTGGCGTACATGGTGTTGAGCCATTCATGCGACAGGATGTCGGGGACGGCCGTTCCGTAGTCGACTGCCAGCATGATCTTCATCAGGTCGGTCGGCGTTGCGATGATACCTCCGCAGGCCGCGGCGACTTCCATGTTGTTGTCGTAGGGATAGGCGTTGTTCTGGGAATAGAAGATGCATTCGTTGTCCCGCTTGTCGCTCTTTGCGGTCTTGGAGACCCAGATGTCGCTGACCCCGGCCTTGGCCGCGACCTCCTTGAGGTAGCTTTCGAAGCTCTTGCCGCTCGCCGCCTCGATTACCTGTCCGAGGATGCAGAAACCCGTGTTGAAATAGCTGTAGCTCGTGCCCGGGGTTGACGGAGAGACGTTTTTCACCAGATATTCCACGCGCTGCTGGAGGGTCTTGTTCCTGTAGTTGACGTTCCAGGAGAAAGCGGGGTCGTCTCCGGCGAGGGTGTTGTTCCAGCCCGAGAGGTGGGAGAGGAGGTGCTTGACCATTATGTCGTCCACCCTTGCTGCGTGGGTGCCGGGGTAGAGGCTGGCGAGGATTCCGCCCGGCGCGAAGACCTTGTCGTCGAGGCTGAGCTTCCCGTCCTGGCAAAGCGACATTATGCAAATAGCTGTGAGGCTTTTACTTACGCTCGCAAGGCGGAAGAGGTGTCTGTCGGTGCAGGGGACCGGGTTCTGGAATTCGGCTTCCGCCAGGCCGTAGCTTCCGACGTAGACTATCTTCTCGTCCTTGGTTATGGCCATGCCCACGGCCGGCAGGTTGCTGCCTTCCATGAAGTCATAGACCTTTTCGTCTATTTCGACGTTGCCGGTCCTGACGAGGAGGAGGTAGTCTTTGCGGTGCTCGCCGTCTTCGGCCTCGACGGTAAGGGTCTTGTTGGCGGCAAGGTCGATGGCGGTGCTTGCGTTCACCAGCGTCTGCCCGCCCACGATGGCCTTGGCTTTCTTGCTTACGGCGAAGAACGGCACGATGGCGCTCAGGTCGGACCCTTCGGGGAATGTGGCCATTATGAGGTTTATCCCCTTGATATTCCTTATTTTAACAACGGGCGCCACGGAGAGGCCGGGGTTGATGGAGACGGGGAATTTGAGGGATGTGAGATCGCATTTGTCGGATTTCGGGCCGGTGGGTTCGGGTTCCGGTTCGGGCTCGGGTTCAGACCCGGGCGTCGGTTTCGGATCGACTTCTTCGGACGGTTCGAAAGGGACGGGATCCTGCGTGTCAAGGTCGGGCCGGCAACCCTGGGTCAGCGCAAAAAACAGCAGCGCGATGATGCTTAATCGCTTTTTCATAGAGTCATTGCCATGGTTTGGACAATGCGAATATAGCGATTATTGGCTTTTTCTGCAAACTTTCGGTTCAGTCGCAATAGGCAATCACTTTGCCGTCTTCGGTGAGGAACACCTTTCCGCGCTGCATGATGCGGGTGCCGGCGGGGATTTCATAGAGGAGCACCGCTTTTCCGGCCGGGATGGTGACGGTGCAGTCTCCGGTCTTTCCATTGGCGGCATAGTCGCATGCGACGCCGTCCAGCAGGTCATATGCCTGTTTGCCCTCAGGCTTGTATGTGACCGTTTTGTCTTCGTCGTAAGGATTGTACAGCAGATGGCAGGGGAACGGCCGGGCGGCATAGAAATCCGTCACGTTGCAGTCGAGCGAAAGGATGCATTCAACATCCGTCGTGGAGATGATTGCGCCGAAGATACCGATGGGAGAGGTGCTGTAGAGGCTGAACATCGTCTGGGGCGGCATGCCGCTCGTCCATGACGGTCCGTCTCCCTCGGCGACCGGCACGGCGGAAATCTTGCCGTACCTGTCGGTCTTGCGCAGTCCTTCGTAGCCGATAATGTTGCCTGTCAGGTTCTTAAGCTCCGGGCAGGCCTGGTGGTCGTCGTCGATTTCCAGCGGGAAAAACAGCCTGGAGGCGTTGGCGTTGTTGAGCATCCATTTGCCGATGGCGGTGGCCAGTGAAGGGTCATATTTTACCATCGGAACCAGCGGCCAGGCCATTTCGTAGCAGTTCATCTGGAAGGCGTAGCCACCGCCGTCGGTGATGCTGCCCTGGAGGCCGTGGACGTCGTAATCGCCCCAGCGCTCACAGACAACGCCCCATCCCCAGCGGCCGCGGGAGCCGTCGAAGGACCATTTCAGGATCTTCGGCACGTCGTAGGCCGTCCCTGCGGTTGCATTGAGATAGGCGGCGCAGTAGGCGCCGAACGGCATCAGGATTTCATAGAACCGGCTCTGCGACTGGCTGCTCAGCACGTCCATCGCGTGGATTGCGCGGTCACGGTAGCGGCTGTCTCCGAACTTGTTGTAGGCCTGCAGCAGCACGTAGGCATGGCCGGCGGCGGCATCCTCCTGAGCGGGAATATTGGTCTTGAACCCGTGCAGGGAGTAGTAGTTGAAGAAGGTGTAGCTGTAGTTGTCGCCCATGGTCTCGTCGGCTTTCGCAAACTGGTCGGCGATTGAACGCTGGATTTCATCCGCCCCTTCCACGCCCGGGAAAAGGTCGCATACCCCGTAGTAGAGCAGGTTGGGCAGGACGTTGTACCACCAGTCGCCTGCGAAGCCCGTCGTGTTGTTGAGCATGATGTTCCACTTCGTATTGCGTGAGAAGTAGTTCTGCAGCATCTTGGGGTAGTTGTAGCCGTCCTGGGACGTCTTGTCGATGCCCACCAGGCCGGCGCCCATGACGGCGGCGATGGTGTTGATGCCCTCATGGCTGCCGCCTCCGCCCTGTCGCGGGTCGCCGACGGTGGTCTTCAGTCCGAAGGTCTCCTGGTCGACATTCTGGCGGGTGTTGTCGATCCAAATGAGCGGACGTACATCGTCCTTGGTGTTCCAGTCGAAGACGTAGGAGTCATAGTCCAGCGCTTTCTGCCTCCAGGGCAGCATCTTGTAGGGCTGGGGGAGGTTGGGCATATTGTCGATGCGGGGGATGGACACCTGTTTGACCGGGAATCCGAGCAACGCGTCGAATACGGGCTCCTCCTCGTTTCCACCGGTGATATCCCGGTTGTTGTTGCAGCCGTACAGGCAGCCTGCGACGGCCAGCAGGACCATGAATCTTTTCATAACTGACGGGAAAATTGGAAACCGGCGGCAGGATCAGCCGCCGCCGGCTTAATTGGGCAGAAATTACTTCTGGTCGTTGTAGAGTTTGCTAATCTGACCCTGGGAAAGGGCGACGCTGTAGACTGCAAGTTCGTCGATGGCGCCATGGAAATAAGCATCCCACTTTGCGATTTCGGCGTTGTCGGTGCCACGCTTCATGCCGATGGTCTCGTCGGAACCGATGGCCAGTTCGACAATCTCGGTCCTGTCACTTGCGATGGGAGCGATCTTGGTGCCTGCACCGTGCTTCTCCTTCGTGCCGTCCATATGGGCGTTGCCAGCCCAGGTCTTGGTCAGTTCGCCGTTGACATAGAATTTGACCTCACCGGTCTCGTTGGTCCAGGTGACTACAAGGTGATCCCAGCGGCCAACTGCGACGGAAGCATCGTGCTCGTTGTCCATATCGGAGCAACCGTTGTTCGTAGTGAAGGTGAAGAACGGTTTGCCGCCGTCCTGGGTCTGGAACTTCCAAACATGCCAGCTGTCGAGGGAAACGATGTAGTTGGAGGCGCGGAGCTCGTCGGGCTTGACCCAGCAAGCGATGGAGATTGCGCCGAGGCCGGTCAGGGCGTTGGCATCGTAGTCGGCGATGGAAAGGTGGGAAGCATCGGCGAAATGGAGGGCCTTGCCAACCTTGCCGTCGACGAACTCGGGGAGTTTGGTCTCAGGGAATATTTCCTCGGCGCCCTTCTGGAACTTGGCGGTCCACTGGTTCTTGCCGGTGGTCTTGAGCTCGGTGCCCTCACCTTCGTCGAAGCTGAGCTTGAAGATGGTGTCGGCGGTCTTGATGGCGTCGACTGCAGACTCCTTGAAAGTCGTGATAGCGTCGCCCAGACGGGAAACGAGGCTGGCCACGGAAGCGGCGGAAGTTGCCTGATCCACTGCACCTTCGACTGCGGTGATGGTCTTGTTGAATTCGTCGATGGCGGCCTGAGGATAGGTCGTGGTGCTGGCACCCTGGACGAGGGTCTTGGCCTGGGCGATCAGCGCGGTCAGTTCGGTCTTGTCGACGCTGCCGTTGTCCTTTGTGCCTTCGGGCTTGCAACCAATGGCGAGAATCGCGATGGCGGCAAAAGCAATTGCAAAAATTTTTTTCATTGCGTTTGTTTGGTTAATGGTTAATGAATAAGTATTTGGTTTTGATTTTAGTAATACCTTATTTGAGGGCCGCGTTGGCTTCCGTTTCGCTCTGCGGAATCGGGAAATAGTAGCGGTCGGACGGCCAGCAGGCGGAGCCCAGGGCAGCCACGGCGTAGTCCTTTCCGTAGCGCATCACGTCGAAGAAACGGTGGAACTCGAATCCGAGTTCGCGGCGGCGCTCCTTGCGGATGGCTTCGCGCAGATCGGCCTGGTTGTCGGCCTTGACCTTGCCCAGTCCGGCACGCTGGCGCACGAGATCCAGCGCGTCGGCGGCGCCTGCGCCACCCGTCTCGTTGAGGGCCTCTGCCTTGAGGAGCAGCACTTCGGCATAGCGGATGCGATGCTGCGGGACCATGGTCTGGCTCTTGGCGATGTCTTCGGTCTTGTCGGTGTCGTATTTCTTCACGAGATAGCCTGTGACGTTGCCCCAGGCGGCCTGGAAGGTCGTTCCGTTGAACCAGGGTTGGCCGTCGCGGCCAATGGAGGCGTCGAGTCGCACGTCACCGTCCTCGTCGAAGCAGTCGACGAAGGACTGGGTCGGCTGGTTGAAGTGATAGCCGCCTTCTTCCGAGAAGGGGGAGAACCAGACGTTGAGGTTGTTGCCGCGGGAGGCGGTCTTCGTGTTCATGTAACGGATGGCGAACAGGCTTTCAACGCTGTTCTCGCCGCCCTCCTTGAACAGGTCGGCGTAGTTCGGCTCCAGGTCGAAGCCGTCATTGTTGTTCTCCAGCGAAGTGATGGCAGCGAGGGCCTCCTCGTACTTGCCCTGGAAAACCTTGCTCTTGGCCAGCAGGGCGTAGGCGGCGCCGCGTCCGACCCGTCCGCCGTTGCCCTTGGGAAGTCCTGCGGCGGCCTCGGTCAGGTCGCGGTCGATCTGGGCATAGATGTCGGCGACGGGGGAAAGACCCACGTGAATGGCCGCGGAAGTGTTCTGCGTGCGCGTTTTCAGCGGCACCTGGCCGAAAATGTTGACCAGATTGAAATAGGAATAGGCGCGGAGGAACTTCGCTTCGCCGATGAGGCGGGCTTTCGTCGTCTCGTTGATCTCCATGCCCGAGATTCCGTCGATTGCGTTGTTGGCGCGGGCGATGGTCTCGTAGGTGCTCTTCCAGAACTGGTCGAGGGATCCGTTGTCGCTCGTTGCGATAAACTGGTCTATTTCACCAATCTGCGGCTGGTCGCCGTCGTCGCCGCCCTTGACGGAGTCGTCGGACGCAACGTCGCCGAAAATCCACAGCACGTTGTCGTAAAGGGAGTTGTAGATGGCGTTGACCGCCAGTTCCGCCTTGCTCTCAGAGGTATAGTAGTTTTCGGCCGTGTAGCCGCCCTTGAGCGTCTCATCCAGGAAGTTGCAGGATACTGCAGCCAGGACTGACAGAAGGAGTGTAATCGTCTTTTTCATAACCTTAGAAAGTTAAGTTGATACCCAGGGTCACGCTCTTTGCGACAGGGTAGTTGCCCCAGTCGATGCCGTTGGCACGGTCGCCTTCGGAGGTGGAGTTGGCGTTGACGGTCATTTCCGGGTCAAGGCCGGTGTAACCGGTGAAGGTCAGCAGGTTGTTGCCGGCGATGTAGGCCCGCAGGTGGGAGATTTTCCAGGCTTCGGGCAGCTTGAAGGTGTAGCCGAGCTGGATGTTCTTCAGACGCACGTAGCTGCCGTCCTCGAGGAAGCGGGTGGAAACCTTGCGGTTGTTGGGCGAGCTCCAGGAGGCGCGGGGCTGGGTTGTGGACGGGTTGGAGGGCGTCCAGTGCTCGTTGTAGTAGCGGAGCGTGGCCGGGAAGCCGCGGTAGAAGCCTTCCGAGTCGTTCAGGTACTGGACGTAGATCTTCTGTCCGAATGCGCCCTGGAAGAACATGGAGGCGTCGAAGCCCTTCCAGTTGAACGCCAGGTTGAGTCCTGCGGTGAAGGTCGGGATGGCGCTGCCGACGAAGGTGCGGTCCTTTTCGTTGATGACGCCGTCTTCGCAGACATCGGCATATTTCACGTCGCCGGGAACGACGTTTTTGCCCTGGTTGGCCGCGAGGAGGATTTCCGTCTCGTTCTGGAAGATTCCGTCCATCTTGTACATGTAGAAGGAACCGATAGGATGGCCGACTTCGGTGCGGGTGGCGTTGACTCCGTCATTGACCAGACCGCCGACCATCGGGGAGACGAGGCTCAGGACTTCGTTGTGGAGGTAGCCGCCGTTGAGGGTAACGTCGAAGCCCCAGTCGCGGAACTGACGGCGGTAGAAGATTTCCAGGTCGACGCCGGCGTTGAGCACGCTGCCGTTGTTGACCCATGCCGGGGCCGTGCGGCCGACGGATGACGGGAGGGATTCCTGCACCAGCATGTCGTCGGTCACTTTGTAGTAACCGTCGATGGATGCGCCCAGGGAGCCGTCCAGCACTTCGAGGTCGATACCGGCGTTGAGCTGGCGGGAAGTCTCCCACTTGAGTTCGGCGTTGCCGAGGGTTGTCTGGGCATAGCCGTCCACGGCACTGCCGCCGAAGGTATACCAATATTTGCCGGAATAGCGGTCAGAATAGGCGTAGAGGCCGATATTCTGGTTGCCGATGGCACCGTAACCGGCGCGCAGCTTGAGTTTGCTCAGCCAGGATACATCCTTGAGGAATTCTTCCTGCTCCATGTTCCAGCCGGCGGATACCGAGTAGAAGGTGCCCCAGCGGTTGCCTTTGCTGAAGCGGGACGAGCCGTCTTCGCGGAGGATGGCCGAAACGTAGTATTTTCCGTCGAAGTTGTAGTTGGCGTTGAGGAAGAAGGACAGGAGCGCGGAGGCGTTTTCGCCGGTGTTGGCGTTGAGCGTGCCATCTCCGAGGCCGATGTAGAGGAGGTCGGGGTCGTTGCTGGCGAACTTCTCGTTGCTGGCGTCCTGGATGCGCTCGTGGTTGCGGATGGCTTCGGCGCCCACGAGGTAGTTGATGTGGTGGCGGCCGGCCTCGATCGAGTGGTTGAAGGTCGAGTTGACCGTCCAGTTCGCGTTTTCATTGTTGCGGACCGTCAGGCTGTTGGTCGCGTTGATGCGGTCGTCGGTACCCCATGTACGGTGGAAGACGCGGAAATCGTTGTTGCGGTAGTCCAGACCGAAGGTCGTCTTCCAGAAGATGTTCTTGGTGAAGTTGATAATCACGTTGCCGGTGGCGAGCAGGGACTTGGTCCTGTTGGTCCTGTCGGTGTATTCGGCCAGTCCTTCAGGGCTGTAGCCGTTGCCGAAGAAGGAGTTGTAGAGGGAGTTGCCGTAGTATTCGGACGGGGAATCGACGTAGTTGCCATCGGCGTCATAGACTGGGATGGCAGGGTTGCGGAACAGTGCATAACGCACGACGCTGCCGCCCTGGTCGTTGTTGTAGCCGTCGCCGGAGGAGGCGAGGAGGCGGTTGTTGGCCAGCGAGCCGTTGACGTTGAGGCTGACCTTCAGCCAGTCCTTGACCTGAGAGGAGATGCTGGCGCGGACACCCGCACGGTTGTAGTCGGAGTGCTTGATGATACCGTCCTGGCCGAAGTAGTTGGCCGAAACCAGATACTGGGTCTTGCCGTTGCCGCCGCTCACGGAGAGCTCGTGCTGATGGATGGGGGCGACGCGGAAGATTTCCTCCAGGTGGTTGACGTCGGCGAAATCCTTGAGGTATTCGCCTTCGATGAGCTGACGCTTGATGGCGGAGGCGGCATTGTCGGCCACGGTCGCTTCGTTGTACAGCTCGATATACTGCTGGGTGTTGGTCATCTTCGGCAGCCTGCCGTGGAACTGGACGCCCGCCTGCATGTTGTAGGAGACGTGGGCGCTGCCGTCCTTGCCGGTCTTGGTCGTGATGAGCACGACGCCGTTGGTGGCGCGGGAGCCGTAGATGGCGGCAGAGGAGGCGTCTTTCAGGACGGAGATTTCCTCGATGTCGCTGGCGGCCAGAGTGTTGAGGGCGCCTTCCACCGGGATGCCGTCAACGATGTAGAGAGGTTCGTTGCTCGAGGAGATGGAGCCCGTACCGCGGACGCGGACGGAGATGCCTGCACCCGGAGCACCGGTCTCGGAGGTGACGTTGACACCGGCGATGCGGCCCTGAAGCGACTGCTGGACAGAGGCTACCGGTACCTTTTCGAGCTTGTCGCCGCCGACCTTGCTGACGGCGCCGAGCACATCGCGGCGTTTCATTACGGAATAACCGACCACCACCACTTCGTCAAGGAAGGCGGTGTCTTCTTCGAGAGCGGCGTCGATGACTCCCGACCCGGTCACGGGCTTGGTGACGGACTTGTAGCCTACGTATTCGAATACAAGGTTTTTGCCCTCCGGGACGACAATCTCGTAGCGGCCGCTAAGATCGGTGGCGGCGCCGACGGAAGTACCTTCCGCATAGACGCTTACGCCGATCAGAGTTTCCCCGGTCGAGGCATCGGTGACGGTGCCGGTGACACGGTTCTGCGCCAGGGCGAGGCCGCCCCAAAGCAGAAGCAGGATACTAATAGCTCTTTTCATACAGGATAGTATTGTCTTTTATTGTTTTTCCGGCCGGGACCTCGGCGGTCAGCACGGCTGCGTCGGCCGGGACGGTGATTGTGCAGGTTCCTTCCGCTCCCTTGGCCAGATACTGCCCGGAGACGATGTCGATGATGTCGCAAACGCCTTGTCCACAGGTGTATGTGACAGTCTTGGCCTCGTCGTAGGGGTTGTAGTAAAGATAGGCGGGATACGGTTTGGAGGCATAGAAGTCCGTGGCGTGGCAGTCCAGGCGGAGGATGCCTTCGACGTCGGTCGTGGAGACGATGGCTCCGAGGATGCCAACGGCCGAGGTGCTGTAGACGCTGAACATGCTCTCCGGCGGATTCTTCTCGTTCCATAGCGGGCCGTCACCCAGGGCTACCGGATGGACGCCTTCATGCTCCTTGGGATTGAAGCGGAAGTCTTCGTAGCGGAGGCCTTCGTATGCGATGATGGAGTTGGTGTAGTCCTGCATGCCGGGCAGGCACTGGTGCTTGTCGGGCAGCTGGTCGGGGAAGAACAGGCGGCAGGCGTTGACGTTGTTGAGCATCCATTTGCCTATTGCCCTTGCGAACTGAGGCTGATACTTCACCATGGGGACGAAAGGCCATGCAACGTCGATGCTGTTCATCAGGAAAGCGAAGCCGCCGTGGTCGATCAGGCTGCCCTGGAGGCCGCTGATGTCGTAGTCGCCCCACTTTCCGGCGGTGATGCCCCAGCCGTTGCGTCCGTCAGGAGCGGTGCAGCCGTCGAATACCCAGTCCAGCATTTTCGCTATGTCGAAAGAACATCCCTGCTCGGCGTTGAGCCTTGCCGCGGTGTAGATGCCCATCGGCAGGAGAATCTCGTAGAAACGGCTTTCCTTCTGGCCCTCAAGTGCTTTGAGGGCGGAAATCGCGTGATCGAGGTATTTCTTGTCGCCGAACTTGCGGAATGCGCTGTAGAGCACCCATGCGTGGCCGCCTGCGGCGTCCTGCTGCTTGGGAATCCAGTTGTTGCAGCCCTTCATCTGAGCGTAGTCGAAATAGGTGAAGTCGTAGTTGCCGGCCAGGACGGAGTCGGCCTTGGCGAACTGCTCGGCCACCGTGCGCTGGATTTCCTCGGCTCCGTCCACGCCCGGGAAAATGTCGCTGACGGCGTAGAAGAGGATGTTGGGATAGACGTCGTACCACCAGTCACGGCCGTAACCGCCGCCCAGCAGAGCCACTTCGGGGCAGGTGTTGTTCATGACGATGTTCCAGCCGTTGTCGGTGTTGAAGTAGTTCTGGGCCATCTTCACCCAGTTGTAGCCGTTCTGGTCGGTCTTGTCTATGCCGCAGAGTCCGGCTCCCAGGAGGGTGTGGAGGATGCAGAGGCTTTCGTGGAATTCCCCGCCGTTGACGTCGGGACCTTGACGGGCGTCCTTCATCGCGGTGTAGAGCCCGAAGGTCTGCTGGTCGATGTTCCTGCGGGAATCGTCCAGCCAGATGACGGGACCGGCCGGGAGCTTGGAGTCGAAGTCGAATGCATAGGCGTCGAAATCAAGGGCCTTCTGCCTCCAGTCCAGGATTTTGAGCGGCTGCGGGAGGGACGGCATCATTTCCACCCTGGCGATGTCCTGCTGCGGGACGGGCTGTCCTTCATACCGGCCGCTGCAGGCGACTGCGAGCAGGGCCGAAAGAATAATCAGGCGTTTCATTTGCTGTATTTGGTATCGATGTCCTTGACAATGGATTTGGCCAGCGGCAGGGAGAGCAGCTGGATGGCCGCCACGATCAGCACGGCGTACCTTACGGCGATGTCGGCCCCGCCCTCGCCAAAGGCGAATGCGATGACGATGAAGAGCAGCATGCCGAATGCGCGCCCTGCGAAAAGCCCCACCTCGTGACTCATTATATAGGTGTATTCCTCGCGGCCCTCGAGCACTTTGACCGCGTCGATGGTCTTCATCATCGTCGGGAAATAGGCCAGGTCGTGGAGCGGCTGGAACATGACGTTGCAGATGATGAACGTCAGGGCGCCGGCGGCGGAGAAGAGGATGCTGCTGACCAGGGCGCCGATGAAAAATACCAGCAGACCCACTCCGAAGATGGCCATCCTGTGCTTGGGCTTGGAGATGCGTCCGAGGATATAGACGACGATGGCGGTAAGGGCGCCGCTGAGGCCCTGGATAAGGCCCAGGGAGCCTTCATTGCCGATAAACTTGAAGATCAGGATGGTCGGGATGGTGACGATGAAGCCCTGCACCATGCCCTTCAGCCCGGCAAGGGTAAGCATCTTCTGCCAAAGGCGGTGGAAACGCAGGTGGAAGTAATTCTTGCTTTCCGGAGTGCGGAAATTGCCCCGCGAGAGTACCATGCAGGCCGCTACGCTGATGATAAGCGCGAGGATCGTCAGGAACTGGTAGCCGTTGTCCACGGAGAGTTCGTGTCCGAACAGGGTGTGGGTTCCGGTGAACTGGATGATGAGGCCGGCGGCTACGGGAATCACGATGTTCCAGATCGTAAAGAACAGGGACTCAAGGCCGAAGAAATAGTTGCGCCCGTCGTCGGTGGTCGAATACAGGGTCAGCAGGTAGCGGTTGGTCCAGAAAAAGCCGGTGGCAAGGCCGATGAAAAGCCCTGCGAGGCAGATTACCGCCGTCGACGGGTTTTTCAGGAACATCAGGACGATAAGCGAGACGGACGAAATCAGGATACCGAAACCATACAGCTGCACGGACTTGAAATACTTCATCAGCAGGCCGTTGCCTATCGCGGAAAGGACGATGCCGATGTACATGCACAGCTGAAAGGCGATGAGGATGGTGAAATTGTTGCCCGTGGTCCTCAGGACATACGCGCCCGCGAAAATATTGATAAGGGGCAGCACCATCGCGAACAGCAGGTTCGTGATGAGCAGGGTCTTGACGTTGAGCGGCTGCGACAGGAAAAACTTGAATTCCTTGAACATGGCTTACAGGGTGTTGAGGATTTCCCGCACGGAGAGCTGGGCGCTGCAGATTACCTCGTCGCTGGCTCCGTAGAACATCTGGATGGTGTCGGCGTCTTTCATGTAGTAGCCGTTGGTGAAGACCACGTTGCCGAAGAATCCGGTCTTTTCGTAGTCCGCAATGGGTTCCATGATGGGCTCTTTGCTGCGGGCCAGGACCTTGGTCGGGTCGTCGAGGTCGAGGAGAAGGGCACCGAGGCAGTAGCGGTTCTCGTGATTGGCGCCATGGTAGATTTCCAGCCAGCCTTCCGGGGTGCGGATAGGTGCGGCGCCGGCTCCGATGCGGGCACTGTCCCAGCTGCCGGGGCGCGTCGTGGCAATGCATATATGCCTGCCCCAGTGTATGCGGTCGGGCGATTCGGCGACCCAGATGTAGTTGCCACCGAGCTCAGGGCTGCTGGGGCGGTGGAACGCATAGTATTTCCCGCCGATCTTCTCTTCGAAAAGGGCGCAGTCCTTGTTGTGGGGCGGGAAAATCATGCCCTCGCGGTCCAGGGTCTTGAAGTCGCGGGTCCCGATGAGGCCGACTCCGACGGCGACGGGGGAAACTTCGGTAAATGTAAGGAAATATCCGTCTTCCATGGTGGCGACGCGGCAGTCCTCAATGCCGAAGGATTCCTGCGGTCCCTCGCCGAAGATGGGCCTGACGGCCGGATCTTCCACGAAATGGACGTCGTCGTCGCTGCAGACGGGACGGAGGTAAGATAGGGTTGTGAGATAGTTCTGGCCCTTGTAGCCGATTACGCGCGGGTCGGAGGCGTCGAGCTGAGGGTCGTTCTTGTCGAAGGACAGGACCTTGATCTCGCCTGATTCATTATATACGGGAAAACTGATGACGCCTTCCTGTTGGACGGGCCTTTCCGCTACGCGCAGAAGGAGCCAGGTCTTGCCGTTCATCCGGAAAACTCCGGGGTTCAGAAGGCACGTAATCTCCATTCCGGGGATGCACGGCTTAAGGTCGGCCGGACGGAGAATGGGGTTCGCGGGGTTGCGTTTTGCGATGTCCATTGGCTATGTGTTTTAGTTTTCGCAAAATTATCGTTTCGCGCCCGCTAAATGGTATACATTCCCTTCAATTAAGTGTACATATTTTTCGATTTTGCAATTTTTGTATAACTTTGTGCGTAAATTACAACGTTTTTATGAGGAAACTGTCCGTTCTGCTGTTTTTCCTGCTCGCTCCCCTTAGCCTGTCCGCCCAGACGGGAGATGTTGAGTTTCTCACCAGTTCCGACGGCCTTTCCAACAGTTCGGTCAACGTTGTTTTCCAAGACTCGCGCGGCCTCATGTGGTTCGGCACCTGGGACGGTCTCAACAGTTGGAACGGACGCAATTTCTCAGTGTGGAAATACTCCGCCGGCGACCCCCGCTCCATAAGCGGGAACGTCGTTCGCGACATCCGTGAAGACTCCGTCGGCCGCCTCTGGGTGTGCACCGACCGCGGCGTCGACAGGTTCGACTCCGCAACCGGCCGCTTCGAACGTTTCTTTTCCGAAAAGTCCTACACCCAAGGCGGAGAGCAGCCGTTTTCCATGTATCTTGACTCGACGGGCGTGTATGTCTTCGTCGACAGGTCCGGACTCTATTCGCTCGCCGGCGGACGTTTCGGTAAATTGCTCGACAGCGACCTGAATGTCAGGAGGTTCCGCATGGACGGCGACGTGCCGGTCTTTCTCGATAAGGGCGGAAATATCTATCGCGGCGATACCCGGGTCCCTTCCGACCCCGTCCTGGACCGCTTCAAAGGCAACAACGACTGCTTCGACGACGGAATGACCATGTACGAAGCCAGGGGCGACGGGCTTCATGCCGGGGGCGTAACCTTGCTCGGCGGTGTCCCCGTGCTTTCAGTCTACAAAGGCACTCAGGATATCCTCTGGGCAGGAACGGACATGCGCGGCGTCGCCATGATAAAGCCCGACGGGCAGATATTCTTCTCCACTCGGGATGTCTTCGGAGGCAGCGCCGTTCGTTGTTTCAGCGAAGACGCGGAATCCGGACGTATTCTGGTCGGGACGAAAGGGTCCGGCCTGTTCCTGTTTTCCTCCGAGGGCGAAGTGGTAAGGCATGTCACCGCCGGCGACCGTCTGCTGTCCAACTCCGTTTATTGCATGGCCGACGACGGACAGACCCTCTGGATGGGCACCGACGGCACCGGACTCAACTATATTGAAAAGCCCGGCTCGGTCATCCGTCGTCTGGAGGTCCCCGACTCGTTGCGCGCCATGACTCCCTCGTCGGTCTACGACATCCTCCCACGCGGACGCGACACCCTGTGGCTAGGTACTGCCGGCGGCGGCCTCATGCGCATCACCCTGAAAGGCCACACGATGATCTCCGCAAGGCGTTACGACGCATCCGTGCTTGGAAGCAACGTCGTCTATTCCGTCATCGACGGCAAGGACTCCACTCTTTGGATAGGTACGCGCGGCGGCGGAGTACGGCGGCTCCATCTTGACGACGACACCGTGGAGGCAATCCCCTCGGAGTACGATGTCCTCTCGCTCCTGCTTGGCGACGACGGTTCCGTCTGGGCAGGCACAAGCGCCGGTCTGGAACTAATCGGCGCGGAAGGCCTGCGACGCCGCTACACCGAACGTGACGGACTGCCGAACAACACGATACACGGCATAGTTCCGGACGACTACGGCAGCCTGTGGGTCAGCACCAACAGGGGCCTCGCGCTGCTTGATGCCAAGACCGGGGAAATAATCTCCTTCGATGCCACGGACGGCCTGCAGGACAATGAATTTTCCGACGGGGCATATTATCGCAGCCCGACTTCGGGCCTGATCTGGTTCGGCGGTATCCGCGGTTTCAGCCGCCTGGACCCACGCCAGTCCCGTGACAGCGGCTATTTTCCGCCCCTTCTTCTGGATTCATTCCATCTTGAGAACAAGCCGGCTCCGCTTCAGGAACATCTTCGCGGCGGCAGTCTGACTCTCCGGCATGGCCCGGGTTCTTTCAGCTTCCGCTTCATCCCGTTGGACTACATCAATTCGCGGCGCTGCGAGCTGCAATACAAATTGGATGGTTTCAATGCGGACTGGGTCCGTCTGGGCACGTCTTCGACCATAGTCTTTTCCAACCTTCGGCCCGGCAGATATACCCTCAGGGTAAAATGTTCGTCTTCGTCCCGCCAGTGGCTCGAAGAGGGCTATGTCCTCCCGATAAGGATATTGCCCCATTGGTGGGAAAGCCCCGTGGCCTTCTTCTTCTATATATTGCTGATCGTAGGTATCCTTCAGGCCGTCGTAAAGTTTTTCCGCGACAGGGAAGAGGCCCGCAAGACGCAGGAAATCACGCGGGCGCGGCTCAAGTTCTACAGCGACATGGGCTATGAATTCTCCAATGCGCTCACGCTGATGCAGGGGCCCGGCGAGCGCCTGCAGAAAGGGCGCCTGTCGTCCGACCAGAGGCAGTATCTGGAAACCATCGAGGCCGGTTCGGACCGAATGCATACACTTGTCAAACAGTTGATTGCGGCAGTGGACGACATCCCGGTCCCGACCGTTCCGGAGCAGCGGGCTGTCCGCCGTGAAAACGACAGCCTCCAGCCCGAAATGCTGCAGGATGCCGACCTCCTCATTGTCGGGGACGACGCCGGCATACGCGCATTCATCGGTGCGCTGATGTCCTACCGCTTCAATATCATCGAGTCGCAATCCGGCAATGATGCTATCGGCAAGATGCAGGCGTACTCGCCCTCGCTGGTCATATGCGACATGCGGCTGGGCGACATGGACGGCATGGAGTTCGTGACACGGGTGAGAGCAGAACGCATCCTGCGCCATATTCCCGTGATTATGCTGTCGGCCTCCGACTCGGTCGACCGTCACATCGAGGCCCTGGAAAAGGGTGCCGACGCCTATATTCCCAAGCCCATCAACCCCCGCTACCTGACGGCCGTCTCCGAAAGCCTGCTCGGCCGCGGAAAGGTCAACAGGGAATATGGCGGTTCCGCTCGCGCCTCGGTTCAGGAGCTGGCCCACAAGACGGTCAAGAATGAGGACAAGGCCCTGATTGTCATGGTGTCGGATATCATCATCCGCAACATTGACAACAGCGCCCTCTCGGCCGAAGACGTTGCCCGCGAGGCTGCGCTCAGCAAGATGCAGCTTTACCGCAAGCTGAAGTCCCTTGTCGGAATGTCGCCGACCGAATTCATCCGCAGCATCCGCCTGGAAAATGCCCTGAAGCTGCTCAAGACCTCGAACAAGACGGTCCAGGAAATCATGTACGCCTGCGGATTCGCCAACAAGGCCTATTTCTACAGGGAGTTCCAGAAAAAATTCGGGGTGACCCCGAAGCAATACCGCGACCGGCAGCAGCGTTGATTCTTGCGGAAAATCCTTATCTTTGCAAATTATGAAGCACATTCGCAATTTCTGCATCATCGCGCATATTGACCATGGCAAGAGCACCCTGGCCGACCGCCTGCTGGAACTTACCAAGACCCTGAGCGACCGCGACATGGAAAACCAGGTGCTCGACGACATGGACCTCGAAAAGGAAAAGGGCATCACCATCAAGAGCCACGCCATCCAGATGGAATACCTCTACCATGGTGAAAAATACCTCCTTAACCTTATCGACACTCCCGGGCACGTGGACTTTTCCTACGAGGTGTCCCGTTCCATCGCATCCTGCGAGGGGGCGCTGCTGGTCGTGGATGCCTCCCAGGGCATTCAGGCCCAGACCATCTCCAACCTCTACCAGGCCATCGACCATGGTCTGGAGATCATCCCGGTGCTCAACAAGATAGACATGGATTCGGCCCGTCCCGAGGTCGTGACCGACGAGGTGTGCGACCTGCTTGGATGCAACCCCGAAGATGTATATAAGGTATCCGCCCGCACGGGCGAAGGCGTTGCGCCTCTTCTGGACGCTATCGTCGAGAAGATTCCCGCCCCGCAGGGCGACCCCCAGGCCCCCCTCCAGGCCCTCATCTTCGATTCGGTGTTCAATTCCTTCCGCGGCATCATAGCCTATTTCAAGGTCAAGAACGGTTCCATCCGCAAGGGCGACAAAGTCAAGTTCTTCAACACCGGGATGGAATACGAAGCTGACGAAGTCGGAGTGCTGAAACTGCGTCTGCAGCCCACTGAGGAGGTATCCTGCGGCGACGTGGGCTACATTATATCCGGCATCAAGTCGGCCGCCGAAGTCAAGGTCGGCGACACAATCACTCATGTTGCAAGGCCTTGCAGCGAGGCCATCGCCGGGTTCGAGGAAGTGAAGCCGATGCTTTTCGCCGGCATGTACCCCGTCCAGGCCGACCGCTACGAAGACCTCCGCGCCACGCTCGAAAAGTTCCAGCTCAACGACGCCTCCTTCGTCTATGAGCCGGAAAGCTCCCTTGCCCTGGGCTTCGGCTTCCGCTGCGGCTTCCTCGGCCTTCTCCACATGGAAATCGTCCAGGAACGTCTCTTCCGCGAGTTTGCGATGGACGTCATAACCACCGTCCCCAACGTCTCCTACAAGGTCTACACGACAAAAGGGGAGTGCCTCGACGTACACAACCCTTCGGGTCTTCCCGCTCCCACCCTCATCGACCATATCGAAGAGCCCTATATCCGTGCCCAGATCATCACCAACACCGAATTCTACGGCCCGGTGATGAAGCTCTGCATCGATAAGCGCGGCACCCTCATCGGCCAGCACTACATCACCTCCGACCGCGTGGAGCTGACCTACGAGATGCCCCTGTCGGAGATCGTATTCGATTTCTACGACAAACTCAAGTCCATCTCAAAGGGCTATGCCTCATTTGATTACCATATCAAAGGCTATCGCCCGGCGCGGCTTGTCAAGCTCGACATCCTCCTCAACGGCGACCCTGCCGACGCCCTGTCCACCCTCATCCACGAGGACCATGCCTACGACTTCGGCCGCAAGATTTGCCTCAAGCTCAAGGACCTTATCCCGCGCCAGCAGTTCGACATAGCCATCCAGGCCGCCATCGGCGCGAAGATCATCGCCCGCGAGACCGTCCGCCAGGTGCGTAAAGACGTGACTGCCAAGTGCTACGGCGGCGATATCACCCGTAAGCGCAAGCTCCTCGAAAAGCAGAAGGAAGGCAAGAAGCGCATGCGGCAGATCGGTACCGTGCAGGTGCCCCAGAGCGCCTTCATGGCAGTCCTCAAACTCGATTGACGCCATGATGCAGGTTGCTGTCCTCCTTACCGTTTTCAACCGGCGTGAAAAGACTCTCGCCTGTCTGGACGAGGTATTCCGTCAGGCCGACGCCCTTAAGGCCCTCGAGCAATATTCCTTCAAGGTGTGGATGACGGACGACGGTTGCACGGACGGCACTCCGGAGGCGGTTCGCCAGCGTTATCCTCATGTCAACATCCTCCAGGGTGGAAATCTCTATTGGAACCGCGGCATGCGTCTGGCCTGGGACGCCGCCTCGGCCGAAGATCCCGACTTCTACCTTTGGATAAACGACGACACGATGCTGCGTGACGGCGCGCTGGCAGTTCTTCTGGAGACGTCTACCTTCCTCCGCCACAAGGCCATTGTCGTTGGCACGGCGGCCGGTGCCGAGGGTGCCCTGAGCTACGGCGGACGGGCCAAATCCGACAAAATCGTCGAGCCCGACCCCGACATCCCCGTATCGTGCTGGACCTTCAACGGCAACCTTGTACTGGTGCCTCGCGCCGTATGGAAGGTGCTCGGCAACCTCGACCCCGGCTATTCCCACAGCTACGGCGACTTCGACTATGGCGTGCGTGCCGTCAAGGCGGGGATCACCCGTGCCGTCGCTCCCGGCGTTCTGGCCGACTGCCCGCGCAATCCCGGCGTTGAGCCGTGGCGCTCGTCGTCGCAGCCGCTTGCCCGCCGTTATAAATTCCTGCTCAGCCCCAAGGGCCGTCCGCCCAGGGAGCAGTTCCGTTACGATGTGCGCAGTTCGGGCTTTTTCTGGGCTGTCGCCCATATGATTTCCATCAACTTCAAAGTGCTTTTCCCCAAACGCGATGCGTAGAATAAAGGCAGCTTTGCGCTCCATGCGCCTCCGCACCCTTCCGCTGTCCCTGGCGGGAGTGTTGCTGGGCATCCTGCTGGCCACGTCCGATTTTCAGGTCAGCCTAGTCGCGGCATTGCTAATAATGCTCACGACGGTCAATCTCCAGATACTTTCCAACCTGTGCAACGAGCTCGGAGACGTGCTCCACGGCACCGACAGGGCCGACCGGCAGGGGCCGCAGTACGGGCTCAACGGCGGCGAGCTGTCGATTGGCGGAATGAAATGGCTGATAGGCATTTTCGTAGTCCTGTGCATCGCCTCGGGCCTCGCGATGATTTGGGCGTCGTTCGGTACGCTGCTGTCGCTTGAGGCCATCTGCCTGATGATGCTCGGCGCCGCTGCGATTGGCGGAGCGATGAAATACACCCTCGGCCGCAACCCCTACGGCTACAGGGGGCTGGGCGACGTCTACGTTTTCCTGTTTTTCGGCCTCGTGGCTGTGCTGGGAAGCTATTTCGTGGCGGCCCACACCATAGATTCATGGTGGCTCATACTGCCCGCCTGCGGCATGGGTTTCTTCAGTATGGGAGTTCTGAATGTCAATAATATACGCGACATGAAGTCCGACGCGGCAACTCGCGTCACCGTGGCCATCCGCCTCGGCCTCCGCGGCGCACGCATCTACCAGACGGCCCTGATAGTCGCCGGGTGGGCCTGCATGCTGGCCTATTGCTTGTTGAGGATTTTCGACCCGTGGCACTATCTGTTCGTGCTCACGCTGCCGCTTTACGTGATTCACCTCCGCGGAGTCTGGACCCGTGAAGACCGCGCCCTCGACCCCATGCTCCCGCTGCTGGTCATTTCCACCTTCGCCCTGTCGCTGCTGATGGGACTGGGCTTCGTTGTGTTCCTACTGTAGTTTCTCGCCGCAATACATCCGGCATATGCCAAAGGTGAAGGCCTTGTGGCGGACGTTGGCGTAGCCGCAATCCTTGAGCGTGGCCATGAAGGCTTTCCTGCCCGGAAACTTCGTCACGCTGGCCGGAAGATAGTTGTAGGCCGCCTTGTCGCCGGAAATGCCGCCGCCGATTTTCGGCAGGATGTGGAGGAAATAGAGATTGTAGGCCCAGCGGATCAGGCGGTTTTCGGGGACGGATAGTTCGAGGATTACGAGTTTCCCCCCTGGCCGCAGGACGCGGAGCATTTCGCGCAGCCCTTTCTCGCGGTTTTCGAAGTTCCGTATCCCGAAGGCGATGGTCACCCGGTCGAAGCTCCCGTCCGGGAATGGTAGCGCCTCGCCGTCGCCTTGCCGAGCCTCGATGCGGCTCTCCAGGCCCTCCTCGGCCACTTTCTTCCGCATCACTTCCAGCATCCCCTCCGACAGGTCCACTCCCGTGACGCGGCTGCCCGGAACCCCTTTGGCTATGGCGATGGAGAAGTCTCCGGTCCCGCATGCCAGGTCCAGGACGTCGATTTCCTCCTCCCGGCCCGGTGCGGCTGCGATTTCCCCAAGCGCCCTGCGGCGCCAGCTTTTGTCCACATCAAGGGACATTATGTGATTCAGTCTGTCATAGTCGCCGGCGATGTTGTCGAACATTTGCCGGACCTGTTCCTTTTTCGGCATGGGCCTGTGTTTTTCCTTGTCTGCAAAGTTAGCAAGAAATCAGGGTTATTGAAAGTTGCTCTTTTCTGAGCATTCGATTTTACTCCTAAGGGACAAAAAGTTCCTAAAATGGAATATTTTAGCTGTTCCAATGGCACAGACCTTGCAGTATGTTCAACCGAATAGTTTTTTCATAGGTTAAGTTTTAGGTTAGAATTGGAACGGCTTGCGTTGTGAAACGCGAGCCGTTCGTCTATATATACGGCTGCAGCCGCCAGCGCTTCGCGCTAAACACACTTGGCAACATCTCACGAAACGCATATAAAAAAATTTGCTATCTTTGTGGGCATGAAGGCAAAATGGATTATCGCCTGCATACTTGCGGGTTTCATGATACATACTCCAATGAAAGCACAAGAGCTTGTAAAAGGACTGGACCAGAGCCAGTCGTTCACGGCATCGTCAGACGCCATTTTCACCTTTCAGGCCTATGGGAAGACGTTCCGCGCCATATCGCTTTGGTACGGCAGTTCGGTAGTCGTCGCAGTTGAAGAAGCCGGTCTCGGACGGGCCATCGTCTATGAAGCCGGCAAGCCGCGCGGAGCCGAATCGAGTTCCCCCAGGATAGGTTTCACCGGCGATTCGGAGAGCAAGACCAACCGCTATCAGATTGGTACGCACGACTTTACCAACAATGGCCAGGCCGAACTCGTAATCGCCGTCAGCGACGGGTCCGACGGCCTTGGAGTCTATGTATTTGCCTTTGGCGGCACCTCGTGGTCTCCTGTCGGCGAAATGGTGACAGAGCATAAAGGCATCGGCGGCTGCCGCATCTTCCGCCAGGCCCTCACCATGAAAGGCCGGGACAACGTCCTCTACTCCTGGACCTGCCACGGCTCCACCTTCGACTTCCTCTCCAGCGACCACTCCGACAACCCTCAGCTGCTCTATTAGATTTCGACCCAGCGGACGGAAGGGTCGCGGCGCCACCAGGAAAGCTGTTTCTTGGCATAGTGGCGGGTGTTGGTCTGTATGCGCCCGATGGCCTCGTCGAGCGACATTTCGCCGTCGTGGTCGAGCCATTCGAAGATTTCCCGGTAGCCGACCGTCTTGAGAGCCGTGCAGTCGCGAAGCGGCAGAAGCCCGCGGACTTCGTCGACCAGGCCGTCGTCAATCATCTGCAGGACGCGCCGGTCGATGCGGGCATAAAGTGCCTCTCGCGGCCGCCAGAGGCAGATTTTCTCAATTTCAAACGACCTTTGTTTAGGGGCGGACAGTTTGAAGGAAGTAAAGCTCCTGCCCGAGAGCAGGCACACTTCCAGGGCCCTCAGCACCCGTGCCGGATTGGCTATGTCGATGGTGTCGTAGGCCTCGGGGTCGAGCCTTCGCAAATCCATCCGAAGCGATTCCACCCCCTCGGCGGCAAGTCGCGCGGCCAGTTCGCTCCGTAGCTGCTCGTCGGCCGGCGGGACAGCGTCCAGTCCATTGCAGACGGCGTCGATGTAAAAACCTGATCCGCCGCACATTACCAAGGTCTCATGCCCCCGGGCAAACAGATCCTCGATGAGCGCGATGGCGTCGAGCTCATACATCCCCGCGGTGTAGAGTTCGCGCACGGAGCGGGTCTGGATGAAATAGTGGGGGACGGCAGCGAGTTCCTCGGGGGAGGGAACGGCGGTGCCGATGGTCATTTCTTTGTAGAATTGCCTTGAGTCACAGTTGATTACGGGAGATCCGCAGCGCAGTGCCAAGTCGATGGCGTAGGCGGTCTTGCCTACACCGGTGGGACCAGTGACTATGACCAGTCGCCGGCCCACCTGCTATTCGTTTTCGTCGTAGATGATTTCCTCTTCCTCGCGGTCGTCGTCTGGATCGTCGTCCTCGTCTTCGTCGTCTAAGTCATCATCGTCGAACTCGTCGTCTCCGTCGCTGTCCTTCAGCCAGATAGGCTCATGGTGCTGGGGGTGTTTCTGGTCTTCCGGAAGGTCTTCGTAGGCGACATATCCGTTTTCGAACTCGACCGGGTTCGGGCCCTTGGTCTCCACCAGCGCGGGGTAGGTCAGCTTCGGGTTGGCTTCCACCTCGCCTTCGCAGGTGATGATGACGCTCTTGCGGCTGACTACATCGTAGAAATATTGGAAAGAGACGATGCCTTTGTCAACGGTGTCGGCCAGGGTCACGTCGTCGACCGTGCCGTAGCCGAGGTCGAACAGCGAGTAACGTGCAACCAGCCCGCCTGCGGCGTCCAGCGCCTTGAACTGGAACAACTGGTCCTGCGGGAAGTCCAGCTCGTCCCGGATTATCTTATGGAAGGTGTATAACGTGGTGGTGGACTTCAATTCGTACACGCGTGCGAATCCCTTCAGTCCTGCGAGTGAAATCCTGTACCTTAGAAGCATAAGTGTCGTAAATTCATTTTCTACGGCCAAAGGTAAGGATTTTTTCCATACAATGACTACAAAAAACACCTTCCGGTTGGAAAAAACCGCGATTTTCCGTAATTTCGTCACGTGGACATGACCGACACATACAAAAGCATCCAGGCTCCCTCCGAGGGCCTGTTCAAGGACAACGGCAGCCGTTTCATCGCCGGAGCATATCCCGTCGAGACCGAAGCGGAGGTGAAAACGATCCTCGAAGGCCTCAGAAAGCAATATCACGACGCCCGCCACCACTGCTACGCCTATCGCCTCGGCCACCGCGGCGACGTCTTCCGCGCCAACGACGACGGCGAACCTTCCGGAAGCGCCGGCCGCCCCATCCTCGGCCAGATCGACTCCCGCGCCCTGAGCGACATTCTCGTGGTGGTGACCCGATATTTCGGCGGCATCAAGCTGGGCATCCCCGGTCTCATCCGGGCCTATAAGACGTCCACCGCCGACGCCCTCGACAGCGCCGTGGTCGTGACCAAGACCGCCTGCCGCCATTTCCTCCTGAAGTTTGACTATCTGGACATGAACGGCGTCATGAAGGTGCTCAAGGATATGGACCTCCCGCAGCGGGCCCAGTCGTTCGCTCAGGACTGTTCGCTTGAGACATCGGTCCCGCTTTCGGCAGTTGAAGATTTCCTCAAAAGACTGCCGGATGCTTGCATATCGGAAGAAATAAACTAATTTTGCATATATGAAAAAGGTTCATGTATTCAATGCCGGCCCCTGCGCGCTGCCGCAGGTCGCCATCGACAACGCCATAGCGGCGCTCAAGGATTTTGCAGGGACGGGTATCCCCGTCATCAGCGTTTCCCACCGCACGAAAGAGTGGGAAGCCGTCATGGATGAATGCCGCGCCCTGTGGCACGAGCTGCTCAATATTCCCGACACCCACGAAGTGATATTCCTCGGCGGAGGTGCGAGCCTGCAGTTCCTCTATGTGGCGATGAACTTCCTCGAGAAGAAAGCCGCCTATCTCGACACCGGCGTCTGGGCCCACAAGGCCCTCAAGGAGGCTGCCGGCCTGGGAGACGCCTATGCGATCGCATCTTCCAAAGACCGCAACTACACCTATATCCCCAAGGAATTCGAAATCCCCACGGACCTCGACTATCTCCACATCACCACCAACAACACCATCTATGGCACGGAAATCAGTGAAGACTGGGACTGCCCCGTTCCGCTGATCGCCGACATGTCGTCCGACATCATGTCCCGCCCGGTGGACGTGTCCAAATACGACCTCATCTACGGCGGCGCCCAGAAGAATGTCGGTCCTGCCGGCGTCATCTTCGCCATTGTCCGCAAGGACGCCCTCGGCCGCGTGAGCCGCTACATCCCCACGATGCTCGACTACCGCACCCATCTTGACAAGGGTTCGATGTTCAACACCCCGCCGGTGTTCCCCATTTTCGTGATGAACGAGACTCTCAAGTGGCTTAAGGGCATCGGAGGCGTCGAGGCCATCGAGAAAATCAATAAGAAGAAAGCCGAGCTCCTCTATGCTGAAATCGACCGCAGCCCCCTGTTCGTCGGCACAGCCGAAAAGGAAGACCGCTCGCTGATGAACGTCTGCTTCGTGATGGCCCCCGGCTGCGAAGCGCTTCAGGACGAGTTCCTTGCCTTTGCCAAGGAGCGCGGGATGGTCGGCATCAAAGGCCACCGCAGCGTGGGCGGATTCCGCGCATCGCTCTACAACGCATGCCCCCTCGAGGACGTTGAAGCCCTTGTCGCATGCATGCAGGAATTTGAGGAGAAAAAGAAATGAAGGTACTGATTGCAACCCAGAAGCCGTTTTCGGCTGCGGCTGTCGCCCTTATCCGCGGCGAACTTGAAAAAGCCGGTCACGAAGTGGCCATGCTCGAGAAATATGAAGGCCAGGCCGACCTCGAAGCCGCTGTCGCCGATGCCGAAGGCCTCATCATCCGTTCCGACAAGGTGACAGCCGACGTAATCGCCGCCGCTCCGAAGCTTCGCATCGTCGTCCGTGCCGGCGCAGGCTATGACAACGTCGACCTCGAAGCCGCCACCGCCCGTCGCATCGTGGTCATGAACACCCCCGGCCAAAACGCCAACGCCGTCGCCGAGCTCGCCGTCGGCATGATGATCTTCATGGCCCGCACCCAGTTCACTCCCGCCACTGGAAGTGAAATCCAGGGCAAACGCATCGGCATCCAGGCCTTTGGCAACGTCGGTCGCCTCGTCGGTCAGAAAGCCGCGGCCCTCGGCATGGAGGTCATGGCCATCGACCCGTTCATCCCCGCGGAAAAGATCGTGGAAGGCGGCGCCAAGCCGGCATCCTCTCTGGAGGAGCTCTATGCCAGCTGCGACTACGTTTCCATCCACATCCCCGCCACTCCGCAGACCGTCCGATCCATCGGCTACGACCTTATCACCCGCATGCCGAAAGGCGCCTGCCTGGTCAACACCGCCCGCAAGGAAGTAATTGACGAAGAGGGACTTGAAAAGGCCCTGGAGGCTCGTCCCGACCTGAAATACGTCACCGACGTGATGCCCGACAACTACGCCGCCCTGCGTGAGAAATTCGGGCTCCGCGTCTTTGCCACACCCAAGAAGATGGGCGCCCAGACGGCCGAGGCCAACCGCAACGCCGGCGTAGCCGCCGCCCGCCAGATCGCCGCCTTCTTCGCCGACGGCACCACCCGCTTCCAGGTCAATCCTTTCTGAGAATCTGCCAAGTTTACAGGCAATATACGTAAATAACTGAAGGCGAGCTGGTCGCTTGATCCGCAACGACAAAAAAGATGTGCATAACGACATCTGCGAATGATACTCAGACAGCTTCTTATCCGTCGTAATGTTATTACCCACATGGCAATCGCCCTTGTGGGTATCCTTATGCTCTCCGCTTGCGACCGTAGCGAACCCGACCGTCAATACTTTTTCCTTAACGCACATCACGCCCTATATAATGAACCGGTTATATGGGAGACTTTCGGCCCTCAGGACACCTGTCGTTTATCGATTGGGGACGCTATTCTGATATATCTTTTCGAGCATCCGATTACTGATTACAAGCCTGTTCTGGAAAAGCATTTCTCGCTGGCCGAGGAACATCGTATCCCGGTTCTCGTAGAGATGGATCCCATTTCTTTCATGAATGATGCGCCGGAGCTCTGGAACTGGTTCGACCCCTCGCTTCCCGGCTATAATCCGGACAACAGGGAAAATGTCGAATGGTACGACTGGGGCAGCGAACACGCGGTGCGCATAGGGTGGCTGAACTGGGGACGCCAAATTCGGCTCCGCCCCATGATAAACCTTTTCAGCCCTGACTACCAGTCGGCGGTCCGTGAAAGGGTTGATTCGATAATGACTTGGACGTCAGCATGGTATAAATCACTTCCGAAAAAAGACAGATGGCTGTTGTGCGGAGTCAAGATTACCGGTGAACTTGCATTCGGCATAAACAACTGGTACTACCCTGACGGCAACAGCTATGCGGACAAGGATCCTTCAGAAGATCCGACGACAAGCATCCAGCTGGATGTCCTGCCGGACAGGACCGCAGCGCAGATAGGATATGCCGCCCTGACTTATATGGGGAGGAAAAATTCCGGTGAGGTTACGGCTGAGGATATCTATGCCATCGAAAAGGAATATGCCAGATTCATTGCCGATTTGGTTCAAGGCTACGGCATTCCCCGTGAGCGGCTTTTCTCTCATGCCGGGGGTCGCCACGGAGATTTGGACGCCGCAATTCAGCCGGGAACCTGTCCTTCATGGACTTTCTACTGGGAAGAGGCCATGGACCCGGGAGTCATGCCTCAGATAACAGATTATCTTCCGCTCTCAGATGCACCATATTGGGGGTGCGCGGAGTGGAACATAGGCGATCAGCCCAGATCCGGTTGGGAAGAGGCCCTTGAAAATACATTCTCCATCCCTCGCTGCCGATTCGCCACCCTTTTTAATTTCGATTTCATCTACCGTCCTGACTCCACCGGCCGGATTCGTCCTAATCCTAACGCAGTCGCCGCCCTGAAGGCAAGGATGTAGTATATTCGCAAACATAGGTTAAAAAGCATCCAAGTGAACAGACAGTCCCTATTTGCCGGTATTCTGATTGGGCTGGGAGCCTGCGGATACCTCGCTCTCGGCGGTTTGCCGGGGGCCGTAATATTCGCCTTCGGGCTTATCGGCGTCGTGCTCTCCGGCATGCCGCTTTACACCGGCCGTGCGGGCATTATGAATGATATCCCGGCCCTTGCCGGAATATGGTTCTTCAACGTCCTTGGCTGCATTCTCCTTGGGCTGCTTGTTCTCGCCCTGGGAGGCGAATTGGCCCAGCGTGCCCAGACCGCGGTCGCGGCCAGACTTGCTCAAGGACCGTGGCGCAGCTTCCTTCGCGCGGTCGGTTGCGGGCTGATTATCGACATTGCGGTATGGCTCTACCGAACCACGAAATCGGTCCTACCGGTTCTGTTCGGAGTGCCTCTCTTTATCGTCTGCGGCTTCTACCACAGCATCGCAGACGTCGTTTATCTTGTTGGCGCCGGAAAGTGGAGCAACGATATCCTCTGGTACTATCCGGTCATAGTTATCGGCAACTACGTCGGCTGCAACATCCGCAGAATCGTCCTTGAGCTCGGCGTCCACCCCGATAACAACTAACCTTTCCACTCGCACTAATCTCCCGGATATGAAGAAGTTTGTTTTGCTTCTGTTGCTGGCATGTCCCGCTGCCATGGCTCAGAGTCCTGCGGATTCTTCCAGGGTTGCAGCCATAGTTTCTTCCCTTACGCTCGAAGAGAAAGCCGCACTGATGAAATTCGACAGTCCGTCGGTCCCGCGGCTGGGGATCCCCAAGTATAACTGGTGGAATGAGGCACTTCACGGAGTTGCACGGGCTGGCGAAGCTACGATGTTCCCCATGCCGGTCGGGATGGCGGCATCGTTTGATGATGCGCTTCTCTATCAAGTGTTTACGGCGATAAGCGACGAAGCGCGTATCAAAAATAGGATTTCCCGCTCCGAGGACCCTGAAGCTGATAAATGGTACAAGGGCTTGACATTCTGGACGCCGAACATCAATATTTTCCGTGACCCGCGTTGGGGACGCGGAATGGAAACATATGGCGAAGACCCCTATCTTACAGGTCGCCTGGGGGCCGTAGTCGTAAGGGGCCTTCAGGGAGATGACGGTACGAAACTTCATGCCTGTGCCAAGCATTTTGCCGTGCATTCCGGGCCCGAATCGCTGCGCCACCGCTTTGATGTGGATGTGTCCGAACGGGATTTATGGGAAACATATCTTCCCGCCTTCAAAAGCCTGGTTGATGCAGGTGTCAAGGAAGTGATGTTTGCTTATAATTCCTTCCGCGGTGAGCCTTGCGGTGCGTCCGTGCACCTGTTGCAAGATATCTTAAGGGAAGAATGGGGATATGATGGGATCATACTCAGTGATTGCGGAGCGGTGGATGATTTCTATCAGCCTCACGGACATCACTATGCAAGCAGCGCTGCCGAAGCCGCTGCGGCCTGCGTACACGCAGGAGGTCAGCTTGAGTGCGGATGGTCTTTCCCGGCATTGCCGGAGGCTGTCCGGGCCGGTCTTATTACCGAGAAAGACCTTGATTCCGCCGTCAGTAAACTGTTGTTGGAACGCATCAGCCTGGGCGAATTGGATAATCGCTCACGATGGGACGTCATTCCTCGGGAGAAACTCTGTTGCGAAGAGCATAGGGAACTGTCGCTCAAGATGGCGAGAGAGAGTATTGTATTGCTGAAAAATGACGGTATCCTGCCTTTGACGGAAGGGGAAAAAGTGGCTTTGGTCGGGCCCAATGCCGCCGATTCCGTGATGTTGTGGGGAAATTATTACGGAACCCCACGTCACACCGTTACGCTTCTTGAGGCACTGAAAAAACGTTTCCCTGATCTTTGTTATGTCCCCGGCTGCCCATTGGTTGTGGGTGAAAATAATATAGAGGAACTCCTGTCCTCGCTTGAAGATTTCAGAACCGTTGTTTTTGCCGGAGGGATATCCCCCTCTGTCGAGGGAGAAGAGCTGCCAGTGGATATTCCCGGCTTCTCCGGCGGTGACAGGACCGGCATCGAACTGCCCCAAGTCCAGCGAGAGACAATCTCAGCCCTGGTTGCGGCAGGTAAAAGAGTTGTTCTGGTCTGCTTCAGTGGCAGCGCCATCGCTTTGGAATCCGAAGCGGATAATTGTGCGGCCATACTCCAGGCATGGTATCCGGGACAGGAAGGAGGAACGGCAGTCGCCGAGATACTCTCCGGGGAAGTCAATCCATCCGGTAAATTGCCTGTGACTTTTTATCGTAACACCTTGCAATTACCTGCATTCGAGGATTATAGCATGTCCGGCAGAACATACCGCTTCATGTCGGATGCTCCATTATATCCCTTTGGATACGGCCTGAGCTATACGACTTTCAGATTTGGCAAAGCCCGGGTGCGTCGCGGCTGGTTCGGCCGCGGAGACCGTCTGGTCGTCCGTGTCCGCAATACCGGACGGTATGACGGGGATGAAATTGTACAGCTTTATGTGCGTCGTCCCGATGATCCTTCCGGCCCGGTAAAAAGCCTTCGCGGCTATGCTCGCCTCCATATCAAGGCCGGTCGGAGCCGTCGGGTCGTTATCCCATTGACTGATGAGACTTTCCTTTGGTGGTCCGAATCTGAGGGGCGCATGGTTCCTTCTCGGAAGGGGTGTATCCTTATGGTGGGCAATAGTTCGGATGCAGAGTCCCTCCAAGAGATAAGTTCCTGATTTACAGAAGTAGCAACATTATTTGTCATCAGTATGGTAATTTTCTGACAAGGTCATTTTTTAATGTATCATTGTCAAAAATTTAATACTGGAACGTTTTTTATGTTGCTATTTTTGTATCGGTCCGATGTCAAATTGTGATAATAATTTGTTTTACAACTTGTCTTTTATAGTCAGGTTGCTACTGCTTACTCTGTTGTTGTCATGCTCTTCCCCTCGAATAGGATCACTCCGCGTAGAATGGACCGACGAGCCTCTTGGCGTGGATACAAAGCGCCCCCGCTTTACTTGGGCATATGAAGGCGGATATAATCAGTCGGGCTTCGAAATAAAAGTTGAAGATCTGTCCGACGGCAAGACTTGGACCTCCGGTCCGCGTCGTGGCTCCCAAATGTATTTCCAGCCGGAAGCGGAAATTCCGATCAAGGCGATGAAGAGATATCGTTGGGAAATAGTTTCGACAGATGAAAAAGGCAGGTGCCTGAGCGCTCATTCTTTTTTTGAGTCGGGGCCGATGACACCGAACGACTGGCTGGGCGTTTGGATCAGCGACGGGAAGGCGATGGACAGTCATGCCGCACCGGTGTTGCGAAAGCATTTCCGTTGCCCGGAAGACCTTCAGGAGGCACGTTTATACTTCAGCGCCGCAGCGTATGCCGATATTTCCATAAACGGAAAAGAGCTTGACATCTCGTCTCTTAATCCCGCTTATACGTTTTACGACAAGAGGAATCTTTTTGCCGCGATAGACGTAACCCGGTTTCTTGAAAGCGGGACGTACAACGAGATTACGGCTGTTCTCGGCTGTGGTTTCTTCAACGTAATCGTCCCGACGGCCGTGTGGAGGTTTGACCGTGCTTCGTGGCGCGGCCGGCCGAGAATGATAGCCCAGCTGCTTATCCGTCACAAAGACGGCAGGGAATATATAGTGGCTACCGATCCCACCTGGCTGGCGCTGGCGGGTTCCGGGTCCAATCCTTTTCTCGGCGACAATATTTACGCGGGAGATACATTCGATAATCGCCTTGCCATTACGGACAGCCTCCAGTGGAAGGCGGCTTGCCGCGTTGATGCGCCTTCTCCATTGTTGGAAGCGCAATATATGCCGTTGAACAGGTCGGAGAAAACGCTGGAAGGGAAAATACGTTCAATCGGAGATACATTGTTCGTCTGCTCATGGAATGAGAATATATCAGGGTTGACATCCTTCCATGTCATAGGCCGGGCCGGTACCAAAATAACCGTCGCTCATGGTGAGCGGCTTGATTCCACCGGCCGCCTGACTGTTTCACATATGGATGAGCACTTCCGTCCTTCACCGGGGTATGCCTTTCAGACAGATACATACATTCTTCGGGAAGGGGAAAATGATATTGGCGGACGCTTCTCATACCATGGATTCCAATATGCGGAAATTCATGCCGACAGCCCTGTGACGGTTTCCAGGGCCGAGGCTGATTTCATTCATACGGATTTCAGCCAAACAGGCAGTTTCAAGTCTTCGGACCCGGAGCTGGATGCCGTGCGTGATGTGGTCCTGCGGTCATATAAGTCTAATTTCATGGGCATCCCGACTGACTGTCCGCAACGTGAAAAGAACGGCTGGACAGCCGACGCGCATATCAGTTGCGAGATCGGATTGCTTAATTTTGACGTCGCCTCGTCTTATTTGAAGTGGATTGACGATCTGTGCGACAGCCAATTGCCTGACGGGCGCATCCCCGCCATCGTGCCTACTCACGGGTGGGGATTCGGCTTCGGTCCGGTATGGGATGCCGCGTTGTTCATAATTCCCGAGACCCTGTATTATTATACGGGAGACTTGAGGGCTGTCCGCCGCGTGTATCCGGCGTGCGAACGCTATCTCGCATGGTTGGAAACCTGTCTGACCGATGATGGTATAATTACTTATGGATTAGGGGATTGGTGTCCATGGGAGACGAAAACGCCCAATGATTATACTTCCACGTGCTACTACTATCTGATGAACCGGACGATGGCCCGTTTTGCAGCGCTCCTGAATCATTATGATGCGGCGTATTCGCGTAAGGCCGAAGATGTCCGCAGGATTATCAATGACCGATGGTTCGACCCGATAAGGGCTTCATATTCAAATGGATCACAGTGCGCGCTTGGCTTGGCGTTATATCTTGACCTGCCGCCGGAAGAGCGAAAGGCAGACGTGGCTTCGACTTTGTCAAAGGCAGTTGCCGCGGCCGGTGGTCATCTTGACTATGGTATGATAGGCAGCAAGGTGGTCTTGCGCTCCCTAAGCCGTTATGGATATGTTGACCAGGCGTATGGGCTTGTCAAGGCTGATGCACCTTCTCCTGCAGCGTGGGTTCGCAACGGCTACACCACGTCGCTTGAGCAGTGGGTGATAAAGAAAGACATGTCACTGTCCCAGAATCATGTTTTCCTTGGTGATGTCGCCGCGTGGATGACTTCCGATCTGGCCGGCATCAGGCCGGATCCGATGGCCCCAGGATTCAGTCACGTATTGATCGAGCCTCATTTTCCTGCCGGATTGGACAAAGTTGAATCAAGTTATAAGAGTGTTTCCGGAACCATTGCCGTGAAGTGGGTCAGACGGGGGCGGCATATCCGTCTCCGCGTTAAAATCCCAGGAAACGTTACCGCCGCTATCAGCGCGGAAGGCCTGACGGCGGAAGTTGGACCGGGGATACACCGATTTGTTTTATAATCATGCCCAAAGGAGTATTACTAACATCGAACGAGACTGACCAGAAATGGGGGCTGACTGCGAATTTCGCAGTCATGCTGGACACGTATCCCGGAGATGAGTACCCGCCTTCATATCCGAAGAGCAAGTACCAGTTCTCCCCGGACATGGGGCGCGTGTTGACTGAATATCAGCTCACTTTCATAGCGAAAGGCCGTGGCGTATTCGCATGTGAAGCGTGTGGTCGTGACAGGCAGATGGAATTGACCGAAGGTTGTGTTTTCATTCTGTTTCCGGGAGAGTGGCACAGCTATCGGCCGGATCCCGAGACCGGTTGGACCGAATACAGTATCGGCTTCAACGGGTCGTATATGGATTCGTTGGTCGCCAATCATTTTCTGTCGAAAGACCGTCCGATTTTGAAAGTGAAGGGAAGTGAAAACATGCGGCAGATGTTTACGGCTGCCGTTGAGGCGGCGTTTTCGCAGCACCGCGGATACCAGCAGCTGATTGCCGGGACGCTCTACCATATTCTCGGCACCGCATATTACCATGAGTGTAACAAGGATTACAGCTCCCCGGATATTGTTGAGAAGATGAACATGGCCAAGAATATCATCGAAGGCGAATTTGCGACCATTACGCCGCCGGAGTTGTCTGAGCGCCTGAACATGGGCTATTCGAATTTCCGTCGCCTGTTCAAGGAGTATACGGGTTTCTCTCCGGCCAAATACATCATCGAGATGAGGATACTCAAGGCAAAAGAGCTGTTGTCCTTCACCACTCAAACGGTCAAGGAAGTCTCATTTTCAATCGGGATGGAGAATTATGATTATTTCAGCGTGATGTTTCACGCCCGCACGGGATATACCCCGTCGGATTATCGTGCATATACACGTGGGCAATTTCACATATAGTTAAAAGGGAATGATATGAAGATTGTTTCAAGCAACTGCATGAAGAAACTCCTGCTGCTCATGGCCGGGGTTGTTTTCCTATCATTGTCGGTGGCCCTGGGGCAGGACGGAAGGCGGATTCGCGGCCTGGTGACCGATCCGTCCGGTGCTCCGGTTATCGGCGCGGGAGTGTTGATTGACGGGACAACATCCGGAACGACTACCGACATGGAGGGACGTTTCGTACTCGACCTGCGCACTTCGGCCGACGTCAGCTTGTCGGTCAGCGCTCTGGGCTATCGGGACAAGATCGTGAAAGTCGGCGCAGACCAGCAGGATGTCAGGATTGTCGTAGAAGAAAACATGACCACCTTGGACGACGTCATCGTCGTGGCCTACGGAAAGCAAAAACGCGCTTCATTGACTGGTGCGATTTCTTCCGTTACGTCCGATGCGATCAAGGAAACCCGCAACGAGAATGTAGTCAATTCACTTGCGGGAAAAATGGCGGGTGTCCGGGTGGTTCAGACTTCGGGCGAGCCGGGCTCCTTCGCATCCAGCATCAACATTCGTGGCATGGGCGCCCCGCTGGTTATTATCGACGGTGTGCCGCGCGATAACATGGAACGTCTTGACGCCAATGAAATTGAAAGTATCTCTACCTTGAAGGATGCTTCTGCCGCCATTTATGGCATGCGCGCGTCCAATGGCGTCATCCTCATAACGACGAAGCGAGGCCGTGAGGGTGCGTCACATATTGAGTATGAGGGCTATGCCGGTTTTTCTATGCCCATAAACACTCCTGACGGCTTAAATGGCTGGCAGTACATGGAGATTACCAACGAAAACAACATCATGCGCGGTTCCATGGCGCCGGGGAAGTTTATCTATCCGCTCGAGGAGATTGAAAAATATCGTAACGGGCTGAAGGATGATACCCAGTGGTGGAGAATCAACAACAATAAGTATTCTCCGCAGACCTCGCACACGCTCAGCATATCAGGCGGTACGGAAAAGGTGCAATACTTTGCCAATGTCGCCTACATGAGCCAGCAGGGTATTTATTCCACGGGCGACTTGAATTACAATCGCTTCAACCTCAGGTCCAATATCTCCGCCCAGGTGACGCGCAGTCTCAAGGCCGACCTGCTCCTGAGCGGAATGATGGACACGAAGAACAGTCCATACTACGATACGGAGATTTTCTACCGTTCGGCATGGGTGGAACGGCCGGTCGATGCGGCCTATGCCAATTATACCCGGCCCTATATGCAGAATATCGCCCAGGGCTACAACCCGCTTGCGATAACCGATGCTGATATTTCCGGATACAAGCGCCATCGCCAGAAACTGTTCCAGGCCACCGGCACTTTAACTTGGACCGTGCCATGGGTCAAGGGCCTGGAAGCCAAGGCTTCTTATTCTTACGACTATACGAACTGGGAGAACAAGGAGCTTAAAAAATCCTACACCCTCTACACCTACAGCCTTGATACCAATGAATTTATCCCTTCCGTCTACGGCGGTAAGGATGATGATCCGGATTTGAATTCCATCCGCCGCTCCACGCGGTTCAGCCAGAATACCCTGCTGCAGGCGTCATTGAACTTCGACCGCACATTCGGCAAGCATCACGTTGCAGCGCTGGCGTTATATGAAGAGCAGACTACCGATATGGATAACTTCTATGCACAGCGGTTCATAGAAATGACATCTCTCGGAGAACTTTCCAATGGCATCAGCGACGGTCAGGTGGGCTTTATGGATACGTCGTACTATTCATCCGGAACGCGGCCGGCGGACCAGAGCGGCTTATGGCAAATAGCCAGCAAGTCGGTCGTAGGGCGGTTCAACTATGATTATTCGGAAAGATATTATGTCGAGGCGGCATTCCGGTATGACGGTTCGTCGAAGTTTGCAAAGGGACATCAGTGGGGCCTCTTCCCGAGCGTGAGCGCCGGCTGGCGAATCAGTGAAGAACCATGGATGCAGGGCACTCGCGGCTGGCTTGACAACCTCAAGGTCAGGGCGTCATGGGGTGAGGCGGGAGATGACTCCACAGCCAACTTCCAATATGTCGAAGGATACGAATATGGCTCCGGCAGCATCGACTGGTGGCCGGTCCTCTGGGACGGCAAGGATGTCAATATCATCCGTATCCTGGCCACGCCGAATGAAAACCTGACATGGATTCGAACCCGGACGGCCAACATCGGCATAGATGCCGATTTCTGGAATGGCAAACTCGGCATAGAGTTCGACGTGTTCCAGCGCGATCGTTCCGGGAAGCCTGCCACCCGCAACGTTACGATACCGGATTGGCTTGGTCAAAGTCTTGCCCAAGAGAATCTTAATTCCGACCGGACGCGTGGAGTTGATATGACAATCCGTCACCGCAATCATTTCGGGGACTTCCATTACGGGATTACCGGGAATATCGCTTTCTCCCGTCTGATGAACATATATGTCGAGCATACGGATTATGGAACCCAGTACTTGAACTGGAAGAATAACTCCGAGAACCGGTATAATGACATCTGGTGGGGCTATGACTATGCCGGTCAGTTCCAGAATTACGAGCAGATATGGTCCTGGCCTATTATGGACAGCCTCGGCAACCATGAACTCAAGCCCGGTGACTACAGTTACTATGACTGGAACGAGGATGGGGTTATCGATAGTGGCGACTCACACCCGATTGCATTCGGCGCCCAGACGACCCCGGTTCTATACTACGGCTTCACCATCGACATGCAGTGGAAAGGAATCGATCTGGCAGCGGTCTTCCAGGGAGGAGCATTCAACAGCGTCAAGTACGACTGGTACCTCGCCACGCCGTTTATCTATGATAAGAACGGTCCGAATTTCTTCTACGACCGATGGCATATGGCCGATCCGGCAGCGGATCCGCTGGACCCGCGAACCGAGTGGATTCCCGGATATTTGCCGACGACCAGTCAGGGCTCTCCGGCAATGAACCTGAATGTGTCGAATTCACGGGCTTCGTTGCGAGATGCCAGCTATCTTCGTCTAAAGTCCCTGGAAATCGGATACACCTTCCCTAAGGCGTGGATGAGCAAAGTCAGGATCAGCAGCTTGCGCGTGTTCGCAAACGCTTACAACCTGCTGACATTCACTTCTTTGAAGTACTTGGACCCTGAACATCCGTCATCCGGCTATGGGACGACGTATCCGCTCATAATGACGACCAACTTTGGCGTAAACATTAAATTCTAAGGTTATGAGGAACACGAGAATATTGCTTTGTCTGATTGTGGCGAGCCTGGTATCGGCAGGCCTGAATGCCTGTGCGAACCTGGACATCGAACCTACAAAAAACCTCAGGGGAGATCAGGTGTTTACCAATGAGGTCGGAATCACCGCAGATCTTGCGACTCTTTATTCCAACCTGCCTATAGCAGCCCATAATGCTGACCTTTGGGGTGGCCTGAGGGGCGGCGAATACCCGTTCTCCATTTGGAATAATCCAAGCATGGTGACCGGCGAAACGGAATGTATCCCGCTGCGGGTGGCTTTGACGCCGAAATCTTGCAACGGGGGAATGCTTTCCTACTGGGATTATTCGGCCGTCCGTCTATGCAACCTCTCCATACGTGATATTATAGCCAATAAGGATAAGTTCGCAGGCGAAGAAGACGTCTATAATCATTGGCTGGGTGAAGCTTATTTCTGCCGGGCGTTCATTTATTTCGGCATGGTCCGGAGCTACGGCGGCGTGCCGATCGTGTCCGAACCTGCCACGTATACTGATATGACGGAGGAAGAGCTTTACAAAGAACGCAATACGGAAAAGGAATGCTATGATTTTATAGCCGAAGATTTGGACCGGGCTTATGAACTCATGGGCCCTTCTGAGCTGAACGGAGGTCGCGCCAATAAGTATATAGCCGCCGCACTGAAAGCCAGGGTAATGCTTACCGCTGCAAGCGAAGCCAAGTTCGGAAAGGTTCAGCTTGATGGGCTGGTCGGTATTCCGGCAATCTATGCAAAAGATTATTATAAGGCTGCTTACGATGCTGCATGCAAGGCGATGGACAACGGCGGCAGATATGAACTCTATCAGCGCTATAACGACGGCACCCGCGAGGGTATGATCAAGAATTTCTGGAATATTTTCATAGATGAGACCGCCGCCAACAAAGAGCGTATGCTGATCAAGGAGTACGATGCCGGCGTAGCCAATCCCCGTCCGGAAAACTGGACCTGCCAGCAGTTGCCTTACCATTATTCGATGGTTACCGATTCCGGGGAGCTGTCTCCGACCACGGAGTGGATCGAACTTTTCGATGACGTCGACGGCAATCCATTTACCTTGGAGGTTGGCACGTCCGAGAATCCGATACGTTACGATAAGACCATCGACCTGTTTGCAAAGGCGCAGCCCCGTCTTCTGGGCTCGATACTGGTCCCCGGCGCAGAAATTCCCGGACGCACAAACGGCGGCGAGCAGGCTATCTTCGAAGTCCGCAAGGGTATTTACGACAGCTATCCGGACGGAAAGGTCTGGGAATCTGCCTCTTTCGATGAAAAGCACCCCAGCGGCATGGCCATCCAGGGTTGGTGCGGTATGGGCAGCCAGATGACCAACGGAAACGGTTGCCTGGTATGGAAGTGGGTCGACCCGGACGGTACTCCTCAGTTCTGGGCCGGCGGCGTGGACTGGATTGAGATTCGATATGCGGAAGTGCTGCTGTCAAAGGCAGAGGCTGCGATCAACCTGATCGGTGAAGAAGTCGGAGGAAAGATTGTCGCAATGGAAGACGCCCTTGAGCCGGTCAATGAAATCCGCCGCCGTGCCGGTACGGCCGAGTTGAAGACGGTTGACGAAGAAAGGATTATTCGCGAAAGGCGTTGCGAACTTGCCTTCGAGAACAGGATTTTCTGGGATCTGAAGCGCTGGCGAAAGTACGAAGATACGATACAGAACAAGACATTCCATGCCCTGTGTCCATACTATGTTGCGGATGAAGGGAAGTATATCTTTAAATTGATGGAACGTTCAGAAATCCGTTTCACATACGACGCCAAGTCATACTATGCGCCGATTTCCTCGAGCGTCATAGCAAAGAGCGGAGGCGCCATCAAGCAAAATCCCGGTTATTAATCGACAGAACATGGATATGAAAAAGATTATACTGATTCTCGGGGTTTTTGCCCTGCTATATTCGTGCAAGACAGATACTTATCCCATGCCGTCGGAAACCCTGACGGGAGCCCTTGTGCTGGAAGACGGGAGTCCGCTCCTGACCGAGCAGCCGAATGGTTTCCGCATTCAGCTCAACGAAGTGGTGGGTGGTAAGATTTCAGATTTGCCGCAGTATTTCTGGGGTAAACCCGATGGAACGTTCAATAATTCCAAGATTTTCAGGGGCGATTATGTCGTTCAGCCTGTCGAAGGCGCGTTTTTCCCCGTCGATCCCGTCGAAATAAGGATAGAAGGGACGACTCGGTTGACTTTCGAGGTGGTTCCGTTCCTTGACATCATGGCCGACGTGACCAACAGCGGAGCCGACCTCGTGGTGAGGTATCGCATCCGTAAGGCTCAAGGTGCCGGCAAGGTGACGACTGCCCGAGTCCTGCTTTCCAAATGGAACCCCAATGTCGGGATGAACAGGATCGACCAGGAAGTGGTCCGCGACCTGTCGGCTGTGGATGACGGAGTAATTTCATCGACAACTTACACGGACCGCATACAGGATTGTCTGGAATCCGGAGTGACCTACTATGTGCGCGTGGCCGCGTTGTCGGTCAATACTGCCGGCAGGTATAATTTTTCAGAAGTAGTCAAACTTGAGATGTAGCCATGAGAAAGTTCATCAGTTTTTCTGCGGCTGCCATTTTCCTGCTCGCCGCCTGCAACGAACCATACGACCCCATCGGGCGGAACCGCCCTGCTCCGGTGCTGCTGATTTCCCCTCTTGAACTGGCCTTCGACGGCGATGGCGGCAGTCTGGTCAGTAATATCTCGACCAATGCTGAGAGCATAACGATAGGTGATCTTCCGGAATGGATAGAAGATGTCACGGTGTCGGAAGACCTTGCTTCGGTAACGGTTACCACATCGGCCAACAATGCGTCTTCCGAGCCCCGTCGCGGGACCGTGCGCCTGATCTGCGCCTCCGGCGACAACTCTGCCACGCAGTACATGCGCGTCTATCAGGCAGGCAAAGGATGCAATATCGCCTTTACGCCTTTCTCCGGAAAAAACTACCCTTCCGGATGGACGGCCGAGGACCAGAACACCTTGTCTATCGGCAACGGTTATGTGTCGATCAAATCCGATGACGTTCCGGGCTATATCTATACCTGCAATACAGAGTTCGACCCCTCGGCCGTGCGCTACTATTTCTCCGTCGACATGAAGATGAGCGGTGAAGGCGGGGTGAAACTCTATGTCAACGACAACCCTCTGCAAGTCGTCGAGATCTATCTGGGTTACAACGCTGCTGCAAATCGCGGCGGTATCTGGGTGAAAAACGGTGAAACATGGTACGCCATGGACGATGGCGTCATTGGCAGTGGAGCCTGCGATAACCAGTATGGCGAGATGGTTCCCCTGGCCGACCCTTCCGAGCGTGATGATTGGTGGAGGCTTGTAGTCTTTACCACTGAAACGGCCCCCAATCAGCCTGTAGTCCAGGTTCAGTCGCTGCGCACGTTTAACGGGGAAGTACTGCCGTTGGGCGTATGTTACTCCCGTAAATTTTCTTTTGCAAAGGCGACGGCCGGTCGCGTGGCCCTTTGGGGACGCAACTATGAGAGCCAGTTCAGGAACTTCCTTCTTTCTTATCAGAAATAACCATCAAAAAATCCATGTATATGAGGAAAACCATTATGTTCTGTTTGACAGCCATGGCGATAGCTTCGGTTGTCTCTTGTAACAAGGATGCGAATGGCAATGGCAACAATCCAGGTGGCGGCGGTTCTTCGACCGTTACGTTCAACGCCACATTGCCAGCCTATACTGGCGGCCCGCAGGTCGCATGGGCGGCCGGTGATGAAATAGCCGTATTCTCCGGTACGCAGAAAGTGATCATGCAGGCTGCCGCAGCCGGTGCTACCGCTACATTCAGCGGTGAACCGGGTGCCTCTCCTTACTATGCCGTATCACCGGCTTCCGCCGCTTCGGCAATCACCGGCTCTTCGGTCAGCATTACCGTCCCGGACAAGCAGAAGGCTGTCAAGGACGGCATCAGTCCTGAGGCCAATATCGCTGTTGCAGCCGCCTCCGGAACGGACCTGGTCTTCAAAAACGCCCTGTCCCTTCTCAAGGTTACGCTGGTTTCCGACAATAACATCAAATCGGTGACTGTCACCTCCAAGGGGGATGACAATCTGGCCGGCACCGCTACGATCGACGTGACCCGCAACAAAGTTGCCGCAGTGGACGGCAAGACCACGGTAGTCCTTTCCTCCGAGACCTTCATGGAAAAAGGTACTTACTATATTGCGGTAATTCCGGCTACTTTCGTTGACGGACTGGATATCACCGTCGCAGATGAGTTCGGCCGCGTGTTCTCCACGGTATCAGAGGAATTCATCAGCGCAAAGGTGGGTGCCGTCCTGGACCTTGGAAATGTTGATGAGGGCGCGACCTTCGCCACCCCGACCATCCTTTCAACACCTTACGATTTGGGCTTCAAGGGCGATGGCGAAACGCTTCAGGCCAGTGTGGCCTCGGCCTTTACCGGCACTCCTGAAATTGTCGCTCCCGCCTGGCTGACCGCTTCTGTCAACGGTGCGACCATTTCACTGACTGCTACCGGCAACACGGACAAGAATGCCCGTTACGCAAAAGTCGAAATTGAAGGTGTCACGGCCGCCGGTCCGGCACGCGTTGTCATTCCGGTCGCACAGGCTGCCGCCGGGATGAAAATAGCCTATGACAGTTTCTCCGGTCCGACGCTTGACGACAACTGGAAGGGCAATAAATCCCGTGCTGAGGTTGAATATGGAAACGGTTACCTCCAGGTCGTCGGTACAGGCGACTATGCCACATCCAATCCTCTGTTCTGGTATGGTGACAAGGTCCGTCTCAAATACAAGGGGGATGATTGCAACAATTGGATCTGCACAATTGACTGTTCAACCGGAAGCGCCGGCCTTTGGATGTTCAACCAGCATGGTTATGAGGGCGAGACGTATGACTTCAAGTCCACTCAGAGCTATTGTTGCTTCCTTCCGTTTACGTCCGATGAGACCACCGGCGGATTCTATTGCTTCAACTCGGTGTCTGCTAATGCAATGGATAACTGGTCATCAATCCACGGTGACAAAATATCAGAATGGGTCCGTCTGGAGTTGACAAACATCGATCGCGCTTCTGAAAGGGGAGCCGACGAGCAGCTCGCTCACGAGATTCATGGCACCTGGGCGGCGGCTCACGTTTATAATCTCAAGGAAGAGAATGGTGTACTGGTCAAGGACAAACTACTATTCACCAAGGAACTTTGGTGGTGGAATGACAACCCGAAACTTGGATCCGAATATTGTTATTTTGGCGTGTTCGCCAAGGACCCGGGTCAGACCAAGATACGGAACTTTACCCTGCAATTTACAGATAACCAATAATATCCACACTAAAAAACCAAAAAAATGAAAAAACAATTTTTCCTGATGATTGCTGCGGCAGCCTTCTTCCTGACGGGTTGCAACAGCGTCGATCTCTCTCCGCTCGAGAAGCGGATCGCAGAGCTTGAGGGAAAGGTGAATGCCATTGAGA
>ONKE01000055.1 GCA_900318355.1 uncultured Bacteroidales bacterium
CGTGTCGCCGCACGGCAGATCGCGTCCCGGATGGCATGGCTCCTTGAAGAGAATGTCGGAGAAACGGTCGGCTACCGGATCCGCTTCGAAAGCAAGGTGTCCCAAAAGACGCGGATAGAGGTCGTGACGGAAGGCGTCCTGACGAGGATGCTGCTCGATGATCCGGCCCTTGAAGGCGTTGGAGCGGTGATTTTCGATGAATTTCACGAGAGGAGCCTCAACACCGATGAGGCTTTTGCCATGACGCGGCAAAGCCGGATGCTCCTTCGGGACGACCTCCGCCTTGTCATCATGTCGGCGACGATCGACGCGAAGGCTCTGGCCGAAACGCTGGGCGCACCCGTGCTGGAAAGCGAAGGGAAAATGTTCCCGGTCGAGGTGGTCCGGACGAAGGAAGAAGCCGACCCGTTCAACGTCTCCGACCTCGTGGGCAGGACCATCCTCCAGGCACATCGCGAACGTGAAGGCGACATACTGGCCTTCCTCCCGGGAGAAGCGGAAATCCGCCGTTGCGCCGAAAGGCTGGAAGGTCAGCTCGGGCAGACGGAGATATACCCCCTGTACGGCCTTCTGTCCAATGACGAGCAGGCGCGCGCCATCGCTCCGAGCCTCCCCGGGCAGCGGAAGGTGGTCCTGGCCACGCCCATCGCCGAGACGTCGCTTACGATAGAAGGGGTCCGCATCGTCGTGGACGCCGGCCTCTGCCGGAAAATGGTCTACGACGCCCGCAGCGGTCTCAGCCATTTGGAAACGGTCCGCATCAGCCTCGACATGGCTGCCCAGAGGGCAGGACGGGCAGGACGCGTGGCCCCGGGAACATGCTACAGGCTCTATGGCGCCGGAACGGAAAGCCGGATGGCCGCCGTCAGGACTCCGGAAATACTGGAGGCCGACCTGACCTCCCTCGTGCTGGACGCCGCCCTTTGGGGTGAGAAAGATATAATGGACCTTCCATGGCTCTCGCCGCCTCCGAAAGCCTCTGTGCTTCATGCCGAAAGCCTTCTCGTCTCTCTTGGCGCCATCGACGACGGTAATGTGACCGCCCGCGGAAAGGCCATCGCAAAACTCCCATGCCACCCGCGCATCGCGCAGATGATGCTCTCGGCGGACACTCCGGAGCGGAAGGCACTGGCCGCAGATATCGCCGCCATTCTCGAAGAGAAAGACCCGCTGGCGGGGGGAAACGACGTGTCGGTCGACAGGCGCCTGGATGCCCTGAGACGTGCCCGGAAGTCGGGAAATCCCGGCAGATGGTCCCGTATGGCCCGTATCGCCAGGGAATATATGCGCATGGCGTCCGTGCCGGAAGACAATGCGCCCGCAGGCCCATACGAAGCGGGCCCGCTGCTGGCGTCGGCCTATCCCGAACGGATAGGGAAGGCCTGGAAGGAAGGCGTCGGCGTTTTCCAGCTTTCCGGCGGAGAACTCGTCGCGATCGACCCGTCCGACCCGCTTGCCGGTGCGGAATGGATAGTCGCCGCTTCCATGAACCTGAATCCCGGAGGAACGGGGCGGGTTTTCCTCGCGGCCGCAGTCTCTCCGGACGACCTTTCGGACCATGTCCGCAGAAAGGAAAACATCAGCTGGGACGCCAAGGCCGGTGCCGTCGTTGCCCGCATGGAAAGCCGCATAGGTGCCATCCTGCTTGCTTCTGCGCCCATTCCCGGCGACATCGGGGGCAAGGTGACCGAGGTCGTCTGCCAGGCCATCGTGAAAAACGCCGGTGCCATGCTCGACTTCTCCGACGAGGTTGAAAACATGCAGCGGCGCATCGCATTCGTGGCGGCAAGGCACCCTGAACTGGAACTTCCCGACGTCAGCCGCGAGGCCATCAGCGCCAGCGCCCCGGAGTGGGGCCCCATGTTCATCGGAAAGGCGTCAACGGTGGCTCAGCTCAGGAAAATCGACCTCTGCGCGGTCATATGGAGCAGGCTGGATTATGGCCGGCAGCAGGCTGTAGACAGGATTGCCCCGACCCATCTCACCGTCCCGACGGGCAGCCGAATAAGGCTGGAATACCGCCAGGGCGCCGAAGCGCCGGTGTTGCGGGTGCGTCTCCAGGAGTGCTTCGGCCTCGTCGATACGCCGCTGGTGGACGGAGCGCCGGTCCTCATGGAACTCCTCTCGCCCGGTTACAAGCCCGTCCAGCTGACAAGCGACCTGCGGAGCTTCTGGGAAGGGACTTATTTCGAGGTGCGGAAAGAACTCCGCCGCCGCTATCCCAAGCATTCATGGCCGGAAAACCCGCTTGAGGCGGACCCCGTCCGCGGCATCAAACGAAAATAGAAAACTATTATGAAACAATTATTTACCGCTATGGCACTGACGCTTTTCTCCCTGTTTTCCTGCAAGGGATTTGAAAACCTTTCCCCGGAAGACTTTGCCCAAAGGCTCTCCGAAGACGCTTCCGTCCAGCTCGTGGATGTCCGTACCCCGGAGGAATATGCCGAAGGACATCTGGCCCTTGCCACAAATATAGACTGGAATGCGGACGGATTTCTCGACAAGGCAGCCACGCAGCTTGGCAAAGACAGTCCGGTCTATGTCTATTGCCGTTCCGGACGCAGGAGCGCGGCAGCCGCTTCGGCGCTCTCGAAGAAGGGATACAAGGTCACGAATATGCTCGGAGGCTATCTTGCCTGGACCGAAGCCGGGAAACCCGTTACGCGGTATGAGGTGGAAAGGTTCCTGACCGACAGCGGCCGGCCGGTGGACGTCACCCTTATCAAGCACGGCTCGCTGGAAATCCGTTACAGGGGGCTCTCGATCCAGATCGACCCTGTCACCAAACTCGGAGAACGGGTGACGGACTATGCCGCGGAATTCCCCAAGGCTGACTTTATATTCGTGACCCACGAACATTTCGACCATTGCGACAAGGATGCCATTACCGCCCTCAGCGTGAAGAAGACTCAGTTGGTTACCAACGCCCGCTGCGCGGAAATGCTGGGCCACGGGACGGTCATGGCGAACGGCGATTCGGCCGACCTTGCCGAAGACATCCATCTGGACGCCGTCCCCGCTTACAACACCACCGAAGGCCACCTGCAATTCCATCCGAAAGGCCGCGACAACGGCTTCGTCCTCACCATTGACGGCCTCAGGATATACGTTGCCGGAGATACCGAAGATATCCCGGAAATGGCTGAAATCAAGGATGTTGACGTAGCGTTCCTCCCCGTGAACCAGCCCTACACCATGACTCCCGACCAGTGCATCCGCGCCGCAAAGGTCCTGCAGCCTAAGGTGCTCATCCCTTACCATTACGGCAACACCGACCTTTCAGAAGTCCCCGCCGCCCTTCCCGGCATCGACGTCCGAATCCGGCGGATGCAATAACGCTGTTTAGGCGATCGTTTGCAAGAAAACTGCCATGGTTTGGCTTCCGCCCAAGAATTGCGTATCTTTGTGGGAAACGCTGAAACGCTGGTATCATCACAGCCATGCTCGCAGCTGGCAAACATACAAATAAAACTATGGAAATCAAGGCAGTCAGATTCCGCACTGACGGGTTCTACGGCCAGCCCTTCGCCTTCGGCGGCGAAGAAGGCCCGGACAAATTCAATCCCAATGTCCGCTATCGCGGCAGTCTTCAGAACTATCTGATCGATACGGGAAAAGAGGTGATTCTGGTAGATACCGGCCTTCCCGCCGGGACTCCGGAAGAGGTGCCTGACGAAAGCTCCAAGGCCTACACCGGAAAGGACATCTGCTCCTACATGGATGCCTTCCGCGCCCTGGGCTACAAGCCTGAACAGGTGACGAAAATCCTTCTTACCCACAGGCACATTGACCATTCCGGCGAACTTGCGGCCTTCCCAAATGCCAAAATCTACGTTAATGCCGACGAACTTGACGCCGCCGAGTTGCAGGGCGTGCAAAATATTGTCCCTGTTAAATTTACTGACGGCTCATACTACAATTTCCCCGAGACTCAGATAATCTGCGACGGCGTCCGCATGGTCAAGGCCAAAGGCCACACCAAAGGCAACAGCCTCGTCATCGCCGAAGACGGCTCCCTGTTCTACATGTTCCAGGCCGACATCACCTATGTGGACGAGGCCCTGTATGAAAACAAACTGTCGGTGGTCTACGACGACCTTCCCGCGGCAAGGGAGACCCTGGACCGCGTCCGCGAGTTCGTAAGGAACCATCCCACCGTCTATATGGGCACCCACACCCCGCAGGGATATGAAAACCTTGAGGCAAAGCGCGTTATCGACCTCGACAACCCCGTTCCGACCGTCTGGCCGGAAATCGACTTCGGCAAGAAGGAAGCCTCCGGAAAATACGTCTGCAGCATCTGCGGCTATGTCTACGACCCCGCCGAGCACGACGGAGTGGCCTTCGAGGACCTTCCGGACGACTGGAAATGCCCCCGCTGCCGCCAGCCCAAAACCAAATTCAACAAAGCCTGACCGCCATCCTGCAAAAAACCAAAGAGGGGTGACCAAAGTCAACTGACTTTTCGGTCACCCCTTTCTTTCCTACACCGCCACTGGCGCCTTGTGGCGCAGTTGGACTTAACCGAAAACAAACTTGCCGCCAAGACCAAGCCCCGGGGAATTGAATCGATAAAAAGCGTCAATAATTACGACATTTGAATCTCCGGTCATCCAGATATTCCCTTGATGTAGATCTTCCACAATCACTGTGTCTGAAAAGTACTTTACCAGATGATAGGGATCCTCTATAAGCTTTTGGAACCCCAAACAACGCATAAACAACGTTACTTCATCTTCATCCATCAAGTGAGCCTGTCTGAAAAACCGTTGCTTCAGCAAGACCACGAAACTACTCTGGGCATCGCGTCCAAAGCCTTCAACTTCCAGGAAAGCCTCCGGGCATAGCGTATTCTGAATGGTGATTCGGTCAATAAACCGGATCAGATTGTCATACTGACCCGTTCTGCAAATCTTGTGTACAAATGTATCCCCTTCAGTATATACCTGAGCCTCTCCACCATAGCCATAGAACTTATATCCCAATTCTTTGAAATAGGCATGCGGATCTGCATGCCAATAACCATTTAGCCGAGCCCAGTTTTCCAGGTCGGCTTCTTGATCCATGGCGGATTCTAGTTCGAATTCTGAGTCGTATGGAGCCTCTGATATTGTGCGACCATATCTTCCCAGGACCAGGGATCCTTGGCCCAGGATTCGACCTCCCGCTTCAAATCCTCGCTGAAACGCTTGATCATTTCGAAATCTATTGAATGTAGCTCCGGCATTGTCCACAATACTGTTATTTGTTGCAATTATAGCTTTTTCCTGATAAACTTCCAAATAATCTGTGGCAAAGGTGCATGGGATGCGGACTCATCGTCCTTGCCATAGCCTACCGTTACACCGCCACTGGCGCCTTGATGGCGGGCCAGGGGTCGTAGCCTTCGAGGGTGAAGTCTTCGTAGCGGAAGGCGAAGAGGTCCTTGACGTCAGGGTTGAGGCGCATCGTCGGCAGGGGCCGGGGCGTGCGCGTCAGCTGGAGGTCCACCTGCTCGAAGTGGTTGAGGTAGATGTGGGTGTCGCCAGTGGTGTGGACGAAGTCGCCGGGCTTCAGGCCGCATACCTGGGCGATCATCATCGTCAGGAGGGCGTAGGAGGCAATGTTGAACGGCACACCGAGGAAGGTGTCGGCGCTGCGCTGGTAGAGCTGGCAGCTGAGCCGGCCGTCGGCGACATAGAACTGGAAGAGGCAATGGCAGGGCGGCAGGGCCATCTTGTCGACCTCCGCCGGGTTCCACGCCGAGACGAGCATCCTGCGCGAGTCGGGGTTGCGGCGGATCGTGTCGACAACCTGCGCGAGCTGGTCGATGCTGCGGCCGTCGGGAGCAGGCCAGCTTCGCCACTGGTGGCCGTAGACCGGCCCCAGGTCGCCGTTTTCATCGGCCCATTCGTCCCATATGCTTACTCCGTTGTCTTTCAGGTATTTGATATTGGTGTCGCCCGCAATGAACCAGAGCAGTTCGTGGATGATCGACTTGAGATGGACTTTCTTTGTGGTCAGCAGGGGAAATCCGTCCGCAAGGTTGAAACGCATCTGGTAACCGAACACGCTCTGCGTCCCGACTCCGGTGCGGTCGTGCTTCACGGTGCCGTTGGCGCGGATATGGCGAAGTAGGTCAAGATATTGCTGCATAGCTTATTTCACGCTAAATGCCCAGATGATGGCCTCCTGATACACCTGCCCCGGACGGAGCTCGATCGACGGGAAATCCGGATGATTTGGACTGTCGGGGAAATGCTGGCACTCGATGGCGACTGCGTCATAGTCGTGGTAGGTTGCGCCATATTTGCCCGCAGGGCAGCCTTCGAGCCAGTTGCCGGTGTACATGACGGCGGCGGGCTGGTCGGTGGTTATCTCGAGGAAACGGCCGCTCTTGGGAGAATACAGTTCAGCCGCGGTCTGCAGCTGTCCGGGCTGGGCGCCGTCGATGACCCAGCATCCGTCGAAACCCTTGCCGATGCGGAGGGCCGGGAAGTCCTTGTGGAGGTCGTCGCCGATGCGCTTTTCGGTCTGGAAATCCAGCGGCGTGCCGGCCACGGGGGCAATCTCGCCCGTCGGAGTAAGGAACTCGTCGGTCGGGAGGTATTCCGAACAATTCATCTTGAGGATATGGTCCACGACGGAGCCGCTGCCCGCGCCGTCCAGATTGAAATAGGTATGGTTGGTCAGGTTGACCACCGTCGGCGCATCGGTCTCGGCCGTGATGGTGAGTTCCAGCACGTTATCGTCGTTCCACGCATAGTGGGCGACCACCTTCAGGTTGCCCGGATACCCCGACTCCCCGTCGGGAGAATAGTACATGAATTCGACGGCATCTCCGACCTCGCGGCCTTCCCAGACCTGGTTTGAAAAGCCCTCCGGGCCGCCATGCAGGTGGTTCGGGCCATTGTTGACAGGGAGAGTGTACTCCTTTCCGTCGAGGGTGAAGCGCCCGCCGCCGATGCGTCCAGCCACACGGCCGGGGATTTTGCCCGCGCATGGTCCGTCTCCGATGTATGAAAGCGGGTCGGGATAGCCCATGACGACATCTGCGAGTTTCCCGTCCCGGTCGGGGACATTAATCGATACTATGGCCGCGCCTACGTTCGACAGCACCACCGAAGCGCCGCTGCGGTTGGTGACGGTCCATTTATAGATCTCTTTTCCGTCGGGGGTCTTGCCCCACAGTTCCTTAATCGTTTGCATCCGTGTAGCTTATTTTATTATAAATCAATTACTTATCCAAAAGGCCTATCCCGTTTTCCAGATAGGCATTTTGCGTAACCACCTCTATATCAGCGCCTTATCCTCCACGCGCCTTGCCCTTCGCCTCGCCCGTCGCCGCGCCGCCGCCAAACCCTACGCCTTGCCCGCCGCGCCCCGCATCACCCTTCGCTGTCGGCGTGGGAGTGGATGGTCTGGAGGACGCGCTCGGTGGTGGCGTCCTTGAGGAGGACGGTCTTGTCGGCGTCCAGCAGGTATAGGGAGGGGATTGCGCGGACGTTATAGCGAAGGTCGGTGCGGATGGCGAAGTCGGGGTCGTAGCCCACGAGCCAGGCGGCAGGGTAGTGGTCAAGGTAGTCGCGCCAGGCCTGGAGGTCTTCGTCGATGTAGACGCAGGCGACGGCCATCTTGCCGGACAGGGTGAGTTGCGTCACCACCGGGTCGTTTTGCAGGGCGGAGATGATCTCCTTGCAGGCCGGGCATCCGGGGTTGCTGAAAAACAGCAGCGTCAGGTCGGCGCGGATGCCGCGGAGCGTATGGCGACGGCCGCGGGCGTCGGCGAAGACGAAGTCGGCAGCGCGGGTGCCTGCCGCGTTGCGGGTGCAGAGCTCGGCGTCGCGGGCGTAGGCCTCCCTCAGCCCGGGCTTGACGCGCGGCGAAGACGACATGGCCTGGGCCACAGGCTGCCACACGTCCTCATTGCGCACGGGCGAATTGGCATCGTACAGATACCTCTCCAGCAGGGGTGAAAGGGCGGGGAACACCGCCGTGTCGGGACAGCTCTCGAACTGCCTGAAGGCATGGACCGCGGCCTTGCGGGCCGAGGACAGCGGAATTTCGCTGAGCAGCGTCGTGAACATACCGATCTGACGCTCAAGTTCTTCCGAGGCAATTCCGGCCACATGCGAAGAGTCGCTCAGCCACTGCTTAGACGTGTCGGCCAGGCAGTCCCAGAAATGGGCGGTGATATATTCCAGACGCTCGGTCGGATCCGACACCATGCCGGGGACCTCCACCGTCGGGAACTGCCTTTGGGCAGGAGCAGCAGGCCCGCCGGAACGGCTGCCGCACGACACTGCCAACAGTAGGACAATCAGATATTTAAGCCCTCTCATAGACTGCAAAATCAAACTCGAATCCCGTTTCCGGGTCGGTGTGGGTCTCGGAAGTGCTGATGCGCGTCCACACCGCCGGGTCGATGGCCGGGAAGAAGGTGTCGGCGTCCTTGACCTCCGTGTGTACATGGGTGATATACAGCCTGTCCATGTCGGGAAGGGCCGCGCGATATACCGACGCCCCGCCGATGATGAAGCATTTGTCGGTACCGGCCTTTGCCGCCTCGGCATATGCTTCCTCGAAGGAATAGACGCACGTCACTTCCGGAATGGGGTCGCCTCCGAGGTTGAGGACAATGTTCTTGCGCCCCGGCAGCGGCCGTCCGATGGAAAAATAGGTCGTGCGGCCCATGATGACGGGGTAGCCGCGGGTCACGGCCTTGAAGTATTTGAGGTCGTCGGCAATATGCCACGGCAGGGCGCCCTTTACGCCTATGCCCATGTTGTCGGCGACTGCCACTATGATACATTTTTTCATACTCTGCAAATATAGGCAAATATCGTCATTCTTCCCAGAAGTAGACATCGTCGATTTTGACGGTAAGCTTGGACTTGACCCCGAGCGAATAGATGCGCAGGAAATTCATGGCCTGAAGGTCGGGTGTGCCGCCGGAAAGTCCTGCCCCGGACAGTTTCAAGTCAATTTCGTTCCAGCCCGATTTCAGGTTGAGGCCGCTCAAGTACCATGCCGCTTCGCAAACATCCGGCTTTCCGGAGCTGGTCACTTCCAGCGCCCCCTCGGCCTTGGTGTCAAGCGCCGCGATATCGGAAATATACAGCCACAGGTGCAGGTGACCTTTCCTCCGGCTGACGGTCGTCGATACCGGCTTGTTCAACAACCTGGAAAACAGGACGTTGCCTCTGCTTCCGGTAACGCTGACGCTTCCCGCCCCCTCCTTTTTGTCGCCACTGTCGAGGGAGGCGGTGCCAAGCGCGCTGCTCCATCCGAGAGCCTCGTCACAGGCGTCAAACACCGTCTTCGAGCCGCTGATGGCATGGGAATCCGGAGAGATGATGCGCTCGTACAGGACGCCGTCGCGGTCGAAGCACGCCACGGCGCGGATTGTCGCCTCGGAGTTGGTGCAGACCACCGGATCGTCGGCCACGTAGGACATCATGCGGCAGCTCACCATCGAAACGGTCACCATGCCGCTGCCGGCAACATGCAGGAAATCGTAGCTCTGACCTATGGAATTGTTGCCTCCGTTCTTGCCGGAGAAGCAGTTGACGTTGGCCAGCGAAGTGTGCCCCGCCACCCCTTCGACCCACACCGGGTGGATGTCGCGGACGTCGGTGCCCAGATTTGCGATGATCGAGCCCTGGGATATCTCCCAGTTGCGGTTGGCCGAGCCGTCGTCGGTGCGGAAGATGCCGATGGCCACGCAGTCAAGGTTGAAACTCGTCAGCTGGCCGTAGGTCGCCGGGCCGAGATAGACGCCTCCGTAGGTGCCGAAGGTAAAGACGTCCATCAGGACGGCGTTGTCGGTCGCGTCGATGCTGTAGGCGTAGGTCTTGTTTTCGACCACCTTGTCGACCATGGCGGCGGTTATATGGCGTCCGAACTCGCGCTGGTTGGCCGGATTGACGTGGCAATGGAGCACGCGCGGAATGTCGTAGCAGCGGCTTATGGCGATGAACTCCCCGCTGAGAGGATAGCCGTAGCAGTTTTCGAAGAGAATCTGCTCGCAGGCGCTTGGCGCCGGCATGCGGAAGTCCATGGCCATGTATTCTCCGTAGAAAGTCAAGTCCTTGAGAGTCACGCCCTGAGGGCCTGCCTTGCGGGAGCCCTGGATGGTCGGCGGATAGGGAATAATCTTGTCGGGATTGTCCCAGGTCTGGTCGGGATAGTAGAACTGTATGCCGCGGACCGTGGTCGCCGACTGGACGGAAAGGAACACGTTTTCCTTGTCCCTGATCACGAAAACGGACCCTGTGGGGCCGCTGCGGTCGGGATTGGCCGTGCCGCGTCCCGTGGGACCGTGGGCGCCGACGAGCGAGACGTTGCGCAGGAGTTCTATGCCGCCGTCAATCGGATAGCCGTTTTCGACGGGGGTTACGTAGAGTGCCAGACCGGCCGCGTGGGCCTCCTCAATGGCCTTCTGGAGGTTTTCCTTGTTCTGGGCGGGGGTGTTGGTGGGCAGCACGCCGAACTCCTGGATGGACACCAGCCGCCCGGGAACATCCTCCCGGACCGAAGGCGGAATTATGGGGTCGGTATTGTCTGGGGTCTTGTGTTCCTGGGTGGATACCGAGGCGGGCTCCGCTGCACCGGTGCAGCCAAGGGCCAGCGTCACGAAAATGATCGACAGCAGAATTTTCATTTCAAATAAAATTACGGCCTTGACGCCATGACGAGGTCATTGTCCGGGGTCACCACAAATTTATGAAAAAATACGGATTTATGCCAAAAACAAACATTCCGAAAATAAATTCGTATCTTTTGAAAATAAATCACGGACAATAATCCATATCTTGCGGGATAAATAAAGCCTGATATTATGAAAAGATTATTGTCCGCAGTCATCATCGCCGCCCTCGTCCTTCTCCCCGGCTGCAAAGGAGAGCCGCAACCCGACGAGCAGCGCACCGACATAGACTCCGAAAACGCGAAATATGACAAGGAGAGCCTTGAGGTCACCTACGACTGGGGCGAGCACTCCGTACCGGTGGAACAGGGAACGGCCGACCAGATCAAAATCGTCAACAACAAGTGCTTCTCCCTGCCGCACACCAACATCTCGGACAAGACCTACAATAAAGATGACGTGGTCGTCATCCCGGACTGCGAGGCCTTCCCGGGCGGTATGACGGCGCGGATTACCCAGACCACCGAGGTCGGCGGCACCCGGCAATACAAATATGAACAGGTCGCCCTCGACGAGGTGTTCGAGAACCTGCACTTCTCCCAGACCGGCCTCGACCTGAGTCCCTATGCCGACCGCATCATCACCCCGGACGGAAAGGAAATTCCCCTGACCAAGGTACAGGGCGGACTCGAACTGTCCATCCCCGAAGTTTTCGGCGGCCTCAACAGCCTCGGCATCGATTTCGGCGAGAACCTTTCCATCTCCCCCTCGATGAAAATCGCTTTCAAGATGGCACTGGACGTGGATATCGTCGATTACGCCTGCACCTACGCCCGCGTCCGCGTCGATGCCACGGCCAAACTCGGATGCGACTTCACCATCAAGGGCGGCAAGAGCAAGACCTGGACGACAGCCTTCTTCGAGATTCCTTTCGCCCCCATTCCCGTGGGGCCGCTGGTGCTCACCCCGTCGGTGTTCGTCGCCTTCGTATTCAAGATCAACGGCGAGGTCAACATGACCATCTCCTTCAATTATGAGAAGTCCTACTACGCCATGGCCTTCTACGACGGGCAGGAACTCCATACC
>ONKE01000053.1 GCA_900318355.1 uncultured Bacteroidales bacterium
ACGGCCCCAGCTCAGGTCGGTGATGTGGATCAGACCGTCCACGCCGCCGAGGTCGACGAACACGCCGTAGTTGGTGATGTTCTTGACAGTACCTTCGAGCACCTGGCCCTTCTCGAGACGGCCGATGAGCTCGCTCTTCTGCTTCTCAAGCTCGGCCTCGAGCAGAGCCTTGTGGGAAACGACGACATTGCGGAACTCCTGGTTGATCTTGACGATCTTGAAGTCCATGGTCTGGTCGACATACACGTCGTAGTCGCGGATGGGCTTGATGTCGATCTGGCTGCCGGGGAGGAAGGCCTCGATACCGAACACGTCGACGATCATGCCGCCCTTGGTGCGGGTCTTGACATAACCCTTGACAATTTCACCCTTTTCGTAGGCTTCGTTGACCATATCCCAGGACTTGAGCTGACGGGCTTTCTTGTGGGAAAGGATGAGCTGGCCTTTGCGGTCTTCGGCCGACTCGACGAGCACTTCCACCTTGTCACCGACTTTCAGGTCGGGATTGTAGCGGAACTCCGGAGCCATGATGACACCTTCGCTCTTGGCGCCGATGTTGACGACGACTTCGCGCTTGGAGATGGAGGTGACGGTACCTTCAACGACCTCGTTCTCGACGATCTTGGAGAGGGTCTGGTTGTAGGCCTCGGCCACTTTGGCGCGGTCTTCGCCGGTTACGCTTTCACCCTCGAAGGCTTCCCAGTCGAAATCTTCGGGAGCCACGGAGGCGTTCAGGCGGCCTGTCCTGGTTTCTTTTTTCTGCTCGGCGGCTGCGGGGGCGGCGACGGTTTCCTGCGTCTCCTGGACGTCCTGCTGCTCGAGCTCGATGTTCTTGTTTTCTTCCATTGTTTTGATTTTGGTAAAAACTAGTTGTTTAACAATATTTCCTGTGCTCTCGGGGCAAATCCCCGAAATAGCCTGCAAATATAATTATTTTTCCTCAACAATAGATGTTTTTTTCATTTAATCTATGGTAAAATCGGCGATTTCGCGGTTGATGCGCTCCAGGATGGAGAGTTTGACGGCGAGCATGTCGTCGGAAATGTCGACCTTGTAGTAGTGAGGGTTGATAAGACGGCGCTCCGAGGGGCTGAAATGACAGAGGGTGTCTTTGAAGAAAGCCCGCTTTTCAGAGAGGGTATGACGCACGGCCACATCTTCCCCGCCACGGATTATCTGATATTGCAGCACCCTCCAGGAATACGTTCCGGCAGGGAATTCCTTGTATTTGTAGTGGTCCTGTTCGTCGTGGATGGTGAAGGTCTTCCCCGCCTCGATGGCCTCGGAGAGGGAATCGCCCCGCAGGCAGGTCACGTCGGCCTTGTAGACCTCGACGCCGTCGTCATTCTTCTGGGTCAGGCGATAGGTGATCTGGAAGCCGGGGTTGATAAGCTTGATGGTGTCTTCGCTGCGCTTGAGCACGGGCTCGCCGTCTATCTGGACAAGTTTATAGACGTTGCCGAAGCACGGAGCGGCCTTGCTCGTGGCGATGGCGTCGCCCACGCCGTAGCTGTCGATTGCGGCGCCCTGGCGCTCAAGGTCGGTGATGAGGTATTCGTCCAGGGAATTGGTGGCGAATATCTTGCAACCCTTAAGTCCGTGGGCGTCAAGTATTTTGCGCACCTTGACGGAAAGGTAGGCAAGGTCGCCGCTGTCGAGACGAATGCCATAGCCGTAAGGATAGCTGTCGTCGATTCCCTCTTCGCGGAATGCGCGTATGGCGTTGAGCACTCCGCAACGGAGAGTGTCGTAGGTGTCGATAAGAAGTATCAGGTTCTCGCCGCGGTGGGTGCGGATATAATCGCGGAAGGCCTGGTGTTCGCCCTCGACCGAGGAGCCGTAGGACGTCACGTAGCTGTGGGCCATGGTTCCGGTGGACGGGACGCCGTTCATGACGCCGGTGAGAATGTTGGAAGTGCTTGCGCAACCGGCGATGATGGCGGCCTTCGCCCCGTACATTGCGGCCCACGGGCCATGGGCGCGACGCGAGCCGAACTCGCTGACCGGACGGTCCGTAGCCCTGCACACACGCGAGGCCTTCGTAGCCACCGCCATCTGGTGGTTCATGATGCACAGAATCGGGGTCTCGAGCACCTGAGCCTCGATGAGCGGTCCCTCGACCGTGATGACAGGCTGGTTGGGGAACGCGATCTCACCCTCGCGCATGGCGTAGACGTTGCCGGTGAAACGCATGGTGGACAGGTATTTGCGGAATTCCGCATAAGCGTCGCCGGGAAGGAACTTCTCGAAGAATTCCGCGTCCATGCGGCCGAGTCCGGCTATCATTTCAAGGACTTCTTCGGTGCCGCTGACTACCGCCCAGTTGTTGTTTTCCGGGGCTTTGCGGTAGAACATGTTGAACACGGCGATCTGGCCGGCGCGGCCGGTCTCGTAGAAGGACTTTCCCATCGTATATTGGTACTTGTCCGAGCAATAAGCGTGGTTGAGCATTTTGGAAATCGTTATTGGACCGCAAAGATAAGACAAAAACACAAGTAAATAGTTGCCTTTCCGCATATTTTTACTATTTTTGCCGGACGAAAGAGGTACACCCGTGCTGAATATTTTCTACAGAAAGGAAGGCGTGATGAAGGTTTCCCAGTCGGAAACCCTCCTGCAGCAGGTTGTCCGCACCGACGTGGTGTGGATCGACCTTTTCGAACCCGAAGGCGATGAAAAGCGCGCTGTGGAGCTGTTCCTCGGCACGGAAATCCAGAGCCGCGCAACTGCCGAGGAAATCGAAAGTTCCTCCCGCTACAAGGAAACCGACGACGCCATTTTCGCCAACACCAATTTCCTCATGCCGGGGCCGGACGAATACAGCATGGAGGCCGTGTCCTTCATCCTCACCGACGGTGTCCTGACCACCCTGCGCGACGTCCCCCTCCGCTCCTTCACCGAGCTTCAGCGCAAGCTCCTGCGCATGGGCCACCTCTACCCCAACGGCTACTGGATCTTCGTCTCCATCCTCGACCAGCGCGTCGACCTGGATGCGGATATGATAGAGCTCATCTCCAAGGAGATCGCCCAGTACAGCCGCCGCATCAACCAGCAGGAAGACATCGATGAAGACTTCCTCCTGGACATCAACCAGTTGCAGGAAAACACCATGACCGTCCGCGAAAACATCGTGGACAAGCAGCGCCTCATAACCAACATCACCAAGAGCGACAAGCTTCCCGAGGCCCTGGAAGGCCGTTTCGGGGTGCTTCAGCAGGATATTTCCTCCCTGATCAACCACACCAACTTCAGCTTCGAGCGTCTGGAATACCTCCAGGATACGGTCGTGGGTCTGATCAACCTCGAGCAGAACAAGATAATGAAAGTGTTCACGCTCGTGTCGCTGCTGCTGATGCCTCCCACCCTGGTAGCCAGCTTCTACGGCATGAACGTCGATCTGCCCATGGCCTCGTGGCGCTGGGCCTGGATCATCATCATCGGCGTGATGATCATTTCATTCGTCACCGTCCTGTTCATTTTCAAGAGGAAGAAAATGCTTTGATTCCGGCACGGAACTCCCCCGACGCCGCGCCCGGGAACATACGATGAAACGGACTGTATTCATACTGTCGTTGTTGCTGGTATTGTGCAACGCAGCCGCCCAGAGCAGAAAAGTGAGCGGCCGGGTTGTCGACCCCGACGGTCAGCCCGTCATCGCTGCAGGCGCAGTGTGCCCGGAAAAGCCCACTGCCGGCACCGTCACCGACATTGACGGCCGTTTCAGCCTCAATGTTCCCACAGGGGCGACCCGCATCTTATTCTCAGCCCTCGGCATGCAGGAAGCGGAATATTCACTGAACGGGGACGCTCCGACCGAAGGCATCACCATCGTCCTCAAGTGGAAAGACAACGTTCTCGACCAGGTGGTCGTTACAGGCTATGCCCAGACCACGGTCAAGCGCATAACCGGCTCGGTGGGCATCCTCGACAAGGAAAAGTTCGAGGCCAAGCCCATCGCCTCGGTAGGCGCCCTGATGCAAGGGGAAATCGCCGGGGTGCAGATCCAGGCCACTTCCGGCCAGCCGGGCACCCAGTCGCGCATCCGCATCCGCGGCACCAACAAGATTTCCGGCAGCAGCGCCCCCCTGTGGGTTGTGGACGGCGTTCCCCTCCAGAACGACTCGCCCAACCTCGACGCCGAACAGCTCGCCACGGGCGGATTCGACGACATTTTCGTCAGCGGCGTCGGCGGCATCAACCCCGGCGACATCGAATCGGTGACGGTGCTCAAGGACGCTGCGGCGGCGGCCATCTACGGCTCCCGCGCGGCCAACGGCGTCATCGTGGTAACAACCCGGCGCGGACAGGCCGGAAAGATGCGCGTCTCCTACAACAACAACTTCACATGGTCTTTCCGTCCCCAGCGCAGCGTGGCCCTGATGAACTCCGCTGAAAAGCTCGACTGGGAACAGACGCTCTGGGACGAGTTTTCCGCCGCCGGATTTGCCTCTGGCGGGTATTATCCCGTAATCGGCATCGTCGGACAGGTCCGTTCCGGGGCAGGGCCTTTCGCCGGGATGGATTCCGCGGCCAGGGAAGCATATCTGGCCGGCCTGCGGGGAGTGGACACCAACTGGTACGACCTCCTATTCCGCAATTCCTTCTCCCACAACCACCACCTCAGCCTCTCGGGCGGCGCCGACCGCTACACCTATTATGTCTCAGGCGGTTTAAACGACGAAGACGGCATGCTCCGGGGCAACACCTACCGCCGTTACAACATCACCGCCAACATGACCATGACGCCGGGCGACCGCGTAAGGCTGGATGTAGGAGTCGACGCCTCGCGCCAGCAGAGCCGCAGCCCAGACAGCAGCGTCAATCCTTTCACCTACGCCTATTTCGCCAACCCGTATGAGCGCGCATACAACGACGACGGCTCCTACGGCTCCGACAACACATTCTTCTCCCTGGGCTACTACAACGGCCGCGGGGTCGAGCAGGTGATGCCGGACGAGGGATTCAGCATCCTGCGCGAGCTGGACAACAACTACACCAACACCACCAACTCGGCCGTCACCCTTCGCGGCCAGCTGGACATCAAGCTTTGGGAGCCGCTCCATTTCATCGGCCTCGCCTCCTACAGCTACTCCTCCAACGACACCGACAAGGTGGTGGAGAAATCGACCTACACGGCTTTCCGCGACCGTCTCGGCAACGACGACAAGCTGCAGGGCAAACGCTACGGCAACATCGCCCAGAACCGCACCGGACGCAACAGCTACGTACTCCGTGGACATTTTTCCTTCAACAGGACGTTTGCCGACATCCACACGGTCAACGCCCTGGCCGGCGCCGAAATCCGCGGCTCGGCGTCCAACAGCATCTATTCCAAGCGCTACAACTACGACCCGGTGACCGGCACGTCGTCCCTCCCCCAGATAAGCGGACCGACCGACCAGTGGCTCAGCCAGGTCGAAAGGCTCAACGGCCAGTATTTCACCGAAAACCGTTATGCCTCCTTCTACGGTTCGGTGGACTATTACCTGGGCAAGACCATAGTCCTCAACGCATCCGTGCGGACCGACGGGTCCTCCAACTTCGGCAGCAACCGCCAGTTCAACCCCACTTGGAGCGCCGGAGCCGCATGGCACCTCGGCGAAGAAGCCTGGATGCCGTCTGCAATCTCCCACGCCACCCTGAGGGCGGCCTACGGCTTTACGGGCGACGTTTCCACCAGCACCACCCACCTTCTGGTTATGCGCTATCTCCAGCAGCAATACCGCTACTTCGGCAACGACACCTACATGCTCGGCACCATCCCCTCGGCCCCTAACCCCAACCTCGGCTGGGAAAAGACTTCCGACGCGAAAATCGGGCTGGACTTCGGCCTGTGGAAAGACCGCCTGACCGTCAATGCCGAAGCCTACTACCGCTTCTCCTCCGACGTCGTGACCTCGTCCATAGTCCAGTCTACGACCGGATTCACCTCGGTCTACGTCAATTCTGCCGACATCGCAAACGCCGGCGTCGAAATGACCGTTTCCGGCAAGATACTCCACACCCGCGACTGGAACGTGGGAGCCTCCGTCAACGTAGCCTACAACGCCAACAAAGTAATCAGTTACCGCCCGGCGTGGACCTCTGGCATCACCTCGCGCGACCGCTACGTGGAGGGTTACCCGGTAGGGGCCATCATCTCCGGAGAACTGGCCGGAATCGACCGTACATCGGGCCTGTATGCCTTCCGCCTGCGCGACGACGCGACCCTGCGGAGCATAACCGACCTGAACAACCCCGACAACTACCGCATCTACCTGGGCACCACCATAGCGCCGGTATCCGGCGGCTTCAACCTGTCGGCATCATGGCGATGGCTGAGACTCAGCATCTCCGGCGTATATTCCCTTGGCGGAAAGGTCTTCGACCGCATCATATCCCCGGCCAGCTACCTCAACGCGATGCACAACGGTCTCTCCACCGAGGAGATCCAGAGCCAATACAGCGACCTCTACAGCAACCATCTCAACGTCACCCGCGACCGCACCGACCGTTGGACCGCAAGCAACAACTTCGGCACGAAGTATCCTCGAATCTACGACCGCTTCGACGCCCGCTACAACTTCTCATCGTCCAATCCCATGGATTTCAGCATCCTCGACGCCATCTACCTCAAGGACGTGAGCTACCTGCGAATAAAGAGCATCCTGCTGAGCGCCGCGCTCCCGGAGTCATGGGCCAAGGCCATGCGGCTGCGCAGCCTGAGTTTCCATGCATCCCTGGGCAATTTCCTGACATTCACGTCTTACGACGGCATGGACCCGGAAGTGCCGGGGGCCACATATCCGACAACCCGCAGCTTCTCCTGCGGCCTGAGCCTTGAATTCTGATGAAACGACTTCCCCTCATACTGGCCATGGTGCTGACCTCATGCACGAACTTCCTCTCGGTGCGGCCACAGGGCTACGTCCTGCCCAAGACCGACGAGGAATTCGCAGCCATACTCCACAACCACCTGCGCGAGATCGAAGGCGGCGGGGACGAATTCATCGTCGGCAACATGGAGACCATCGAGCGTCTGGAGGCCTTCGCCGACGACCTGGACGCCAACCTCGCGGTGGGCAGCATTCCGGCTTATGCCGGCGACCGCATCGGCCCGATGCAGAGCCTCTGGCGCGATACCTGGAGCGTAGTCCGCGACTGCAATATTGTTATCGGCAACCTCGACGGACGCTCGTCCGAACTGGCACGCAGCGCCCTCTCCTGCGCCTACAGCATCAAGGCCCTGTGCTACCTCAACCTGCTTCGCGACTTCTGCGACCCGTGGGAAGACGGCAACGCTTCCTCGCAGGCCGGCCTTCCGATCGTCGACGACTTCGACATTGCCGCAAGACCTGCGCGGGCCTCGCTTTCCGACACCAAGGCTTACATCGCGGGCCTGTTCGACAAGGCGCTGGCGCTTGAGCCGTCCGACCCGCTGTTCATATTTACCGAATGGCCCGTCAAGGCCTACAAGGCCCGTCTGCTGTTCTGGACGGAAGACTGGGACGCCCTGGTGCCCCTGTGCGAAGACATCATGAAAAACAGCGGATTCACGATTACGTCCCGGGCCGACTACCCGGCGATGATAGGAGCCAAGAACGAGCGTCTGGGCGAAGTGATCCTGCGCAGCCATATCAACAATTCCAGCGAGCTGGACTGGTATTTTTCGGCAGTACGCGGCTACATCGCAACCCGCCCCGCCTCGGCCTCCCTCATCGGCCTCTTCGACAAGAAGAACGATGTGCGCTATGATTGCTCGTTCTCCCAGCGGTGGACCAACGTGAAGCCGCCCGAACGGCGCATCCGTCTGTCGGAAATCCTCCTCATGCTGGCCGAGGGCTATGTCCACAGCGGTTCCCCCGAGAAGGCGCTGCCGCTTCTGAACGACCTCCGCGCCGAACGTATTGCCGGCGCCGTACCGCTTACGGAGGACAATCTGCCCGCCGTCTCTACGGACAGCCGCATCACCGTAGACGCCACCGGGGCGCCGCTGACGCCCCTGATGCAGGCCATCCTCGAGGAACGTCGCCGGGAGTTGTACATGGAAGGCGACAGGTGGTACGAACTCAAGCGCAACGGCCGCCCCGAGTGGTGGATCATCTCGGGCGGACTGAAATACACCACCCGCGCCTATCTCTACACAGCACCCATCCTCAAGGCGGATGTGGACCTGAATCCCGACCTGAAGCAGAATCCCGGATATGTCTACTAAATTATCCCGACGATGAAAAAGTTATCCTCCATATCATACAGAATAATCGCTGCTCCCGCGCTGCTATTATGCATGCTGCTTCTTGCGGGCTGCACCTACGACCGTCAGCCTCCGAAGACCTCCGATGCGGCCAAGGACTACATCATCCCGGCCGGAGAGATTCCCTCCGCCGATGAGCTCGCGGCCCAGAAAGCCGCCCGCGAATTCTACCAGAACTCAATCAAACAACAATAACTTAACAAATCCCATTTATGAAGAGAATCCTTACCCTGACGGCCATTGCGGCCGCTTCCCTCCTGGCTTTCTCCTGCAAGAGCGAGCCGGCCACCCCGAAGCCCATCGTGGAGTTCGGGCAACAAGCTTACACTATTTACTCCGGAGGAGAAACAGACATTGATGTCGTGCTCAGCGAAGTCGCCTCGTCCGATGTTACGATCGCAGTCACGTTCGGCGGCGATGCCGTAAAGGATACGGACTACTCAGTTTCCGAGGAATCCGTTATCATCAAAGCCGGCCAGAATACAGGTTCCATAACGGTGAGCGACATTTCGCTTTCTACGGAAAAAAGCCTTTCCGTTACGCTCTCAGCTGCACCTGAAGGATATCAGCTTGGCACAAAGACAGTGGCTTTCGTCACTGTAGACAATCAAGAGGCGCTGCTGTTCTCTTTCGAAACGCCGGAAAATGTAATCCTGGAGTCATACATATCCACATTGACAATCAGCGGCACCCGCACCAACGATTTTAAACCAGAGACGGATATTACCATACCGCTCAAAATATCCGGCGCCGGCGCTGCCGAGGTAGAAGTTCCTTCATCTGTCACTATCAAGGCCGGGGAAAACAAAGCTTCCATCACTATCAAGCCTGGCAAAGAGACATATGATGAAGACCTTCCAGTCACTTTGACCGTTGATACCGATGCAGCCCCCCGCTTTAATCAAGGTGAGATTGGAGAGCAGCTTTTGACTCTGCGAGGCCTGCAGACTCCTGACAAACTAGCCGGAGAATGGCAACTGGTCCGGATGCTGGATAGCGAGGAAATCAAAGTCTGGTTCGAAGAATACAGTGAAGGAGAAGATGATCTCGATCTGCTTCCGTTGAATAATGAGGGGCTGACCCTGACCTTCAGCACAGCCGGTGAAGGCGTTGGGACGGTCGTTGCAGGAGGAAACGGGACACATGATTTTGAGAAATATCTCAGTGCAACAACCTTCACCCTGGCCGAGCCTGCGGCTGAGCCCAGGTGCGCAAGTGTCGTGCAGTTAGGAAAATATACTTTGCAGGAAAACAACATGTTCGTCGGCGAAGACTATGCAGATAAAGGCGGTGCCTACCTCGTGTACACATACTATACACTGAAATCGGTGTTCATCAATTTTGATGGCGACACTAACGCAACATCATCCGCCCAAATTGCAATCGCCCTCTCCCCTGACGGAAAAGAAATGGTAATCCAGCTACGCAACTACTCTCTCGAGAACGCACCCTTTGGCGAATTTACACACATGATGTGCGACTATGAATTTGAACCTGAGATTTGTTCCTTCCCGATGCTGCTGAAAAAACTGTAGCGACTAAAGATTTATTTCTCAACCAACTACAAAAACAGCCCGCAGGTTATCCTACGGGCTGTTTTTTAATCTGCCGGCGGATATCTACTGGCGCTTCTTGACGATGGCAAGGCCGTTGGCAACTCTGCGCTCGCTTCCGTCACTGGGTCTGTTGTAGACAACCAGCTGTCCGTCTTTACGGATAATCATCTCGGAGGAACCGCCGCCGTCGAGATTCTGCGCTTCCCACGCTCCGAGGGCCTGCATGATACGGCCGCCCTGCTCGAGGGTGATGCTGTTAGACCAGGAACTCTGGCGTCCGTCAACGACAGCAAGCCAAACCTTCTTGCCGTTGGCGGAGCGTCCGATCAAGGTGCGCGGCGCAACGTCGGGATTGCCGATCTCGAGAGCCACGCCGTTTTCAACCAGGTAAATCATGTAGGCGCCTACGCATTCCTGGATACGTTTGTAGTCCCGGCCCTGGGCATATTGGTTCTTGTCCCAGAAGTAGAATGTCTTGTTCTTCTCCAGCACGGCGACATATTTGTAATCGGAATGGTCGAACGTATCCTTGTAGTTCTGGCCGTTATGCCAATAGGGGCTGCAGGGCTTGCCGTTGCCCATGAAGAAGTCGGCATTGACTGCGGCATAGACGTCGACGTTGTCGGCGGCCTCACGGGACTCGACCTGCTTGCTCAGGACCTGCAGGGTACCGAAATCCTTATCTGCGTTGGCGCTGGTACCCATGATGGTGACATCCTTTGTCAGGTCCACTTCGAGGGCGAACAGCTTCATCGGCCTGTTCTGAGGGTCGGTATAGCTCACTTCGTAGAGAATCAGTCCGTCGGTAAGGGTGCTGGCCTTGTCAGAAACGATTTCCTTGCAGACCTTCGCATCCTTCAGCAGCGCCTCAGCGACATGATGGTCATCGGCCACCGGGTCAGGGTCGGGGTCAGGGTCGGGGTCAGGATCGGGGTCAGGGTCGGGATCAGGGTCGGGATCAGGGTCAGGGTCGGGGTCAGGGTCGGGGTCAGGGTCGGGGTCAGGATCGGGGTCAGGGTCGGGATCAGGGTCGGGATCAGGGTCAGGGTCAGGGTCAGGGTCGGGATCCGGATCAGGGTCGGGGTCGGGATCCGGATCGGGGTCCGGATCAGGATCGGGGTCGGGCTCCGGGTCGGGCTCCGGCTCGGGTTCAGGCTCCTCGATATAGGGAACCCCCTGAGGAAGCGGAGATGCGCTACCACCACAGGACATTGAAAACGCGAAAGCAGCCAGTATGGCCAGCAACACGAGAACGATTCTTCTGAATTTCATAATGATATCGAATTAACCACGGCTTCTCTCTCCGAGAAGTAAATTCAAAGGTAGTCATTCTTCCGGTTATTTGCAAAGAAACCCGGACAATCTTGCGGGAATGCAATTTTTTTGTGTTCAAAAGGACGTATTTTCGGATTTTACTTGTTTATATTAGTAGAAGCGGAGCTTCGTAGACCTTTTTAGACTTTTTCTGCGTATTTTTGTAGGTAGAGACAAACGCATGCGTGTATAAAGAGTTGAACGAGCAAGAGCTGGCCAGATATTGTTCGGAGCATGACAGAATGGCTGAAGAGGAACTGCATAGAAGATATGCGGTAAGGGTATTTGCAATCTGTCGACGATACACCGCAAATATGGAAGACGCCAAGGACCTGAGTATGGAAGTTCTCATGCTCGCACTGCAAAAAATAGAATCGTATCAATACTCCGGCAAGGGATCCCTTTACGGATGGCTTCGGCGCATTACAATCAATCTGGCCGTTAATCACATAAAACGCCCCCGGATTATGATGTTACCTCTCGACCCATGGGCAAAAGATGTCATTGAAGACCCATCGGCCGAAGAGGTTGAGACGATTCCCAAGGAGCAGTTGCTTTCATGGATTTCGGAGCTTCCTCCAATGAAAAGAGCAGTATTCAACCTCTTTCATATCGACGGGTACTCTCACCGGCAGATCAGCGAGTTGTTAGACATCAGCGAAAAGAGTTCAAGCAGTATCCTGGCCAAGGCAAAGAAAGATTTGAAAGCCAAGATTCGGCAATACAATAAAGACAGGGACAAATGAGAACGTGGGAAGACGTCATAAAAGAAAAGATGGAGTCATTCGAAGGAGTGCTTCCTGATAACTTTTTTGTCGAACTACGCGCCCGACGCTCCGGCGTTGTTCCAAACGCCCGATCAAGGAGGGGCTCAGCGGCATGGTACATAGTACCCGCCACCGCCATTGCCATCGCCGCTTTATTGTTGACAATCCGACCTTTTGGGACTAAACCCGCCATAAGCAATCGCGAAATGCAGGCGGGGTCGGCCGTAGTCATACGAGACACCTCCAAAGCCATCGAATCCACGGCCCGGGCAGTATTGACTCCGTCGATTACAGCACCCTCAAAGCAAATACGCTATTCGCCGACGCCCCTCACAAGTCAAGAAACGCTATCCAATAGCGCCGGTTCCACTGAAATTATTGCTGAAAAGGATAGTAGTTCCGTGGAAAACGCCATAATCCAAGTCGAAGAGGATACCGCATCCGACAGCATTGAGAGGCCTCTTGAATCACCTTTCATTCCGGAGTATCTCAAAAAGAGAAAAACCGTTAAATTAAATGTAGGCGCAGTTTCGGGTATAATTGCCGGCAGTGGTCTTTGCCTGGCCGTTGCAACCCCGTTTCTCGGCATGATCGGTTCCGGGAGCAGCGCGGATTCTTCACCCCTGACGTCCTCAGGTACTCAAACCAGCCAACAGGAAGATGGCACCCTTCAGAGCAAGGCATGTTCCTTCCCTTTCAAAGGATGGCTGTCGGTCGGGATACCCGTGGCCGACAGATTGAGAATAACGGCCGGAGTTGAATACAGCCTATATCATTCCCGCTACACATATTCAATTTCCGGGGACAAACACCTTTTCGCCAATTATTTAGGTATTCCGATACGGCTTGATTGGATTTGGGCGGAGAACCGCTGGATACAGACATACCTCGGAGGTGGCATGAAAGGAGACATATGCTTAGGCGCAACGCTCGATGGCAACAGCCTCCAAAGAGATGACATAGGGATTTCCCTGCTGGGAGCAGGGGGCATCCAATTCAATTTCTGTAAGCGAGTCGGCATTTTCTTCGAGCCTGAAGTAAGCTGGCTCATTCCTTCGAAGAATCATTCTTTGTACACCTACCGTAACTCCCAACCAATCATGTTCTCCGTCAACACCGGAATACGAATCAACCTTGGGAAATAACATCAAAACCACTGAACACCCTATGAAGAAAACTATCGCCTTTATTTTGAGCCTTCCGCTCCTGTTGCTCTTTTCCTGCACTGCATCTCTCTTTCCTGATATGGACAATGAGGGAGTTCCAGGATGGTTTTATGCATACAATTTACAAACAATTACAGGTATCAGACCTGTGAATAATAACTAAATCCTAACTTATAATTTGAGAGCCATGAAAGCATCGTTCTTTTCCCTCCATGCAATCCTTTTAATAAGTTTCTGCGTTTCATGCAAAACAGAGGGCACAACAACGATTGAGACGAGTACTGCAAGCACCAAGACAAATTTGACAGAAAAAACTTATCAAGAGCATGAGTTACCCGTCATCACTGAAGAATTGGGAGCTAGTTCTACCTATACTTTTTTTATAGACAATTTTATCGATGTCAATAGTCTGGCAATTATTGATGCATCCTTCGACTTCTATCAAAAGAATGACACCCCCTGCTCAAAAAATCTTATCGGCCTCACGCTTGAGGGATGCTACATGGATGAAGAAGAGAGGGATAGTATTCGACAGAGGTATGGAGACAAAAATGGAGATTATCTCCGTTCAACACCAAACATTGCAATAGGTAATACTATAACAAAGATATCTGTCTATAGTGACCAGCCGTTCAATAGCATTCCCGCAGGATGTCCGCTTGATGATGTCATATCTATATATGCTGCAAGCGCTCTCCCAGAGATCCTTCAGAAAGTTGGAGGATTTCAGAACCAATTTCTTGACTCGTTCACAAAGGAAATGTATCCTATTTGTGCGATGAATTGGGACTATTATTGGTACAATAAAAAATTATCTGAATTAAATGAAGAAGATTTGGCTTTGTTGTTTCCTGCGATTTGGTTGGAGTTTAAAGAAACACCCGAAATCAAGACGCATACACTGTCTTTTACCCTGACGAAAGAGAAAGGCGATATTATTTCTGTAAGCGGGAAGTTCACTTTCCCGGAGGATGACAGACTATAAGAACTTTCTTTTGACATCTGCGCGCGGATTATCTTAAATTCATTTTTTTGCTAACTTCCTGTCTTTGACACATTGATTTTGTTAGGCAGGAGGTATTTCGAGGTCTCATTGGGCATTGGGCTGTAGGGCCTATTTGAGGCCTCGTGTTTTTTTGATTTCATGCGACTATATGAGGAGCAGAAACGGGAGGAAGAGGCCATGGAAACTTGCCACAATCATCGTCAACGCACCAGTCAACCCAAAGAATAAAACAATGGTCATGATACAGCAAAGAGTCAAGAGATCCGCATCTCATGCAAAATAATTTTATCTTTTGTGGACGTATTTCAAGGTTTCGCTTGTTTATATAAATGAAAGTACATTTATTAATTAAAGTCCTTTCCTGCACAGCATCTCTCTTTCCCGATATGGACAATGAGGGAGTTCCAGGATGGTACCAATATAATATGCAAATGATAACAGGGATATACCCCACAAATCCCGATACAATCTAGCCGATATGAGACAAATACTGTTATTCGCATCTGTTATGATATGCCTGTCTTGCTCGCATGCAACGCCAGATGGGTACAGCTACTGGGATGAATACTTTTTGGAAGGACTTGTTGAAGCTGATATAATCACTTTTACGAAAGGTGCGAGTGTCAGTTGTAAGCGTGAAGATGGGACGCCGTGCCAACCTCGGATTTTGTTTTGCTTTAATCAAAGAAACCATCGTTCAGAAAACAATCTTTCAAGTCCGGAATTCAAGAAGTCCCTTGGCGATGGTGGGGGATGGTATTTACACTCGGATACAAGAAGTATTTCTGTTGCAACCATTAACCGCTTCAAAAAGGTTTCCATGACTAGCGGACAACGTTTCAATGATATCCCGGCGGGACAGCCTCTAGATAACGTAGTCAGTTTGTTCGGGGCATCTGCCTACCCTGAACTTCTTCAGAAACGCGGCGGATTCATGGATCAGGCTAACTTACCCTACGGCGAAAAAGAAAAAGAAACTAATTCGGGCTGGTTGAACGGTGATTATTACTGGTTCGCCAAGCATTTATCTGAGCTGGAGGAAGAGGATTTATTCCTCCTTGATCATTATTTTTATATCGTTTTCGATGAGTATCCCGATATCCATATGCAGACGCTGACACTCACGTTTACAGACTCAGATGGGGTAGAACTCTCCATCACAGGGAAGTTCACTTTCCCGGAAGATAACGGCTTTACCAAAATAAACACTTTAAAAATAAACACTTTATGAAGAAAACTATCGCCTTAATTATCGCAATTTTTGCTATAACCGTCTTATCCTGCGATAAAAAAACAATGCCTGAAAGTGGTTTTCCTTATACTGACCATTTCGTCGATGTGTATACCTATATGACCCGCTTAAATGTAGGCTGGCCCCACGTGGTTGAGCAAGATGGTTTCGCTCACGGGGATTTCGTTTTTAACATCTCTATCGGATGGGATGCTGAGATAAGGGGTGATGAGTTGGACGCCATTCACAAACAATTAGGCGATAACTCGAGAATAAGACCCGGGAACAGGTTTAGTCCGCGTATTGCAACCCTCAACCATTTCATCAAGTTGACAATTGTCAGTGATTCAGATTATAATGATATTCCGGCAGGCTCGCCGCTGGATGCTATTATCAGGGTATATGGTTCAACAGCATACCCGGTTTTCAAAGACTTGCATTGTCAAGCAGATTTTTACGATCAGGAGTTAAAGGGGACGTGGGAAGGTTACGATAAGTCGCTTTATATTAATAACAAAGACGATGAAGTAATGTTTTTACTATGTAATTTTTTTGAGAGAAGTTATTATTGGTATGATAAAATGGTATCAGAATTACAGCCTGATGATCTGTTTCTGCTTGATCGGATTATGCTATTAAGAATTACGGAGAAGCCCTCTATCAAGAAGCATAAGCTGACAATTACACTCGAAGAAGAAGGCGGAAAGACCTTTTCGACAAGCGTGGATGTCGAATTCCCATCATAGATTATTCGTAATAAATTCATATATTATTACTAACTTGCAGCATTAATTCATTGAAAAATGAGAGCGAAACTTCAATCTCTGTTCAACACCATTGCAGCGGCACTTCTGTCGCTGCTGGGCTTTGAATCGTGCAATGGTATCGAAATAATTTTCCATAAAACTCCGGCAGAATACGGCATGCCTCACGCTGACTATAAGATTATCGGAAAAGTGCAGGGAGAAGACGGCCCGATTCCCGGGATCGAGGTGAAATACCGGCGGCTTTTGGGAACGCACGAGGGGGAGGATGGCCAAATGAAGGAATACTGGCTGGAGCAGAGTTTCTATACCGATGCGGAAGGAAAAATCGATCAAGACGTCTCGAAGGAATATTCCACCTCTGCCGATGACATCCGTCTTGAACTCTCCGACGTGGACGGAGCGGAGAACGGGGAATACGAAAATGCCATCCTCTCGGAGGACCAGTTGGACATACAGTTTTCCGAAGATAAGACAAGCCATTGGCACAAAGGCACCTACACCATCGGGTTTGAAGCTCGCCTGAACAAGAAATAATGGAACTCAGAAGGCGCATCGCCCTGGAATTACACCGAGGAATCAGATTGGGCGTAATCCGCGAACATTCCCTTACCACCCTGTTTTGGGAATGCACCTTACGTTGCAACCTTGCCTGCAGGCACTGCGGAAGTGACTGCAGGCAGACAGCCTCAGTCAAGGACATGCCGCTGGAAGTTTTTCTTCCGGTTCTGGACAGCATAGCCCGCAGCTGCGACCCGCACAAAGTCATGATCAACGTTACCGGAGGCGAGCCGCTGATGCGTAAGGATCTGGAAGCCTGCGGCAAAGCTTTCTATGACCGCGGATTTCCATGGGGCATCGTTACAAATGGTGTAGGACTTACTCCGGAACGGTACCAGAGGCTCCTCCAAAGCGGGCTCAGAGCGGTTACAGTAAGCCTGGACGGCATCGGTCCGACGCACGACTGGATGCGGGGCCGGCAAGGCATCTACGAAAAGGCCCTCGCGGCAATCCGCATGTTGGCGGAATCAGAAGAGGTGATATACGATGTCGTAACCTGCGTCAATAAGCGGAGCCTCCCCGAACTTTCCTCTATCAAGGAAACCCTGCTTTCGACAGGCGTCAAGGACTGGCGGCTATTCACAGTATTCCCAGTCGGGCGTGCAGCAAGCGACCCTGAGTTGCAGTTGTCCGGCCCGGAACTGCGCAGCCTGATGAATTTCATCAAAGACACCCGCAAAGAGGGAAAAATTCACGCATCGTATGGCTGTGAGGGCTTTCTGGGAGACTGGGAAGGTGATGTTCGCGACAACTTCTTTTACTGCGGAGCCGGCGTCACGACCGGATCAGTGATGGCAGACGGTTCCATAGCCGCATGTCCCAGCATCCGGGCCGATTACAGCCAGGGGAACATCTACAAGGACGATTTCATGACCGTATGGAACACCCGCTATCAGCCCTACAGGGACCGTTCATGGATGAAAAAGGACGAATGCGGTACCTGCAAATGGTTCCGTTACTGCCAAGGCAACGGAATGCATCTGCGTGATGCGGACGGGAAACTCCTTTTCTGCCATCTCCACCGGCTGGAGAGCGTCTGAGCGTTCACTTAAGTCAAAGCTGTGCCCGTTCCTATTGCAGCAATACTTCGTTAAAAATTTAAAAACTGTATAATTTTCAATTCATTACAACAACAATAGTCCGTTCCGGTGTGCCAGAGACACCCTC
>ONKE01000052.1 GCA_900318355.1 uncultured Bacteroidales bacterium
CACAAGCGGCAGAAGTCCGCTCACCATCCCGCAGGTAAGCGAAATCCTTGGCAAGAATGTCAGGGCATTCCTGATGGTCATCCGCGCCGGAAACGACGAGCGGGAAGGATTTGTCCCGAACGCCAGCGGAGGTCCTGGCGGCGAAGTCGACTCTTATGTGCTCATGGGGCAGAATCACCTGCTGCAGGAACTCCGCGCCCGTCCCCGCTATATTCTGGATGAAGAATGGACCGAATTGGAACGGACGCTCCGGAATTCATGCGACCTTACGCCCGAATCTCTCCTGGAAACGCACCCAGACCTGACAAAGGGCGATATCCGCGCCTACATTCTCTCACACCTGCAATTCTCCGTATCCGAGCAGGCCGTCCTGCTGGGAATCTCGCCCGCCTCCGTCACCAAAGCCCGTCAGCGGCTCAAGGCAAAAATGCAAGTATGAGAATTGAATAACGTGCGAAATACTTCTAATTGAAGACCTAGTCACATCCGATGCCATACGCTTACAAATGAATATATGCAACAAGAAAGTAGTAAGAAAAACCATAAAAAGTAGGGAGAAAAAGCAGAAAAGTAGGGAGAGGATTATCCAGATCCTCAAGGAACATCCCGACTATTCTGCGCGGACAGAGGCGGGCTCTTCAGAGCTGATTGACATCGCTCATAATGGGAATACACTGCTGAAGCTTTGTTATGACGCCAGTGGCCTGAATTCTGTCGATCGGGACGGTTCGGAGAATTACTAGCTTTCTATCTAAAGAATTGATTTGGGCGGGTTGGATGGAGTGGATGTCAGCCTATAACCGACTGACCCGGCTCCATTGTCCTTCTGTTAAACTTTTATTATCGGCATAAATTTACTACTTTTGTCGTACAAACCTATGTGCAGAGAACTAAGCTGCAAATCTAAGGTTTGCATAGATTACTTAAGAAACCAGGCATGATTATAAAGTTGAAAGCCTTTACGGCACTGGCAATCCTACCCATTTTGCTGACGCTGTCCGTTCTTTTTACGGCGTCCACCTGCAATGAACAGCAAAAAGCTGCCCGTAATGACAACGAGACGTCCCAAGTGGTCGTCCCGTCCACCCAGGAGCCCAATCCCGATGCCCCGAATGTGTATTTCACATCCAACATCAGCCCTGAAGGTCTCGTAAAGATCTATGAGTCACTGGGAGTACCAGCCAGCGGACGCGTAGCCGTAAAAATCTCTACCGGAGAGTCTTCCAAGAGCAATCATCTGCGACCTGAACTCATCAAGAACCTTGTCCAGACCGTCAACGGAACCCTTGTCGAATGCAACACGGCATACGGAGGCAGCCGCTCAACGACAGCCAATCACCTGAAAGCCATTGAGGAACGCGGCTACGACAAAATCGCCACAGTGGATATCATGGACTCCGAGGGGACGATGGACATCCCCGTAGCCGACACCAAATGGATCAAGTACGACCGCGTGGGCAGCCACCTCCAGAACTACGACTTCATGATCAATCTGGCTCATTTCAAGGGCCATGCGATGGGCGGATTCGGCGGTGTGCTCAAGAACCAGAGCATCGGCGTGGCCTCCTCGGCCGGAAAACTTTACATCCATTCCGCCGGCCGTAGCACCACCCGGTGGATAGACGATAACCAGGACGGCTTCCTGGAGTCAATGGCGGCAGCGGCGCAGGCCGTTCACAACTACTTCAAGCAGGAGGGCAAAGACATCATTTACATCAACGTCATGAACAACATGTCCGTTGACTGCGACTGCGACGGAAATCCCGCAAGCCCCAAGCTGAAAGACATCGGCATACTTGCTTCAACTGACCCCGTGGCCCTGGACCAGGCCTGTCTGGACCTTGTTTTCAACCATACGGACGCCTCCGGAGATGATGCAAAGCCCTTGCAGGAGAGGATTAACCGGCAGCACGGCACGCACATTACCGAATATGCCGAGAAGATCGGCCTCGGCACGAAGAAGTATAACATCGTAAACATTGACGGCAATTAACAAGCTCCTCCCTGGGAAGCAGAATATTAAATTCAAGCCGCCAAATCGGGAATTTCGATAATTTCCTGAGGAAAATCGATAACGGGACATTTGCGGAAATCACCGAACTTTGCAACAGTTAATTGATTACAGCTATGGCAAAGACACTTATCGCATTTTATTCCCGCCGCGGGCAAAACTATGTTGACGGAAGCATCCGCAACCTCGCAACGGGCAATAACGAAGTCATCGTGGAGAAAATAAAGGCGCTGCTCCCCGACGCCGATGTATTCCAGATAGATACCGTGAAGAAGTATTCTGCGGACTATATGGTCTGCATCGACGAGGCCAAAGAAGAGCTCCGTGCAAAGGCCCGGCCCGAACTCTCCGCCAGGGTGGAGAACATGGACCAGTACGACACCATCATCCTCGGCTATCCCAATTGGTGGGGCCTGCCGCCCATGGCCGTGTTCACTTTCCTGGAAAGCTATGATTTCTCCGGAAAGAAGGTTGTTCCGTTCTGCTCCCACGAAGGCAGCGGGCTTGGCGGCAGCATCCGCCAGATCAAAATGGCCGTACCGGATGCCAATCTCACTGCAGGCGTAGCCATCCACGGAGCCGCTGCATCCCACTGCGACCGCGAAGTCAAACTGATCCTTGAACAAGCCAAATGAAACGCATCATTCTCACAGCTATCCTTGCCCTTGCGGCGCTGTCCGCATCGGCCATGTACGGCTATCAGTTCCACAACATGCAGATTTGCGCCGAGCGCAACGGCTGGACCATGTTCTCGACAATGCAGAACCACTACAATCTGATGTACAGGGAGGACGAGCGCGAGCTGATTCCCGTCTGCGAGCAGTACGGCGTGTCGCTGATCCCCTATTCTCCGCTTGCCGGCGGCCACCTGACCCATCGCGGCTGGGAGAGCGGCACGGCCCGTTCCAACACCGACAAGACCATCCGCAAGAAGTATGATGCTTCCAAGGAAAATGATTTGGAGATTATCGAGCGAGTAGCAGTTCTGGCCGAACGCCTTGGCGTGACGATGACGGAAGTCGCACTGGCATGGACGCTGGCCAAGGGTGTCGCCGCCCCGATTGTCGGCGCGACCAAGGTGCCTCATTTCGATGCTGCGGTAAAAGCCGTGGATTTGACTTTGAGCCGTGAAGATATCGCCTTCCTGGAAGCGCCGTACAAAGCACACGAGATTGTAGGCGCACTGGCGAGGACGGATTCCAACGGGATCTAAGAAATTTTGATAAGCGAGAAATCTTCCGTACCTTCGTGGGTATGGAAGATTTTTTGATATTCAATACCCTGGACGACGGGAAATATCCGGATGCCTATAAGGGCCTCTCAAGGCATCGGATTCAATTATGACGCACGTCTCAAGCAAGACGCATGCGGATGGATTCGGATGGGCATTCTGACGCATGATCCCATAGCAATAGCCTGGGATAACAAGTCCCGATCTGCTTCCGCAGAGCAGCTTATGCCGTGAGCATGAATGATTTAGAATGAAACTCTCATAGAGAGGCCTGCAACTGGTTGCGGCCCGCCGAAGGTTCCCGTTTGAGCATATGTTATATAAGGCTCGACATTGAGGTCAAACGACGCGCGTTGGCCTCTAAGATCCTGATAATACATATTTTTAACCTTTGCAATGTGGACGGCATCGCAGATACTCCATATGTTGAGCGCTAATCTGGCTGCCTGGATAGCCCAAAACAGGCCATTGAAATTATAGACGGTATTGCCGTTTTTGTCTACATAAGAGCTGACCTGGGTGATCCCAAGTAAACCAAGTCCGACATTTCCGCCCAAGAATGCCAGTCCATGTACCCACTCGCCATCAATAAACTCACCAAGGCCGGGGATAAAAAACGATGCGATGCCAACTCCGGCTCTGCTGTACGGATCACCCGGTTGGGGAACATAGTACTTGGTCTCATAGAAATCCTTATACTCCCTGTATTTCATGCCCTCCACAACAGTCTGGGTCGTATTAGCCTTATATGATTGCCTATTGACATCATTGAACACCTCGTTTTCCCCATTTTCATATCGCACGATCAGGACATCGGACTTGGCGATAGTATAGGTCGGGCCCTCAAGGTTGCTGAACCGCTTATACTTGATATCGTCGATATTGACTTCAAGAATTCTGGCGGCAATATCCGTCCCGTCTTTTTTAGTGATGATATCCTGAGCAGAAATTGACAAGCTCGGCAAAAGAGCAAGGAGAAGAAGGAATATGACCCGTTTCATAGGAAGATAGTTTTTAGTTCAGCTGCAAATATAATCAATTTCTTCCAAATCATTCGTCTGCCTCATGGATATTGCAACTGCTCGGCAGAGAGTCTTCCCTAACGGTCCCCCAGCGAATATGTGACAGAGATGTCGCCTTCGCCGAAAAATGCTTTCAGCTCTTCGGCTGAAAGACCGTCGACCTTACCAAGAGGAGTGTAGGACCAGCTGTTGTTGCCATAGAATATGCAGATGTTGTTGCTGTTGTACAGCATAATGTCGCCGCTGACGGCCGTAACACGCCGGTCTTGGCTCTCAGATAACTACTTGAGCTTTTCTTTCAGACGTTTGTGCGAAGGATGCGGGCCGATATCGCCCAACTCTTCGCGACGATGCTTATAGTATTCGCTACGGGCCGGGTTTTCCGGGAACCAGCCACGGATGACGCGCATCTCCTGGGCAAGCAGCTCATGGATGCCCCAGAAGCATGAAAATGCGGCCGCTCCTAGAATCGTCGACCATATGACGTCCGCCACCATAAGAGAAACCGCGGCAAAAACGGCTCCGGCAAGACACAGGACCCACCAGCTCCTTTTCCCCCAGTAAAACTCCATCTTAATCACTATAGGGTGGCATATTCCGATAATCAGGAAAACGGCGGCACCAACAATAATTCCACTGAAATTCATGTCTTTACGTTAAGTCGCGCAAAGTTACTAAAAGCTCGCATGAAAAACAATATGACATCCGGAATTGCTTTCATTCAAAAAGAATCCTTACATTTGCAGAATCGAAGAACAAGAATATGGCCGAAAGCAACTTTATTGACTACGTCCGCATTTTCTGCGCCAGCGGACACGGGGGCGCAGGGTCAACGCATCTGCACAGGGCCAAGTACCTCGCAAAAGGAGGCCCGGACGGTGGAGACGGCGGGAGGGGCGGACACATAATCCTGAGGGCGAATCCCCAGTTCTGGACGCTTATCCACCTGAAATACCGCAAGGTGGTCAGGGCGGAGCACGGCGCATCCGGTAGCGGCGCGTTGTGCAAGGGCAAGCAGGGTGCCGACATCATCCTCGACGTCCCGGTCGGAACGGTAGTAAAGGACGGCGACACCGAGGAGATCATCACCGAACTGGTCGACCCGGGACAGCAGTACATCCTCTGCCGCGGCGGCAAGGGAGGTCTTGGCAACAACAACTTCAAAAGCGCCACGAACCAGACACCGCGTTATGCGCAACCGGGAGAAGAAGGCCAGGAAGGATGGTTCATCCTCGAACTGAAGGTCCTCGCCGACGTCGGCCTGGTCGGCTTCCCGAATGCCGGCAAATCCACGTTCCTTGCAGCCGTCACCGCGGCCAAGCCCAAAATCGCTAACTACCCCTTTACTACGTTGGAGCCCAACCTGGGCATTGTCCGCTACTATGACGACCAGAGTTTCGTCATCGCCGACATCCCGGGCATCATCGAAGGGGCACACGAAGGCAAGGGTATCGGCCTCCGCTTCCTAAGGCACATAGAACGCAATTCCGTGCTGCTTTTCATGGTCTCGGCCGAAGAGGAAGACATCGCAGGAGCATATAAGGTGCTGCTCGGAGAGCTCAAGCAATACAATCCCGAGCTGCTTGCAAAAGACCGCATTCTCGCTGTAACGAAATGCGACCTTGTCGGCGAGGACAAGAGGAAGGAAATCGTCCGCCGTCTCCCCCGTAAGATCCCTCATTTTCTAATCTCATCGGTAAGCGGAGAAGGGCTTGACGCCCTCAAGGACGGACTCTGGAAGGCCCTCAATGCCTGATAATGCTGATTGACTTCCTTCATCAAGCCGACCAGTCCTTGACCCTGGCCATCAACGGGCTTCACTCCCCGCTGACGGACAGCTTCTGGGTGTTCTGCTCCGACAAGAAAGTCTGGTTCCCGTTTTATCTCATCACCGCATTCTTCCTGATCCGCCGCCTTGGCTGGAAGAGAGGCCTTGCGGTCATACTGTCCGCCATACTCACAATCGTCGCATGCGACCAGACGTCCAACCTGTTCAAGGAATCCATCGGCAGGCTAAGGCCGTGCTACAACACCGGAATGCTGTCCAGCGGGCTCCACATGCTCGAAGGACGGGGCAATTTCTTCGGCTTCTTTTCGGCCCATGCGGCCAACACCTTCGGATTTGCCCTATGCACGATATGGGGGTTCCGTGGCGACGCCGCGAGGAGCTACAAAGCCTATGACGCCGGAGTCTTGATATGGGCCGTACTGGTATCCGTAAGCCGGATTTTCGTCGCTAAGCATTATCTTGGCGACGTCCTTGTCGGCGCATGCATAGGCACATGCTACGGCATTCTCTTCGGATGGATAGCTAATAGCCTGTCCGACAGGTTCCTTACAAAGCGGGAATAACGTTTTCCATCTTCACCCCGCGAGAGCCCTTGACGAGGATGGTGCAGCCCGAAACAGGGTTCTGCGCCAGCATCTCGGCCAGGTCTGAAGACGTGGGATACCATTTTACATTGTCTGGCGTGCCGGTCTGCTCGAGGGCTTTCCGGAATTCTTCGCCAACCAGGAAGACGTGGCCGATGCCGTCCAGGGCATGGACGATGGCCATATGTTCCTTAAGCGAATCCTCGCCCAACTCGCGCATGTCTCCGAGCAGGGCCACTTTGTCGGAGGCTTCAACCGACTTGAAATTGGAGATCGCAGCCGCCATGCTGGTAGGATTGGCATTGTAGGCATCTACGATCAAGGTGTTGCGCTGAGTCTTGACAAGTTGGGAACGGCTGTTGGCAGGGACATACGATGCGATGGCGGCGATGGCGTCTTCGAGTTCGACGTCGAAATAAAGGCCCACCGCGATGGCCGCGAGGACGTTAGGAACATTGTAGGAGCCGATCAGCTTCGTCTCAAGGCCGAGCAAAGTCTCGCACTCCGGATCGCCGGGGTCCTGCGGCAAGGCAAGGCGCAGATACGGATGGGCGTCGTCGCTTGGAAGCAGGATGCAGTTCCAGAACTTTGCGCCGTAAGGAACCACGCTAAGCCCGTCGCGCTTGGAAACCATTTCGGACAAATCAGGGTCGTCGGCATTCAAAAAGACCGTTCCGCCCTGAGTGGCAACGAAGTCGTAAAGCTGCCCCTTCGCCTTCTTGACGCCCTCGAAACTGCCGAAACCAAGCAGATGGGCCTTTCCGACGTTGGTAATGAGACCATAGTCTGGACGCGAAACGGAAGCGAGCCGCGCAATGTCGTCGGGATGGTTCGCACCCATCTCTATGACGGCTATCTGCGTGTCGGAATTGATTTTGAGGAGGGAAAGAGGAACGCCGATATCGTTGTTGAGATTGCCCTCCGTAGCCGTCACACGGTATTTGGGAGACAGGACTGTGCGGATGAGTTCCTTGGTCGTAGTCTTTCCGTTCGTACCGGTAAGGCCGATGACGGGAACGGGCTTTCCGTCGCAGAGGACGTGGGTGCGGTGGTATCGGGCGAGGTCCTGCAAAGCTTCCAGGGTATCGGGAACGGCGATGAACCGGTCTCCGGCTCCGTCAAATTCCGAACCGGCGTTTACGACGGCATATGCCGCTCCGGCCTCGACCGCTTTCCCGGCGAAAAGATTGCCGTCGAAATTTTCACCTTTCAGGGCGAAAAACAACTCTCCGCCTTTCAGGGTGCGAGTGTCAGTGGTAACGCTCCCGCAGCGAAGAAAAATTTCATAAAGCTTTGATATTTCCATGATTGGATTTATTTTGTTCCCGTGGACCCGAATCCTCCGGCTCCCCTTGCGGTCTCGTCCAGGGAATCAGTCTCTTCCCATTCGACCCTTGCATGACTGGCTACGACCAGCTGGGCGATCCGCTCTCCGGGCTGAATGGTAAACGGCTCTTTGGAAAGATTGACCAGGATAACACGGATTTCGCCACGATAATCGGCATCGATGGTTCCAGGAGTGTTTAGCACCGTGATGCCGTGTTTGGCAGCAAGGCCGCTGCGAGGACGGACCTGACACTCGTATCCGGCGGGCAGGGAAATATACAGCCCGGTGGGGATCATGGCACGGCACAGTGGCTCAAGTACTTCCGGTTCAGAGATATTTGCCCTTACATCCATGCCGGCGGAAAGCTCGGTGGCATATGCCGGGGAAGGGAAAGACGACTTGTTGACGATCTTGACTTTCATCTGATTATTTGGGTGCAATCTTGTAGAGAACCGCCGTAATGACGGCGAAAATGATATTCGGCAGCCAGAGCGCGATACCGGGAGGCAAAGTCCCGGAATATACGAACATCTGGCTGAACTTCAGGAAGAGTATATAACTGAAACTCAGTCCGATGCCTATGGCCAGATTCCATCCGATGCCTCCCCTTCTCTTCTTTGACGACAGGGCGACGCCCATAATCGTCAGGATGAACGCCGAGAACGGCAGCGCAAAGCGGGTATTCTGCTCTATCAGGGAATATTGCAGATTGGAGTCTCCGCGCATCTTCTGCATCTTTATCAGCTCCTTGAGCTCGGGATACGGAAGATTTTCAACCGTATCCTTTCTCCTGTAGAAATCGCTGACTGTCAGCGCAATGACCGTATCGAGCTGAGCGCCGCTACGCACCCTGTCGTGAATGCTTTTTTCAGCATATTCGCGGATGAAGTATTTCTTGAGGTGCCAGCCGCCGAAGGTGCTGTCCCATACTGCGGTCTCAGCCGAAATCTTCGACACAAGACGGTTGTTTTCAACTGTTTCCAGGGAAAACTTGTTGGCCGTGTTGTTCCATTTGTTGAAGGATTCGACGGAGACGAACTGCCCCGGGGCTATCTGGTAATGGACATTCCTGTCCTGGGTCTTATTGTCGTGATAGCGAATGTATTTGGCTTCGAAGTCGTGACGGTGCTGGTTGGCCGGAGGGATGATCCACAGGTTCAGCGAGAGCGACAGCGCGGCGATCACGAGCGCCGAGAATATGTACGGACGCATCATCCTGTGGAAACTGATGCCGCAGGAGAGTATGGCCACGATTTCGGAATTGGCCGCCATCCGCGAGGTGAAGAATATAACCGTAATGAACACGAACAGAGGGCTGAACATGTTCATGAAATAAGGGATGAAGTTCAGATAGTAGTCGAATGCGATTTCGCTTACCGGCACCTGATGCTGAACGAAGTCGTCCACTTTCTCGCTGATGTCGAAGATAATGACGATTCCGATAATAAGCAAAAGCGCAATGAAGAAGGTCGACATGAACTTCTTCACTATGTACAAATCAAGTTTTCTGGGCGCTATGTCCATTTTCTACAATCTGGTCATTATTCTGCGGACAGAGTCCGCCTTCCACGAGGCAAAATCGCCTGCGAGGATATGTTCACGCGCATCCCGCACGAGACTTAGGTAGAAGGCAAGGTTGTGCTGGCTGGCTATCATCGCCGCAAACATCTCCCCTGCGATAAACAGGTGGTGGAGATAGGCCTTGGTGTATGCCTTGTCGACGAATGACGCCCCGTCCTCCTCGATGGGAGAGAAATCCTGCTCCCACTTTTTGTTGCGCATGTTCATTATGCCGTTATGGGTAAACAGCATGCCGTTGCGGCCGTTGCGGGTGGGCATGACGCAGTCGAACATGTCCACTCCCCTGTCGATGCCCTCGAGGATATTGGCCGGGGTGCCGACGCCCATCAGGTAACGCGGCTTGCCCGAAGGGAGCAAGGGGCAGACGAGCTCGAGCATTTCGTACATCTTCTCGGTCGGTTCGCCCACCGCCAGGCCGCCGATGGCATATCCGCCGCGCCCGGGGCCGTCGAGGCTGAGGGCGTGTTCCACTGCGCGCTTGCGCAAATCGGGATAGACGCAGCCCTGGATGATGGGAAACATCGTCTGGTCGTATCCGTAGAGCGGCTGAGTCCGGTCAAACTGCGCGGTGTAGCGTTCAAGCCAGTTCTGCGTCAGCGTAAGGGACTTTTCGGCATATCGGAAATCGGCGTCGCCCGGGCAGCACTCGTCGAAGGCCATCATGATGTCGGCGCCGATGATACGCTGCGTGTCGACGTTGTTTTCAGGGGTGAAGGTATGGCGGGAGCCGTCGATATGGGAGGCGAAAGTACAACCCTCTGGAGTAATCTTGCGGATCCTCGTGAGCGAGAAGACCTGGAATCCGCCGCTGTCGGTCAGGATCGGTCGGTCCCAGCCTTCGAAACGGTGCAGACCTCCGGCCTTATGCAGGGTGTCGAGACCCGGGCGGAGATAGAGGTGATAGGTGTTTCCGAGGATGATCTTCGCGCCTATGTCTTCCTTTAAGTCTTTGTGATACACTCCCTTGACTGAGCCTACCGTGCCGACCGGCATGAAAATGGGCGTGGGGATGTCGCCATGGTCGGTATGGAGAATGCCTGCCCTTGCAGAGCTGTTTTCGGCTGTCTTTATGTGGGAGAAGGATATCATATTTTCGTAAATTCTGTCAAAGATAAGGATTATTTTCGTATTTTTGTGTGTCCGACAACAATAACAAAACTATACTGACGATGAAAATCAAACCTGTTTCGCTGAAGCTCATCCTGATGAACTTCATGGAATTTGCCGTCTGGGGCGCCTACCTGACTTCGCTCGGCCGTTATCTCGGCGACATCGGCATGGGTCCGCAAATCAAATGGTTCTTCGCCATGCAGGGCATTGTATCAATCTTCATGCCCACCCTGATGGGAATTGTTGCCGACCGCAAGATCCAGGCACAGAAGGTCCTGGCCCTCTGCCACGCCCTTGCAGGCATATTCATGATCGGAGCCGGCGCATACTGCCACATGGCCGGAAGCGCAGTGGCCTTCGCTCCCCTGTTCATACTCTACAGCCTCAGCGTCGCATTCTTCATGCCGACCATCGCAATCGCCAATTCCGTGGCCTACAACGCTCTCACCAAGGAAGGCATGGACCCGGTGAAAGACTATCCGCCCATCCGCGTTTTCGGCACCGTAGGCTTCATCTGCAGCATGCTGCTTACCAACTTCCTCCCCAGCGGACAGGCCTGGCATTTCGTCTCCGACGCCGCCGGCAACTGGTCCTGGGTGCTTGAAGACGCCCGCATGCAGGCTTCCTTCACGCAGCTCTATTCTTCTGGAATCCTGTCCCTGATACTCTGCGGATACGCCCTTACGATGCCCGAGTGCCCGGTCAACACAGGAAAGGGCCAGAGCCTTGCCGAAGCCTTCGGTCTTAAGGCCTTCACCCTGTTCAAGGACTATAAGTTTGCCGTTTTCTTCGTGTTCTCGATGCTTCTCGGAGCCTCCCTCCAGATCACCAACGGCTATGCCAACACATTCCTCGGCTCCTTCGCCAGCAACCCGGCCTACGCCGACGCCTTCGCCGTCAAGAATTCCAACGCCCTGATTTCCATCAGCCAGATATCCGAGACGCTCTGCATCCTCCTTATCCCCTTCTTCATGAAGCGCTTCGGCATCAAGAAGGTGATGCTTATCGCCATGTTCGCATGGGTGTTCCGCTTCGGCTTCTTCGGCCTCGGCAACCCTGCAATGCCCGGAGTCCTTCTCTTCATCCTCAGCTGCATCGTCTATGGCGTCGCGTTTGATTTCTTCAACATCTCCGGTTCCCTCTACGTCGAGCAAAACACCACGACGGACATCCGTTCCAGCGCCCAGGGCGTGTTCATGATGATGACAAACGGCCTCGGCGCTACAATCGGAACCCTGGCTGCAGGTGCCGTGGTCGATGCCTGCGACGTTTTCAACACGCCCGCCAACTGGCCCACCGCATGGTACATCTTCGCAGGATATGCCCTCACGGTCGCAGTTCTATTTTGGATAATGTTCCCGGATCCCAAGAAGCAAAACGCCACAGCGGCATAATTCCGGGATTCAGCCAGTTTCGCATCCGGCGAATATCAGGCATCCTTCAAGCGCCTTTTCGGAGCAGAAGTGAACACCTGTATTCGCCGGATGTTTTTGCATAGCAGCGCTGAAAGGTCGTATGCTATGTCGAAACAGCAGCACGTCTGGCCCGTACCCGGCTTGGACGTGAAATAGTCGGTATTGAACCCCAGGCCTTTCAGTTCGGTGATTGGAATCGCCTTCACATGCTGCTCAAGAAGGAAATCCAGCAGCTCGTAGTTTTTGTTTATGATCCGCGTTACGCGGACTTTCATCGACCGTAAACCGCGGGTTCTGTGGTTGTGGTACTCGTTTTTACAGTGGAGGCTGCAGAATTTCCTGTCGGGCCGGCCTGCTTCCAGCGGACTTCCGCATTCCGCGCAATAATAGTAATCGCGCTCTTTCTCTGTCAGCATGTATTGCATAACTATCGACTTTTGGCGCGAATAAGCACCGATTTTTCCGTAAATACAAGATTTACTGACCGTTTCGGCGCAGATTTATACGAATCAGGTCCGACCTGATTAATCCGTCCGGACGGAGTGACCGAATTGTCCGCGACCTGATTAATCCGGTCCGGACGGATTCGTGAATAGTACGCGCAAGAATCCGTCCTTTTGTCGGAAGCATCGTTTTCCCACTTTACTTTGCCGATGAAATCAGCCCGGCAGGTCGCCGGCGTCCATAACATCCTTAAAACACATCATTATGGAATTCATCAACAAAGTGGAAATCCGCGGAATTGTCGGAAATATCCGCGTCTCGACCTACGAGGGCACTCAGGTCGCCAATTTCTCGGTCGTAACCAACTATCTCTACAAGGGCCGTGAAGGGGCCGTGGCAGAGACATTCTGGTTCAACGTCAACGCCTGGGCCGGCAGGAACATGCCCCAGGACTTCACCCAAATCGAAAAAGGCTCCAGCGTCCTCGTCCAGGGCAGGCTCCGCAACCGCGAATACCAGAGCAGCGACGGCCAGGCCAGGATTATCACCGAAGTGGTAGCCTCGTGCGTAAAGCTCTGCAAAGACGAAGACAAGCCGTTTTTCACGGAGGAGTGAGGGCTTGCGATGATCCGTAGAATGCTCATAGTGCTCCTGGCCGCGACCGTGGCCTCATGCGGGCTCTCGCGGAAAGCGGACCGGCTCCGGCAGGAGTCGGTCTCCGCGGGGCTGTCGCTCGCCCAGGACGACTACCTTCCGGAGATAGCCGGACAGGTATTCCGCCGCGACACTCTCACCGTCAAGGATGACGACGGACGCGAAATACTGATCATGAAGGCGATACGCGACGAAAGCGGAGAGATGGTCGCCACCGACGTCATCCGTGCCGCCATAGTCACGGCGCGCTTCCGCAACGTCGCCGAAAGGTTCGGCAAGGTGGACATCGCGTTCGACGTGACCGTGCCACGTCAAATGCAGGACAGCCGCTGGCAGCTGCGCTTCCTTCCCGAGATACTGATTCTTGGCGACACCCTGTTTCTCGAACCGGTAGTGATCACTGGAGCGGACTACCGCAAGGCCCAACTGCGCGGATATCAGCAATATCAGCGATTCCTCGATTCGATTGCCGCCGATTCGGCCTATTTCGTTTACAGGCATCAGCTGGAAATGTTCCTCAGGCGCAATCTGCCGCAGATCTACAAGTTCCGCAACGATACTTCGTTCGTCTCCGACGAGGAGTTTTCTTCCGCCTACGGAGTAACTGAGCAGCAAGCGATTGACCACTACACCAACAGCCTCGCGATCCGCTGGAACAGACGCAAGGTCGAAAGGAAGGGAGTCATGTTCCGCCGATATGTGAAAGCACCCCTGGATGAAGGCGGGCTGAGGCTCGACACGGTCCTGCTTTCCGACAATCAGGAATTTATCTACCGGTACGTCCAGACGATAAGGACCCGTCCCGGGCTGCGTAAAGTGGACGTGGAACTTTCAGGCAGCGTGTTGGAAGAGGACAGGACTGTCTACTCTGTCCCACGAAGCGGACCTCTGACATTCTACATCAGTTCCCTGAGCGGGTTGATTGAGCCGATGGAACGCTATCTTACCAAGGTCGTAAGCCGTAAAGTCTCCGACTACACCGCCTGCTACATAGACTTCGATTCAGGCAGCGCCGTCATAAAGCCGGAAAAGGATGAAAACAGGGCCGAACTCTCGAGAATACGCGGCAACATCACCTCGCTCATGGAAAACGAGGAATTCGAAATGGACTCAATAATAGTCACAGCCTCATGCTCCCCTGAAGGCAGGTATCGGTCCAACGAAAGGCTGTCCGCGGCAAGGTCCGAGGCTATGGCCGGATACCTTTCAGGCTTCATGAAATCATACCGGGACTCAATACGGCGCAACTCGTTTGTCGTCGATCTGGAGAACATGGACATCGCCCGTGCGCCCCACATAAGCTTCATTTCGCGGACGAACCCGGAAAACTGGAACATGCTCGCGACCCTGGTCGGAAACGACGACGGACTCTCGGAGGCTGATAAACGAAGATTCGAGGAGATCGTCTCGGAACGGGACCCCGACATCCGGGAAGCCAACTTGCAGAAGGAAGCATTCTACAAACATCTCCGCGAGTCGCTCTACCCGCGTCTGCGCACAGTCAGGCTCGACTTCTACCTCCACCGCAAATGGCTTCAGCAGGATACGCTTATAACTACGGTCCCCGACACCCTCTACCGAAATGGGCTGGCGGCCTTGCGCGACCACGACTATGAAGGCGCCCTTTCCCTCCTGCGGCCTTATCGCGACATCAACACCGCCCTCGCCTATTGCGCAATGGGATATAATGCAAGCGCCCTGGACATTTTGGAAAGGGTGGAGCAGAGTCCCCGGAAAGACTATCTGCTCGCCCTGCTCCTGAGCCGGACCGGTGACCCGGAAAATGCCGCCAGATACTACCTGAGCGCATGCAAGGCCGACAGGCAATTTATCAGCAGGGGGAATCTCGACCCTGAGATATCGGCCCTGGTGAAAGTTTATCAACTGGACAGATTATGCAACGAAGAATAGTACTGGAATACGCCGCAGTGGCACTCTGCGCTTGTTTTGCACTAGGGTGCTCCCACGCTGTTTCCGATACGGAGCCGGCGGAGAGCAAGAGGCGGCTGACGATATTGAGCAAGGCACCGGAGAGCGGCTATACTTTTTCGTCGATTGAAGTCATTGCTTTCAACGACGACAATCCCGACCATATCTATTCCCGCGTCAGGACAACCGCCCCTCCGCTGCAGCTGTACCTGGACGACGGAATCTACCGCATTTTCGTACTTGTCAACCTGCCAGAATTCCAAGGCACTTCCGAGGACGAACTCTTCGGAATGGGGGCGGATCTGACCTGCAGCACTCCGGAATATCCGTCCATGGTATCCGGCGCCGAAATCACCGTAAACGGCGACGACCAGATCGAGTTCGAACTGGAACGCTTGTGGTGCAGAATAGTACTTGAGGGGCCTGTGACGATGGATTCCGGCACGGTGAGAAGCATTTTCCTGATAAACATTCCAAAGGTCAGACCGCTGTTCAGCCCCATTACGGGCCTCCCCATGTACAATCACAGGGGAATCGGAATCGATTCCCGCGGAGAGGTGTCCGACCCGCTTGCACCCAAATTCACATACTACAACTCGGCCGACCTCGGCAGGATTCCTCTGACATTCTACGGCTATCCCAACCAGTCTACGGAAGCATTCTCGAGGAAGAATGAGGACGACGTCACCAAACTTGTCGTAGCCGCCGAGCAAAACGGCAATATCCGATATTTCCCAATCGGCCTTCCAGACCTGGAGAGCAACAAGTCATACTCCATCTCCGGAATACACATAAAAGACCGCCCGGGCTCGACTTCGCCCAATCGCTATGTGCAAGATACCGAAGCGTTTACATACACGATTACGGTCAAGGAATTCACCAATCATCCCCTATCCGAATCAATATGACGAACCATTAACCCCATAAAAACAATCATCATGAAAAAAAATCTGTTTGCCGCTGCCGGCCTGTTACTGGTCGGTGCCGTCTTCCTGGCCGCCTGCAAAAAGGACGCAGGCCGCCAAATCGATTCCGCGTTTCCCACGGAGGAAACCGCCGCCCCGCTTGCCCAGGTCACATTGCGCATCAAAGGCTCGCCGCAGACCAAGGCCAACGACGACAGGCCCCTGATCTCGGGCAATGAGGACAAACTCAACACGGTAGAAGTCTTCGTGTTCGACCGCAGGGACAACTCTGCCACCTTCGGCATGCTGGAGGCCTACAAGAAAGCTGACGCTTCCGAGATTTCCGACGGCAGCGCGACCGTAACTTTCAACACCTCAATAGGCAAGAAACACATTTATGTCGTGGCGAACTCCGGCCGCAACGCCGCTTCTTCCTCCACAGCCTCACTTGCGGAATCCATCTTCGATGAAGACGACCTGCTCGGAGCGGTTTCCGAGTTTTCCGTCAACGCCTCCTCGCGATTCATAATGGTCGGCTCAGTTGAAAACGCCAGTCATTCCACCGAGCCGGAACTCTCCGAAGGAAAGGCCGACGCCAACAACCTCACATGCCAGCTGCGCAGGATCGTAGCGCGCATCAAGGTCGACGAAATCGTTGCCGACTTCACCTCTCCGGCCTTGCGCAAATCCACGTTCAAGGTCAACCGCATCTACCTGATGAACATGGCCAAGCAGGCAAAATACTTCAACGGCCGCTGGGAGGATGTTTTTGGCGTCGATGCCACGAGCGGGCAAAACCAAGGGAGCGCGATTTCGGATGCCGCGTCTTTCCCCGTCATCGGTAACGCGGCATTCAAACCGGCCTCGACCGTAGGCAAGTTCTATGTCTACGCCCTTCCCGCGTCAAATGGCTCCGCTGCCAACGGCTATTTCAACTGGATGGATCCCGCCTCCTTCAGTCCCGCTACGGGTGTCACCCTCTCACTACCTGAGACTGACGCATTTTCATGCGTGAAATTCACCTCCGGCAACACGCTCTTCCCCTCCGCCGGCGACGGTAACCGCATGGAGCCCAAGCATTGTTTCTACGCATATCCCAACGCCGCGGTACCTGCAACCAGCCAGTCCGGAGTCGACCTGACAACCAAGGTCGTCATCGAAACGGAAATAGAAATCGACGGGACTTCTCAGCGCATGTACTATCCGATTTCGATTCCATACATCCAGCCGAACTACGCCTACGAAATCGGCAAGGTAACCATCAAGCGGCTTGGTTCGAGCGATCCCTTCCACCCTGTCACCACTGCCGAATGCTCTTTCGTCATCACCGTAAAGGATTGGGACACCGGTGATATCCAGGGCCAGTTCAACAACGAGTCCACCGCCGACGGCGAGAACGACCAGTTCATTATCTGACGCGATGAAAAGGCTGCCGTTGACGATACTCTTTCCCGTGCTTCTCCTTGCCGGCGCATCATGCTCCGTCAAGGAGGACAGGGATGTCTGTCCGGCACAGCTGGTCGTCTGTCTGGACCGTGTCCCCACTCCCCTGCGCGACAGCCCGCTGCGGCTGGAAATCCGCTCGGAAGACCGTGCCGTCCACTGGCGCTCGGATGTCTTGCCGGCCGACGGTCCGGTGCGTATGCGCGTTCCGCGAGGAAACGTAAGGATAGATGCCGTCTGGGACTCGGAATCCCTACCATCGGCTAAATCGGTCTTTCAAACTTCAGGAACGGAAGCAGACAGTCTCTTTGCATACGTCGCAAACATATCCTGCTTCTCGGAATCAGTTTCCGACACGGTCTATCTCCACAAGCAATGGTGCAACCTGACGCTCAAGTTGCTCCACCCGGAAATATGGGAGGGATACCACATGGAAATCTGCGGCCGTTGGAACGGCCTTGACCTGGAGACGTTGACTCCGATACCCGGGCAGATGCGGATTCAGCCCAAACGCGTTTCCATGGACACATACCAAGCCCGCATCCTGCGACAGGGAGACGACGGTCTGAACATGCAGATATTCGACGGCGACAAAGGACCGGATCCGGTAGCCTCCATACCCCTGGGAGAGATGATGCGCATGAACGGATACGACTGGACAGACGAAGATTTACCGGACGTAACTCTCACGATAGACCCGACGCAGGCAACTATCGAAGTTGACATTGCGCCATGGGATGAAAGTACCCCTTTTGGAGAAATAACAATATAATCATCAAGATGAAAAAACATTATTTCCTTATTGCCGCGGCACTGCTGTCCGCCGCACTGATGTCAAGCTGCCGCAAAGATGCGGCCGCGACCGCCCCGGAAGATTCGGCCTCAACACTTGAAGTCAGCGTCTGCGGGATTGAAAAGCCTTCGACGAAAGCCGACCTTCAGTCGGCCGACGAGGCTTCGCTTAGTTCCTTCGAGGTATTCATTTACCAGTCCACGGACAAGACCACCCCATATGTCCGCAAGACAATCAACGGGACGAGCGGGACCATTTCCCTGCCGCAGGGAAAAACCTACACGGTCTACGCCCTGGCCAACATGACTAACCTCTCCGACATTACTTCGGAAAGCAGCCTTCTGTCTAAAAACATACCCTACGGCGACAACAGCAGAACCTCCTTTGCCATGAGCGCACCGGCACAGACTGTCACGCTGAACGGCAACAAAAGCCTCACCTTCCAGATGGAAAGGCTTTGTTCCAAGGTTCTGATTTCCGGCAACATACAGCTCGATTTCAGCGAAAATCCCTACCTCGCGGCCAAGACTTCATCCGTCAAATCCGTGTTTCTGACTCAGGTTCCGGCTTCGTGCAATGCAATAACCGCGACTCCATCAAGCACTTACGTCATGACAGGCAACCCTGCGGGCAGTACGGGGCTCGTGTCCGGATCTCCGGAAATCAGCTTCTGCAACAACCAGTCAGGCGTGTCGCCATGGGGACAACTCACGCTTTACGGATATCCGAATACCGCAACCGAGGCATCCAGCCGCAGCGGCATCGATAAGGTCACGAAAGTCGCCGTCTGCGTCAATATCGGAGGGGAATTACACTACTACACGATCGGCATTCCCAACATGGCCCGAAACACCATCTACACCATTTCCAACATCCGTATAACCCGTGAAGGCGCTTCCACTCCGGAATCATATGTACCCGACAAAGCGACCCTGACATGCACCATCAAGGTAAAAGACTGGGTCCCCGGGGCGATCACGGGGTCATACAACGAATTCGAGACCGGAGGATCCGTAGTCTTCCGGAGACAATAAAAAGGCTTATGAGAACCAGTAGCAGATTGCTTACCGCCGGTCTGCTGGTCATGACCGGCTGTACGCTTGAAGTCAACCTGACCGGAGATGCGCCCGAGGCGCCGTCTCCGGCTCAGGAACAGTATCGCATCGAGTTCAGAGGAGAAGACCCTGCGACCAAAAGCGCCTACTTCCCCTCCACAGACCGCGTCCAGTCCGCGGCGGCGGCCGTTTACAGGGACGGTTCCCTGGAAACGGTCCTGCGCTGGGACGGAAACGGACAGACAGACGCCTTCGTCATGGAAAACAGTTCCGTCTACTCAATATACGCCGTTGCAGGTGAAGTTCTCACGTCACAGGATTTCCCTCACAACGAATCGGACCTTGCACAGATGACCTGCCGTATCTGGGATTCGGAGACTGACGCCTTGCTTTGCCGGGCAGACGGACACACGTACATTCCCATGTCGGCAAGCACTGGCGGGACGCCGGAACAGATGGACCGGGACGACGGGACGAAAGACGGAATAATCACCTTGAATCTGGAGCGGCTCTTCGCGCAGGTGTGTTTCGGCGGACTTACCCTCGACCAGGAAGCGGCACGATACTTCCGGGTCAGCGGAGTCGATTTTTCGGTATGGAACAATGCCCGAGAGGTTTATCCTTTTGCCTCCAAAGCATGCGGAGACGTGCGTCCCGGGCCGTTTGACGGCGAAGATTTCAGCGAGCAGGAACAGGCCCGCTTCGCCATGGTCCCTGAAAATCTTCAGGGAAACCTGCTGCCCTATAACGACAGTCCGGAGAAGAAAACGCCCGAAAGTCTCACGGCGACAGGGAAAAATCCCGACCTCGCCACGTATGTGCGGGTTCGCGTCAGTTTCGACACCGACTATGGAGTGAGCGGCAGCGGAACCTATCGTTTCTACCTGGGAGACAACGACCTGACTGATTTTTCGGTCCGGCGCAACACACGCTACCTAATCTCCCTGCAACTCACTTTGGACGGAATGGAGCTGAAGGACAACTGGAAGGTGGAGGAAGTCACCCTGGACGACAACCGTTCGATCCAACTGCACGGCCGCGAGGCTCCCGTCGAACCTGGCGGCACCATAGACCTTGCCTGCGAGTGGACCCGGGACGGGACCTGTTTCCAGGACTTCACGACCGACTACGGGACGGCTCAGGGATGGAGCTTTGGCACCGCTGCGCAAGTCGACGAATACGTCAGCAGCGGAACCTCCAACAACGTAACCGTAACGTCCGGTTACGCGGTCCGGTGCCCGGGCTGCGGGACATTGTTTCCCAACTGGCCATATTCGAAAGATTATCGCCTCCAGATAGCGTTCCTGCTGCGTTTCTGCTCCGGCACGATCAGGAGGGACAAAAACTGCCTCAGGTGCGGGGCGCTTGTCTGCAGCGAAGCGGCAAGCGACAACTCCGTATCCTTCGCCCAGGAAATGTCCGGCCTCATAGAGCCGTGCGGCATAGTCACCTACACTGTTCCGGGCGACGCCCAGCCATGGTCCGTCATACCACTGTATGCCAAGACTTTCGACGGCAAGGTCAGCGACTGCTTCGAGATACAGGTGTCTTCAACATCCGGCAACACGTATAACTGGACGGGCGGCAGGCCGACATATGTGGCGCAGAAGAGAGTCCTCACGGCCACTCCCTCCGCGGGGCTGCGCGGACTGCATTTCAGTCCCGCTCCCGGAAGCGAGGACATGATCATCGTTGAAAATGCTTCGGACGGAACAGATAACAATTCATGCACGGTCAGTTGCATCGGACCTGGAGCCGCGAGGATAAGCGTAACAGGCTACCTTTCATCGGGCGGCGAAGTCAGTTGCGGCGACTATTCCCTGAGCATTTCCGTTCCAAGACTTGCATTCAGCGCCCAGGAATACCAGGTTCCGCTGAGCGGAAAATTCGTTCCCGTCGATGTTTTCTATGCGAAGCCGAGCGGAACGCCTCTGGAGGTTGAAACATTTGATCCTGAGCTATATGCGAGCCTTCTGGATCCACTGTTGTCAATTGCCGAAGGGTCTCGCCTCGGACCGTATCTGACGCTATACGGCGGATCGGATTCCAACGACGGCAAGACCGGCCTGGAACTGTCGAAACTCTCGGCCGGAGGCAGGAACATCATTTACGCAGACTTCACTGACAGAAGTTCTTTCCTTCGCGCCACGCCTAAGGCCGAGACCCTGAGGGCGGACAATTTCAGCGACGTTCCCGTTAAACTCGCCGACCCGTTCCCCGACCTTAACGAAAACGTGATGCTCGGCCAGGTCGATAACACAATCCTCCTGCAAGGCGGGCATGCGTCAATGAAGATACCACACGCCCGAAGCGGTTCGCGCCAGCCCGGCGAAAAGATATTGTTCAACGCCACCTTGAACCCGCTCTACGACATACGTGAGATAGGTTTCACTTCCGCGCAAGACATCGGATTCGAAGTCCACGGCGACTGGAACGGCTATGGTTTTACGCCGGTGCTCAAGAGTCAGGGCGGAACTCTTACCGCCGGAAGAAAAACGGTGTATCTGGATATAAGGAACGCTCTTAGCGGCGAACACTTTACCGGCAAGGCCATCGGACATGTCGACATCTATCTGCACGCATTTTTCGGAGCGTGCCTGACTGAAACATATGCCGCCGGCCTTCAGGGGGTTACCCCTCAGCCGCCCGCCAACAATTACGCCTACTTCACCGAATCCGCAGTAAGGAAATACCCGATTCCGGACTATGAGGTATCTTTCGAATTGCAAACCGGACAGGTACCGGAACTCGAAGCGCTGCGCTCTGCCCTTTCCGGAAAGAAATTCCTGAGATACAAGAAGCGCTGGACGAACAATTTCCTCTACGGAAGCGACAAGGACTTCTTCTACATGGAAAAGGAGAAGCAGGCCCGGTACACGGACGGGAAAGAATATGTCAAAAGGAACATATTCACGTCCAATCCATATGGTTACCTCGATTCCATGATTGTAGTGGGCCCTACCCACCGCAGCTACACCGGAGAATACGAAATCCGCAACAACAGCATCGAATACAGCACCGACAACTCGACTCTGCTCAACATCCAGGAATGGTCGTGCGATTATGAAACCGTCTTTACGACCCACGGCCTGATAAGGACCTTCGGAGAGCCCGTGTATGCGATCCGTTTCGGGCACTGGCGCCAGGAGCATTTCTGGCCGGAATACGGCGCGATCAGCGGCGATCCATGGCAATGTTTCTGCCGTGATTACTATCCCACGCTGAGGGTCGAGGAAAGCGTACTCAATTCATGCCTCAGCGGAGTGGATGTAAGCGAAGAAGGAACCAGGACCTATTATCTGTCCGGTTCCCCCTTCCACGTCATTTGCGTCGGCCGCGACAGCCGCTACACCTTCAGCAAATGGATTACTCCAAGGCAGGAGTTCAAATATTGACGAACTGATTGCGCAGGACTTCGATTTTCTCATCGGCATTGTTCCCTTTGGCGCCGAAATAGAACTTGATCTTAGGTTCGGTGCCTGAGGGACGGACGGAAACGACATCACCGGCCTCGCTGAAGAACTGCAGCACGTTGGACTTCGGCTGGCCGGTCTTTTCCGGCTCGAGATAATCGATCACCTTGACTACGGGCGACCCGGCGAGGCTGGACGGAGGATTGTCGCGCAGACCGGCCATGATGGCCTGAATCTCCTCGGCGCCGGACTTTCCCTTGCGCACAAGCGACGTCAGGGCTTCCTTCCTGTAGCCGTATTCGGCATAGATGCGCTGCATCAGGGAATACAGCGTAAGGCCCTGGTCGGCAGCCCATGCCGCGCACTCGGCAACCATGGCCGCAGTGACCTGGGCGTCTTTGTCGCGGACGAACTCGCCGACGTTGAAGCCGAAGCTTTCCTCTCCGCCGCAGATGAACTCACCGCTGCCTTCGTTGCGTCCGACGACCTCCGCGATGTATTTGAAACCGGTCAGTACGTCGTGGCACTTCACGCCGAAGGAGGCCGCAATCTCGCGGATGAGTTCGGTCGTCACGATGGTCTTGACGACATATTTGGACGCATCGAGCCTCCCCTCTTCCTTCCAGCGGGTAAGGATGTAGTAGGTGAGCATGGAGGCAGTCTGGTTTCCGTTGAACTGAACCATCTTGCCGGCGTCGTCGCGCACGGCGATGCCGAGACGGTCGGCGTCGGGGTCGGTGGCCATGACGACATCGGCATGTTCGCGGTCGGCCACTTCGAGGGCCATTTTCATCGCTGCCGGCTCCTCCGGATTAGGGGACACGACAGTGGGGAAATTGCCGTCGCTGATGTCCTGCTCGGGGACATGGTACACATTTTCAAAGCCCAGGCGGCGGAGGCACTCCGGAACGAGCCGGACGCCGCATCCGTGAAGCGGAGTATAGACAAACTTAAGGTCCTTGTGGCGTGCACATGCCTCTGGAGAAAGCGTAAGCGAAAGGATATCACGAAGATAGGCCTCGTCAATCTCCTTGCCCATAACCTCGATTTCGCCGCACTCGTCAACGGCCTTGAACTTCACCTGCGAAGGGTCGGTGATCTTGGCGACCTCGGCGACGATTTCCTTGTCGACGGGGGATGTGATCTGCCCGCCATCGGACCAGAACACCTTGTAGCCATTATATTCCTTGGGGTTGTGGGAAGCGGTCACCATCACGCCGGCGACGGCCTTCTTGGCGCGGATCGCGTAGCTTAGTTCGGGAGTGGGACGGATATTGTCGAAAAGGAAGACATGCAGTCCGTTGGCCGAAAGGACATCGGCGGTTATCCTCGCGAAGAGCTTGGAATTGTTGCGGCTGTCGAAGGAAATGCACACCCGGAGGTCGTCGCCCTGGACATGGGCCTTGATGTAGTTGGCAAGTCCCTGGGTGGCCATGCCGACCGTATATTTGTTCATCCTGTTGGTTCCGACTCCCATGAGCCCGCGGAGGCCGCCTGTGCCGAATTCCAGGCTGCGGTAAAAAGCGTCTTCAAAGCCCGCCGGGTCGTTGTTACGGAGTTCGATGATCTGACATTTGGTTTGCGGGTCAAAGTCTCCTTCGAGCCAGCGTTTTGCAACATCTTGATAATTCATTTGAACAGAAGTAAGGTATTTACGCAAAATTAATCAAAAATCGATGAATCTACGTATTTTTGCATAAAATTATGGCAACGGACGCATTCTGGCAATTTGTCTCCGCTCACCAAGGAGACGACACCGCTTCCCTGCTGCTGGCTAAAAACCGGTGGCCGGACATCGACGTCCCGCTTGCCGCCGACACCATCGAAGGGCGACGGAAGATGCGGACGAAACTCCCCTCCTGGCACGCCTGCGACAGGATTATCTACCCCAACCGTCTCTGCACCGAGCAGTGCAGCTCCGAAGACACGGCCATGTACAAGGCAGCTTTGGCAAAGAAAATCCTCGGCGGAAAGAAGGGAAAAATCGCCGACCTGACCGGCGGACTGGGCGTCGACAGCTGGGCATTTTCGACCGTCGGAGACGTCCTTTACAATGAGAGGGACCCGCGGCTTGCCAACGCAGCAGAACACAATTTCCCCGCTCTCGGGGTCAATATACGGGTCAGTTGCGCCAGCGTCGAGCCGGGAAACGTATCGAACATCATCGGAGATTTCCGCCCGGACCTCGTTTTCCTCGATCCGGCCAGACGCAACAACTTGGGACGCAAGGTTTTCCGCCTGGCCGACTGCAATCCGGACGTTCTCGCCCTCAAGGACGAACTGCTCGCCGGGTCGCCCAACCTCCTCCTGAAACTCTCCCCCATGGCCGACATCTCTCAGGTGGCCAGGGAGCTGGGGCCTTCCGTCCGCGAAGTTGCCGCCGTCTCCGCCCAAGGCGAATGCAAAGAACTTCTGGTTTGGATGGACCGTAACTGGACAGGTGGTTACACCGTCACGGCGCACATGCCTTCAGGCGACCTTACGTTCAGCCCCGAAGAAGAACAAGCCTGCCGTCCGGCCCTTTGCGACGCTCTTCCTGAGCCAGGCGACATTCTCCTCGTTCCCGACAAGGCGGTCACCAAAGCAGGTTGCTTCAACCTCCTCGCGGCCCGTTACGGCCTCCGCAAACTGGGAGTCTCGACCCACCTGTATATCTGCCCCGAGGACTCGCCGGTCGACGGGACGCGCTATCGAATACAGCGTATCGTGCCTTTCTCGGAAGCCCGCATCTTCAAGGGTCTACCCGCCGACGTTTCCGCCCGCAACCTGCCGCTTACAAGCGAGCAGCTGCAGAAGAAACTCGGCATCAAAAAAAGCGGAAAGCCCCATATCTGGGGCCTCCGCATCGATCTTTCCACAGGCTCATGGGCCAACTGGCTCCTCGAGACGTATCCGCTGCAGGAGCCGCAGACAAGAGCCTATTCCGGCTTGTAAGAATCCTTCAGGGACGTGGTCTTGTTGAATACAGGCAGCTCGTCCGTGGAATCCTTGTCCTTGACGAAATACCCGTCGCGTTCAAACTGAACCGCAATGCCGGAATTGTCTTCCAGCAGGGCGGGCTCGGCATAGCCACTGGTGACGACGAGGCTGTCGGGATTGAGGAACTCCTTGTAGTCGCGGTCTTCCGGAACCTGGCTCATGTCGGCAAGTGTGAAGAGCCTGTCGTAGAGGCGAAGTTCGAGCTCCCTGGCATGGGCGACGGACACCCAGTGGATGGTGCCCTTGACGGAGCGCCATTCCCCGGACTGCGGGTGAGTTGAGGGGTCGTAGGAGCAGCGAAGCTCAACTACGTTTCCTTCAGCGTCTTTAACAACCTCATCGCACTTGATGATATAGGTGTATTTGAGCCTTACTTCTCCGCCCGGCTTGAGGCGGAAGAACTTCTTGGGCGCATCTTCCATGAAATCGGCGCGCTCAATCAGCAGCTCGCCCGAGAAAGGAACCCTGCGCTTTGCACCTTCGGGATCCGCGGGATTGAGGGGGCAGTCGAAATATTCCACGCGGCCGGGCTCCCAATTGGTGATGGTCACCTTGACAGGGTCGCGGACCACCATGTAGCGGTTGGCGCGGGCATTGAGATCCTGGCGGACACACCACTCAAGAAGCTGGATATCCATCAGCTGGTCGCGCTTGCTCACGCCTATCTTGTCGCAGAACATGCGGAGTGCTTCCGGGGTGTAACCGCGACGGCGGACGCCGCAGAGCGTAGGCATGCGGGGGTCGTCCCATCCGGAAACATATCCTTTCTGAACCAGTTCGAGAAGCTTGCGCTTCGACATCAGGGTGTATGTCAGATTGAGGCGGGCGAACTCGTACTGATGGCTCGGGAAGATGTCCAGGGTCTGGATGAACCAGTCGTAAAGCGGACGGTGGACATCGAACTCCAGGGTACAGATCGAGTGGGTAATATGCTCGATGGAATCGCACTGGCCGTGGGTGTAGTCGTACATCGGATAGATGCACCACTTGTCGCCCGTGCGATGGTGGGATGCATGCTTGATCCTGTAAAGAAGAGGATCGCGGAACATCATGTTGGGATGGGCCATGTCGATCTTGGCGCGAAGCACCTTTTCGCCGTCGGCGTATTTCCCGTCGCGCATCTCCCTGAAGAGACGGAGGTTCTCCTCCACGCTGCGGTCGCGCCAGGGGCTGTTGACGCCGGGTTTGTCGACAGTGCCGCGGCCGGCCCGGATCTCTTCCTGGGTCTGGTCGTCGACATATGCCAGACCGCGCTCAATCAGCTGCTCGGCCCAGGCATAGAGCTGGTCGAAATAGTCGGAAGCATACAGCTCCTTGTCCCACTGGAACCCCAGCCACTTGATGTCTTCCTTGATGGAATCCACATACTCGACATCCTCCTTGACGGGATTCGTGTCGTCGTAGCGGAGGTTGGTCTTTCCACCGTATTTCTGGGCCAGGCCGAAATTCAGGCATATGCTCTTGGCATGTCCCAGATGCAGATAGCCGTTGGGCTCCGGAGGGAACCGGGTCATTATGCTCTTTACCTTACCGGAGGCGAGGTCGTTTTCTATGATTTCTTCGAGGAAATTCCTTTTGCGGGGTTCCTCGGAAGGAGTTTGCAGGCGTTCTTCCATAACTATAATACTATTCAAACTGCAAATTTAGAAAAAAACTCCGACACTCTCATACATTCCGCCCCCAAGTAAAACAAATATAGCGCAAAGATGAATATTTTGATTTTTTTTCGTAAGTTTGCAGAAAATCCCCGCAAAGGGAAGCGTGTATTAGTATTCACAAACCTGACTATGAACCTATTACAGGAAAGACTGGCAAAGTACGATTTGCCTCAGAGAATGATGGAGAAAGGGATTTATCCCTATTTCCGCCAGATTATAAGCAAGCAGGGAACCGAGGTCGAAATGGACGGCCACAAAGTCCTCATGTTCGGTTCCAACGCATACACGGGCCTTACCGGCGACGAGCGCGTCATCGAGGCCGGAGTGAAAGCCCTGCGCCAATACGGTTCCGGATGTGCCGGTTCCCGTTTCCTCAATGGTACGCTTGACATCCATGTCCAGCTCGAGAAAGAACTCGCGGCTTTTGTTGGCAAGGACGAAGCGCTCTGCTTCTCGACCGGCTTCACGGTCAATTCCGGAGTCATCCCGCAGCTGCTGACCCGCAACGACTTCATCATCTGCGACGACCGCGACCACGCCTCCATCGTCGACGGCAGGCGCCTCTCGTTCGCCAAGTCCCTCCACTACAAGCACAACGACATGAAGGACCTGGAGCGCTGCCTCCGCCGCTGCCCCAAGAATTCCGTCAAGCTCATTGTCGTGGACGGCGTCTTCTCGATGGAGGGCGACCTGGCCAAGCTCCCCGAAATCGTCGAGCTCAAACACCGCTATCCCGGCACTGCCATCATGGTTGACGAGGCCCACGGTCTCGGCGTTTTCGGCCGTCAGGGCCGCGGCGTCTGCGACCATTTCAATCTCACCAATGAAATCGACCTGATCATGGGCACCTTCTCGAAGTCCCTTGCATCCATCGGCGGCTTCATCGCTGCGGACAAGATCCTCATCAACTTCCTGCGCCACAACGCCCGCACCTACATTTTCAGCGCCTCCGACACGCCCGCCGCAACGGCCAGCGCCCTCGAAGCCCTTCACATCATCCAGAACGAGCCCGAGCGTATCACCGCCCTCTGGGACGTGACCAACTACGCCCTGCGACGCTTCCGCGATGCCGGCTTTGAAATCGGAGAAACCGAAAGCCCCATCATCCCGCTTTATGTGCGCGACGTCGAAAAGACCTTCATCGTCACCAAGCGCGCATTCGACGAAGGCGTGTTCATCAATTCGGTCATTCCGCCGGCATGTGCGCCTCAGGACACTCTGATCCGCTTCTCGCTGATGTCGACCCACACCCACGAGCAGGTCGACCGCGCCGTCGATGCGCTTACGAAAGTATTTAAGGAAGAAGGCATTATCGCCTAATATTCCTGCCAGCTCAGCAGCTGCACGTCCTCTCCAGAGAGCGTGCAGCTTGCTTTTATGAAGGCAGCTGCAAGACGCGCATCGGTAAGGAGCGGCACGTTGAAGTCGACCGCCGCCCGTCGAACCTTGTAGCCGTCGCCGAGCTGATGGTTGGAAAAGTCTTTGGGGACATTGACCACAAGGTCGACTTTGTGTTCCCGGATAAGGTCCAGGGCCGCCGGACAGGATTCGCCGCTTTCGCGCGGCCAAAGGGCTCTAAAGGCCGGCACTCCGTTGTCCGACAAGTATTTACATGTCCCGTCAGTGGCGAATATAGTTATCCCCCGAGAGGCGAGAAGCCGGCACGAATCGAGCAGGTCGGCCTTCTGCAGGGCATTGCCGGACGAAATCAGCACGGCACGCGACGGAACGGCGTATCCGACTGAAAGCATGGACTTAAGTAGCGCCTCGTCCGGAGTACGTCCCAGGCAGGCGACCTCGCCCGTCGAAGCCATGTCGACACCCGACACGGGATCCGCCTGCCCGAGTCTCGAAAAAGAGAACTGCGAACATTTCACCCCGACATACGGAAGCGCATACGGATCGTCCCCCACCACGTCGGGATGAAGTCCCAGCATGGCCTCCGAGGCAAGGACCGCAAGATTGTGTTTCCAGACTTTCGACACAAAAGGGAAACTCCTGGAAGCCCGCAAGTTACACTCGATTATCAAAAGGTCCAGATCAGATGCGAGAAACTGTATGTTGAATGGTCCGGTGATATGGAGTTTTTCGGCTATGGCCGATGCGGTCCGCCTTATCTTCGAAAGGGTGGAACCGTAAATCCGCAGCCCGGGAAACTGAATCGTCGCATCGCCCGAATGGACGCCGGCAAATTCAACATGCTCGGAAATCGCACAGGCCAGGATCCGTCCCCCGTCGGCAACGGCATCGCACTCGAGCTCCTTGCAGCGGAGCATGAACGCGCTCACCACGACCGGATGTTCCTGGCTGACCTGTGCTGCCTCGGCGAGAAAAGTCCTCAGGTCATCGGTGCTGTAGCAGACATTCATCGCCGCGCCGGAAAGGACGTATGACGGACGTACCAGCACGGGGAATCCGACTTCGCGGGTAAACGCCTCCACATCTTCCAAGGAAGTCATCTCCCGCCAGCGGGGCTGGTCTATGCCGAGGCTGTCCATGATGGCGGAAAACTTGTTGCGGTCTTCGGCCCTGTCGATATTTTCCGCGGCGGTGCCGAGAATGGGGATGCCGGCGGCCTCGAGCGGGAGCGCGAGATTGTTGGGAATCTGGCCGCCCATGCTGATAATAACGCCCTCGGGAGCCTCCCTGGACACTATTTCGCACACTGATTCAAGGCTGATTTCCTCGAAATAGAGCCTGTCGCAAATGTCGTAGTCGGTCGAGACCGTTTCGGGATTGCAGTTGAGCATCAGGGCGTTGCGCCCGCTCCTACGGATAGATTCCAACGCGCTGACGGCGCACCAGTCGAACTCCACGCTGCTCCCGATCCTGTATGCCCCGCTGCCAAGGACAAGGACAGAGCGGTCCGCAGGCGCGACATCGTTCTCGGTCCCGTTGTAGGTCATATAGAGATAGTTGGACTTGGCGGGGAACTCCGCGGCAAGTGTATCTATCTGCTTGACGCACGGACGGATGGACATGCCCTGGCGCCGCTCGCGGACAACCTGCTCGGCGACTCCGAACACCCTTGCGATCTGGACATCCGAAAAGCCCTGACATTTCGCACGGAGCATCAGGTCGTGCCCGACATCCTCAAGACGCCCGCATTCTTCAAGTGCCCTGTAGGTCGCCTCGATATGGTCCATCTTGTCGATGAACCAGCGGTCGATATTGGTCAGTTCGGCTATGCGTTCGATGCTGTAGCCCGACTCAAGGGCCGCCGCGATGGCGAAAATGCGGGTATCTGTAGGATGGGTAAGAGCAAAATCAAGGTCCTTGGTCTCATAAGGTTTGTTGCACACAAAGCCGTTCGCTCCCTGCCCTATCATGCGCAGCCCCTTTTGGAGAGCTTCCTCGAAGGTGCGGCCTATCGCCATGACCTCGCCGACGCTCTTCATTCCCGGACCGATATCGCGGCTTACGCCTTTGAACTTCGCCAAATCCCAACGCGGAATCTTGCATACGACATAGTCCATCGTCGGCTCGAAAAAGGCCGGTGTCGTGCCTGTAACGGCGTTTTTCAGTTCGTCGAGCCCGTATCCGAGGGCGAGTTTGGCGGCAACGGCGGCAAGAGGATAGCCAGTAGCCTTCGACGCAAGCGCGGAAGACCTGCTCAAGCGGGCGTTGACCTCTATCACGCGGTAGTCGTCTCCGTCGGGGCTGAAGGCATATTGCACGTTGCATTCCCCCACTATTCCCAGATGACGGACTATGCGAAGGGCTGTGGCGCGCAGGAAATGATATTCCGCATCGCTGAGGGTCTGCGAAGGTGCAACCACAATGCTTTCGCCCGTGTGGATACCGAGCGGATCGAGATTTTCCATGTTGCACACCGCAATGCAGTTGTCGTATGAATCCCGAACCACCTCGTATTCAATTTCTTTCCAACCCTGAAGGGATTTTTCCACGAGAATCTGCGGAGAGAAGGTCAGGGCTTTCGCAGCGACGGCTTCAAGCTGAGCCGAATCGGCGCAAAAACCGGAGCCAAGCCCGCCCAGGGCATATGCGGCACGGACAATGACGGGATAACCGACACCACCCGCAGCCTCCAGGGCTTCCTCCACGGAAGTCGCGGCATGGGACCGTATGGTCTTGACGCCGATCTCGTCGAGACGGCTCACGAACTGCTCCCTGTCTTCGGTGTCGATGATAGTCTGGACCGGCGTGCCAAGCACCTTGACGCCGTATTCTTCGAAGACTCCGCTTCTATACAACTCCACGCCGCAGTTAAGCGCCGTCTGCCCGCCGAAAGACAGTAAAATGCCGTCTGGACGTTCCTTGCGCACGATTTGGGTCACAACCTCGGGCGTTACCGGAAGGAAATAAACCTTGTCGGCGACACCCTCGGAAGTCTGGACGGTCGCAATGTTTGGATTGATCAGGACCGTGGAAATCCCTTCTTCACGCATGGCCTTCAGCGCCTGCGAACCGCTGTAGTCGAATTCGCCGGCCTGGCCTATTTTCAGGGCTCCGGAGCCCAGCAGCAGCACTTTCCTTATCATAATCTGGCAAAGAATTCATCGAAAAGAAACTCGGTATCTACGGGACCGCCGGACGCCTCCGGATGGAACTGCGTGGCCATGAACGGCTTACGGATATGGCGTATTCCCTCGTTCGTGCCGTCGTTGAGATTGACGAAGGCCTCTTCCCAGCCCGGGGGCAGAGAGGAAGTATCTACGGCGTATCCATGATTCTGGGAGGTTATGAAGCAACTGCGACTCCCCGACATGCGGACCGGCTGGTTGTGGCTGCGGTGTCCGTAAGGCATCCTGTAGGTCGACGCGCCCGCGGCAAGGGCCATCAACTGACTCCCGAGGCAGACTCCGAACACCGGCCTGTCTTCCTCAAGTGACTTACGTAAATGGCTGATTGTCAGACCGCACTCTCTCGGGTCGCCCGGTCCGTTGGAAATGAACAGGCCGTCATAATCGAGTTTGGTATAATCGTAGTCCCACGGCACCCTGACCACCTCAATCCCCCTTTTGACAAGGCAACGGAGAATATTGTGCTTGACCCCGCAATCGACCAGCACGACGCGCTTGTGACCGCTTCCGTAACGGAGAACGGATTTGCAGCTGACCTGGGCGACCGGATGAGGCCCGGGCTTTTCACAGGACTCAGAACCTTCGGGCAAAATCATGGCATCCATGCCTGACTTTTCCCTCAGAAGATGGGTAAGAGCCCTGGTGTCGACTCCGCATATTCCGGGAATTCCGCGGGATTCCATCCACGAGGAGAGGCTTCTGACCGCATCGTGGTGGCTGTAGCGCTGGCTGTAGTCGGAAATCACGAGCCCGCGCACGTGTATATCCTCCGACTCGAAATTAAGGCATATACCATCGGGGGAAAATTGCGGCTCAGGAATGCCGTAATTACCTACCAGAGGGTAGCATACGCACAGAATCTGTCCCTGATAGGACGGGTCGGTAAGACTCTCGGGATATCCTACCATCGAAGTGGAGAACACCACCTCGCCTTCGGCAGGGCATCCGGCGCCGAACTGCCACCCGGAAAAGGTGGTTCCGTCAGAGAGCTTGAGTATCGATTTTCTATTCAGCATACGAGTGTACCAGATTGTTCTCCAAGCCTGTCGGCCCCCTTGATGCGCACGGCCGGAACGCCACAGGCAAGCGCCGCGAAAGCATTGTCAAGTTTGGGAATCATGCCTCCGGATATGGCCCCGGAAGATTTCAGCGCCTCATACCCCGCCTTGTCCAGTCTCGGAATTACGCTGTCGGGATTGCCGACATCGCCGAGGACGCCGCCGATCTCAAAGCAGAAAGTCAGTTCGGCACCCAAAGCCGCGGCGACGCAAGAGGCGACGGTATCGGCATTGGTGTTGAGCAGCTGCCCCGCCCCATCGTGATTAATAGGGCAGATAACCGGGGTCAAGCCCAAATCAATCAAAGATTTAAGCTTCACAATATCGACCGACTCCGGAAGGACGTCCCCGACCAGGCCGAAATCCACGACCGTAACTCCGTCCGAGAGCGTTTTCGGCTTCCGCCGGGCTGCGCAGATGATGTTGGCGTCACAGCCGGACAGTCCGATGGCATCGCAGCCATGTTTCTGCAGCAGGGAGACGATCTGCTTGTTGCACCAACCGGCGCAGGCCATTGTCACGGCCTCCAAAGTCGCGGCGTCAGTAACCCTGCGGCCTTCTATGCGCACAGGGTCTATGCCGAGGGCTTTCTGCAGGCGTCCGGCCTTCTCCCCGCCGCCATGCACGAGCACTTTCGGGCCGGGAAGCGAGGCGAAATCCTCGCAGAATTTCTCCAGCATCGCGCCGTCATCCAGGACGTGGCCGCCAATCTTGAACACCTGGATCATATGAGCATCTTCTTTAGGACGGTCTGCGCCGACACCACCCTGTTGGACGCCTCGGGGATGACCAGCGAACGGCTGCTCTCGATAACATCGTCAGAGACAATCATGTTCCTTCTGACCGGAAGGCAGTGCATGAAAAAGGCATTGTCCGTAAGGGCCATCTTCTCGGAAGTCACGGTCCAGCTGCGGTCCTGACTGAGGACTTTCCCATAGGAAGAATATGACGCCCAGTTCTTTGCATAGACAAAATCGGCTCCCTCAAGTGCCTCGTCCTGATTGTGGGTTATGCGCGCCCCGCAGGTAAATTCGGGAGCGAGGTCGTATCCTTCGGGGTTCGCGATGACGAAATCCCAGTCGGTCATGCTCATTCCTTCAGCGAAGGAATTCGGGACGGCCTGAGGAAGGGCCTTGGGATGCGGAGCCCATGTGAGGACCACCTTCGGACGCTCTTTGGTACGATGCTCCTCGATTGTCAGAAGGTCGGCATAGGTCTGTAGCGGATGCCGCGTAGCAGCCTCCATGCTGAACACGGGCTTGCCGGAGTAACGGATGAATTGATTGAGGATAACCTCGTTATAATCATCTTCTTTCGATTCGAAACGGGCGAAGGATCTAAGGCCAATCACATCGCAGTACGACCCCATGACCGGAATCGCTTCCAGCAGGTGTTCGCTCTTGTCTCCATCCATGACGACTCCCCTCTCTGTCTCGAGTTTCCATGCCCCCTGGGCCACGTCGAGGACTATGACATTCATCCCAAGGTTAAGCGCCGCCTTCTGCGTGCTGAGACGGGTGCGCAGGCTGTTGTTGAAAAAGACCATGAGCAGGGTCTTGTTCCTGCCAAGGTCCTGGTCGGCAAAGGGATTGTCTTTGACCCATGCGGCTTCCGCGAGAGCCTGCTTTATGTCGCCAAGCTGCTTTATGCTGGTAAACGTCTTCATATCAGTGAATTCCATGCCTGGAGGAAACTCTCCAGCGATTGTTTTGAAATATTGAGGGCCGGCAGCAGGCGGATAACGTCTTCGCCGGAAGCTCCCGTAAAGATTTTCTTTTCCATCAGGAGGCGGCTGCGGAGGTCCTTGTAGCCGGGGCCAAGTTTCAATCCGACCATCATGCCGCGTCCCCTGTACTCTTGGATGGCCGGAGAATCCTGAAGCTCCGCCTTGAGCCATTCGCCAAGTTTGAAGGCGTTGTCCACAAGCTTTTCCTCCTCTATTACGTCGAGCACCGCGATGGCCGCGCAACATGCAAGGTGATTGCCTCCGAAAGTGGTTCCAAGCATGCCGTAGTGGGGTTTCACCCGCGGGGAAATGAGCACGCCGCCTATCGGGAAACCGTTGCCCATTCCCTTTGCCGTTGTCACGATATCGGCCCGGATGCCCGCCCACTGATGGGCAAAGAAGCGACCCGTGCGTCCGTATCCCGACTGTACTTCGTCAAGGATGAGCAGCGTACCGGTCTTGTCGCATTCGGCCCTGAGCGCCTGCATGAATCCGTCCGAGGGGACGTTTATTCCGGCGACGCCCTGGATTCCCTCGATAATGACTCCGGCATAGTCCCGTCCGGAGAGTTCGCGCTCCACGGCCCCGATATCGTCCAGCGGGACGAACGTCACGTTGGAGGTAGAATTGAACGGCGACCTGATGGAGGGATTGTCAGTCACGCTCACCGCGCCGCCCGTCCTGCCATGGAAGGCTCCGGAAAATGCTAGCACGCGCGCCCTTCCGGTCGAAAAAGACGCGAGTTTCAGGGCGTTCTCGTTGGCTTCCGCGCCGCTGTTGCACAGAAACAGGCTGTAGTCATCGTATCCGGACACCTTGCCGAGACGTTTGGCAAGCTCAGTCTGGAGCGAATTCGCCACCGCATTGGAATAAAAGCCGAGTTTGGCCGTCTGGCCGCTGAGGGCCTCCACATAACGGGGATAGCAGTGCCCTATGCTTATTACGGCATGGCCGCCGTAAAGGTCGAGATATTCGGTTCCGTCTTTGTCCCAGAGCGTGGATCCGAGGCCGCGGACCGGCTCTATATCCCAGCGCTTGTATACGTCGAAGAGTTCCATATCAGAATGCAATTGCTTTGAGCTTAAGGCCTTCCGTCTCGGGCAGGCCGCACATGATGTTCATATTCTGGACGGCCTGGCCGGACGCCCCCTTGAGAAGATTGTCGATTACCGACGTGACAACCAAGTGTTTGCCATGCTTTTCCAAAAAGAGCATACACTTATTTGTCCCTGCCACCTGCTTCAGGTCAAGCGGGAAGGGGCTGACGAACGTAAACGGCTCGCCGTCATAAGCCTCGTGGTAAATGGTAAGAATATCTTCCAGGTTCAGAGGGCATTCCATTGTCAGCACTGCAAATATGCCCCTCGGGAAATCGCCGCGCAGCGGAACGAAATTCAAGTCACCGACAGGCCGGCCTGCCACGATGGAGAGGTTGCGCCCAACCTCGACAAGATGCTGATGCTCAAATACTTTATATGCGGAAATGTTGTTTTCGCGCCAGGAGAAATGGGTCGTCGCTCCGGGCTTTACGCCGGCTCCCGTGGAACCGGTAAGCGCCTGGATGTTAACCTGTTCCGGAAGCCGGCCGGCACCAGCAAGAGGAAGAAGGGCAAGCTGCAGGGCTGTCGCGAAACAGCCCGGATTAGCGACTTTACCGGCCGATGAAATCCGGTCTCTGCGCCACTCCGGAAGCCCGTAGACGTAGCCACAAGACTCATCCCTGAAATCCTGTGCCAAGTCAATGATTTTCAATCCTTCAGGGCAAGAGCGCCCCTCCCAGAAACGACGGCTTTCCCCATGGGCGCCACACATAAACAGGACGTCGATACCATCGAGATCGACTTCCTGGCAGAAACGCATTGAGGTGTCGCCGTAAAGGCCGGCGTGGACCTCATACAGGTATTTTCCGGCCTGGCTCGCCGAATGGACCATGACGAGCTCCGCGGAAGGATGGTTTATCAGTATGCGGACCAGTTCCCCGGCCGTGTATCCGCCTCCGCCTACTATGCCGACTCTTAGTTTCTCTTTCATGCTTCGTCGGGATGATGGATTACCAGATGCTCTTTCGGGTCGTACAGCAGCCCGGTGCAGATGCACATCTTGTAGTCGTGACTGTCGAGGATATCGAAATGACGGCATCCCTGGCAGCCTTTCCAGAATTCGGGGTCGTCGGTCAGCTCCGAGTACGGGACGGGACGGAAGCCGAACTCGTAGTTCATCTTCATCACGGCCGCTCCGGTAGTGATGGAGAAAATCTTCGCGTCGGGAAAGAGCTTGCGCGAGAGGATGAAAGTCTGTTCCTTGATCCTCTTTGCTATGCCCTGCCCCCTGTAGCCATGGGCAACGATGAGTCCGCTGTTTGCGACGAAACTCTTTCCGCCCCAGGACTCTATGTAGGAGAAACCGGCGAATGTCCCGTCGTCGTCAAGGGCGATCACGGCCTTGCCGGCCAGGATCTTTTCTTTGATGTAGGCGGGCGTCCTTTTGGCTATGCCCGTTTTCCTCTCTAGCGAGGAAAGATATATCTCCTCGCAGATCGTTTCCGCATATTTTACGTGGCCCGCATCGGCCACCATTACGCTTACTGCCATGGCTTAGTGAATAAACTTGCACAAAATTAGGAATTTTTTTAGGTAATATGCAAGAAATAATCAAAATATTCGTTATATTTGCAAAAATATTCAGAAAATATGCATCAAACACAGTACAGACAGAAAACCATCCTCGACCTGCTCGCAGGTCGTCAGGTACGGAGCCAGGAGGAATTGCAGGCCCTTCTTGAAGAACGCGGTATCTCCGCGACGCAGGCCACACTTTCGCGCGACCTCAAGACCCTGAGGATAGGCAAGGTACAGGGCGAGGGGTACGTTCTCCCGCGCTCGGCTACCCGCAAGCCCGCTCCCGCCGACCTTTCCGCCGGCATCATCTCCCTGCAGTTTTCCGGCAATCTGGCCATAGCGAAGACCGCCCCCGGCTTCGCCAACGCTGTCGCCACCGTGGTGGACGGATTCCATACGGAAGGCATCCTCGGCACGATAGCGGGAGACGACACTGTGCTCATAGTGCTCTCTGAAGGCACATCGGCGGCGTCTACGCTGGAAGGCCTGGGCAAATTGTTCCCCTCAATCAAATGACAAACATGGACAAGAAGAAAATCGTCGTCGCCTACAGCGGCGGACTCGACACCTCGTTTACGGTAATGTATCTCGCGCGCGAGTGCGGTTATGAAGTCTATGCCGCATGCGCCGACACCGGCGGCTTCTCCCCCGCCCAGCTCAAGGCCAACGAGGAAAACGCATATAAGCTTGGCGCCAAATCCTACGTCACCCTGGACGTCCGCGAGGAATACTACAGCAAAAGCATAAAATACATGGTGTTCGGCAACGTCCTCCGCGGCGGGACCTATCCGATATCGGTATCTTCCGAAAGGATTTTCCAGGCCATCGCCATCGCCCGCTATGCAAACGAGATCGGGGCAAGCGCCATCGCCCACGGTTCCACCGGAGCCGGCAACGACCAGGTCCGCTTCGATATGACATTCCAGGTCATGGCGCCTGACGCCGAGATAGTTACGCTGACCCGCGACAAGGCCCTTTCCCGTCAGGAGGAAATCGACTACCTCAACGCAGGAGGTTTCAAGGCCGATTTCGCAAAGCTGAAATATTCCTACAACGTCGGTCTCTGGGGCACATCCATCTGCGGCGGCGAACTGCTCGATTCCGCCAGCGGCCTGCCCGAATCGGCATATCTCAAGCCCCTGACCAAGACCGGGAGCATGAAGGTCAAGATTGGTTTCGAGCAGGGCGAAATCGCCTCCATCGACGGAGTCGCATATTCCGACAAGGTCGCGGCCATACAGGCCCTGGAAAAACTCGTGGAAGGCTACGGTCTCGGGCGCGACTGCCACGTCGGCGACACTATCATCGGCATCAAGGGCAGGGTCGGTTTCGAAGCCGCAGCCCCGATGCTCATCATAGCCGCCCACCGCTTCCTCGAGAAATACACGCTCAGCAAATGGCAGCAGTACTGGAAAGACCAGGTTGCCACTTGGTACGGCATGTTCCTCCATGAAAGCCAGTATCTTGAGCCGGTGATGCGAGACATCGAAGCCATGCTCCAGAGCAGCCAGCGCAACGTAACCGGCACCGTGACCGTAGAAATCAGTCCCAAGCATTTCGAAATGGTCGGTGTCGATTCCCCGGCCGACCTGGTCAAGTCGCCTTTCGGCGAATACGGTGAAATGCAGCGCGGTTGGACGGCCGAAGACGCAAAGGGCTTCATCAAAGTCCTGTCCACCCCGCTGAGGGTCTACTACAACCGCCACCAGGACGAGCTATGAACCCGGTAAGCCTTTTGTCCGAAATCATCTCGATTCCCTCCCTGAGCGGAGAAGAAAACGCCGTCTCCGACATGCTGGAGGCCGTTCTGAGAGAGTCGGGGCTGAATCCGCAGCGCCGCGAGAACAACCTGTGGTGCCGAAGCGGAAGCGGTCCCGCCATCCTCATGGACGCCCACATCGACACGGTGCGCCCGGCTTCAGGCTACACCCGCAATCCCTTCAGTCCGGAAATCGAGGACGGAAAACTATTCGGACTCGGAAGCAATGACGACGGCGGCAGCGTCGTCGCCATGATTGAGGCATACAAAAGGCTTATTTCATCTCCTCAGCCCTACACCCTGGTCCTTTCGCTGTCGGCGGAGGAAGAAACCGGCGGCAAAAACGGGCTGGAAGCGGTTCTGCCGGAAATCGAGGCGGCCGTCGGTCCGATACGCTTCGGCCTCATCGGAGAGCCCACCTCCCTGCAGATGGCCACCTCCGAAAAAGGGCTCATGGTCCTGGACTGCGAGGCTGTGGGCAAAAGCGGCCATGCCGCCCGCGGCGAGGGCATAAACGCCATCTACGAGGCTCTGCCCGACATCCAGTGGTTCCGCAGCTGGCAGTTCCCTGATGTTTCCGAAGATCTCGGTCCTGTAAAAATGACGGTCACCCAGATTGCCGCAGGTACCCAGCACAACGTGGTCCCCGACTCCTGCCGCTTCGTTGTCGACGTCCGCTCAAACGCCTGTTACAGCAATGAGGAACTGCTCGGCATCATCAGGGAAAACGTCCACTGCAGCGTAAAGCCCCGTTCCACGCGGCTTCAAGGAACGTCCATCGACAAGGCCCACCCGGCTGTGCAACGTGGGCTCTCGCTGGGATTGAAAGCCTTCGGTTCTCCGACCCTGAGCAACCGGGCGCTCTGCCGCTTCCTCACCTTGAAACTCGGTCCGGGCGACTCGGCCCGTTCCCACACCGCCGACGAATACATATGCATAAATGACATCGAGGCGGCAATCGACATTTATTTTAAACTTTTAAGTGGCCTAAGCATATGAAACTCTGGGACAAAGGATTTGACAACGACAAGCGGATAGATGCTTTTACCGTGGGGAAGGACCGGGAGCTGGACCTGCAGCTCGCTCCGTTCGACATTCTCGGTACTATAGCCCATGCCACGATGCTGACGGAAAAAGGACTGCTTACCGGCGAGGAACTCTCCATTCTCAAGCCGGCGCTGCAGGAATTGTACCGGCAGGCCGAAGAAGGCCGGTTCATCATAGACCCCGACGTCGAAGACATTCATTCCCAGGTGGAACTGAGTCTGACCAAAACCCTTGGAGACGCGGGCAAGAAGATACATTCGGGCCGCTCCCGCAACGACCAGGTCCTCCTCGACGTCAAATTGTTCATACGCAGCCGCATAGAGCGCACCGTGGGGAAAGCGAAGGCTCTTTTCGACATCCTCCAGGAAAAATCCGAAGCCACCAAGGATATTCTCATGCCGGGCTACACCCATCTCCAGGTCGCGATGCCGTCGTCGTTCGGACTATGGTTCGGAGCATATGCCGAAAGCATTGCCGACGACATGATCCTGCTCAAGGCAGCTTGGGACGTCGCCGACCAGAATCCTCTCGGTTCCGCCGCCGGATACGGGTCGTCGGCGCCGATCGACAGGAGACTCACCACGGCCCTCCTGGGATTCGCCGACATGGACTACAACAGCATCTGCGCCCAGATGGGACGTGGCAAGACCGAGCGCATAGTCGCGATGGCCTATACCTCGCTCGCCGAAACCCTTGGCCGTTTCGCCATGGACTGCTGCCTGTACAACAGCCAGAATTTCGGATTCATCCGCCTGCCCGATTCCCTGACAAGCGGCTCCAGCATCATGCCCCACAAAAAGAACCCGGACGTCTTCGAGCTCGTAAGGGCCCACTGCAACCGCATCCAGGGCATCCCGGAGACCATCCGTCACATCTGCTCAAACCTGCCCTCCGGCTATTTCCGCGACCTGCAGATAACCAAGGAGGTATTCTTCCCGCTCTTCGACGAAATGGACGACTGCCTCGACATCCTCGCCTTCGCCACCGAAAGCATTGAGATCACCCCCGGCATAATGGACAAGCCTCTGTACCAGAGTGCATTCAGCGTAGAAGAAGTAAACCGGAGAGTCGGCGAGGGCGTACCTTTCCGCGAGGCCTACAAGCAGGTCGGGCACGAGATTCTGGACGGGACATTCCACTACGAAGGGACGCCATGCCACACCCATGAAGGCTCATTGGGCAACCTCTGCAACAAAGAAATCCGGTCCAAGATGGACCGGATCATAGGATCTTTCCCGTTCGGGAAAGTGCGCAAGGCGCTTGACGCCCTGGCGGGCAAGGATTAGTCGTCAATCTCGATCTTTCCCATATACAGACCCCAGCAACCGTTCTGGACGATAGGAACTTCCCTGCCGTCAGGGTCGGTCGCATATTTCATCTCGTCGAGGAAAGTGTGGGAATGTCCACCTACGACAAGGTCGAGGTTGCGTACCTGCGACACCATGACAGGGTCGGTGAAGGGCTCGTCTTCATATCCGATGTGGGTGAGGGCGATAACAAGGTCGCAATGCTCCTGATTCTTCAGGAAATCGGACCAGCGGTTGGCCTCGGCCACGTCGTCAAGATGAGGGATACGGTCGGAGATGGTCCTGTCCACCATGCGGGAAATATCGCAGAGAAGACCGAAAATGCCGATTTTGTAGCCGCCGCGCTCGAGGATGATGTAGGGCTTGATATACTTGCCGGCCTCGAACTGGGTGAAATCGTAGTTGGCGCAAACGACAGGGCATTTCAGGCTTGAAAGCCTGCGGCCGAGGTCCTCGATACCATTGTCGAACTCATGGTTGCCGAGGGTAACGCAATCGTATTTCATTGCGTTGATGGTCTCTATCTCAAGGTCGCCGCCAAGCTTGGTGAAATAGGACGAACCCTGGCTGAAATCACCGGCATGCAGCAGGAGGACATTGTTTTTTCCTTCCGCCCTGCGGACGCTGTCGATATAGGCAGCACGCTCGATGACTCCGCCCTGTCCGGCCTCGGGACCGGTACGCAGCGGCTCGAAATGGCTGTGGGTATCGTTGAGATGTAGAATGACAAGATGCTGCTTCTTGGGGGCACATGCAAGCACAGTGAGCATGCATGCGAATATGGCGATATACTTTTTCATAGGACTATCGGCGAACTGAGTTTTTATCTGAGTCGAGGATGACGATACGGCCGTCGGTCTGATACTCGATAGGCTTGCCTTCGGCAGTAAGGGCGCGGACATGGGCGAGAATGTAGTCGAGCAGATAGCCGTCGAAGATCTCGAGATTCTTGGCATTGCGGGCCATACGGATGTCGTCGCCGCCGTCGAGCAGGAAGTTGACGGTAGCTACGCCATAGACCTTTTTGTCGTCAAGGGGCTTGCCGCCGATTTCGGCCGAGACCAGTTTGCCGTCCTTGACCACGCAGCGGGCGCCGCCGACGACTTGCCAGCTCGTTGCGGCAAGCTGGTTGAGAATGACCCTTATATCCTTGCCGGTGAGCTCAAGATAGCAGAGATTGTTGCGGAAAGGGAACATCGACATGATATCGTCCAGGAGAATATCCCCCTTGGGCATGTCGCAGCGGATTCCGCCGAAATTTAGCACGGCGAAGGAAACCGGCTTGCCCGCTTTCTCCGCCACCGCCTTCATGACATAGTCCACATACCAGTTGGAGAGGGCGCACTCCGGATAGCCGACGGGCATAGCCTCGGTAGCATGGGCGATAACCGCCTTGACCTCGGCCATGGGAGCCTGGGCGTCAATCAGCACCCTGGCCACCTCGGGGGTAACTCCGCACCTGAACGTTCGCCCCGAAGGGCTGACATATTTTTTTCCGTCCACGGTGCCGAGGGCCTCAGGGACATTGTCGGCCGTTGCCGCCGTGACTCCCGTCCTGGAACCGTCCATGACGGTGCGGCTCCACTTGAAATCACGTGCCTGGAGCATGAGCGCCGGCAAAAGCAGCGCAGAAATAAGAAGCAGTTTTTTCATATTACTTTTGTTTAATCCATTTCCAGAGGTCGGCAAAGGTGGATTTCTTGCCGAAGACAAGGATTCCGGCCTTGTAAATCTTCGCGGACAGCCATGCGCAGGCGATAAACGTCAAGGCAAGAAGGGCGATGGAGAGGATGAGCTCCCACATCGGAACGCCGTAAGGGATACGCGAAAGCATGACGATGGGAGAAGTGAAGGGAATCATCGAGCCCCAAACCACTACCCCGCTTTCGGGATTCCTGAACGCAATGAGGGCGATGAAATAGCCCAGCATCAGCGGAATGGTGAGAGGTATCTGCAGCTGCTGGGTATCGGCCTCGTTCTCGACGGCGGAGCCGATTGCCGCAAAGAATGACGCATAGAGCAGATATCCCAGGATGAAGTAGATGAAGAACGAGATGATAAGCTGTCCCCACGGCACATTGGCGAGGGTCGAGAGCACGACGGACATCTCGTTCTGCGGAGCAGCTGTGGCAAGGGTATCGGCGGGAGCGGTCATCATCGACTCGAGGTCGGCCGTAGGTACGCCCAGGGACTCAGCCGCGGCAGGGTCGACACCCATGGCGGATACGACCTGCTGAGGGTCGGACGGGAACAGCCTGTCGCCGAAAATGACCCTGAAGACACCCAGGAGAACCACCGAAAGCACTATCCAGAGAAGGAACTGGGTCAGGGCGACCATCGCAACGCCGATGATTTTTCCGAACATAAGCTCGGTGGCCTTGGCCGATGAAATCAGCACCTCCACCACCCTGCTGGATTTCTCCTCGATGACGCTCGACATGACCATGCCGCCGAAGAGAGTGATGAACAGGAAGATGATAATGCCGAGAATCATGGACATCATCATGTAAATACCTGATTCAGACACGGTTTCTCCGCCGGAATCGTCCAGGGTGTATTCCTGGACGCTGACCGAGGCCTTGACGTCCTTCATGATCTGCTCGAGGTTGTCGATACCGTAGGTGCTGATGCGATAGGCCTCGACGGCATCGCTCACCTTGCGTGACACTCCGGAGGAGAAATCGACGCCAAGCGGCTTGCGGGAGTAGGCGGAGACCGTTACCGTGCGAGCGACGGAGTCAAGGGGCGAAACAACCACGAGGACATCCATTCCACGCGCATCCAGAGCCGATTTCAGTGAATCGGGATTTTCCGTCGAACAGTCCGTATAGGTGTTGGCACCGTCGTTGACAAAGTAAGGCATGGCGATTCCCGACTGGTCGACGACCGCGACGTTCTGGGCCCTTTCATCCATGCGGTTCATCATCAGGACCAGGACGACGATGGAGACGACAAATATCACGGGGACAAGGAAAGTCGTCAAAAGGAAAGACTTCTTCTTTACCTTCGTAAGGTATTCACGACCTATGATCGTACCAAGCATTTTGTATCTCATAGCCTATTCCTCCGTAACAAGTTTGATGAAAATATCGTTCATTCGCGGAATCAGTTCGCGGAAGGAGCGGACCATAACCCGGCCTTCCGAAAGTATGGCCGAGAGCGCTTCGTTGGAAGAAACGCCGTCCGCCAGGGAGAGGACCGCCGTGTGACGCCCGGCGTTGTCGTCATCGGAAACGACGGTGAAAACGCCTTCAACCGGGGTCAGCTGCGCGCCGCTATAGATGAGTTCCAGATTGTTGTTGCCGTATTTGTGACGGATTTCGTCGACTCCGCCGGTGATCACCAGACGCGAACGATTGATCAGGGCGATGTTGTCGCAAAGCTCCTCGACCGACTCCATGTTGTGGGTGGAAAGGATGATGGTCGCACCTTCTTCCTTGAGGCGAAGGATCTCCTGACGGATGATTTCGGCATTGACGGGGTCGAAACCCGAAAACGGCTCGTCGAGGATCATCAGGGAAGGCTTGTGGACCACCGTCGTGATGAACTGGACCTTCTGGGCCATGCCCTTGGAAAGCTCTTCCACCTTCTTCTTCCACCAGTCCTGTATGCCGAAACGGATGAACCATTTCTTGAGCTCGGCCTGTGCGTCGCGCACAGACATGCCTTTCAGACGGGCCAGGTACATGGCCTGGTCGCCGACTTCCATCTTGCGGTAAAGACCCCGTTCCTCGGGAAGATAGCCGATTCGCTCGACATCGTCCTGGGTGATGGGATGGCCGTCAAAGAGGACCTGGCCGCCATTGGGGATTGTTATCCGGTTGATGATGCGGATAAGCGTAGTCTTGCCGGCGCCGTTTGGCCCCAGGAGACCGAAAATCTGTCCTTTCGGGATGGAGACGCTCACGTCGTCCAGAGCGACTTTCTCTCCGAAACTCTTGCAGACATTCTTGCACTCGATTATACCCATTATATTGTCAATTAAGTATTTTCGTTATAAGTTCAATAAGGATTTCGCCCGGCGAGGCCTCTCCGGCATCTCCGCCCTTGCCCTTGAAATCATATTCTTCCAGCAGCGCAATTATGGCCATGGTCTTCCGTAGCGGATAGTTGGCCGCGGCCGCATCGTATTCGCGGAAGAAATAGGGATTGACGGAGAGAATGGAGGCTTTCTGCTCGGACGTGGGATGAGGCGAACGCATGAGCAGGGCCTCGTATTTCAAAATGCGGTAGAAGTGGGTGAACAGCGCACTGATTGCCATGGGCATGGCGAATTTCGGCGCCTGGCCTATGTAGGTCGCTATCTTCAGGGCCTTGGCGTTTTCCCGCAGGGAGAGGGCCCTGGTCAGTTCGAAGATATTGTATTGCCGGCTTATGCCGACATTCTTTTCAACGTGGGCCGAAGTGATGGTTTTGGTCCCCTCCGGCAAGTTCTTCAGGAGTTTGTCGGTTTCAACAGCAATCCGGCCGAGGTCGGTCCCGGTATATTCGCCCAGAAGGGCTGCGGCATCAGGATCGATGCTCAGCCCGCGACCGCGATAATAAGATGATATCCAGCGGTCTATCTCATAATCCCGCAAGGCGGGAGAATCCAGCACTACGCCGTTTTTACTGACATTCTTATAAAGGGCGCGACGTTTGTCGGCTGAAGCGCCGTGCATCAGGATGACCAGGACCGTGGAATCCATCGGCTCCGCGCAGTAGAGCGAGAGGTCTTCGAGCGTCTTCATGCTCTGGGCCTCCTTGAGCACCACAAGGCGCCTCTCGGCCATCATCGGATAGCATCTGGCCTCGGACGCGACCGTCCCGGCATCGACATCCAACCCGAAGAAAATGGTCTGGTTGAAGTCCCTCTCCTCATCGCTAAGCGCCTGACGGATAATCGCATCGCAGACCATGTCCGGATAGTAAGGCTCCTCCCCCATCAGCAGATACACGGGAGCGAACTCTCCCCTCTCCGCGTCAGAAAGAATCTTGCGCACCGCAGCCTCTATGTCGACACCTTTAGCCATCGTAACAACTTAAACCTTCAAATTTAGCAAAAATTCCAACAATTCTCCAAAATAGCTTATGGTAATTAAGAATAGAAAATAGGTTGACTCAAAAGTGAGTTGACCTCTTTTTTTGTAGGTAGGGGTGTGGGGTGCCGGGGGAACTCCGTTCCGCTTCGCTCCACTCCGGCCCCTCCCACAGCCTTCGGCTGCGGGCCCCTCCCCCTGCCCTTGTCCGGGGGTGGACAAGCCCCCCGGCACCCCACACCCCTACCTCAAGGCATCAAGCGGCCTCTTTTTCATTTGTTTTAGGTATTTCGGCGATAACCGGCTCTGACGCAATCGGCGGCTCAAGTGTCTGCACTCGGGCGTATTTAC
>ONKE01000054.1 GCA_900318355.1 uncultured Bacteroidales bacterium
CAACTTCAAAGCCAAATCCACCGAAATGGCCCCGCTCAGCGAGAACTCGCCAATTTACCGGGCCGTAAAAGAATCCGCCTCGCAACTGGGATTGGACATCGAAACAGAAGAGAAGTAGAATACCTTTCCTATTTCCTGGCAGAGGGGTCGAGGTGGGCGTCGAGGTAGGCGCCGACGAGGGAGTGGAGCTGCTTGCGGGCGGAGGAGGAGTTGAAGGTGTGGCCGATTCCGGGGAGCAGTTTGTAGTCGACGTTCTTGAATTCTTCGGCGGCCCTGTCGGCGTAGGACTGGGGGACGATGTCGTCGGCCGCGCCCTGGATGAGGAGGACGTCGCCGTCGTAGCGCGAGAGCCACTTGTAGGGGTTGAGGTTGCGGATGTCCGAGAAGTAGCGCTTGCCGACGACCATGGCGATGAAGTTGGTGCTGTCGGCGATGTCCTTTACCTTCGGGTAGCGCTCACGGCCCATATCCGGCAGGTTGAAGGCCGGGGCGATGAGAATCATGCCGGCAACTTCGCGGCGGAAGGAGGAGCCGACCAGTGCCGCGACGAGTCCGCCCTGGCTGTGGCCCATCAGGAACACCTTGCCCTTGTCGGTGAAATCTTCCTTGCGGATGCGCTGGACCACGGTTTCGAGGTCTTTCCTTTCGGTTTCGACGGACATGCCGCCGGGAAGCTCGGTGCTCCTGGAGGCGGGACCGCCGCTGCGGAAGTCGAAGGTGTAGGCCACGTAGCCTTTACCGGCGGCAAGGCGGCAGAGGGCGTCGCTTTCGTCGCCATTCTGCCCCAGGCCATGGCAATAAATCACCACTGGCTTGCGGCCGAGCGTGTCCTGCGGCATGTAGGCCTTGCCGTAGATCTTGTTGAGCCCTTCGTAGAAACTGACCTCTTCGATGTGGATGGCCGTCCCGGAAGTGCCCTTGACCACCTTTCTCGGCGACTGGCTGTCGATATAGGACGTTACGCCCCAGTAGCCTCCGCCAAAAATCGCCGCGACGATTGCGATGCCGATGCCGGCCTTGATTCCTTTCTTCATATTTAAACAGTGGTGATAGATTTCAAGTATTCTTCAATTCCGTCCGATGCCAGTTTGGCGCTTTGGACGGCCTGTACGACGGTCTTGGGGCCGAGGAGGAAGTCGCCGGCGAGGAAGACGCCCGGAAGGGAAGTCTGCTGGCTCTCGTCGGTCAGGAGCCAGCCGTGGTCGTCGGTTTGGGCATCGGAGCCGTCAAGAAGGCTGTAGTCTACGCTCTCGCTGACAGCGATTATCATGGAGTCGAAGACCACCTCGTGGTCCGTGCCGTCGATTATGCGGGTGGCGAGGCGGCCGTCTTCGCCGGTAACGTTTTCGCAGTCGCGGACCACGGCAACGCCGCGCCCGTCGCGCATCGACAGGGACACCGGTACCTGGAAAACTGCGAACTGTACGCCTTCTTCCCGCGCCTGAGACACTTCCAGGGCATTGGCAGGCATGTTTTCGAAAGTCTTGCGGTAGTAGACCCAGGTCTCGGCCCCGGTGCGCACCGCCGTGCGGCATGCGTCCATGGCGACGTTGCCGCCGCCCACGACGATGACTTTCCTGCCGAGGGCGTAGTCGCCGGGGCGCTCAAGATAGTCCAGGGCCGGGATGACGCAGGGGAGGTCTTCGCCAGGGATGCGCATCCGGCGGGCCTTTTCGGCGCCGCCAGCGATCAGCACTGCGTCGTGAGACTCGCGGATTGCCTTAAGGCTCAGGTCTTTACCAACCCTTACGCCGCCGTGGAAAGCGACTCCGGCATCGGAAAGCAGACGCTCGTATGCGTCGACGTAGCGCTTGTCGAGGCGGAAGGCCGGAATGCCGTAGCGGAGGACGCCGCCGATTTGCCGGTGGGAGTCGTAGAGGCTGACGCTGAAGCCTTTCTGTCTCAGGAAGATGGAGGCTGCGATGCCTGCCGGGCCGGCGCCGATGACGGCTACGCTGCGGCCATTGCTCCGAGGAACGTCCAGCCGCGCCGTTTCCAGAAAAGCCATGGAGATTTCCTGCTCCACTTCATACCACTTTACGGGCACGCCCTTGGCGTTGAGGACGCAGTGGCCGTAGCAGAACCTCTTCCAGTCGCAGACCTGGCAGGTCACGGCCGAGAGGGGATTGTTGTCGAATAGCAGTCTGGCGGCTTCTTCTGTGCGTCCTTCGCGGTAGAGGCGCATCGCGGCGGGGACATCCGTCCTGACCGGACAGGCGGCGGTGCAGCGGGCATTCTTGCACAAAAGGCAACGGAGGGATTCCGGATTGGACATACGAGTTCAGTTAACCTTACAAAATTGCAAAAAAGCCGTCACATTTCCATGTTTCGGAGCAAAAAAATCGTAAATTCGCGAGGTTATGCTGAAGACTCTACTGCGGCAAGTCCGTCAATATAAGGTCCCTGCGCTTCTGACGCCGGTCTGGACCTCTCTGGAAGTGGTGATGGGCATCCTGATTCCCTACGCCACCGCTTCGATTATCGATAAGGGAATCGGCGCCGGCGACATGGGCCAGGTCCTGCGCTATGGCGCCATCATGGTGGGCATAGCCTGCATGAGCCTGCTGTTCGGCATCCTGGCCGGGCGTTTCGCCGCATACAGCAGCACGGGCCTGGCCGCGAACCTGCGCGAGGCCATGTATGAAAACATACAGCGCTTCTCCTTCTCCGACATCGACAAATTCTCCACCTCGGGGCTCATAACCCGCATGACCACCGATGTGTCGAACATCCAGAACGCCTTCCAGATGCTGCTCAGGACCTCTTTCCGGGCTCCTCTCAACATGGTGTCGGCCCTTCTGATGTGCTTTTTCATCAACGGCCGCCTCAGCATCATCTTCCTCGTGGCAATGCTCATCCTGATGGTGTTCCTGACCATCCTCATCACCCGGGCCGCGCGCCTTTTCAAGGAGATTTTCCGCCGTTATGACGACCTCAACGCCGTGGTCCAGGAAAATGTCAATGCCATCCGTGTGGTCAAGGCCTTCGTCCGGGAACATCACGAACTGGGCAAGTTCGACAAGGCCGCCCTCAATCTCTACACCCTCAACGTCAAGGCCGAAAGCCTCATGGCCCTTAACCATCCGGTCATGAACCTGGTCGTCAACGGCTGCATTATCGCCTTGAGCTGGTGGGGCGCCCATTTCATCGTGGAAGGTTCGCTGACAACCGGTCAGCTGACGTCGCTCTTCAGCTACGTGATGACCATCCTCTCCTCGCTGATGATGCTGTCGATGGTTTTCGTCCAGCTCACCCAGAGCGCGGCCAGCGGGGCGCGAATCGCCGAAGTCATTGACGAAGAACCCGACATGGCGGCGCCGGCGGACCCGGTGATGGAAGTCCCAGACGGCGGCATCGACTTCGAAGATGTGTCGTTCTCCTACAAAAAAGGCGGCGACAATGCCCTGGAAGGCATAAATTTCCATATCGACGCAGGCGAGACCATAGGCATAATCGGCGGCACGGGCAGCGGTAAATCGACCCTGGTCCAGCTCATGGCCCGGCTCTACGACGTCTCCGCGGGCGCGATAAAGGTCGGCGGCATCGACGTCAGGCGCTACGACATGGAGGTCCTTCGCTCGCGCGTAGCCATGGTACTGCAGAAGAGCACCCTGTTTTCCGGCACCATCCTCGACAACCTCCGCTGGGGCAACGCCGAGGCGACTGAGGAAGAATGCGCCGAAGCATGCGTCCAGGCGGCGGCCGACGGTTTCATCCGCGAAATGCCCGACGGCTACAACACCGTCATCTCTCAGGGCGGAACCAATGTATCGGGCGGCCAGCGTCAGCGTCTATGCATCGCCAGGGCCCTCCTGAGGCATCCCAAAGTGCTGATTCTCGACGACAGCACCTCCGCGGTCGACACTTCCACCGACGCCCTGATCCGCGCTTCGCTCATGCGCCGCATCCCCGGATGCACCAAAATCATCATTTCCCAGCGCATCCTCTCCATCAAGGACGCCGACAGGATAATGGTGATGGAAGGCGGCAGGATAATCGGTTTCGACACTCACGACGCACTGCTCGAAAGCAACGACATCTACCGCGACATTTACGCAATGCAGACCTCGGGCGGCGAGGGAGACTTCGATAACTCTTAATGGCTATGGCACCGGGATTCATGCCCCGCGACAGGGGCGCAAGAATGGGAGGAGGAACCCTCAAGGACCTCGGGAAAGACGCTTCGGTCTGGCGCCTGTTCCGCTTCATTTTCCGCAACTACAAGTTCCGGCTCGTGGTGGTGCTGGTGTGCATTCTGGTTTCGTCGCTTACTTCGCTCGCATCGGCCCTCTTCACCCGCACTCTGATAGACGATTATATCACTCCCATGGTCCAGGCTCCCACGGCGCTGTTCGGCAACGTCGGTCTCGGCCCGGACTACGGCCCCCTGGCGGTAGCGCTCATCAAACTCGGCGCCATCCTGCTCGCCGGCATCATTGCGGGCTACGCCTACAACCTCATAATGATATTCGTCGGGCAGGGGACCATGCAAAAGCTGCGCTCCAACCTGTTCTCGCACATGCAGACCCTTCCCCTGAGCTATTTCGACAGCCACTCCCACGGGGACATAATGTCGGTCTACACCAACGACGTCGACACCCTGAGGCAGGTTATCGGCAACAGCCTTCCGCGCCTCTTCCAGTCGGTAATCACCCTCGCGGCCACCCTGGTAAGCATGCTGGTTCTCAATATTCCGCTTACGGGCGTCGCTGTCGGCATGGCCGCCATAATGTATTTCGTCACCCGCAAGCTGGGCGGCCTGTCGAAGAAATATTTCTCCGAGCGCCAGCGCAATCTCGGCATAGCCGGCGGCTTCATCGAGGAAATGGTATCGGGCCAGAAGGTCGTCAAGGTCTATTGCCACGAAGAAAAGGCGATGGAGCAGTTCCGGACCATCAACGAGCAGTTGCGCAAAAGCGTCTACAACGCCAACAAGATAGGCAACATCGTCATGCCGATCAACAGCAACCTGGGCAATTTCGGCTACGTTTTCCTGGCCATCGTCGGCGCGCTGATCGCCCTTGGCGGCAGCGAAAGCTGGCTGCTCGGGGGCCTGGACGGCGCCGCTCTCACCCTCGGTACTCTGGTTTCCTTCCTTACGCTGCAGAAAAATTTCACTCGCCCCGTCCAGCAGATTTCCAATGAGATAAACAGCCTTGTGATGGCCTCTGCCGGTACCGACAGGGTTTATGCCCTGCTCGACGAGAAGCCCGAGCCTGACGAGGGCAAGGTGACGCTCGGCCGTTCCGATGACGGCAGTTGGGACTGGCAGTCGGAAGATGGCGGCCGCAGGCCCCTGGAAGGCCTCGTGTCGCTCAAGGACGTGGACTTCAGCTATGTCCCTGGGAAACAGGTGCTTTTCGACATAACCCTCACCGCCTGGCCGGGCCAGAAGATAGCCTTTGTCGGAGGCACTGGCGCGGGCAAGACAACCATCACCAACCTTGTCAACCGTTTCTACGAAATACAGGACGGCACGATCACGTGCGACGGCTTCAATGTCGCCGACATAAAGAAAGAATCGCTGCGCCGGAGCCTCGGCATCGTCTTGCAGGAGACGCATCTTTTCAGCGGCACGGTCATGGAAAATATCCGTTACGGGCGGCTGGACGCTACCGACAGCGAATGCATCGAAGCGGCGAAACTGGTCAGGGCCGACGATTTCATCCGCCGTCTGCCCGACGGCTACAACACTGTCCTCGGCGCCGACGGAGGCAACCTCAGCCAGGGTGAGAGGCAGCTGCTGTCCATCGCCAGGGCCGCGGTGGCCAATCCGCCGATGCTGATTCTCGACGAGGCGACCTCATCTATCGACACCCGCACCGAGCGGCTGATCCAGGAGGGAATGGATTCGCTCATGAAGGGGCGCACGACCTTCGTCATCGCCCACCGCCTCTCGACGGTGCGCAACGCCGACTACATCATGGTGATGGACCACGGCCGCATCATCGAACGCGGGAAGCACAATGAGCTTCTCGATCAGAAAGGGAAGTATTACGAATTGTTTACCGGCAACCAGATAGCCTAAAGGCGGCTTTCAAGCTCTCCGACGAGCGCCTCGCGACCTTTGAAGAGGATGGTCTGTATGCCCACCGCTTCGGCACCGGCGACGTTGTCGGGATTGTCGTCGATAAAGAGGCTTTCCTCCGCCTTGAGGCCGTAGCGGTCCAGTAGCAGGCGGTAGATTTCAGGGCCGGGCTTGATAAGTCCCACGTAGCCGGAAACGATATATCCTTCGAGAAGGTCGAGGATGGGAGCGTCGCTTATGGTCTTGAAGGTCTCGGCCGACCAGTTGCTCAGGCCGAACAGGCGGAATCCTTTGTCTTTCAGGTCTTTGACGAGCTCCCTCATACCGGGGATTTCGCCGTTCATCATCTTGCCCCACTGGCCGTAGAACATGCGGATTTCCTTTTCCCACTCGGGGAACTCGGCCACTTTCTCGGCCGTGCCGTCGGCGCAGGACCTGCCGGCATCCTGGAGGGTGTTCCAGGCCTGCGTGCAGATGTTCGACAGGAACCAGTCGGCTTTCTCTACGCTGCCGAAATAGGGGTCGTAGAGGTAGTGGGGGTTCCAGTCCAGGAGGACGGCGCCGAAGTCGAAGATTATGTTGCGTATCATTGCTCGTCAGGCTGGTCGTCGTAGGGAGCGGAGTCCCTCATTATCAGGTCGTAGTTGTCGTTGTCGGCCGCTTCGGCGCGGATGCGCTTGCGGGTCGAGCTGAATAGCCAGAAGCAGAAAACCAGGAGCACGGCGGTGAACAGTCCGGAAAGGCCTCCGCCTAGGTTGCTGCTGAATACGATAGAGTCGTAGAAGCCGTGGAGAAGGACGGGGTATAGGAGAATCTTGACCTTGTCGGACTGCTTGCCGTAGAAATGGTAGCGGGAATAGTAGTAGCCCATCACGACGGCGAAGCTGAAATGGCCCGGAACGGCCAGCAGGGCGCGTCCGAAACTGACTTGCATCCAGTCGGCGCCCGAGGCGATGACGTATTGCAGGTTTTCGAAGGCGGCGAAGCCGAGGCCGACGGCGACGGCGTAGACGATGCCGTCGTAGCGCTCGTCAAAGTAGGGATTGCGACGCAGCAGCAGCCAGAGCATCAGCAGCTTGGCCAGCTCTTCCGGGATGGCGGCGCCGAGAAACGACACCTTTATCGCCTCGCGGATTGTCTCGGGCTGCAGGGTGAAGTAGCCCATGCGGAGCAGCGGACCTGAAACCAGGGTGGAAACGAATGTGGCCAGGACGCCGTAGAGGAATCCCTTGAAAACAAGGTTTTTCGGCTCGGGATTGATGTCTTTGTGGTACACATAGTACATCAAGATAGCAACTGGAGCCAAGGCTGCAACAAGAAGCATCAACATATTTTCTCTTTAATGCTAAATAAAAAAAGGCAGCCCGCAGGCTGCCTGGGTACTGGGTAGGAGAATCGAACTCCTATTGCGAGATTGAGAATCTCGAGTACTAACCGTTATACGAACCCAGCGGTTTGGATTGCAA
>ONKE01000051.1 GCA_900318355.1 uncultured Bacteroidales bacterium
AGGCTAGGCTATTCAACACCAAATGAAATATTTAAATCTTTAACTCAGATTGACGATTCAGTTGCATTTCACGCTTGAATCCACGCGTGACAGCCATTTCGTATAACACGCTGAGCCTCAGGCAGTTTGCCTCCACGCGTCAAACAGGACGGTCTGATAAATAGCTTGCCAGAATGTATTGCTGATTGCACCGCCGGCGGCAAGAACGACCGCCGCCGGCTACAACACGCGTTCGCGGCCTGGCGAGCTCGATACAGCGGCTCGCGGCGCTGCCGGGTGTTGTTGCAATGGGTGAAAACACAAAGACGCCCTCGGAAAATCCGAGAGCGTCAGCAGGGGTGGATGATGGGGCTCGAACCCACGACACTCGGAACCACAATCCGATGCTCTACCAACTGAACTACATCCACCATGTTTGGGACTGCAAATTTACGCAAATTTTTCTTTTCCGCAATACGGGCGGGATGTTTTTCCGGCAATAAATGCTATCTTTGCAAGACACTACAGGTACAATATGGCAAGAGAAATCAAGTTTTCCCTGGTTTACAGGGACATGTGGCAATCTTCCGGGAAATATGTTCCCCGCGTGGACCAGCTCGAAGAGGTGGCTCCCGCCATTATCGATATGGGCTGCTTCGACCGCGTTGAGACCAACGGCGGAGCCTTCGAACAGGTAAACCTCCTGTTCGGCGAAAACCCCAACGTGGCGGTACGCCGCTGGACGGCTCCGTTCCACAAGGCCGGGATCCAGACCCACATGCTCGAGCGCGGCCTCAACGCCCTGCGTATGAACCCTGTGCCCCGCGACGTTCGCGAGCTCATGTTCCAGGTGAAGAAGAAGCAGGGCACCGACATCGCCCGTTCCTTCTGCGGCCTGAACGACCACCGCAACCTCAAAGGCTCCGTCGAAGGCGCGAAAAAGGCCGGCATGATCAGCCAGGTGGCCCTTTCCATCACCCACTCCCCCGTCCATACGGTAGCCTACTACATGGGCATCGTTGACAAGGTGGTGGAATACGGCGCCGACGAGATATGCCTCAAGGACATGGCCGGCATCGGCCGCCCCAACGTCCTGGGCGAACTGGTGCGCGACATCAAGAAGAAATACCCTCACATCAAGGTCCAGTACCACGGCCACACCGGCCCGGGATTCTCCCCTGCATCGATGCTCGAAGTCGCACGCGCCGGTGCAGACTATCTCGACGTGGCGGTGGAACCCCTGTCCTGGGGCAAGGTCCATCCTGACGTCATCACCATCCGCGAGATGATGCGCGCCGACGGATTCCTGGTCAAGGACCTGAACATGGACGCCTACATGGAAGTGCGCCGCCTGACCCAGAAATTCATCGACGATTTCCTCGGCTACTGGATAAACCCGTCCAACTCCCGCATGACCTCCCTGCTGGTGGGCTGCGGCCTTCCCGGCGGCATGATGGGCTCGATGATGGCCGACCTCAAGGGCTTCCAGGGCGCAATCAACGCCACGCAGCGTGCCCACGGCCGTCCCGAGATGAGCCTCGACACCCTGATGGTCAAGCTCTTCGAAGAAGTTGAATACGTATGGCCGCGCCTTGGCTATCCGCCGCTCGTGACCCCTTTCAGCCAATACGTCAAGAACACCGCACTGATGAACCTCTTTAACATGTTGTCCGACAAACCGCGCTGGTCCACCATCGACAAGGACACATGGGGCATGATCCTCGGCGACATGGGCAAGCTGCCCGGCGAGCTGGCACCCGAAATCGTGGCACTGGCAAAGGAGAAAGGCCTGGAATTCAGCACCCGCAACCCTCAGGACAACTACCCGGACGAGCTTCCGAAATTCCGCGAAATGATGGACAAGGAAGGCTGGGACTACGGCCAGGACGACGAGGAACTCTTCGAAATGGCCATGCACGAGCGCCAATACCGCGACTACCGCAGCGGCATCGCCAAGGAGCGTTTCAACAAGGAACTCGCCGACCTCAAGGCCAAAGCCGGCGCTCCCATCGTCATCAGCCGCCCCGTCGTCGAGATGCCAAAGTTCGACATCGACGCCTACGCACAGAAATACCCTCACGCCGTTCCCGTCCAGGCCCCCGCAAAGGGTCAGCTGGTCTGGGAAGCCGATGTCGACGATGCCTCCTCGGCCCCTATCGCCGGCACCGCGGTCGAGGCCGGCAAGGCCATGGGCTATGTCCAGACATGGTACGGCATGGAGCCGCTGACCCCTGCGATCACCGGCCGCGTAGTCGCGACCACCGCCCGCCAGGGCGACAAGGTTGCCAAGGGCGAAATCGTCGCCTTCATCCAGGAATAACGGACGGATTCGTACAAAACGACCTGATTCGTATTTTTCTTCGACCTGATTCGTACAAAACTTGCGGGAGCCGCGTCGGCCCCCGCTTTTTTATGCAATGTTTTTCCGAACTTGCCGGAAAACAATGCGAAAATGAAACTACGGGAACTCGGGGCCGACGAACTGCCCCGCGAAAAAATGCTCGAAAAGGGGCCTGAAGCCCTCACCAACTCAGAACTGATTGCCATAATGCTCCGAACGGGCACCGGGGCGACCAACGTCCTCGACCTTTCCAGAGCGCTGCTCAGGGATGCCGGAGGAAGCATCGTCATGCTTTCAACGTTTTCCACGGACCGTCTCTCGGCCGTCCCCGGCATAGGCCCCGCCAAGGCTGTCACGCTGGCCGCCGCATTCGAACTCGGGCGCCGCTTCGCCATGGAAAATGCCGGGGAAAAGCCGCTGATCAACAGCGCCGCAGACGTAGTGAGCCTCATGATTCCGTTGCTCAAGGGGAAGGGCCGCGAGGAGTGCTGGATGGTGTTCCTGAGCCGGAGCAAAAGCCTTATCCGCCAGGAAAGGCTCTCGCTCGGGAGCGAACACGACGCTTCCGTCGGAGTGCGCCACATCGTCTCGCGCGCCCTTGAGCTGAAAGCCGCAGCCGCCATCCTCGTCCACAACCATCCCGCCGGCAACCCCCATCCAAGCCGCTCCGACATCCGCCTCACCGAACACCTGAAAAAGACCCTGGACGCGGTCGACATCGACCTCCTGGACCACATCATCCTCAGCGACAACTCCTACTACAGCTTCTGCGACGAAATCATCAAACACATATAATTTTTCTTTCTTACATAGATTTTTTGCGGAAATTTTCTAACTTCGTGGCAGGATAAAGCCACGCAAGGATATGAAAGTCTTCAATCTCGGACAGACCAATTCGGTCCTGGGCAGCTACGTAGCCCAGCTTCGCGACAAGAATGTGCAGAAAGACCGTATGCGCTTCCGCAGCAACCTACAGCGCACAGGCAGGGTTTTCGCCTATGAAATCAGCAAGACGCTCAACTACTCGGTCAAGCATGTCGACACCCCGCTTGGCATCGCCGACGTCGCCACACCCGACGACACCGTCGTAGTTGCCTCCATCCTTCGTGCGGGGCTCCCAATCCACCAGGGCATCCTGGACGTGTTTGAAGGGGCTGAAAGCGCCTTTATCGCCGCCTACCGAAAATACGACCGCGGCGAAGACTTCCACATCACCGTAGAATATCTCACCGCCCCCGGACTGGACGGCAAGATTCTCATCCTGGCCGACACCATGATAGCCAGCGGAGTATCCATAGAGATGACCTTGAACCGGCTGTTGGAAGAGGGCGAGCCCGTCCACACCCACCTCGTGTGTCCAATCGCCAGCGCCTACGCCGTGGAATACCTCCAAAAGCGCCTTCCCCCGGAGAAAGTCACCCTCTGGACGGCGGCCATAGACGAAGAGCTTACAATGCAGTCCTACATCGTCCCTGGTCTGGGCGATGCCGGCGATCTGGCCTACGGCGAAAAGCGGAAAAAGCTATAGTTCCTTGCGAAGACGCGCCTTGAAAAATGAATAATAATATATATGACCAACTCGCGTCAAAGTCATATGCAGACAACAAGGCCGAGTTTATTCTTCAACTTAATGACATAGTTGACATCAATCAAACCTACTCTGACAAAGAGACACTCCTTTTGAGAGCTGCGGCATGGGATGATTTAGAAATTGTCAAAGTATTAATTGAAAAAGGTGCTGACCCCAACATCCCTGAAAAGGATCAATTCAGTCCTTTTCTTTTCGCGGTAATGAATGGCAGTATCCCAATGGTTCAGTTCCTTCATGATCATGGCGCAGACATCCATGCAGTCGATTGCTATGGTAATAATGCATTAGGACGAGCCCTGTTTTGTTCGAAAAGTACCTCTTTTCACATTACACTTTACTTGTTAAGACTAGGAGTTGATCCAGACCGTCCAAACAATTATGGCAATTCGGCCCGAAAAACTGCCATGACAATTTCCAATTATGATTTCCGTTCCCTGTATTCATGTTATGAAGTTCAGAAGAAATGTCCGGAGAAAGTTCTGGCAATAACTGACAAAAAAGTATTAGATGGCGCACCTGTCCAACTTGTAAAATATTATGGCATTGATGACATGCTGGAGTTTTTGTCAAGTGAAAAAGTAAGTATGACAGACATGAGAATCTGCTTCCTCTCTGACATTTATGAGAAAGTGAACAACCTTCCATCCATTCGTTTTATGCTACCAAATCATAATCTATAATCGCACGCCATCAAGTTCGATTGCAGTGACCAGTCTAATAATATCGCTATTGGTCTTTACTCTGACAACACAATGCCAGAGCGATTTGCCAAGTCCTATGTATAAAGGACTTATAGAGTTATTTGCAGACCAATTGCCTGGAATGACTGACAATTTGGACAATAAAGCCATAATCTTGAGCAGAGACCTTGATCAAAACAGAAATGAACGTATAGAGATCTCGCGTTGCGACGATTATTCCACATTTAAAGTTTTTGCCGATACTGTCTACTACGAATCAAACGGCCTCCCGGTTTTGTTTCTGAGAAAGCCGCGGAACACATACTATTTCACGGACGACTATTACGCTTGGAATATCGTTTTTACAGAGAAGAAATACAATCCGTACCTGACAATAAAGAATGCCGCAGAAGACGATATCTCGGACATCTCAAACCTTATGTTCTCCCTTGGGATACCGTTCGTTCCTGAATCTTGGCCAGACAATCACATATTCTCCTTTTTCGATGTTGAAAAACCGCCGGTTTTCTCTGAAGGCCCAGAAGGTCTGGACTCCACATTGAGTAGTTTTTTCACAGGCGTGGAGTTGCCTGAACCATTTCGGTCCATGAAGTTAAACCACAATATTGTCATTGGAGAAGTAATAATTAACGAATCCGGTGCTGTAAAACACGCTGAACTGAGTAAAATCAGCGGTATAAATGAGATAGACAGCGCCGCAAACAAAGCCCTTTCCCACTTGCGGGAAAAAGTGTTTATCCCAGCAAGACATCGCGGCAGGAACGTTTCCTGTAGAATGGCGGTTTTCTTCCCAAGGAATATTATTATAGGCAAGATGCCGACAAGAATAAGGTACTCCGATGAGCAGATTGCACGTTTTGCGCAAAATGATTCATTACGGGGAGCCATTGTAATCCCTTTATCGGATCACAAGTTCTGTATCGTTGATAACGACTTTGTCCGCGGCCGCTTATATTATGACTATTATTTCGACAAGTACGATTCATATCACGATTTTCTTATCCATCTTCTGAATAAGCCCTGGACGATAGATGTCAGCAAATGTGGAATAACGAACTACCAAATAATAGATTGGAAAATACAGTCTGAAGCGATTTCAGACTTTTCCTCCTTCCTCGATAAATATACTGAACAAGTCAAATATGACGCATCCAGACTGTATCGGGGCATAAGGAAAAAGTATAGCGATAAAGCATGGCAAATAGCCAGAATCTGCTCACTGAAAGGGTTGTATATTTTTCCGCCGGAGTGTTTTTCTGATTGGACCATCACCTCACAAGCAGAGTTTATTCCTCCGGATCCGGAAAAGCTATAGTTCCTTGCGAAGACGCGCCTTGGCGATGCCGAGTTGGTCGCGGTATTTTGCGATGGTGCGCCGGGCGACTTTGTAGCCGCGGCGGTTCATTTCCGTGACCAATTGGTCGTCGGTCAGGGGCTTGCGCTTGTCTTCGGCGTCGACGCACTCCTGCAGGACCTTTTTCAGCTCGCGGGTCGAAACTTCCTCACCCTCTTGATTTTCAAGTCCTTCCGAGAAGAAATACTTGAGCGGGAAAATCCCGAAATGGGTCTCGATGTATTTGCTGTTGACTACGCGCGAAATGGTGGAGATATCAAAGCCGGTCTTTTCCGCGATGTCCTTCAGCACCATCGGGCGAAGATGCGACTCGTCTCCGTCGAGGAAATAGTCGTGCTGATAGTCCAGGATGGCCTGCATGGTGCTCTGGAGGGTGTGGTGGCGCTGCTTCAGGGCCTCGACGAACCACTTGGCCGAGTCCATCTTCTGCTTTACGAAAGTGGCGGCTTCCTTTTTCTGTCGCTCCGAGGAGGATGCGGCCTCGAGCAGCAGCTCGGCGTATTTCTTGTTGACGCGGATTTCAGGAATCGAGAAACGCGGCATGGTGAGCCGTAGCTCGCCGTCTTCAAGGTTAAGGACGAAGTCGGGAATTATCTGCTGGGCCTGGTCGTTGTAGGAATCGTCGACCTGGCCGCCCGGGGACGGATTGAGCTTGACGATGCGGGCCATGGCGGCCTTCATTTCCTCCTCCGACAGGCCCAGACGCGACATGACCTTCTGGAAATGACGGTTGGAAAACTCGTCGAAATAGTCGGAGAGGATGCGCTCGGCATTGACCACTTCAGGGGTGTGTTTCATGCCGCGGAGCTGGATCAGAAGGCATTCGCGCAGGTTGCGGGCGCCGACTCCCGGCGGGTCGAACTCCTGGATGACCCGGAGCATGCGGGCCACTTCGTCTTCGTCCGTGGAAATATTGGCCCTGAAGGCGAGGTCGTCCACGAGGCTTTCAAGGTCGCGGCGCAGGTAGCCGTCTTCGTCAAGGCTGCCGATGATAAAGGAAGCGACGCTGCGCTCATGGTCGCTAAGGTCGCGGAAACCAAGCTGCTCCATCAGGCTCTGCGTGAAGCTCTGCTTGACGGAGAAGGTGTTGTATTGCGGGCGCTCGTCTTTGCCGTAGTTGTTGACGTGGAGCTTGTAGGATGGCGTCGGATCGTCTTCATTGAGCTCGGACAGGGACACCTCGCGAGGGGCGTCGTCCGGATCGTCGTCCTTGGATTCGGCCGGGGAGTCGTCCAGGACCGGGTTTTCCTCCAATTCCTTGCGGACTATCTGTTCAAGCTCCTGGATCGGCTTCTCGATCAGCTTGATGGTCTGGATCTGAAGGGGAGAGAGCTTCTGCTGCTGTTTGAGGCCTAATTCCTGCTTTATCATGGCTCCACTTTTCTTAACACGCGCACGGTATCGCGGACATAGGCATGGGTCTTGTCCACAACGGGATAGTTGATGTCCGGCTCCTTGACGATAAACGCGCCGGGGAACTCGCCCTTAATCTTGTCGAGCAGTTCCACGGCCTCGCTGCGGCTGCGGAAGTCGCCCACCGTGACCCGGAAGAACGGCGTCTGGAAACTGCGGTAGGCGGCGATCCCGGGATGGCCGGCACAGAAGCGGCGGTAGGCTGCCTCGGATGCCCCGCGGGCGTTTTGCTTGTTGTCGGAGAAGATGCGGACGCGGTAGCCGGCGATGGGGCGGGAACCGTTGGAATAGACATATGAACGCATTGCGCGGGCGATGGCGTCGCTCTGGTGGATGCGCACGTCGGCCTTGCCACCCTTGGCCTTGGACGGCATGATGGAGAAAACCGAACGGCCGGCAAGCGAGGAATCCGTCAGCGCCACGGGGCGGAAAACGACGGAATCGACGACCGCATAGCCCTCGGGTATCTGCTGGGCGGAAGCCGAAAGCGCAAAAGCCAGAATGGCCGCCGCCATGGTAATCAAACGTCTTGTCATTATTCGAGCATCTCCTTTACATTGAGGTCTTTAAGCTTGAAACGCTTGGCTATCCCGCTCTTAAGGCGTATCAGTGCCTCGACGTCGACCGTGAACTCGGCAAGGTCGTAGCTGCGCGCCAGCTTGAGGATCTCCCCGAGACTTACCTCGGAGGAAAGCGCCGCCGAGCAGTTGAGCGGATAGACGGCCGCGGTCTTGGCACGGACGGTGATAGGGTCGGCGGAGAAGGTGCCGAACACGTTGCCGTTGCGGTAGACGGTGCCGACTATATCTTCCAGGGTGAACTGCATGGCCGGATTTTCAATGGCGAGGGCCAGCTCGGCATTGGCGCTCCTCATCCCGGTTGGGGTGAAGGAAACCAGCGAGCAGCCGGTCACTTTTATCTGCCGGATTTTGTCGCACCCGGTCAGAAGCAGAGTCGCCAACGCGGCGACCAGAAGGAAGATTTTGCGTTTCATGTCTGACAAAGATAGGAATATTATTTCGAAAAGCCTATCTTTGTAAAGCAAAACAAGGGTTATGCCGAAAAAGAAACTATATATCGAGACATACGGATGCCAGATGAATGTGAGCGATACCGAGGTCGTCTTCTCCATTCTGGGCAAGGAAGGATACGACAGGACCGAGAGCATGGACGAGGCCGACGTCATTCTGGCCAACACCTGTTCGGTGCGCGACAATGCCGAGCAGCGCATCAGGGGCCGCATCGAAGTGTTCGCGCAGCAGAAAAAAAGGCGCGAGGGCGTGCTTGTCGGCATAGTCGGCTGCATGGCCGAAAGGCTCAAGGAGCAGCTTCTCGAGAGCGGCAAGGTCGACCTTGTCGCCGGGCCCGACGCCTACAGGACGCTTCCCGACCTGTTGAAGGCAGCCGCCCCGGGCGTTCCACAGATCAACGTCCTTCTCTCCCGCGAGGAAACCTACGGCGACATCTCCCCCGTCCGCATCGACAAGGGCGGCGTGAGCGCCTTCATCTCCATCATGCGCGGTTGCAACAACGTCTGTTCCTACTGCGTGGTGCCCTACACCCGCGGAGCCGAACGCAGCCGCGACCCCCGCACCATCGTCCGCGAGGCCTGCGAAGTGTTCAGCCAGGGCTACAAGGAAGTCACCCTGCTGGGCCAGAACGTCGACTCCTACTTCTGGAAATCCTCTGACGGCAACGTCGATTTCGCCGACCTGCTCGCAATGGTGGCGGCGGTGGACCCTAAGCTCCGCGTACGGTTCGCCACGTCCAACCCCCAGGACATCAGCGACAAATGCATCGACACCATGGCGGCATGGCCCAACATCTGCCATCAGATCCACCTCCCCGTCCAGTCCGGAAGCAACCGCATGCTGGAAAAGATGCGCCGCCGCTACACGCGGGAATGGTACCTCGACAGGGTCGCCCGCATCCGCGCCGTGATGCCCGACTGCGGCCTTTCGACCGACGTCATCGCCGGCTTCTGCAGCGAAACGGAGGAAGACCACCGCGACACCCTCTCGCTCATGCAGGAGGTCTGTTTCGACTCGGCCTTCATGTTCCAGTATTCCGAAAGGCCCGGCACCCTTGCCGCCCGCAAATACCCCGACGACGTACCGCTGGAAGTCAAAACCCGCCGTCTCAATGAGATTATCGCCCTCCAGGGCGAATGTTCCCTGCGGAGCAACCGCGCCGACATCGGCAAGACCTTCGAAGTTCTCGTCGAAGGCCCGTCGAAGAAAAATCCCGACGAGCTATGCGGACGCGCCCCCAGCGGCAAGATGTGCGTCTGGCCCGACAGCGCCCACCGCCCCGGCGACTATGTCTTCGTAAAGGTAAAGGACTGCACCTCAGCGACTTTGCTCTGCGAGGCGCAACAGGATTGAAACCACTAACCAAACACTATGGGTAAATACATACTCGCCCTTGACCAGGGCACCAGCTCCTCGAGAGCCATCGTTTTCGACCACGCGGGCAATATCTGCAGCGTGGCGCAGAAAGAATTCACGCAGCATTTTCCGAAACCCGGCTGGGTCGAACACAACCCCAAGGACATCTGGGCCTCGGAGGCATCCGTCATCGCCCAGGCCATTTCCGAGCTTGGCATAGGCGGCCTCGACATCGCCGCGATCGGCATCACGAACCAGCGCGAAACCACCATCGTCTGGGACGCCGCCACGGGAGAGCCCGTCTACAACGCCATCGTCTGGCAGGACCGTCGCACTTCGGAATACTGCGACTCGCTTAAGGCCCAGGGGCTTACGGACCGGATCCGCGAAAAGACCGGCCTTCTGCTCGACGCCTATTTCAGCGGCACCAAGATCCGCTGGATCCTTGAAAACGTCCCCGGAGCCCGCGAGAGGGCCGAACGCGGCGAACTGCGCTTCGGCACGGTCGACACCTGGCTGGTATGGAACCTCACGCGCGGCAACGTGCATGTAACCGACGTCAGCAACGCCTCCCGCACCATGCTCTTCAACATCCACACCCTGGAGTGGGACAAGGAGCTTCTCGACCTTCTCGGCATCCCGGCCTCGATGATGCCCGAAGTCCGTTCCTCCAGCGAGGTCTACGGCACGACGGAAACCACCATCTTCGCCCACAAAGTGCCCATCGCCGGCATCGCGGGCGACCAGCAGGCGGCCCTGTTCGGCCAGATGTGCACAACCCCCGGTTCGGTCAAAAACACCTATGGCACAGGCTGTTTCCTCCTGATGAACACCGGCAACAAGCCCATTCTCTCGCGCAACAACCTCCTCACCACCATCGCGTGGAAGATAGGCCACAGGGTCGACTACGCCCTCGAAGGCAGCATCTTCGTAGGCGGCAGCGTGGTCCAGTGGCTGCGTGACGGCCTTGGCATCATCAAGTCCTCCTCCGAGGTCGACCCCTTCGCCCAGACCGTCCCAGACAACGGCGGAGTATATTTCGTCCCGGCCCTTACCGGCATGGGAGCCCCCTACTGGGACCAATACGCCAAGGGAGCCATCTACGGCATAACCCGCGGCACGACGGCGGCCCACATCGCCCGTGCCGCACTCGAAGGCATAGCTTTCCAGACGATGGACATCGTCGGAGCCATGGAAAAAGACGCCGGCATCCGCCTTGCCGAACTCAAGGTCGACGGCGGAGCAACCCGCAACACCGGCATGCTCCAGTTCCAGGCCGACATCCTCGGCACCAAGGTCATCCTGCCGAAGCTCACCGAGACCACGGCCATGGGCGCATGCTACCTCGCAGGCCTCGCCGTAGGATACTGGGGCGGCATCGACGAAATCAAGGAGCAGTGGCAGATCGAACGCATCTTCGTTCCCGAAGCCACTCCCGAGCGCGTAGCCGAGCTGAAGGCCGGCTGGGCAAATGCAATCTCAAGAACCATCAACAAATAACATATGCTACTGAACCAATGTATATTTGAGCTGATCGGCACGCTGGTGCTGGTCCTTCTGGGCGACGGCGTGTGCTGCGCCTGCACCCTCAACAAGTCCAAGGCCCAGGGGGCCGGGTGGGTCGTCATCGCCCTGGCGTGGGGCTTCGCCGTCATGTGCGGCGTGTTCATCGCCGGCCCCGTGTCGGGAGCACACCTCAACCCCGCCGTCACCTTAGGCCTCGCCCTGGCCGGAAGTTTCCCCTGGGCGTCGGTCCTGCCCTACATCGCGGCCCAGATGCTGGGCGGCTTCCTCGGCGCCGTCCTGGTCTACGCCTTCTACGTCGACCATTTCGCGGCAACCGCCGACAACCCCGACGGCATGCTCGGCTGCTTCTGCACCATGCCCGCCATCGAACACAAGAGCGTCAATTTCTTCTCCGAGTTCATCGCCACGGCACTGCTGGTGTTCCTGATCCTTGCGCTCGGCACCAAGGGCAACGCCGCCGCTGCCGGAGACATCCCCGTCGGAATGGGCAGCCTCGGCGCCTTCCCCGTCACCTGCGTTATCATGTCCCTCGGCATGTCGCTCGGTGCGACCACCGGCTACGCCATGAACCCAGCCCGCGACCTTTCCCCGCGCCTTGCCCACGCTATCCTGCCGATCCGCGGCAAACGCGACAGCGGATGGGGCTACAGCTGGATTCCCGTCTTCGGCCCTCTGTGCGGAGGTGCCTTCGCAGCGTGCATTTACCTTCTCGTTTTTTAAACTGAACTGATGAGACTTCTGCTTCTCCTCGGCCTCCTGGCGGCATTTTCGCCGGCGCGCCTGTCCGATCTGCGGACCGAATTCGCCAGCCCGTCCCAAGAATACGGGACCGACTGCTGGTGGTGGTGGCTCAACGGAAACGTGGACGAAGACGCCATCTCCCGCGACATCGCCGCCATGGCGGAAAAAGGGTTCTACGGAGCAGTTGTCATCGATGCGGGAGGCGCCACCCAGGGCGGCCACGCCAAGGTCCCGGCCGGGCCTCAGTTCGGCTCCCCGGAGTGGTGCCGTCTCCTGCGTTATGCCCTTGACAGAGCGGCCGAGCACAATCTGGTGATGGGCATGAACATCCAGAGCGGATGGAACCTGGGCGGCCCTTGCGTAACGCCCGAATACGCTGCCAAATTCCTGGTAAACAAGTCTTTGTCGACTAAGGACGTCACCGACGGCAACTATCTCCCCCCTCAGCCCGAAACCCGCTACGGATTCTACCGTGATATCGCGGTGCTGGCTTTTCCGCGCACGGGTGAGAAGGTGGAGCGCATCCACCGTCTTCCGGACCAGGTGAGCCAGCGGGAACTCGGCTTCAGCACCCCCGACGGCACCATCCTGCTAAGCAACGACGGCCCCTCTGAGGGCCTGACGGATTTGGTCGCATCGAAGGACGTGGTCGACCTTACGCCCCGCCTCAAGGACGGCCGCCTCGACTGGACTCCGCCTCAGGGCGACTGGACGGTGGTGCGCATCGGCTACACCTGCACTGGAGCGAAAGTATCCACCTGCTCTGACACATGGGGCGGCCTGGTGCTCGACCACCTTAGCAGCGAAGCATTTGATTTCTATTGGGATACGGTCATGGGCCCGGTGCTCGAAGCCTGCGGTCACCATGTCGGCAACACCCTCCGCTACGTCTCCACCGACAGCTGGGAGGCCGGCGGCATGAACTGGACGCCCGGATTCGAGGACTTCTTCCGCGACCTCAACGGCTACGACATTCTGCCCTGGCTCGCGGTCACGGCCGGATACGTCCTGGACGATATCCCCTCAAGCCTCGGCTTCCTTGCCGACTTCCGAAAGACCATAGGCGAAGCCATCGCCTCGCGCCATTTCGGCCATTTCGCCCGTCGCGCCCACGACCTCGGCATGGGCATACAGCCCGAATCGGCCGGCCCCCACGGAGCCCCGTTCGACGGAGTGCGCAACTACGGGCTGAGCGACATCGTGATGAGCGAGTTCTGGGCCATGTCACCCCACCGTCCTACCCCCGTCCGGCGCTTCTTCCTCAAGCAGGCGTCGTCCGCGGCCCACATCTACGGCAAGAAAATAATTGGCGCCGAGGCGTTTACGACCATCGGCCCGCAGTGGAACGACTGCATCTGGCGCAACCAGAAGCCCGCATTCGACCACGAAGTGTGCGAGGGCCTGAACCGGGTCTATTTCCACACCTTCACCTGCTCGCCTGCCTCCATGGGACTTCCCGGGCAGGAATATTTCGCCGGCACCCACTTCAATCCGCAGATTACATGGTGGAAGCAGGCAGGACCCTACATCCAATATCTTGCAAGGGTCCAGGCCATGGCCCAGAAGGGCGAAGCCGTAAATGAGGTCCTCTACTACTACGGCGACCATGTTCCCAACATCTATCCCCTCTCCGACCCGGTCGCTCCCGGCTACGACTATGACGCCGCCGACGAGTTGACTCTCCTTTCTGCGAAAGTGCGTCGCGGACAGATAGTTCTCCCCTCCGGAAGGACCTACAGGCTGCTCGTCCTGCCAAAGTCGCGCATTCTTTCGCCCGCTGCGCTAAGGCATGTGGAGCGTCTGGTGCAAAAAGGTGCTACGGTTTTGGGAGACAAGCCTTTACGTGCCGTAACGCTTAAGCAGCACGACGACTTCCAGAGCCTTGCCGACGCCCTCTGGGGCGATTCGCAGCCCGGCGTCCGTCGCCATGGCAAGGGACGCGTCGTCTGCGGGATATCCCCGGCGGACTATCTTGCATCTTCCGGGCTGAAGCCCGACTGCCAGGCCGGAGAGTTGCTCTGGATTCACTACCGTTTCAAGGACGCCGAGGCCTATTTCCTGTCGAACCAGAGCGACCGGAGCGTCTGCGAAAATGTCATCCTGCGGGCGCGCGGCAAGTCCGTCCAGCTTTGGAACCCGGCAACCGGCGGTATCTCGCAGGCCGAGTCCTCCGCAAGCGGAGAGACAACCACGGTAAAAGTAGCCCTCGGACCTTTTGAGAGCAGGATTGTCGTCATTTCCCGGAAAGCCCAGAGCGCCGACCGTGAGCCGGAAATATTTGCAGGTCAGGCCGACACCCTCTCCCGCTGGCAGGTCAGTTTCGCATCCGTCCCGGGCGAAGTTGCTTTCGACGAGCTGACCGACTGGACCGCGAGCGAAGACCCTCGCATACGCCACTACAGCGGCCCCGCCACCTATAAGACCATCGTCAAGGGCTCCGGCCCCGCGCTGCTCTCGCTCGGCGAAATCAAGGACGTCGGCATAGCGCAAGTCGCCCTGAACGGCGAAGACCTCAGCATCGTATGGACATGGCCCTTCGAAGTGGTCCTGCCGCTTACCGGCGGCGACAACCTTCTGGAAATCACCGTCATAAACTCGTGGTACAACCGTCTGGCCGGCGATCAGGACGTTCCCGGCCGCCCCGGCGGCACATCCACCAACATCCGGCTCCGCAACACATCAGCGCTGTCCCCCTCCGGACTCCTGGGACCGGTAGTGCTCAGACGAAGACAATAGACACCCATGGCTAATTTCAAGACCCTGGCCAAGGATACGGCCATATACGGACTCAGCAGCATCATCGGGCGGTTCCTCAACTACCTGCTGGTGCCGCTCTACACATACAAGATATCCGCGGCGTCGGGAGGATACGGCGTTATCACCAACCTCTACGCCTACACAGCGCTGCTGCTCGTCATCCTCACCTACGGGATGGAGACGACCTTCTTCCGCTTTGCCAACAAAGAGGGCGAAGACCCGAAAAAGGTCTTTTCCACCATCCTGCGCATGGTCGGGACCACTTCCCTGCTGTTCGTCGCGCTGATAATCGCCTTCATCGGCCCCATCTCCACGGCCCTCGGCTACGGCGACCACCCGTCCTACATCTGGACGATGGCCGTGATCGTGGCCATGGACGCCTTCCAGGCCATACTGTTTTCCTATCTCCGGTATCAGCAGAAGCCCCTTAAGTTCGCAGCCCTAAAGCTGCTGTTCATAGGCCTTAACATCGCGTTGAACTTGGGCTTCTTCGTGCTGCTCCCGGCCGTCGCCCCGGAAGGCAACGCCATCTACGACCCGTCGGTCGGCGTCGGCTACGTGTTCTATATCAATTTGTTCTGCACTTCGGTCGTAATGCTGTGCTTCTTCCGGGAGCTGCGCGGCATCACCTACGGCTTCGACCGCGACCTGATGCGCAGGATGCTCCACTACAGCTGGCCCATCCTCGTCCTCGGCATCGCCGGCATCCTCAACCAGACCGCCGACAAGATCCTCTTCCCCCACATCTACCCGGGCGAAGACGCGACGGCCCAGCTGGGCATCTACGGGGCCGCGAGCAAGATCGCCATGATAATGGCCATGATAACCCAGGCCTTCCGCTATGCCTACGAGCCATTCGTATTCGGCAATTCCCGCGAGCAGGACAGCCGCGAGACTTATGCCAAGGGCATGAAATACTTCCTCATTTTCACCCTTCTGGCATTCCTCGGAGTGATGGCCTACATCAAAGTCCTGCGCTACATCATCCAGCCCGGATACTGGGAAGGCCTCAAGGTCGTTCCCATCGTCATGGCCGCGGAAATCCTCATGGGCGTATATTTCAACCTCTCGTTCTGGTACAAACTGACCGACAAGACGCTCTGGGGCGCGGTGTTCTCGGGGGCCGGATGCGCAGTGCTGATCGCCGCCAACTTCATTTTCGTGCCGAAATTCGGCTACATGGCATGCGCATGGGCCGGCGTCGCGGGCTACGGCACCGCCACGATCCTGTCGTGGATAGTCGGCCAGAAATACTATCCCATCGCATATCCGGTCAAGGACATCATGCTCTACCTCGCCCTTGCGGCAGTCCTGTTCGCCGGCATATCCCTGGCCAACGACCATCTTCCCATGTGGGGCTCACTGGCCGTCAACACGCTTCTCGTGCTGGTGTTCTGCGCAGTGCTGGTCCGCAGGGACTTCCCTCTTAAAAACCTCCCCGTTGTGGGCAAATACTTCAAATAAAGACATGATCTCGATCTACACTCTCACCTCCGCACTTCACGACGAACGGGCGGTAGGGGCCGTGACCCGGGAATTTCTCGGCAGCCTCGGCATATCCTACGACCTCAAAGGAGCCGACTACCGCGACTACGGTTCCTCGGACCTGAGTCTCATCTACGTCCGCACCGGAGGGACAGAAGGCATTTTCCGCCCCCTGCTGGCGCAATTGCTGCCTTGCGGACAGCCGGTCTACCTGCTGACTTCCGGCAAGAGCAATTCCCTGGCGGCGTCCATGGAGATATTGTCTTTCCTGCGGCAACGGGGCGTTCCCGGCGAGATTATCCACGGCAGTCCCGCCTTCATCAAGGAACGGATCCTGGCCCTGGAGAGGGTTGAGAAGGCAAGGCGGACCCTTCGCGGGACGCGTCTCGGCGTCGTCGGCGAGCCTTCCGACTGGCTCATTTCCAGCGGGGCCGACTACGACAAGGTGAAAGAACGCCTCGGAATCACGATGATCGACATTCCGATGGAGGAACTGCTCGCCGCCTATGAGAGCCTGGACGACGATCCTGTCGGGGCGCGCATTGCCTGCGGGGAACCGCTGTTTGATGCCGCGCCGGCCGTAAAGGATGCCGCTCCCGGGGCTTGGCGGATATATAAGGCGCTTAAGTCGCTGGTCTCGAGATATGAGCTTTCCGGCCTGACTCTCAGGTGTTTCGACCTGCTGAGCTCGGTCCATAACACGGGCTGTCTCGCCCTTGCTACGCTCAACCGCGAAGGCCTCGTCTCCAGCTGCGAAGGCGACATCCCGGCCCTTCTGAGCATGTGCATCGGCAGGGCGTTCACCGGTGTAAGCGGCTTCCAGGCCAACCCTTCCCGCATAGACCCCGAGACCGGCGAAATCCTTTTCGCCCACTGCACCATCCCGCTTGACATGGTCACGCGCTACTCCTTCGACACCCACTTCGAGTCGGGAATCGGCGTCGGAATCCGCGGCCACATGCAGGAAGGCCCCGTCACCGTGTTCAAGGTTTCCGGCGACCTGTCGCGCCATTTCATCGCCGAGGGGACGCTGCTCCGCAACCAGTCGCAGCCCGACCTTTGCCGCACGCAGGTTGTACTGAACCTTCCGGACGTGTCGTATTTCCTGACCAATCCGATTGGCAACCACCACATAATCCTTCCGGACCACGTGGCACGCGACCTGGAAGCATTTCTGCAGTAATTATTTAACGCGTTTTACGCCTTTAGGGAGCTTGACGGCTGTGGAGACGCTGCCGTCAGGGTTCTTGGTGTGCCGGACCTCAATCAGCCCGTAGGGCGTCGGGAAAGTGCCTTCGGCCCAGTCGAGACTGCCCAGATGCGGCTCGATACGCACCTGCCTGAAGCCGACGCCAACCGGCTCGATGCCAAGTACATGGGCGCTCAGCCAGCTTGTGGGACCGGAGGCCCAACCGTGGCAGAAACTGTGGCGAAGACCGACGTAGCACCATGCGCCGCCGTCGGCGTGGATGTCGAAAGCCCCTTCGGGTACCACTTCGTCGATACGGGCGGCATTTTTCCCGTCATTGAAATTGAAATCCTCCCAGAAGGTGGTGGCTCCGAGATCGAGCATACGGCCCCAGTATGCCTTGATAAGGTCCATGGCTTCGTCGTAACGGCCGCCGCGGGCCAGGGCTTCGAGCAGATAGTATCCCATGAAGGAGGTGAACTTTTCGGGGCCATTGTCCAGGATGACCTTCGATGCCTCTTCCGCATCCACCATGCCCTCGAGCGAGAGAAGGGCCGCCGCCTGGCTGTTGCCGCCATGGTCCGGGACATAGCCCCTCAGGCGCTCCGCGACCTCCGCACATTCCTCTTTCAGCGCATTGTCGCCCAGGTATCCGGCCATTTCGGCGCCAGCCTCCAGCGCCCTTACCGACAGCGCCTGCAATCCGGCATGGATGACGTCGGGCTGGTCGTTGGAGGGCCAGTCGATGAAACGTCCTTCCGAGTAGGCCTCGCGGCCGTCCTTCATGTTATGGATCACGGAATGGAGGAGTTCGGTCAGATATTGCTGCTGTTCCTTCAGATAGTCCAGGTCGCCGTACCACCGGTAGAGATGATGATGGATGATGATCCACCACAGCGAATAGGAGCAGATGCCGTTCATCCACTCCGTGGGGGCGGTGTCGTCCCTTACGTAGTCGAGGCTCTTGCGGACGAGTTGCTGGTTGCCGAACACGGTACCTACCGTCATCACCTCGGGGTGCATGTCGCCTATCCACACGAGGCGGTCGCGCTTGACCCCGTCCCAGAGATAGTCCTGCATGCACAGATGGACGGTGTAGGCGCCGGTCTGCCATATCCGGTTCAGGCGGTCGTCGCTGCATTTGAAGGAGCCGAGGTAAGCGAGGTCGCGCTTGCGGGAAACGGCCCTCACCGCCCTCAGGGGCACTTCCATGCCGTCGCCGTCGACAAGGTCCAGCCTCGCGAAGCGGAAGCCGCTGTTGCCGTATTGGGCCGCGCCGAGCCAGGGGACGCTGATTTCCATGTCGCGGACGGAGTGGTCGTTGGTGGCCGTGGTCTCCGGGTCGCCGATGTTGCTGAGCGCTTCGCTGACCGACTCGCCGAGCACCAGGCGGAAGCGTGCGGCCTTTTTCGAGCCTCCGAGCGTCCTTACGATTTCGATGCCGCCCTGGAGTTCCTTGCCGAAGTCGAGCAGGACCGACCCGCCTTTTTCCATGACAACGATGTTCTCCTCGGTCGTGGACACCTGCCCGCAGTAGGGCTGCAACAGCACTTCGGCGCCCTTAACGGGGCCGCTGGAAAGTACGATACGGGTCGGGGTAACGTATTCTGTAACAAATCCCGGATCCTGCACTCCGGCAGGTTCCTGCACGCCGCAGGAGACGATAAACGGCACTATAGCCAACAAGATTTTCTTCATAGTCGCTTCTTTCAACAGGTCGTATTCCCCTCGGGGACCGTGCAAATATAATAAAATCGCATCACTTCTGCGTCAGAAAAAATAATTTGTGTAAATTCGCGAAATAATAGACAGAAACATGCACAAACGAGGAATCCGCACCAAAATACTCTCCGTTCTGGCAGCGGGAGCGCTTCTTTTCCCCGCTGCGACATCCTGCTCCCAAAAGGGCGGTGAAAGTCTCGTACTTGACAGCGAAGACGACTTGTCCGGCCTGACGGTCAGCTGCAGCGCCGGCTCCTACTATGAGCGCAAGTTCACTTCCCGTGGAGACGTCAACGTTTTCGCCTGCAACTCCGAAGCCGATGCGCTCCAGGCCATGCGCCAGGGCCTTGCCGACGTCTTCGTAAGCGACGAGGTCATGCTCACCGAGGAGATGATGGAGCGTCTGGGCGTAAGGCTCGCCCTGCGCGGATCGGAAAGTTTCCCCGTGGCGTTCGCCCTGCGCAAAGGCAACGACAAGTTAAAGGACGAACTCAACCGTTTCCTCGCCGATGCGCCGATCGACGAGATCTTCTCCAGCTGGCTCCATGGCACGGAAGCCCCGCCCTTCGAGGGAAAAGAAATTGATGACGACGCCGAGCCACTCCGCTGCATCACGGCCCTCAACATGGAGCCGATCTGTTATCTGGGAGAAAACGGAAAATGGATGGGAGCCGACGCCGACATCCTCCAACGGTTCGCAGCCTGGTCCGGACGCCCCTTCGAGATGTCGTTCCAAAGCATGGGATCGGCCGTAATCGCCCTCCAGACAGGCCAGGCCGACATAGTCTCGGCTTGTCTTTTCGTCACCGAAGAGCGCAAGAAGTCCGTCGATTTCTCAAACAACTACTTCCATTGCCGCCCCGGCTATTTCGTCTCTGACAAACACAAGGGCTCAGGAGCCAGCTTTGCCGACCGACTCAAGATGAACCTCGTGACCGAAAACAGGTGGAAGCTCATAACCGGCGGCCTGTGGGAGACCTTGAAAATCACCCTTCTCGCCATCCTGCTGGGCACCATCCTCGGAGTGGGAGTATGCGCGGCCAAACGCAGCCGAAAGAAGTGGGTCAGAGAGGCCGCAAGCCTTTACGGCTCCTTCATCGCCGGCATTCCCACGCTGGTTCTCCTGCTGATAATGTTCTACGTCGTCCTGGCCGAAACGCCCCTGAGCGCGACTGCCGTTGCCGTTGTGACATTCTCCCTTTGCTTCGCCTCTTCGGCCGGCAACATCTTCGACACCGCCATTTCCTCGGTTCCGAAGGGGCAGACCGAAGCCGGTCTCAGCCTCGGCTTTACGCCGCTCAAGACCTTCAACGGCATCGTTTTTCCCCAGGCCCTCCGCAAGGGGCTGCCGCTGTTCGCCGGAGAATGCGTCTCCCTCCTGAAAAACACCTCCATAGTCGGTTACATAGCCATTCAGGACCTTACCCGTGCCAGCGACCTTATCCGCAGCCGCACCTTCGACGCGGTCATCCCGCTGCTCATCGTGACCATCCTGTATTTCATCCTCGCATGGATTATCCGCAAGTTGTTGAACCTTTGCCTCCCGAAGAAGTAATATGATTAGCATCAGACATTTACAGAAGACATTCGTCGACCCCGACGGAACCACCGTCACCGTCCTCCGGGACGTAAACTGCGAAATAGGCAAAGGGGAGGTCATAAGCATCATCGGCCCCTCCGGGACGGGAAAGAGCACGCTCCTGCGCGCCATCAACATGCTTGAGCCGCCCACCGGGGGCGAAATCATCGTCGACGGCGAAAACATCATGGCCAAGGGCTATCCGCTCGACCGCCTGCGCCGCAAGATGGGCATGGTCTTCCAGAACTTCAACCTCTTCGAGCACATGACCGTGCTGGAAAACGTCACCTACGCGCCCATCAAGCTCAGGGGCCTTTCCGAGGATGCCGCCCGCGAGGAAGCTATCGAACTGCTGAAGAAGGTCGGCATGGCCCAAAAGGCCGACGTCTACCCTTCGTCCCTCTCCGGCGGACAGAAGCAGCGCGTCGCCATCGCCCGTTCGCTGGCCATGCACCCCGAAGTGATCCTCTTCGACGAACCCACTTCCGCCCTCGACCCGACGATGGTGGGCGAAGTGCTCAGCGTCATGCGCCAGCTTGCAAAAGACGGCCTGACAATGCTGATAGTCACCCACGAGATGCGTTTCGCCCGCGACATAAGCACCCGCATCTTCTTCATGTACGACGGCGTCATCTTCGAAGACGGCAGCCCCGAGCAGATATTCGAGCACCCCGTCCACAGCGCCACCAAAGCCTTTGTCAACCGCATACAGAAACTGGTCTACGAAATCGATTCCGACAGTTTCGACTTCCTCCAGATCCGCACCGGCCTCAACCGTTTCTGCCTGAAATACAACATCCCCGGCAAGGCCGAGCAGGCCTACGAACTGGCCCAGGAAATGCTCTTCACCCACATGAAGGCCTACCGTCCCCTCACCTTCAGGATGACCTACGCCGAACTTTCCGGAGAGACCGCCCTCGACTTCATGGTCGAGGGGCTGAACCAGTCTCCGCTCTCCGACAGCAAGCCAATCCGCGAAAAGGTTTTGGACCTCATCGAAGAGCCTACAACAAGGGGCTTCAGAGTCAAATTGTTAATATAGCTTCGCCATGAAAACCATAGTGAAAAAGCTGGTTTTGCTTTGCTCGGTCGCGCTTCTGGCAGCCGCCTGCACGCCTTCCGGCTCCCTCTCCATCAACAGGTACGGCAGAACCGACGCCCCCGGAGGCGGCAACGGCTCCACCTCCCCGTCATCCGGCACGGACCAGGGCTCGCAGGGCGGAAAGCTCTCCGACGCGCTTCAGGGCTGGCGCTGCATCTCCTATAACGGGGACGCCAAGATATTCGACCAGACCCTGGCTTTCCACTATGACGAAAACGGCCACGTCGACTACTACGACGAGCGTCTGGTATCCTACAAGGGCGACGGCGTCACGGTCGCCAGCGACGACAACTACAAGCGCATCTACCACTACACCACCCCCACCCACATCGACTACTACAACGACTACATCGAGGGCCATTCCCCCGCGACCTGGTACGAATTCGACGACAAGGGGCGAATCACCGAGGCCTACAACCACTACGGCGACAACCATCTCTACCACTACAACGCCGACGGTCAGCTCATAGAAATCGAAAATTCGTTCCAATACGAGGACAGCGACGACGAAGAGCTCTACGGTTCGTGGAAGAAATCGCGCATCATCGTGTGGGAAACCTACAATGGCTTCAAGAACCTCGCCTCCTTCTACCAGAAGTGGACTTCCGGAAGCAAGGTCGTTACGCGGACAAGATATTTCGTCCAACTGGAACTGAAATATCTCAATCCCTTCCGCAACATGGTCATCGACCCCACCGTCCTGGGAACGGGCGTTTTCCAGATGCTGGGATGGTGCGGCGCCAAAAGCGACCTGCTCGTCTACGACTGGTACTCGGAAGATACCCCTCAGATCAACACCATCGTCAATCTCATAACCGACAGTAACAACCGCGTTACCGGCATGGTCACCCAGGATAGGAACTACAGCCTCGGCACCCGCCGCGAATACACCTTCACCTGGAAAGGCGAAGCCCCGGTCCTCGAAGAAAGCGGCATTCAGATCATCAACTAAACCCCATTCCGGAAGGAATTGCACTGAGTGAAAATTTGTGCGCTCAGCCCTTCCCTTCGGCAATACTCTTTCGAGCCTCATCAATGCGGGCAAAGAACTCCTTTTTGCTGATACAATGGACTATCAAAGACACCTGTAATGTATGAAACGGTTATTATCCATATTGATAGGCTCATTGGCCTGTGTCTGGATGTCAGCCCAGCCCTCCCGGTTGATTTTGGACCA
>ONKE01000049.1 GCA_900318355.1 uncultured Bacteroidales bacterium
AGCGCACGCGCTTTTGGTGCAATGGGGTCTTCATTGAAAGACTGAGTAACACATTTTAAACCAAACAATTATGAAGCATTTTACGCTTAATGGCCAGGTCCGCGAAGTCGGCAACAAGGCCGTCATCAAGGCCATCCGCGCCCAGGGCCTCGTCCCCTGCAACCTCTACGGTCTCGGACTCAAGAACGTCCTTTTCACCGTTAACGAAAAAGACCTGAGGGGCATCACCAACACTCCCGCATCCTACATCATCGACCTCGTCCTCTCCGACGGCACCAAGCAGACCGCCGTGGTTCACGAGCTGCAGTTCCACCCCGTGAATGACAACTGCCTCCATGTCGACTTCCTTGCCGTGAACGAGGAGAAGCCCATCGCCATTTCCGTTCCTGTCAGCATTTCCGGACACGCTGTCGGCGTACAGGCCGGTGGTAAGTTCGTCAAGTTCCAGCGCAGCCTCCGCATCAGCGCCCTGATGAAGGACCTTCCGGACCAGATTGACGTCGACATCACCTCCCTCGGCATCGGTCAGCAGATCAAGGCCGGCAACATCAATGTCGAAAATGTCACCATCCTCTCCCCGAAAGACACCATCATCTGCACTGTCAAGGCTACTCGCAACATGGTGGCAGCGGCTCCTGCCGAATAAGCGGAAGGAAACTACCCTTGCGCCTGAGATGAATTATCTGGTCGTAGGACTGGGAAACATCGGTGCCGAATATGCCGGCACAAGGCACAACATGGGATTCATGGCGTTGGATGCCTTTGCAGAGGCATCCAACGTTGTTTTCTCCACCCGTCGCTACGGCGATGTGGCCGAGGTCTCCTTCAAGGGCCGCAAAATCACCCTGCTCAAGCCTTCCACCTACATGAACCTCAGCGGCAATGCCGTCCGCTACTGGCTGCAGACCCTGAAGATTCCCGTGGAAAACCTGCTGGTGATTTGCGACGACATCGCCCTGCCGTTCGGCACCGTGCGCATGCGCAAAAGCGGCAGCGACGGCGGGCACAACGGCCTCAAACACATCCAGGAGACAATTGGGACAAAGGACTATTCCCGGATCCGCATGGGAATCGGCAACGAGTTCCACGCCGGCGGGCAGATCGACTTCGTGCTCGGGCCCCTGTCGGACGAGCAGAAGGCGGCGCTGCCGGAGCTTCACAAAAAGATAACGGGAGCCATCCGCTCCTTCGTCACCGTGGGGCCTGACAGAACCATGAACAGCCTCAATACGAAGTCCAGTCAGATGGCCGTCGAAAGCAGTCGTCCGGCGCCCGAAGAAAAAAAATGAAAAAATTTTCACCTTGCATGCAACATTCCGGCATCGCATTGCATCTATGTTGCAGGTTTAGGTTTTAGTACACGTCTAGAGGAGACGCCACGGAAGCAATTTCGAGCGTCTCCTTTGGTATTTCTTGGCTTTCTCGAAAAAAATCGCTATCCTTGCGTATTGAAAGAACAGCCGGATGCAATGAAATTGCGCTTTCTATATACTATAGTCCTGTTAATCATACCGATTCTTGCCGGCGGCAGGAATGTCCGGGACGTCCGTGCCACCCTGACGCAGCCCGACGGCACCACGTTCGAAGGTGTCCTTAACGGCGACGAAGCCCTCCATTTTCTCACCGACTCCGAAGGCCATGCCATTATCAAGGCCGCAGACTGCACATGGTACTATGCCTACTATGGTATTGACGGCACCCTGTGCAGCAGCGGTTACGCGGTTGGCAAGCCCGCCCCGGCGACCGTGCTTGCCGCAAGTCTCCGCGTGCCTATGGCTCAGCTCCGCATGCAGGCCATGGAGTGGAGAAGGCTGCGTGAGAGCCTTCCAAGCGGCATACCGCGAAGGAAAGCCGTCCGGAGCAAGGCCGATGGTGAGTCGGAAGGCGGCGGAGGCGACGTTCCCGCCCCCAGAGACAAACACAGCCTCATCCTTCTGGTCCAGTTCAGCGACGACGGCGGCAAGATGCGCTACACCCGCAACGATTTCGTCGACCTGATCACCCTCCCGGGCTACAACCGCGGCGGCGCGATAGGCAGCGCAAGCGACTATTTCAACGAGATGTTCGAAGGCGACTGCGTCTTTCACTACGAAATCAGCGAAATCATCACCCTCGACAACCCGTCGAAATACTACTTCGACAACGAAAATGGCCCGCGCACCCAAGACAAGGCGGCCGACCTGGCCGTAATGGAGGCCTGTCGCAAGGCCCATGACGAGCAGGGCATAGACTTCTCCAGCTTCGACGACAACGGCGACGGCGAGGTCGACAACGTATTCCTTTTCGTGGCCGGTCGCGACGAAGCCGACTGCCTCGAGCCCGAATGCGTCTGGTCCCACATGTTCTACCTCGAAGCCTCCAAGAAAAACGAGGTCAAGGAGTTCTACCGCACCGGCCTCGACGGCGTGAGGGTCAACAACTACGCCATCAGCACCGAACTTCGCCGCCTTCCCAACCGCTACGACTTCACCGGCATCGGTACATTCTGCCACGAATACAGCCACACGCTCGACCTTCCCGACTGCTACGACACCGACTACGAAGGCAGCGGAGGCTACGGCAACGGCCTCTGGAGGTCGACTGCGCTGATGGACGGCGGCAACGCCAACAACTACTTCACCTGCCCGCCCCACTACAACGCCATAGACTACGACATCATTGGCATCGGATGTCCCGAAACGCTGACCGAAGGCAGCTGGAGGCTGGAGCCGATTAGCCAGGGCAGGCGTTACCTCAAGCTCGAATCCGGCAATCCCGGCGAATACTACCTCTTCGAGTGCCGCGACAACAACCGCTGGGACCAATACATCGGCGGCAAGGGACTGCTGGTATACCATATCGACAAAAGCAACTCGCTGACCGGCCGCTCAGATACCTACGGGGTCGATTTTCCCGCCTACCAGCGTTGGGACTACAACGAGGTTAACTGCAGGCCCGACCATGAGTGCGCCCGCCTGGTGAGCGCGACTCCCGGGCTCCGCTACTATTCCGGCAGCAGCCCGGTCAACAACCAGAACCTGATATTCTTCCCCTGCGACGGCACCATCGCCTTCACGGCCCTGACCGACCCGCCGTTCGTGTTCTGGGACGGCAGCCCTTCGCCCCTGGCGCTTACTGAAATCAGGCGCGACGGCGACGACATCCTCTTCACCGTGACCCGCATGTCCGACATCGACGTCCCTTCGGTCGAATATGACAACGACCTCAACGTCTTCCAGGATGCCGCCATCATCCGCTGGTCTTCCGACGACCTTCAGTTCTCCGGGCCGTCCTACATCTCCTGGGGTCTCAACAGCGGCGCCCAGGAAGAGATTGAAGTCCAGCCCTATGCCCCCGGCCGTTACGCTTTCACGATGGACGGGCTTTCTCCCGGAACGGCCTACAAGCTGACGCTGTTCTTCCGCAGCTACGGAATTACCAGCCAGGAGAAAACGGTCAAGTTTACGACCAAACGGCAATACGACCGTCCCTACATCTACTTGAGCAGCGCAAAACGCAACGCCGACGGCTCATTCCCCTCCGGCGCCGAGATTCCCCTGAGGGTCTTCAACTGCCCTCCGGCTGAAAGCGTGAAATGGTACTTTGACGGCGGTCAGGTCACGACCGGCGGCAACGGCTACTTCACACTCACGCGCTCCGGCGACCTGAAGGCCGTCATTTCCCGTTCCGACGGGACAACGGACATCATCCTGAAACACATCACCGTAAGATGAGAAAGCCACTAATCCCGCTTCTGGCCGCATTGCTCGCCGCATGCGCTTGCAACGCCAAGATTGACGAGGCCATTCTTGCGAGCCCCGACCTCGGCATATATCAGGACGGCACCGCCCTCATCCGTTACGAACCCCTGAAATACCAGAACGCCTACAACGAGTCGCTCCGGCAGTTCCGTATCCACGACGACACGATGTCGGAATATTTCATCCTCACGCTGGATGCGATTCCCTCGGCCCAAGGCCAGAAAGTGACCGGCTCCGTCAAGTCCTCAGCCATGCCTGATGCCGACGGGCTTGAGTTCACCGTGGAAAAAACCGACGGTGACGGCCGAGTGTGGCTTTGGTGTAAAAAGCGCAAACTCGCCGTCACCGCTGAGGTGCTTTGAAATCTCTTTCCTAGAAGCTCAGTGCGATGCCGATGAAATCGTCGGCTTTCAGGGCTGCGCCTCCGATGAGGCCGCCGTCGATGTCGGGCTGGGCGAAGAGTTCCTTCGCGTTGGAAGGCTTGCAGGAGCCGCCGTAGAGGATGGTGGTATCTTCCGCTACCTGCTCGCCGAACTTGCCTGCGAGGACCTTGCGGATGCAAGCATGGATTTCCTCGGCCTGATCGGCAGTGGCGGTCTTGCCGGTACCGATGGCCCAGACGGGCTCATAGGCCACGACGATATTCTTCATGTCTTCGGCAGTGAAGTTGAAAAGGACGGCCTCGGTCTGGTTCTTTACCACTTCGAAGTGCTTGCCGGCTTCGCGTTCCTCGAGGTTTTCACCCACGCAGAGGATGACTTTCAGGCCGGCGGCAAGGGCCAGACGCGTCTTCTCGACGAGTTTCTCATCGGTTTCGCCATAGTACTGACGGCGCTCGGAGTGACCGAGGATGGTCCAGGTGGCTCCGGTCGACTTGATCATGTTGACGCTGACCTCGCCCGTGTAGGCGCCCTTTTCCTTGTCGGCGCAGTTCTGGGCGGAAAGCTCAACGCGGCTGCCTTTGACAACCTCGGCGACACTCACAAGGTGGGTGAAGGGAGTTGCGACGATAAGGCCGACACCGGCGGGAACCTCAGCCGACTTTGCGACCACTGCCTTTGCAAGTTCAACACCTTCGGCAACGGTGGTATTCATTTTCCAGTTGCCAGCAACAATTTTCTTTCTCATTTTCGGGTATAAAGATTAGTCCTGCAAAATTACACATTCCGCAGGACTTCTCCAATTTTTAAGGATTATATACTTTACTTACTTGCCGAGGGGCTTACGGGGAATAATCTCGACAAAGTAATCGACGATGGCCTTGGCCTGTTCAGGGTTTACCGACAGGTACTGACGGTCGCCGGCCTCGTCTTCGGTGAAGAGCGTAGAACCTTCACCTTCGACCGCGACTTTGCCTTTGGGGGAGACCGTGAACCACTTGTCGCCTTCTACGGCATACAGGAGGGCGGTCGGGTCCCACATCGGACGGTCGTAAGGCATGGGCTGATAGGCCTTGTAGGCCTCCACGACGGGATGCAGTGGCGCCCAGCCGAAGTCATTTTCGATGGATGTGGCAGGGTAGCAGGTCTGGATGCCGAGTTCGAACGGTGATGCCACGACCGGGGTAGGCCACTCGTTGAAGATAACCTTCGCTGCGGGAACGTCCTTCATGACATTATATTCATGGAAATTGGGGTCACTGAAATTGCCCGCCATCACGATGAGCCTCTTGACTTTTTGGGCTACAAGCGCCTTGCCGTCGAGCTTCGAATACTGGTCCGGGGCCGTTGCCAGGAGACGGACCAGATTGGTCGAGAAACCTACGGAGACGATCGTCACGGAATGGTCTTTCCTCGAGGAAAGGATTTTCCTGTAGAGCTGCGGAGCCTCGGGGAGAGCGCTGTAATCGGAAATCGAACGGGCGAATGCGGGTTCGCCGGCCGCGTTCTTGAGATCGACTACCGCCTTGGCGTAGTTGATGGCGTCATCTTCGCAGAAAGCGCCCTCGGTGATTACTCCGATCGGAGTCTGAGGGTAACCGTACCATGTGTTGAGAATGTCGACATATTCGGCGGGAGCGCTGCCCTCCTTGTTGATACAGATCGCCAGGAGGTTCATCTTGCCCTCGTCTACGAACTTGTAGGCCAGGTCGACGGCAAGTGCATCGTCGACGTCATTTCCGATGTCAGTTTCGAGGATGATGTCAGGAATGGCCTGGGAACGCTCGCAGGCACAAATACAAAGGACCGTTGCGATAAAACAGATAAATCTTTTCATTGGCGCAATGTACTATTTGATATTCCTTTCCTTGCCGAGCGCCTCGACCTCGTCCCTGTGGGGGATGGAGACCTGGGCTCCGAGCTTCTGGATGGTGATGGCGCAGGCGACGGTGGCGAACTCTGCGGCCTCCTTGAGCGTCTTGCCTTCGGACAGGGCGACTACTACGCCGCCGGCGAAGGTGTCGCCCGCAGCGGTCGCGTCGACGGCCTTGAAGCCGAGCGTGGGGACGATATCGACGCCATTGCCGTTCCAGACGGCGGATCCCTTGCCGCCGAGGGTTACGATCACGTCCTTGACGCCCATGGCGATAAGCTTGCGGATACCGGCTTCGACATCACCCTTGATGCCGGTCAGGAGCGCGAGCTCAGTCTGGTTGGGCGTAATGAGGGACATGTTGGCAATAAGGGCCTCAGGAAGGGCGCAGGCCGGAGCCGGAGCCGGATTGAGGATAACGTAAGCACCTGCTGCATGGGCGATTGCGGCGGCCTTGTCGACGACTTCGAGCGGAATTTCGAGCTGGAAAACCACGTAGTCCGCAGCTTCGATGACGGGGCGGATCTTCTCGATATCTTCGAGCGTGAAGTCTCCGTTGGCGCCGGGGGCTACGGAGATGACATTCTCGCCGTCTTCATCGACAAGGATGAGCGCGACGCCTGAGGGCTTGTCGGAGTAGAGAGTGTGGTCGGTGTTGATGCCGTCTTTCTGATATCCGGCTACCGCCTCCTTGCCGAACATGTCGCGACCGACTTTGCAGACGAAGGTTACGTCGCCGCCGAGGCGCGCGGCTGCAACAGCCTGATTTGCTCCCTTGCCGCCCGGCCCCATCTGGAATTCGCCGCCGAGGATTGTCTCTCCGGGGACGGGAATGCGAGGTGCCTTGATGACCATGTCGGTATTTGAAGAGCCGATAACGAGAATCTTTTTCTTTGCCATAATTGAAAGTGTTTTATGCATAATAATAAATTCCTTGGCAGTGCAGCAGTATCTCTTAATGTTCTTCATTTTCCGAACAAAGAAATCGCCGGCATCGCGCAAACGATTGCGCAATTAAATTTCACAAAATTAACTATTATTTTCCTAAAAATGAAACGTTTTTATAAAAACCGTTCACATATTCCAAGCCCCTGGACTTTTCCAGCAACCGCCACATATAACCAAGACTTCCTACCGAGAACGGTTCAACACAAACAACTACTCCCCTATTTTTAAAGAAATCATCATCTTTGCAGTGACGCTAAACGCAAAGGCATGAAGGAAGTTTTTCACGGTTCCCGGAGAACCATCTGACAGCCTCTTTTCGGCGCCGGAGCACTAAGAACGATTACGGCCTAGGATGCAGAACTGAAGATCTTGTGAACTGAATCAGCAGCTGCTGCGGACGACCAGCTCGGGAGCGATGAGGCGCTGGATGGGGGCGGGGTCGGGAAGGCCGGCGTGGCGGGAGGAAATCAGCTCCAGAAGGGCGTCTATAGCCATTTGGCCGGACTCGCGAAGGGGCTGGGCGATGTGGGTTACGGGAGGATTGAGGAAGTCGAGGAAGCCGTTGTTGTCGTAAGAGATGAGCGACAGGTCGGCCGGGATGCGGATGCCCAGCTCGCGAAGGGCGTTTATGGTGCCGAGGAGAATCGTGGAGCTGAAGGCGAAAATCGAGTCGTAGGCAAGCGGGCTGACAGCCGGGCCGGAGTCGCGGCCGGGGCGGAAGGCGCGAAGCGTCTGGACATAGCCGTTTTCGACCGAGAAGGCATCGCCGACGATATCGCAGGAGACGTCACCACGCCCCTCGATGGCGGAAAGGACGCCGCGGACACGTTCGCGGTTAGGCATGGCGTCGTGGACGCCCTGAATGGCCAGGATACGGCGCCGGTCATGCGAGAGAAGATGTTCGGTGGCCATGCGCGCCCCGACGAAGTTGTCGGTGCAGATATACGGGAGGGTGGTGGATTCGAAATAGCGGTCGATCAGCACCAGCGGAATCTGGCTGGCAATCCGCTCATGGAGGTCGGGCTGGGGGGTTACCGGCACGGCGATTATGCCGTCGACCTGACGCGCACGGAACATTTGGAGCGCCTGGGCCTCTTCCTTTTCAGACTCGGTCGAGTCGGCAAGAAGCGTATGGTATCCCCTCTCCTGCAGCATGTTGACTATAATGCTGGCGAGGGTGGCGAAAAAAGGATTTTCAATTCCGGGGATTATCACGCCTATCGTGCGGGTCCGCTGGGTGCGCAACCCTTGCGCGAGAAGGTTTGGAGTATAATTTGAGCGAGCAGCTTCCTCTTCGATACGCGCGATAGTCTTACTGCTAATACGGTATTTCTCCGCCTTCCCCGACAAAACTCTTGACACTGTAGTGACGGAGACCCCAATACGCGAGGCAATAGTCTGGAGACTGCTTTTCTGATTCATGCTATTATACCATTCCAAATCTGCAAACTCATGCAAATGTACGTAAATTCCCAAACTTTTTCCATTTAAACGATACAATTTCAGCAAAAAATAGTTAGATTTGTACGCATATCTGCGCAATCGTTTGCGCAAACGTATGCATCAACACGAAAACCAAACAAAACCAATAAACCATGTTTATCGTCAACAGTTACTCGCTCGCAGTTGTCTTCTGCTTTATCACGATGCTCTGCTGGGGCTCGTGGGGCAACACACAGAAACTCGCCGCAAAGAGCTGGCGCTATGAACTCTTCTACTGGGACTATGTCATCGGCATGGTGCTCTTCTCGCTGCTTCTGGCCTTCACGGCCGGCAGCATCGGCTCGGAAGGCCGTCCGTTCCTGCAGGATATCGGACAGGCCAGCTGGAGCAGCATCGGATGGGTGATGCTGGGAGCGGTGGTCTTCAACGTTTCCAACATCCTGCTGTCCGCCTCGACATCCATCGCCGGCATGGCGGTAGCATTCCCCCTGGGAGTCGGTATCGCCCTTGTGATGGGCGTGCTCAACAACATCCTGCTCCATCCTACGGCCGGGCAGAACACGACTCTCCTCTGGGTCGGCGTCGTCCTGGTCGTCCTCGCAGTGGTATGCAACGGCGTCGCCTCCGGCAAGGTCTCCAAGGAGCAGCGTGACCCGGCACAGAACCGCAAGGGCATCATCCTGGCAGTTCTCGCCGGCCTTATCATGTCCTTCTTCTCCGCCCTGGTCTACAACGGCGTCGACCTCGACAACTTCGCAGCCCCCGCCGCCGGTAAGGTCACTCCCTACACGGCCATGGTCATCTTCGCCCTGGGCGTGTTCCTGAGCAACTTTGTCGTCAACACCATAGTGATGAAAAAGCCCTTCGTGGGAGAGCCTGTCACCTACGGCCAATACTTCGCCGGCAACTTCAAGACCCACCTCGTGGGCATGCTCGGCGGCGCAATCTGGGCCCTCGGTACCTCACTCAACTACATTTCCGCAGGACAGGCCGGAGCCGCCGTTTCCTACGCACTCGGACAGGGTGCTCCGATGATCGCCGCCATCTGGGGCGTCTTCGTATGGAAGGAATTCAAGGGCGCCGACAAGAAGGTCTACGGCCTCCTCGGCCTTATGTTCTGCCTGTTCATCGCCGGACTCGCCTGCGTGGTGGTCGCCGGCCTATAATAAAACCACACAAATGAAATCTGCACGCTTACTGCTGCTCGTGACCCTGGCCCTGTCCGTGAGCCTCGCCGCTTTCGGACAGGGGAAGGCCGTCTCAGGCAAGGTCTCCGACGAGAAAGGAGAGCCGCTGCCTGGTGCGACCCTCGTCTCAACTGACGGAAAATACGCCCTCACCGATGCCGACGGCTCGTTCTCGCTCGGCGTCGCCTCCGGCCAGACCGTCACCGTGTCCTACCTTGGCTACGACGACTACACCTTCACGGCCGCCGGCCAAAGCGGACTTTCCATCCAACTGAAACCCTCTGCGGCCACGATGCTGGAAGAGACCGTCGTCATCGGCTACGGCAAGACGACCAAGAAGGAAGTCACCGGCTCCGTGGCCAGCCTGAAGGCGGACGACCTCGACAAAGGCGCCTTCTCCTCCGCTGCCGGAATGCTCCAGGGCAAGGTGGCCGGCCTGACCGTCAACAACCCCGACGGCGGCGACCCCAACGCCTCCTTCGAGCTTCTGCTCCGTGGTACCGGCACGCTCAAATCCGGACAGGGCCCGCTGCTGATCATCGACGGCGTGGTCGATGCCGACATCCGCAACATCAACTTCCAGGAGGTCGAGTCCATCGACGTCCTCAAGGACGGCTCCGCGGCCGCAATCTACGGTACACGCGGTTCCAACGGTGTCGTTATCATCACCACACGCCGGGCACGCAGCGGACAGGCCACGGTCGAATATGACGGCCAGGTGTCGGTCCAGACCGTTGCCGCCCGCGCAATGCCTCTGTCGGCCAGTCAGTTCACCAGCGTCATCCAGCAATATGCCCCGGCCAGTTCCGGTTCCCTCTACGGTGCCGAAACCGACTGGTTCAAGGAGGTCACCCGCACGCCGATCAGCCACAAGCACAGCCTTGCGGTTTCCGGCGGCAACGAGAAATTCTCCCACCGCACGGTGCTGAACATCGAGCAGAACCAGGGCCTGCTGCAGAAAAACGACGTAAACAAATACCTGTTCAAGACCAATGTCCATCAGGAGGCGATAGAGGGCTGGCTCACATTCGACTACAACCTCTCCTACAGCAAGCGTAAATACTCCGCCGCCAACTACGACATCTTCCGTCAAGCCTTCATCCACAACCCGACGGAGCCCGTCTACAGCGACAAGGACAAAGACGCCGGCGGCTACCAGAGGATTGTCGCAATGGACTATTTCAACCCCGTCGCCATGCTGAACGAACGCGACAGCGACAACGATATCGACAGCATGGGCGCCAACGTCCGCGCCACTCTCAACATCCTGCCGGTCAAGGGTTTGAAATGGGACAACTTCATCAGCTACAACTCCGAGCGCCACGAGGGTCGCGACTATCGCACGCGCTACTACCCGAGCACCATCGGCAAAAGCGGACAGGCTTCCATCGAAAACAGCAACTACAGCAACCTCCAGTGGGAGAGCACCCTCCAGTATTCCGGCCAGTTCGGACTCCACTCGGTCCAGGCCGTCGCCGGCTACACCTGGCAGCAGACCGACAACGTCTCCTCCTACATGCAGAACTACAATTTCGACTCGGACCACACCCTGACCCACGACATCGGTTCCGGCGCCGCGCTCAAGGACGGCCTGGCCCAAATGAGTTCCTACAAGAGCCGCAGCCGCTACATCGCATTCTTCGGCCGCGTCATGTACAACTATGCCGAAAAGTATCTGGTCTCGGTCTCCCTGCGTGAAGACGGTTCCACGCGCTTCGGCGTCAACAACAAGTGGGCGACCTTCCCCGCCGTCAGCCTCGGCTGGCGCATCTCGCAGGAAGACTTCCTCAAAGGCGCCTCCTGGGTGGACGAGCTCAAGCTCAGGGCCGGCTTCGGCATGACGGGAAACCAGGATTTCTCCAACTACAGGTCCCTCCTGCTGATGTCTCCGAGCGGACACTACTACTCCGGAGGAAAATGGATCAACAGCTACGCCCCCTCGAGCAACGCCAACCCCGACCTGCGCTGGGAACGCAAGAGCGAAGTCAACGCCGGTTTGGATTTCTCCCTCCTCGGCGGAAGGCTCAGCGGAAGCGTCGACTGGTACTACCGCTACACGGGCGACCTCCTCTACGACTACAACGTCCCGGTTCCTCCGTATGACTACAAGACCTTGTTCACCAACGTGGGCGCCATCAGCAACCAGGGTATAGAACTGACGCTTAACGCCATTCCCGTCAAGGCCGGCGAATTCGTCTGGAACACCACCCTCACGCTCGCCCACAACGCCAACCGCCTCGAATCCCTGACCAACGAAGACTTCAAGGACACGGAATACAAGGTGGGCAGCATCGGCGACCCTATCAACGAGAGCATACAGCGACTGGAGGAAAAACGCAGCCTCGGTACGTTCTACGGCCCGGTCTGGCTGGGCGTTGAAAACGGCCAGGACCACCTGAAGAACTCATTCTCCGGCAAGGTGGCCTACGACCTGTGGGAGGAAATCGGCAACGCTTTCCCCACCATGACCCTCGGCTGGAGCAACAACCTCCGCTACGGCAACCTTTCGCTCGGCATGACCTTCCGCGCCAGCATCGGCGGAAAGGTCTACAACACCTACCGCGCCACCTACGAAAACCTCTCCAAGGTGGGCCTGAACAACATCCTCGCTTCCTGGCTGGACGACACTTCCTTCACCGGCAAGCCGGCCCACTCCTCGAAGTATCTGGAAGACGCCTCCTACCTCAAGCTCGACAACCTGTCGGTGGCCTACGACTTCGTCCTGAAGAACTCCGTGCTCAAGAGCATAAGGGTCTACGCCGCGGCGCAGAACGTCTTCGTCCTCACCCCCTACAAGGGAGTCGACCCGGAGGTCAGCCTGAGCGGACTCGCCCCGGGTATCGAATCCACCAGTTATTATCCCCGCACACGTACCTTTACGCTGGGCGCAGCCTTTAAATTCTGATGAGTATGAGAAGGTTAACTATCATTCTTGCGGCAAGTCTCGCTGCCGCGGCCTGCACCAACCTTGACGAGCAGGTCTTTTCGGAAACGCTCAAGAGCGACTTCTTCACCTCGGAAGAAAGGCTGGCAGTCTATTCCGCCCGCGCCTACACATCCCTTCAGGCTTGGGGCACGGAGCAGAGCCTCTTCACCCTCAACCTCCAGCTGGGCAACGAAGTATGCGTTCCCATCAACGATGTCGGAGAGTGGAAAAATCCCCGCTACGCCGAGTTGCAGACCCACAAGATCCCGAGCAACAACAAGCTTTCGATGATGGGCTGGGACTTCTGCTTCGACGGGATCACCGCTTGCAACGACGTCATCTACGAGATAAGCCGCAGCACCGCCGAGTTCGACGGCAAGAAACGTATCGAGTCCGAAATCCGCGTCCTGAGGGCATTCTACTACATGATGGCCATCGACGGATGGGGCGACGTTCCGTTCTCGCTCTCGCCTGAGGAAAAAGAGCTTCCCAAGATGAAAACAAGGGCCGAGGTGTTCCAATTCATCAAGGACGAGGTCACCGAGTGCCTTCCCGAACTGGCCGACGGCGGTACCGCCGAATACTACGGCCGCGTCACCTCCGGCATGGCACACATGCTGCTGGCCAAGCTCTACATCAACGCCGAGCAGTGGACCGGCACGCCCATGTGGGCCGAGGCCGAAGCCGAAGCCAAGGCCGTGGTCACCAGCGGCAAATACCGCCTTGCCGAAGAATACAAAGACAACTTCAAGGTGAGCAACGAAGCATCGCCCGAAGCCGTTTTCGCCATTCCCTACAGCACCGTCTACACCGAGTCCGACCACCGTTCCTTCGTCCTGTTCATCATGACCCTGGACGGCGATCTGAGCAAGGCCTTCAACATCGCCGGCGCCGGATGGGACGGTTTCGTCGGACAGCCCGACTTTATCGCAAGCTACGACCCGGCCGACACCAGGCTCGGCGACACCTGGCTCATCGGACAGGTCCACGACCAGAAGGGAAACAAGGTTTCGCGTGAAGACGGCAGCGACTACATCATCGATCCCGCAATGGACGAGGCGATGTATGCAGGCGGCCGTTCCAGGCTCAAAGGTGCCCGTATCGGCAAATGGGAATTCCAGGCCGACGGCAAGCTCCGCGACGACCAGACCAGTATGGAGAACGATTTCATCCTCTTCCGCTACGCCGACGCCGTCCTGCTCTACGTAGAAGCCCTGGTCCGTCAGGGCAAGGCCGCCGAAGCAGCTGAGATAGAGGACTTCAAGGCCATCCGCACCCGCGCCGGCCTCGCCCCGATGACGGCCGCCGACCTGACCCTGGACAACCTCCTCCTGGAGCGCCAGCACGAACTCGCCTGCGAAGGCTGGGCCCGCCAGGACCTCATCCGCTTCGGAAAATACCTCGACGCCTGGTACGCCAAACCCGCCGGACAGGACTACATGAAACTTCTCCCCGTTCCGGAAGACAGGCGCAAGGCCAACCCCAATCTCCATCAGAACACCGGTTATTGATTATGAAAAGACTCCCTATACTCATCCTGGCGGCCGTCCTGCTGGCCGGCTGCTCCGGAAGCCGCTATCGGGAAATCAGCCGCGACGAGCTCCGCAGCAAGATCGCAGGTGCCTGGCTCGGCCAGATGGTCGGCAATATCTACGGTCTCGAATATGAAAACAAGTTCGTGGACGAACCCGGCGACGGACCCTTCGTATTCAACAAAGCCATGCGCAAGATGGCTGCCGTGGACGGTGCATTCTCCGACGACGACACCGATGTGGAATACCTCTATCTGATGATGATGGAGAAATACGGGGTCGACCCGACCTACGCCCAGATCCGCGAGGGCTGGATGTACCATATCCGCGACCGCGTGTGGCTGGCCAACCGCGCCGCCCTCGGCCTGATGCACTACGGGCTGACTCCGCCGTTCACCGGCGACAAGCGCTACAACCCGCACTGGTTCCAGATTGACCCTCAGCTGATTAACGAGATATGGGCCTACACCGCCCCGGGCATGCCCGCCTATGCCGCCGGCATCTCCGACTGGGCCGCCCGCATTACCTCCGACAGCTGGGCGACGTCCCCGACCGTAGTCTACGGCGCCATGTATTCGGAAGCATTCTTCGAAGATGACATCCCCACCCTTATCGACCACGCGAAGGCCTATCTGCCCAAGGGCGACCGCTTCCGCGGCATCATCGACGAATGCATCGCCCTGCACAAGCAATATCCCGACGACTGGAAAGCCGCCCGCAAGGTGATGGCCGACGAGCTCTACTACAACGAGCCCGACGAAAGCCGCATGATTTGGAATGCCGACCTCAACGGCGCCATGGGCATCCTGTCGCTCCTCTACGGCGACGGTGACATCGAAAAGACGCTCACCATCGGCTGCGGCCTTGGCTTCGACTGCGACAACCAGACGGCGACGATCTGCGGCCTTCTCGGCGTAATCAACGGTGTCGACGCAGTCCCGACCGACCGCAGCATGCCGTTCGACCACTGGACCAAGCCCTTCAACGACAGGTACATCAACGTCACCCGTTACGACATGCCCGACGCTTCCATCGAAGACCTGATCGAGCGCACCGTCGCCCTCGCCGAAAAGGTAATCCTGGCCCGCGGCGGAGAGAAGATCGAGAAGGACGGGCAGACGTGGTACCGCATCGACACCAAGGCCGCCTTCCGCACTCCGATGGAGTTCTGCGTAGGGCCCGACCCGCGCATCGTCGCCGGAGAGCCCGTCGACCACGATTTCGCCTGCATCTCCAACGACATGTACAAGTGGACGCTCGTCGGCGGCACCCTGCCCGAAGGCCTGACCTTCAGCGGCGGACGCCTGACCGGAACGACTTCCGCAGTCGGCGACTACGACATCACCCTGAGCCTGAGCGACGGCAAGACCACCCTGGAAAAGACCTTCCACCTTGTTGTGCGCGGACGCAACCTCGCCCCCGAAGCAGCTGAAATCCTTGCACTTACCCGCAGGACGGATGTCGCTACGCTGGATTCCTGCTGGACCACCATCCCCCGTTCCTACAGGGCCGACTCGGTGGAAGTCATCAGGGACGGCATCCTCTCGGGAGCGGGCGCTGCGTTCTATTCGCTCGGCGAAAAGTCCAACGCCCCCAAACAGGATTATTTCGGTTACCGCTGGGACAATCCGGTCAAGACCGACATGATCGCATTCCACTACGGTCCGCTCGAGGAATTCGGCGGATGGTACAGCGATTTCCATGCTGAATACCTCGACGCCGACGGCAGCTGGAAGGCCCTGGAGAGCGAAATCTCCCCCGCCCTGCCCGAGAGCGACATAGTCTTCATCCAGCCCCACAACGGCGAATACCTGCTCCGTTTCCCCGCCGTCGAGACGACCGCCGTCCGCATCATCGGCAACGACAAGGTGCAGGAGCACTGGAACAAATACACAAAGGACGTGACTTCGTTCATATCCGTTACCGAGCTGCAAGTCTATGAAGCGAATTAGCCTGATACTGTTGATTCTGGCAGCCGCCTGCAGCCAGCCCGAGGCGCCCACTCAGGCGAGCCTTGCCAAAGACGCCCTGATGGACAAGATCAAGGGCGGATGGGCCGGACAGACAATAGGCGTCGTATACGGGGCGCCAACCGAATTCAAGTTCTGCGGCACCATCATCCCCGAAGAGATTCCCATCGGCTGGGGCGAAGGCTACGTCAAGCACTGGTGGGACCGCAAGCCGGGCCTCTTCGACGACGTCTACAACGACCTCACCTTCGCGGAAGCATTTGAGCAGCTGGGACTTGACGCGACGTCGGACGAGCTCGCCATGCGTTTTGCCTACGCTCCCTACCATCTTGCCCACGCCAACCAGGCGGGCCGCTACAACGTGCGCCAGGGCATCATGCCTCCCCAGTCCGGCAACTGGATGAACAATCCCCACGCCGACGACCTTGACTTCCAGATCGAGGCCGATTTCATCGGTCTGATGGCCCCGGGCATGGTTCCGCAGGCCCTCGACATAGCCTCACGCGTAGGCCACATCATGAACAGCGGCGACGGTTTCTACGGCGGCGCTTTCGTGGCCGGGCTCTACAGCGCGGCATTCGTCGAAAGCGACCCTGCGCGCATAGTCGACATGGCCCTTGAGGGCATCCCGCAGGAGAGTACCTTCTGGCAGTGCATCAATGACGTCCGCCGCTGGCACAAGCAGTATCCCGGCGACTGGAAAGCCGCATGGTTCGAAATCCTTAAGAAGTGGGGTCTCGACACAGGCTGTCCCAAGGGCGTGTCGCTGAGCTTCGACATCGACGCCAAGCTCAATTCCGCCTACGTGGCCATGGGGCTTCTCTACGGCGGAGGCGACTTCGGCAAGTCCATGGAAATAGCCACCCGCTGCGGACAGGACTCCGACTGCAATCCCGCCACCGTCGGCGGCGTGCTGGGCGTAGTGCTCGGTCTGGAAGGCATCCCCGCCTTCTGGAAAGACCCGCTGATGGAAATCTGGGACCTCGACTTCGAGGGCACGGACGTTTCCCTGGCCAAGGGCGCGGACTACAGTTTCTCGCAGGCCCTGCAGCTGATCCCCAAGAACGGCGGTACCGTTACCGACGATGCCGTGACCATCCCCGTCACTAAGCCCGCCGTCCTCCCGCTGGAACAGAACTTCACGAACACCTTCCCGCTCATGCGCGACCAGAAAGACGCATGGATGTCAGATACTTACGAATTTGATTTCAGCGGCAACGGCTTTGTCATATGGGGCAACCTCGTGTGTCTTCGCGGCATTTCGGCCGACTACGCAGCCCGCGTGAGCAAGAAGCATGTCGGCAGCGAAGTCTTCGCCCTGGCCGAGGAAGACGACCCTTACGTGGCCGAAATTGAAGTCTGGATAGACGGACAGCTGGACCAGGTGTCCCTGCTTCCGATGAAGGGCACGTCGCGCAAGCTCGAGCCCGCATGGAAATACGGTCTCGCGGAGGGCCGCCACACGGTTAAAATGGTATGGCGCAACCCTCAGCCCGACACCTATCTGCTCCGCATCAACGCCATCCAATACTACAGCGAAAAACAAAACACCGACACCTACTACCACAACTAAGGAAGATGAAACACAGCTGGATTCCCTTACTGACCATCCTTCTTACGGCCGCCTGCACTTCGGCGGTAAAGATTCCCTACGGCCAGACGGCCTCCATCCCCTCCGAGGTTTTGATGGACAAGATCCGCGGCGGCTGGTACGGCCAGACCATAGGCTGCACCTACGGAGGCCCTACGGAGTTCAAGTACAAGGGCGGCCTGATCATGGACGAAATCCCCATCCCCTGGTACGACGACTATATCTACGACACTTTCATCGAGGATCCGGGACTATACGACGATGTCTACATGGACCTGACCTTCCTTGAGACCATGCTCGCCCAGGGTATGGACGCCCCGGCAGATGCCTATGCCCAGGCCTTCGCGACGGCCGACTACAAACTCTGGCATGCCAACCAGGCGGCGCGCTACAACATCCTCTCAGGCATGAAGGCCCCCGACTCCGGCCACTGGCGCAACAACCCTCACGCCGACGACATCGACTTCCAGATCGAGGCCGACTTCATCGGCATGTTGTATCCCGGGCGGGTCAATGCCGCCAGCGTCCTGAGCGACCGCATCGGCCACATCATGAACTATGGCGACGGCTGGTACGGCGGAGTGTACATCGGAGCGATGTACAGCCTCGCCTACGTCTGCAACGACATCCCGACCATAGTTTGCGAGGCCCTCAGGACCATTCCCGAAGGAACGAAATTCCACAGCACCATCTCGGACGTCATCGCCTTCTGGAAGAAAGATCCCCGCGACTGGAAGCAGTGCTGGTTCGAAGTCACCAACCGCCACGCCAACGACGTGGGATGCCCCGAGGGCGTGTGGAACGGCTTCAACATCGACGCTACCATCAACGCCGCGTTCGTCGTGATAGGCCTGCTGTACGGCGAGGGCGACTTCGCCCGCACGATGGACATCTCGACCCGCTGCGGCAACGATTCCGACTGCAACCCGGCCTCGGCCGCCGGCATTCTCGGCGTCATGTACGGCTACGACGCAATCCCCGATGAGTGGAAGCGCGGAGCGGAACGCATCAAGGACATTCCGTTCCCCTACACCTCGCTCAGCCTCGAGCAAGTGTGCCGGGCCAATTATGATTTGGTCATGGGAAGCAACGAAACAGGGGACAATTGCATCTTATTCAAGATGGAAGAACCTCAAGCCGTGCAATTCGAACAGTCATTCGAGGGAATCAAGCCCGTGGAAAAACGGGTGCTGAAGAAAGCCTTCACGACAAGTGTTGACCTGCGTTTCCATGGCAACAGCATCGTCGTGGAAGGGAGCGTCCGCAAGACCGGCCATGCCGACGACAGCTACGTCGCCTCCATCACGGCCCTGCTTGACGGCACAGAAGTCGAGAAATTCTCCATGCCCATCGACTACATCACGCGGAAATACGAGATCTTCTCCTCCTACTGTTTCCCGTCCGGGGACCACACCCTGACCCTGCGTCTGGACAATCCCCATCCGGATTATGAAATCTATGCATCTGAAATGGTCGTCTATGATGAAGAATAATCTTTTACTGCTAAGCTGCTTCCTCCTGCTGTCCTCCTGCGGATGCAGCAATCAGAACCAGGCCGTCCTCCCGCCGGCCCACTTCCTGCGCTATGCCGACGCGGTTCCTGTCCGTAGCGAGATTCTGGGTCAGGAGCATTCCATGGCCGTCCTGCTGCCGGAGAGTTACGTCTCCGAGCCGGGCAAGCGCTATCCCGTTGTCTATTGCCTCCACGGACTGGGCGATGAACCCACTTCCTGGAACGACCAGTGGCTCGCCATTGAAAGCACTGTCAAAGGCCTTGAAGCCAACGGCCTGGAGGAGATGATCTACATCTTCCCGCAAGGATTCCGCACCTACTACGTCAACCGCTACGACGGGAAATATCCCTATATGGACTATTTCGTCAAGGAACTGGTCCCCTACGTGGACAAGACCTACCGCACCATCGCCGACCGCAATCACAGGGCCATCACAGGCTACTCCATGGGCGGCTTTGGCGCCTGGATCCTGGCCGCGAAGCACCCCGAACTGTTCGGCGCTTCCGCCCCGTTGTCCATCTCGATGCGCACCGACCAGCAGTATATGACCGAAGGGCCCCAGAGCGGCTGGGACTACCAGTGGGGACGCATCTTCGGCGCCTCCGGACTCTCCGGAGCAGCCCGCCTGACCGACTACTACAAAGAAAACTGCCCGTTCTACCAGTTCACCCCTGAGAACAAAGCACAGCTTTCCCGGGTCCGCTGGTTCTTCACCTGCGGCGACAATGAGCCGCAGCTGCTCATCGGCAGCGACAGCCTCCATGTAATAATGCGCGACGCCGGCTACGACCACGAATACCGCGTAACCGACGGCGGCCACGACGGCACCTTCTGGCGCAGCGCGCTCCGCGAAGTGCTGCCGTTCTTCTCGTCCTGTTTTGCCGGGCAGACGGCCTGGAACATGACTTTCCAGACGCCGTCCGTGCCGGAAATCACACTGGAGGCCGACGGGGCATTCGCCTCCAAGGCATTCAAGGAAGGGAAAGACGGCGCTTCGGCCATCTGGTTGTGCCACAACGGGCTTCCCGCCTCGCGCGTGAAGGAGATAATCTCCATCCTCCAGCGCGGCCGCGACCAGCGCTCCTTCGTGATTCTACCCTGCGACCTTTCGGTTAAGCCGCTTGGAGAGTGGAAGTGGAGCTACGAAGCCCCCAAGCAGGTCGCCATCGCCATCGGAGATGCCGGAAAGGCCGTGATGGAGGCTTCCTCACGCTTCGACCGCCTGCTCTTCGAAGACGCGGCCCTGCCGGAGCAATATACTGTCCGTGGGGACGCCTTCTACTACATTGGTCTTACCGATACGGGCGTCCACTACCGCGAGATGGGCGATCTCTACAAAGCATGCAAGAGGGCCGACGTTCCCTTTGAATACCGCGTCAGGAATGCTGTCCTTGACGAAGGGACCTCGCTTCTGACCGGCTTTGAATACCTCAGACAATTCATTTTTTAACAACCATTTTTTTAATTAATTCACAAACTATCATGAAAAAAATCTTTTATCTGATGCTGACTGCTGTAGCAGCAGTCGCCCTGACAGTTTCCTGCAAGCCCGGAACCGACAACGGCGGTACTACTACCAAGTCTTTCCGTCTTGTCAAGTATGTTGACGCCTATGCCGGCACCTTCGACTACAAGTACGACGCGAATGGCATTCTTTCCAGCGTCGTCCGCGTTGAGGAATACGATGGCAAGACCTACAACTCCACTTACACCTTCAACAAGAAGGATGACGGCACGCTCGAGATTCTGGAGAACGACAAAGTGAAGTGGACCGCCAAACTGAATGCAAACGGTCTCATCACCGAGTGGAACGGCTACAAAACTTTAACTTATGACGGCAGGAAGCTCGTCAAGGTCGAAGAGGATGGCGCCGTAATCTCCGAGGCGACCTGGGAGAATGGCAACATCACCAAGTGGACCCGCAAAGATGGAGAAACTTTCAAGGAGAAACTTCACAAATATGGTACCGATGTCAACAAAGGAAACATCCGCAACATCTTCGTTGAAGACTGCGGTGTCCCGCGCTGGCTCGCTGAGACCGGCCTCATCGGCGACGGCACTGCCAATCTCTGCACCGGCAACGGCTGGGGCGATGCCTCCGCTTCCCGCTACGAATACGAAGGCGATGCCAACGGTCTGGTGACCAAGGAAACCAAGATCGGCGGCAGCGGTGAAGACGAGTACAAGGAAGAGGGTCTCTACACCTGGGAAGAGGTCAAATAATTCACCCCCACTACTCCTGACGCTCGGAAAGCTCCAGCCAGCGGAGTTCTTTTTCATCCAGGACAGCCTGGAGTTCCGCGTAGCGCTGAGATGCCCTCTGAAGCTCCCCAGGAGTAAGATTACCCGAGGAAAGGTCGGCTTCGATGCCGGCCTTTTCCGTTTCCAGGCGGGGGATTTCCTCATCGAGGGCTTTCAGTTCTTGCTGCTCTTTCCACGTCAGGCGGGCCTTGACTTGACGTGCGGGCTTTTCCGCCGCCTGTATGGGGGCCTTTTCGGGGAGGGCCGCCGCGCGCTGTTCAGACTCGTAGTCCTTTATGAATGAACGGTATTCGGTATAGTTGCCGATGAAATCCTTGACCACGCCGTCGCCGCAGAAGACGAAAAGATGGTCGACCAGACGGTCGAGGAAATGGCGGTCGTGCGATACTATGATAAGGGAGCCCTTGTACTGGATGAGATATTCTTCCAGAAGCTCCAGGGTCACTATGTCCAGGTCGTTCGTGGGCTCGTCGAGTATCAGCAGGTTGGGCTGCTGCTTGAGTACGGTTAGAAGGTAAAGCCGGCGTCGTTCCCCTCCGGAGAGACGCTCAACAGGGGTCGTCCAGGTTTCGTGAGGAAAGAGGAACTGGCCGAGCAGGTGGGTGTCCTGGACCGTTTCCATCACCGTCTGGCCGGGTTTGAACTCCATTCCTTCCTGCTTGTACCATCCGATCCGAAGCGACTCGCCCCGCTCGATTACGCCGACCATTTCCCCGCCCATTTCCGGGGTCCACCCCCCGGTCAGAAGGCTCAGGAAGGTCGATTTGCCCGCGGCATTGCGGCCGACGATCCCCACGCGGTCGTAGCGCTGGAACTTGTAGGAGAAGTGGCTCAGGTAGCATCTATGGTCCCACCAGAAGGAGACGTCGTGGCAGTCTATGACCTTGTTGCCGAGGTAGGTGCTGCGCGCCTGCATGGGGTCGAGGTTGACGTTGCGGGTCACGTAGGCGTCCTCCGCCCGCTGCTTGATATCCCAGAACGCCTGCTTGCGGTATTTCGCCTTGCCAGTACGGGCGCACGGCGTTGCGTGCATCCATTCCAGCTCGCGCCGGAAGAGATTGCGCACCCGCTCGGTCTCGGCGTTGTAGTTGTCGATGCGCTCCTGGCGTTTCTCGAGGAAATTGTAGTAGTCGCCGCGATATATGTAGACCTGTCCCCTGTCCATCTCCATGACGGAGTTGCAGACGCGGTCGAGGAAATAGCGGTCGTGCGTTACCATGAAAAGCGTGCAGCGGGCGTGGCGCAGATGGCCCTCGAGGAACTCTATCGCGTCGATGTCCAGATGGTTGGTCGGCTCGTCCATGATGTAGAAGTCGGCCTCCGAGGCCAGCATTTCCGAGAGCGCCACGCGTTTGACTTCGCCGCCCGAGAGGGATTTCATCGGTTTGTCGACGTCTTCCAGGGAGAATTGGCTGAGGAACTGGCGCACACGCAGTTCGTAGGCCCATCTGTGGTCTTCGTCCTGCCCCTCCAGAAGATGTGCCGAGTGGTCCATGATCTGGCGGAAGATGCTTTTTTCGGGGTCGTAGTCGTAGTCCTGCTCCAGGAACGCGATGCGTATATCTTTCATGAACAAGACTTTGCCGCCGCTGTCGGAGGAGTCGCGCCCGGCCAGGATCTTGAGGAGAGAAGTCTTGCCCGTACCATTGGGCGCAATGAGGGCAACCTTGTCTCCCTCATTGATATTGAAGGAGATATGGTCGAACAGCACCTTGGTGCCGTAGGACTTGGAAATGTTTTCTATCTGGAGGTAACTCGGCATGACAAGCAAAGTTACGCAAAAAATTCCTATCTTTACGTCAATGATTTCCAATCTGAAAGCAAATATGGGCCACGGCTCCGGACGGTGGGCCATCGTTACCGGCGGGAGTTCCGGAATGGGGCTGGAGTATGTCCGGCTTCTGGCCGGGCGGGGATACGACGTCGTAATCGCGGCTCTGGACGGCTGTGAGGCCGTTGCAGCGCGGATGAGGGAGGAGTTCCCCGAGCGTCGGTTCATCGCCCTCGACATGGACCTGGCACGACGCGAGGCTGCGCATGAGCTCCAGGCCGCCCTGCCGGAAGGCTTGCAGGTGGAGGTGCTCGTCAACAATGCCGGCATCATCCACATCCGCCATTTCCGCGACATGTCGCCGGAAGAGCTCGACCGCATCGTCCTGCTGCACAACTACACCCCCACGCAGCTGTGCCGCATCTTCCTTCCGGAAATGGCCGCCCGCGGCAAAGGCTATGTGCTTAACATTTCGTCGATTACAGCCTGGATGCAATTCCCATTCATCTCCACCTACGCCGGCACCAAGGCCTATCTGAGGCAGTTCACAGGCTCCCTGCGCACCGAATATCGCGGGACGGGCGTTCAGGTGGCGGCGATATATTTCGGAGCGGTCGACACGCCGCTCTACAACCTGTCGCCGCGCTGGCGCACATGGCTTCGACGCCTTGGCATCATGATTTCGCCCCAGCGGGCCGCCCGACGTGCCATGCGCATGCTCTTTGCCGGCCGCAGCGGGGCGGTTCCGGGCCTTGTCAACAAACTCGCCATCGTGCTCTGTCCCCTGCTGCCACGGCCGCTTGTGGCTGCAATCGACCGCGCCGTCACCCGCAAACTCGACGCGAAATGACGGAAAAGATCTACACTGACGCGACAATCGGAGACGTTCTGGTGCGCAAAAGCCCGCGGGCAAGGCGCGTCAGCATCCGCATCCATCCCGTCAAGGGCGTCACGGTGACCATTCCCCGCTGGACACCTTTCAGCGCCGGCCTCGCCTTCCTCGCCGCCAAACGCGACTGGGTCAAGGCCGTCCTCGCTCGCCAAAGCGCCCTGGTCGGCCGCGCCGCCGACGAAGTCCAGCAAGCCCTCTCCGAACATGGGCTCGCGGATGGGACGGAGCCTGGGGCCGCCCATGGCCACATGAATGGGAGGGGCCCGGAAGACCCGAAGGGGCTTCTGGGAGGGACGGAGCGTAGCGGAGGGTTTGCCGCCGACAGCTTTGCGCAGCGAAGCATAAATAGACTTATAGAGTTATGGAGGGCCGAGGCAAAGAAGGTGCTTCCGCCAAGGCTCGAAGAGCTGGCCGGGAAATACGGATTTACGTATAACCGCCTGACGATTAAGCATAACATTTCGAACTGGGGCAGCTGCTCGCGCCGGGGCAACATCAACCTCAACCTCAACCTCGTGCGGGTGCCGCAGCCGCTGCGCGACTATGTCATGCTCCACGAACTGAGCCACTTGCGTTTTCCGAACCATGGGGCCGGGTTCCACGCCCTGCTCGAGGAAATGTGCCTGGAAGAACTTGGAATCCCGGCGCGAAGTCTGGAAAAAGAACTGAAGAAATACCTGCTGCTTTGAAAATTTTTCCCTAACTTTGGAAAAATCTACATTCAATGCGCAGAAGCCTCCTACTCATTCTGACCCTCCTCCTGCCGGTTTTCGCCGGAGCGCAGGACGACGACAAGAACCCCGCCATTCTCGCGATGATCCGCGAAAATCCCTCGAGGGCCGGCAACAACACCGCCCCTTACGAATTCCTCCCTGCCGCCGAGACTCCAGTTCCGCGTGGATATAAGCCCTTCTACATCAGCCACTACGGCCGCCACGGCTCGCGCAGCAACTGGGCCGGATCGACCTACGGCCGCATGCAGCAGTTCTTCGCCAAGGCCGCAGAGGAAGGCATCCTTACCGCAGCCGGCGACTCCGTCCGCTCTGAAATCGAGGCTATCATCCTGAACCACAATGGCATGGACGGACGTCTGACCTACCGCGGCACCCGCGAACACCGCGCCATCGCCGCCCGCATGTACAACAAGTACAAAGGCGTTTTCCGACATGGGAAAGTCAGTGCGGTCGGAAGCAATTCGAGACGCTGCCTTGTGAGCATGGCCGCATTTACCGGAGAGCTGCTCGCCCACCGTCCCCAGCTGGACATCCACTGGGACAACGGAGACGTCTATATGCCATATATTTCCACCGACGACGGCCCGGAAATCAGCAAAAAGGCCCATGCCATCCTCGCCGCCCATCGCGAGGCGTTCCCTCCGGACACGGCAGCGTTCTACAGGCGCATTTTCTCCGACCCGGGCAAGGCGCGCAGGCTCGAGCCCGACGTCTACAGGCTGATGCTCGAATGCTTCGACATGGGGCGCATTGCGGCCTCTTTCGACCTGGACGACTGCATTTTCCACTATCTGGGCGAAGACGCGGTCTACCATTATTCCGAAAACCTGTCCATGAACCTCTATCTGCGCCAGTGCAACTCGCTGGACTTCGGAGACGAGCGCATGAAGAAGGAAGGCCCCATCCTCCGCGACCTGATCGACAAGGCCGATGCCGCCATCCGGACGGGAGAATATTGCGCCGACCTGCGTTTTGGCCATGACTATCAGTTGCTTGCATACGCCGCGCGACTTGGCGTGGAGGGCGTTGGCGAGCGTCTCACCGCCGAGCAGTGCCGCCGCAACTGGTTCGGTTTCCTCTATTCTCCCTTCGCCGGCAACCTTCAGCTGATATTCTACCGTGGCCGCAAGGGCGACGTTCTCGTCAAATGCTACATCAACGAGCGCGAAGCTCGTCTGATCGGCCTGCCCGGTGGTCCGTACTACCCTTGGGAAGACGTCAAGAAAATGTTAATGCAGTATCTATAGCCTCATGAAGAAGACTCTCATCCTGCTTTTCGCCCTGTGTCCCTTCTGGCTCCATGCCCAGGAGAGCACCGAAAGCCTCATCCGCGAAAACATCCTGCGCGCCTGCGTCAACACCTGCCCCTACGAATACAGGCCCGCCGCCGAAACTCCCGTTCCGAAGGGCTATAACGCCTTCTACATCAGCCATTACGGTCGCCATGGAGCCCGTACCGACTGGGCTCCCGCAGAATATGACTACGGCAAGACCCTGGCTCTGTACAACTCCGCCTCCGCCGCCGGTCTTCTGACTCCGGAGGGCGAGGCTGTCCGCGCCCAGATTGCCGAAATCATCCGTCTGGTCGACGGCATGGGCGGGCGCCTCACCGAACTCGGAGCGCAGGAACACCGCCAGATCGCCAGCCGGATGTACAAGCATTTTCGCAAGGTGTTCCGGCAGGGTTCGCGCAAAGTCCGCGCTGTCGCCAGCATCTCGCCGCGCTGCCTCGTGAGCATGGCCGCTTCGACGAGCGTCCTGACGGCCTGCGACCCGTCGCTCGACATCAGCTGGGACTCCGACCCGAAATACATGCGCTTCATGGTCACCGACTCTCCCAAGCACATCCGGGCCCAGACCGACCGCATCCAGAGCGACTTCCGCAAGGCGCATGTCCCCGACACGGCCGCCTTCCTCGCCCGCATCTTCACCGACCCGGCCAAGGCCCGTCCGCTGGTCGGAGACGCCGCGACGCTGATGCTTCGCACGTTTTTCGTCGCCCTCAATACGGGCTCCTTCGAGTTGGATCCGGTGATTCTCCGCGCCTTCAAAACCGAAGACCTCGCGCGTTACGAAGAATGCACCAGCCAGGAGCAATATCTCCGCCACTGCAATTCCCTGCCTTTCGGCGACGAGCGGATGAAGTTGGTCAGGCCTCTGTCCGAGGAGTTTGTCGGCAAGGCCGAAGACGCCATTGCAAGCGGCAACTGCGTCGCCGACCTGCGCTACGGCCACGACTCGCAGCTGATCGCTTTCGCCTCCCTGCTCGGAATCGAGGGCATCGGCGAGCGCCGCGGCGTCGAAGATGCCGCCCAGTGGCGCGGCTGCTTCGGCACCCCCTTCGCCTCCAACCTCCAGACCGTCTTCTACCGCGACCGCCGCGGCGACATCCTGGTGAAATTCTACTACAACGAGCGGGAAGCCCGCCTCCTCACCCTCCCCGACGGCCCCTACTACCGCTGGTCCGACGTCAAGTCCCTCCTGCTGCGCTAGGCTGCGCCTGCAGCGAGGTCGATAGACCGAGGGCGCCGCGCGACAAATTCGCCGGTCAAATAGAGCCGCGAGCCTCCCTCTACCAGGAGTATTTCACGGCATGCCAGACCGCGACGAACTCCTCGATGGTGAGGTTGCCGTCAAACGAGAACTCGACGTCCGAGTTGTATGAGGATGTGCCAGAATAAACCTTCCCGTCTTTCACATTGGCGATGACGTCGGAGTTGTAGGTGGATGTCCCCTTGAAGATCTTCCCGTCACGGATGGTCATGATGATGTCGGAGCTGTAGCTTCCAGTTCCCTTGTAGACCTTTCCGTCCTTGATGTTGTACAGCATGTCGCTCGAATAGGAGCCGTTTCCCTTGTAGATGCGGTTCCCTTTGATGTTGCAAATGACATCGCTGCTGTAGGAGGATGTCTTTTTGTACACCTTGGAGTCCTTGACGGTGCAAATGACGTCGCTGCCATAACGGCTCGTCCCTTTATAGACCTTGACGGTCTGGGCGCCAGCGGAAAAGATGGATGAGAGGATCATGATGGAAAGGAGGAGTTGTTTCATGGCAGGATATCAAGACCGGGCTATCGGACATGCTAAGGATTGAACCGGGTGAAGAAGTTCACGATATAGCTGTTCGACGAGACCTTTTCTTCGGACGAGATGATGTTTTCGTCGACCACATGGAAGGCGTAGGTCTTCCCGTGCCGGTAGTTGCTGTCGTCTTCGCCAAGGCAGCGGTTGTTGTCCCACTCGGCGTTTGTGAAAATGGTGACGGAGGCGCGGTAGGTTACATAGTGCCAGCTATCGAGGATGTCGCCCGCCATATTCCGGGTATAGCCGATGCCTTTTTCGACAAACTCCATGACGGACTCCGGCGTGACGGGATGGGACTCGACGACGCCCGCGGTCTTATATTGGACCTCGGAGAGGACCCACGACCCGAGAAGGTTGATCTTGGCTCCGCTGAAGTCCTTATAATCGCCAGGCTCCATCTTCTCGCATGTGGAGGCGGTGAAAACCACGGTGGCGACAGCCAAAATGAAGGAGACGAACTTTTTCATGGCTTTACTCAGTTTAGCTGGTATTTTGCAAAAACACTGCCAGAGCCAAGATCTATCCTTCACTTGACATCCAATTCTTTGATGCACCAGGAGAACGCCGCCGCAAGCCTTTTGTCTTCGTCCTGGAAATGATTCCCGGGGTTCCAGACCAGCGTGCAGTTTTCGCTTCCGAGCCGAGCCCGGAGAAGTTCATATTCGCCCCGGACGCTGTCGCCTACACGGGCAATGGCGCGGTTCTTCACGTGTTCTTCCTTGTCTCCCAGGCTCAGATAGACCTTCCCGGCCTTCACCGGGTGGACATAGGCATAGTCCAGCCAGTTCTTGATCCAGAGGGACGGCGAAGCTGCGGCGATGGCGGCGAAACAGTCTGTCTGCATGGATGACCAAAGGGCGAAAAGTCCGCCCAGGGAATATCCTCCGAGAATGACGGGCAGTTTCCCGTATTCTTTTTCCAACTCCGGAAGAAGCGATTCCGTCACATAGCGGAGCGTCTCGCCGGTCTGGGTTCCGACTTCCGGTTTCCGGCTGATGGCGTCGTCGTGCCATGGGGTAAGGTCAAGGTCCCAGTCGAACACCTGGAATGCAGCAAGGACAAATGGGACGCCTGCCGCCCCGGCAATCAATTCCGCCGTCCGATCGATAATGCCGCGTTCATGGTTCCCGAGCGTCTGAATAAGTATATATTGAGGCTGGACGGAGTCTAAAATAACGCACTCACGGCCGCCTATATTGCAGGTCTTGTGGGTCATGGCATACAAAGTTAACAATATTTCCCATAAGTGAGGCGAACCTATTTCTTGAATCCTACGCCAAAGGCGCTCTGACCGGTGAGGGCATAGCCGGGCTTTTTGCCAAGATTTCGATAAGTAAAAAAAGGCCGGATCGTTTTTGCAGGGGCATCCCGGATACGCACATCAGGCATACATGGCCCCCTCCCTGAGCACGACAGGCAGGGATTTACGGTCTACCTTTCCGTTGGGCGTCATCGGGAAAGACGGCATCCTCCACTTCGCTGCAGGTGCAGAGCACTTTCTCCACTTCGTCGCTCTCCACCCGTTCCCCTAGATCATCACCTGATGTCAAAAAAAAGCATATCCGGGGATAAAAAAAAGAATCCCGCTCCTGGCTTTGCAGCCGGAGCAAGACCCAATGCAAAAACATCAGTCACAACTGATACAATCATTTCTCATTTACCTCCCAATGACCGCCATTGTCTCCTCCGATGCGGACAATCCGGCCTTGTTTCTTCAGTTTTCGGATGTTGTAGTCTACACCGTCGATAGTGAGGCCCAGTTCC
>ONKE01000062.1 GCA_900318355.1 uncultured Bacteroidales bacterium
AACGCCGACTTCGACGGTGACCAGATGGCTGTCCACCTCCCGCTCGGCAACGCCGCCATCATGGAGGCCCAGCTGCTGATGCTCGGAAGCCAGAACATCCTCAACCCGGCCAACGGAACCCCTATCACCGTTCCTTCCCAGGATATGGTCCTCGGTCTGTACTACATCACCAAGGTCCGTCCCGGCGCAAAGGGCGAGAAGATGAATTTCTATGGTCCGGAAGAGGTCATTGTGGCCCTCAACGAGCGCGCAATCGACCTCCACGCCCTCATCAACGTCCGCATCCCCGTCGACAAGCAGGACGCTTCCAAGGGATTCCAGATGGTGCAGACCACTGCCGGCCGCATCATCGTCAACCAGTATGTCCCTGACGAGGTTCCCTATGTCAACGAAGTGCTCGGCAAGAAGTCCCTCCGCAAGATCATCACCACGGTCATCAAGTCGACCGGCGTGACCCGCACCGCGAAGTTCCTCGACGATATCAAGAACCTCGGTTACGACCGCGCCTTCCGCGCCGGCATTTCCTTCAACCTGGGCGATGTCCTCATCCCCGAGGAGAAGAAACAGCTCATCGAAGAAGGCTACAAGCAGGTTGAAGACATCAAGAACAACTACGCGATGGGCTTCATCACCAACAACGAGCGCTACAACAAGGTGATCGACCTGTGGACCGCCATCGACAACCGCCTCACCGGCATCGTTGAAAAGCAGATTTCCGCCGACCAGCAGGGTTTCAACCCGGTCTACATGATGCTGGACTCCGGAGCCCGCGGTTCAACCCAGCAGATCAAGCAGCTCTGCGGCATGCGCGGCCTTATGGCCAAGCCCCAGAAAAGCGGCGCTTCCGAAGCATCCATCATCGAGAACCCTATCATCTCCAACCTTAAGGAAGGAATGACGGTGCTCGAATACTTCATCTCCACCCACGGTGCCCGTAAGGGTCTGGCCGATACCGCCCTCAAGACGGCAGATGCCGGCTACCTGACGCGCCGTCTGGTCGACGTGTCCCACGACGTCATCATCACCGAGGAAGACTGCGGCACGCTCCGCGGCCTCATCGCCACCGCGATCAAGAACAAGGACGAGGTGGTCGAATCCCTCGGAGAACGCATCCTGGGCCGTACTTCAGTCCACGACATCTTCAACCCTCTGACGGGCGAGCTCATCCTCCCCGCAGGTCAGGAGATCCGCGAAGACGTGGCCAACCTCATCGACTCCCTCCCCATCGAAAAGATCGAAATCCGTTCGGTTCTCACCTGCGAGTCCCGCAAGGGCGTCTGCGCCAAGTGCTACGGACGCAACCTGGCGACCAGCCGCATGGTCGAGAAGGGCGAAGTCGTCGGCGTCATTGCAGCCCAGTCCATCGGCGAGCCTGGTACACAGCTTACCCTGCGTACATTCCACGTCGGTGGTACGGCCTCCAGCACCGCTGCCGATTCTTCGATCGAGTCCAAGTACGAAGGCCTCCTGAAGTTTGAAGAGCTCCGCACCATCGAGCGCGTCACCGACGACAACAAGTCCGAGAACGTGGTCGTAAGCCGTATGACCGAGCTCCGCATCGTCGATGAAAACACCGGCATGACCTTCTCCCAGTACGACGTTCCCTACGGTTCCGTACTCTACTTCAAGGACGGTGACAAGGTGAAGAAGGGCGACCTCATCTGCGAATGGGATCCCTACAACGCCATCACCATCGTTGAAACCGCAGGTACCGTCCGCTTCGAGAACATGATCGACGGCGTAACCTTCCGCGAGGAAGTGGCCGACGAATTCTCCGTCGCACGCGACAAGGTCATCATCGAAGCCCGCGACAAGACGAAGAACCCCTCGATGCTCATCGTCGACGGCAACGGCGTCACCCTCAGGCAGTTCAACCTGCCGGTCGGTGCCCACGTCATCGCTTCCGACGGCCAGCAGGTCAAGGTTGGCGACATCGTCATCAAGATCCCCCGCGCCATCGGCAAGTCCAGCGATATCACCGGCGGTCTGCCGCGTGTCACCGAGCTCTTCGAAGCCCGCAACCCGTCAAGCCCCGCCATTATCTCCGAGATCAACGGCGAAGTCGTCATGGGCAAGGTCAAGAGGGGCAACCGCGAGATCATCATCCGCAACAAGAGCGGTAAGGAATGCTCCTACCTCGTACCTCTGACCAAGCAGATCCTGGTCCAGGAAAATGACTACGTCAAGGCCGGCACGCGCCTGTCCGACGGCGGCATCTCCCCGACCGACATCCTCGCGGTGCTCGGCCCGGTGAAAGCCCAGGAATACATCGTCAACGAGGTTCAGGCCGTCTACCGCCTCCAGGGCGTGAAGATCAACGACAAGCACTTCGAAATCATTGTCCGCCAGATGATGCGCAAGGTCCAGATCGGAGACCCGGGCGACACGGAATTCCTCCAGGAGGAACTCGTCGACAAGTGGCTCTTCATGGACACCAACGACAACATCTACGGCAAGTTCTATGTGCTCGACAAGGGCGATTCCCAGCGCTACTTCAACGGCAGCATCATCTCCGCACGCGAACTGCGCAACGAGAACGAGTCGCTTGAGCGTCAGGGCCTTAAGATGATCGCTGTGCGCGAAGCCCGTCCGGCCACCGCACGCCAGGTCCTCCAGGGCATCACTCGTGCCGCCCTGAAGACCGACAGCTTCATCAGCGCCGCCTCCTTCCAGGAGACCACCAAGGTGCTCAGCGAGGCTGCCATCCGCGCCCGCGTCGACAACCTCGAAGGCCTCAAGGAAAATGTCATCAGCGGTCATCCGATTCCTGCCGGCACCGGCCTGAAGGAATACCAGGATATCGCTGTGAGCAGCGTGGAAGACTACGCCGCCCAGATGAACGACCTGTAGGCCGTAAGGGACTGCATCCAAAGCCTCCGGCCTTACGGGTCGGGGGCTTTTTTGTTTGGCAGTGATTTTTATACTAACTTTGCAGACGAACAACACAACTATAGGATGAAAAATTTTGTAGAGGAGCTCAAATGGCGCGGCATGATACAGGACATCATGCCCGGAACCGAAGAGAAACTTATGGAAGGCCCCCAGGCCGCCTATGTCGGAATCGACCCCACGGCTGATTCCCTGCACATCGGCCACCTTGTGAGCGTAATGATACTCAAGCATTTCCAAAACTGCGGGCACAAGCCCTACGCCCTCGTGGGAGGCGCAACCGGCATGATCGGAGACCCTTCGATGAAGAGCGCCGAGCGCAACCTGCTGGACGAAGACACGCTGCGCCACAACGTCGAGTGCCTCAAGGCACAGCTCGGGCGCTTCCTCGACTTCGACTCCGACGCCCCCAACAAAGCCGAACTTGTCAACAACCTCGACTGGATGAAGGACTATTCTTTCATCAACTTTATCCGCGACATCGGCAAGCACATCACCGTCAACTACATGATGGCCAAGGACTCGGTCAAGAAACGCCTCTCCCGCGACTCGTCCGAGGGCATGTCCTTCACCGAATTCAGCTACCAGCTCATGCAGGGCTACGACTTCTACTGGCTGTGGAAAAACAAGGGCTGCGTCCTCCAGCTTGGCGGCAGCGACCAGTGGGGCAACATCACCACCGGCACCGAGCTCATCCGCAGGATGGACGGCGGCGAGGCTTTCGCCCTGACCTGCCCCCTAATCCGCAAGGCCGACGGCACGAAGTTCGGAAAGACCGAAAAGGGCAACATCTGGCTTGACCCGGCCCGCACATCCCCCTACGAATTCTACCAGTTCTGGCTCAATGTCGCCGACGATGACGCCGAGCGCTACATCAAGATTTTCACCATGCTCCCGAAGGAGGAAATCGACGCCCTCATCGAAGAGCATCGCCAGGATCCGGGCCAGCGCACGCTCCAGAAGGTCCTCGCACGCGAAATCACGATAATGTGCCACGGCGAGCAGGAATACGAAAAAGCCGTCGCGGCCTCCCAGATGCTTTTCGGCAAGGCAACCTCGGAAGCCCTCCGCGCCCTCGACGAAAAGACCTTCCTGGCGGTATTTGACGGCGTTCCGTCCTTCGAAATCGACCGCAGCGAGCTGCCTTGCGGCCTGCTCGACCTGCTCGCGGTGAAGACCTCCGTTTTCGGCTCCAAAGGCGAAGCCCGCAAGATGGTCCAGGCCGGCGGTTTCTCGCTCAACAAGGACAAAGTCTCCGACATCGACCGTGAGGTCGGCGAGGCCGACGTTATCGACGGCAAATACATCCTCGCCCAGAAGGGCAAGAAGAACTACTACATCATCAAACTACGCTAATGGAAGCACCCGCAAGCACCCGGCAGCTGAAAGTTGCCCGTGAAATACAGAAAGACCTCGCGGAAATCATCCGTGCCAAGGGCATGGCTGCGTTCGGCGGGGCCATGGTGTCGGTAAGCGAAGTCCGCATCAGCCCCGACCTCAGCGTCGCCAAGGTATTCGTGAGCATCTTCCCCTCGTCGAAGGCCGACGCGGTGATGGCCACGCTCCAGGACAATGTCCGCACCCTGCGCGGCGAGCTGGGCCACAAAGTCGCCAAGCAGCTCCGCATCGTACCTGAACTTGTGTTCATGCTGGACGGGTCGCTCGACTACGCCGAGCATATCGACGAGCTTCTCAAAAAGTGAATCTGCCGCTGTTCATAGCCAGGCGCTATCTTTTCGCGCGCAAATCGCACAATGTAATAAACATCATCTCTGCGATAAGCGCCGTAGGCATGGCTATAGGAACGGCGGCACTGGTTATCATCCTGTCGGTCTACAACGGCTTCGACGGCCTGGTCAGGGACTCCCTGGGCAACGTCGAGCCCGACATCCTCATCAAACCGGCTCGCGGCAAGACCTTCGTCCCCGAGGGTCCTGCCTTCGACTGGGCCTACGACCAGCAGAGCGTGCTCACGATGTCGAGCATCCTGGAGGAAAACGTCTACCTTAGCTACGACGGCAAGGGAGGCATCGCAAGGGCCAAGGGCGTGGACAGCGTCTACGAAGAGGAATCGCCTCTGGGCAATCACATCGTGGACGGCAAATACCATCTCCACCGCGGACAGGTGCCGATGGGCGTAGTCGGCGCCGGCCTCGCCTACAAGACGGGCATCAATCCGCGCTTCCTCGCCCCCATCCAGCTCTATTTCCCTTCCCGCACGCGCCCGCTCTCGATGTCCAATCCGGCCGCCTCGCTGGATATGGTAAAAGTCTTTCCTGCAGGTATTTTCAGCATAAACGTCGAGGTGGACAGCGAGCTGATAGTGGTCCCGATAGAGAAAATGAGGGAACTGCTGGGCCTGACGGACGAAGTGTCGGCCGTTGAACTGCGGCTCGCGCCCGATACTGGCGTCAAGGAGCTTTCGCGGCTTATCGACGGCCTGTCGGAGCGCCTCGGCGACGACTACCTCGTCCTCGACAGGTTCCGGCAAAACCCTTCGCTCTATAAAATGATGCGCTACGAAAAGGCAGCCGTGTTCCTGATCCTGCTTTTCGTGATAATCGTCATAGCATTCAACATTTTCGGAAGTCTCTCGATGCTCATCATCGAGAAGGAAGACGATATCCGCATCCTCGGCAGCATGGGAGCCGACAAGCCCTTGATACGCAGGATTTTCGTCCTGGAAGGATGGCTTATTTCCCTGCTGGGAATGGGAGCCGGGCTACTGGCCGGAGTGGGAATATGCCTGCTGCAGCGCGCCACAGGCCTCATCAAGATGCCGGGAAGCTTCCTCGGCACGGCCTACCCCGTCATCATCCAGCCTGGAGACATCGCGGTCATCGCCATTTCCATAGCCGTCGTAGGCTATCTTATCGCCCTTCTACCGGCGAGGAAAGTGTAACTATTTACGGTAGGAGGCGACGATCTCTCCGATATAGAACGTGTGAAGGCCCATGTCGTCGTACATAGGCTTGACGTCGGAAGGGAGAAGGTCGCGACGGAATTCCTCCTTGTAGATAATACGGCACTCCAGTGCCATGCAGCCTTCCGCAAAGACAGGGTTGCCCAAAGCAGTGAACTCCGCAGTGAGTCCCGCACGGGCGGCCTTGTCTTTTTCGTCGCGGCCCGAATGCGAGCCCAGGTAGACCAGGGCGTCTTTGCACTTGCGGCTCTTGGGGAAGGCGGTCAGGGTGAAGTATTCCGCCTTGTCCATAAGCTTTTTGGTGTAGCGGTCGCTGCTGACATACACCGTCACGACGGGTTTGCCCCACAGCTGGCCGATGCTGCCCCAGGAGATAGTCATCGAGTTGAACTCACGGGCGTTGCCCACGGAAAGGGCCATCCAGTCGGTCGCGAAGGCTTCCACCGGATTCATCTCGAGGTTGCTGAGCCGGAGTTTGCGCCATTTCCCTTCGGACGCTTCTTCTTCCTCTTCCGCGGCGAATTCTTCGGTTGCGACAGGCTCGACATCCCCTACGGTGGGGGTTACGGCTTCGCTTTTCTTTCCTTTGCATCCGGCGGCGAGAATGAGAACGGCCGCCAACAGGGCTATTTTCTTCATTTTTCCGGTTCGAGTTCTTTGGGGATAATGGAGCCGCCTTCGACCATTCTGGCGGTGGATTTGATACGGGCGTTGGAACGCTTGGGGGCGATTCCGAGCTTTTCGAGCTTGTCTATCTTCTTGATTACCGACTGGTTGGAATCGGATAGCTTCTTCCTCGCATCTTCGTATGCATCGCTGGCCTTACCCAGATGCTCGCCTATCTTGACATAGGCTTCCATCCAGCCCCGAAGCTGGCCCATCAGTTCCTCGGCCGTCGCGAAAACCGCGGCTATGTTCTTTTCCTGCTCGTGCTGACGCCAGCTCATCTGAATCATGTTGAGCACTATGATGAGGGTCATCTGGCTGACGATGAGCACTTTATTGTCCTTTGCGACCTGCCACAGGCGAGGGTCTTCCTCCAGCATCAGACGGAAGGCGCCCTCGACGGGAATGAACATTATGTTGAAATCGACTTTGCGGCGGCCTTCCGGGATGTAGGAGGCGTAGTCCTTGACTTTCAATTCATTGACATGGCTGCGGACACTCTCCACGTGTGCCTTGGCGGCAGCGATGCGGTCTTCGACCGTGGCAGCCGACATATAGTCGTTATAGGCTTTGAGGCTGACTTTCGAGTCGATAATGACCGTCGTGTCGTCGGGATAATATACCATCACGTCCGGAATCAAGGTGCGTCCGGCCTCGGACTTTACCTCGCGGCCGCTTTCGTCGGTGATCACGCCTTGGGTAAAGAAATGGATGCCTTCGGTCAGGCCGGCGTTTTTAAGGACGTCGGTCAGGAGCATTTCGCCGAAATCGCCCTGCACCTTGCTGTAGCCGGTAAGGGCGTTGGCCAGGTTGCGGGCCTCGTCGCCGACGGCCTGGCTTCTGTCGGCCAGGTCCACTATCTTCTGGTCGAGACGGGCATGGCGCTCAGCAGCGTCCTTCTGCGAGGCCATCACCGTGTCGCTGAATTCCTTGAACTTTTCCTGAACAGGCTTCAGAAGGTCGCCTATGGCCTTTTCGCTGTGCTCGCGGAAGGCGTCGTTGTTCTTGGCTGACAGGGCCGCGAACTGCTCCCGCATCGACTCCAGGGCCGCCTTCTGGGCCTCCTTGAGCGACTCGAGTTCCTTGGCATGGCGCTGCTCGACGGCCTGCTGCTCCCTCTCGCGCTGCGCCTGCGCCTCGCGGCGCTCCTCGGCGAGTCTGCGCTCGGCTTCCTGACGCTCCTCGGCGCGGCGGCGGTCGGCCTCCTGACGTTCCTCGGCAAGCCTGCGCTCGGCTTCCCTGCGGTCGGCCTCCTGGCGGGCCTGAAGCTGCTCCTCGAACTCCTCCCGGGCCGCGATCTGGGCCTCAAGCTCCTTGGTGCGCGATTTTTCCTGTTCGCATTCGCGGACGAGATTCATTTTCTCGTCGGAAAACGCCCTTGCGCGGCGACCGGAAATAACGAGCACGGCAACGAGCCCGAGCAGGGCCACTGCAAGCAGGACGATAAGTATGATGACAGTTGTTTCCATCTTCAAAAAGGCATAGACCTTTCAAATTTAGGTATTTTTCCGTAGAGGTGCAAGGCCGTCTACCAGCCTTTCCTGATATTGTCCGCGATACGGGCCACAAGGCGCTTTCTCGCTTCGACGCTCGCCCAGGCAAGGTGGGGAGTGAAGCGGAGACGGTCGGGGAAACGGGTATGGAGCAGCGGATTGTCGGCCGGAATGGGCTCGGTGGAGAAAACGTCGGCCGCGGCTCCGGCAATCTCCTCTGCATCAATAGCTTCGGCCAAGGCTTTCTCATCCACGATGCCGCCGCGGCCCATGTTGACGATTATCGCCGAAGGCTTCATCATGGCAAGCTGCTCGGCGCCGATAAGCCCCTTCGTCCTCTCGTTGAGCGGACAGTGGATCGACACCACGTCGGACTCGCGCAGCAGCTCTTCGAGCGGGACGGACGGATAGTCCTTGCAGTGGGAAGTGCCTGATGTAGAATAGTATATCACCTTCATGCCGAAGGCCTTGGCAACCGTGGCAACCCTCTGTCCTATGGTCCCCATGCCGATTATTCCCATCACCATGCCGTCTATTTCGTTGAAGGAACGGCTGAGGTCGGTGAATATCGGGCTGCGGGAATAAGCCCCGGACTTTACGAGTTCGTCGAAATACGGTCCCTTCCCGATGAGCGAAAGGATATGCATAAACGTCTGCTGGACAACAGGTTCGGTGGAATATCCGGCGACATTTCTCACCAGAATGCCCCTGCGGGCGCAAGCCTCAAGGTCGATATTGTTGACCCCTGTCGCCGCCTCGCACACAAGGCGCAGCTTCGGGGCCGCGTCGAGCAGCTCGTCGTTAATGATTATCTTATTGATTATCAAAACTTCGCAATCCCCCACGCGTTGCAGCGCCTCCTCGCGCGTCGAAGTCGGCCAGCAGACCAGCCCGCCCAGCGCCTCAATCGGCTCCAGCGGCATTTCGCCCATGACGGACGCATCCAGAAAGACGATTTTCATACTTTCTCCTTTATAAACTCCACAAATATACGCTTTTCCCCGACATTATCCTACTCCTGTCAGGCTCTCTCATTCCGAGCGTCAGCCGTACAACGGGTCTGCCATACTGAGCTCCAGCCGTGCGACAGGGAGTACCCTAAACCATCCGAATGGCCAGTCCCTGTATGCAAGGCCCGTAAACGCGTGGAGGACAACCAATTAACCAGCAGGAACTTACGCAAAATGCCTGTCTCGAAATCGTCTTGAATTCAAATTGTAAATGCAACTGATATAAAAGTGATTGAATAGTAAGTTGGAAGAAAAAAGGAGACAAGCATAAAAACTTGTC
>ONKE01000047.1 GCA_900318355.1 uncultured Bacteroidales bacterium
CAGCACCACGATGACCGACTACGAGTTCGAAGTCAAGGCCGGCGATGTCTACATCTACGGCGGCGACGGCGCACTGCGATACTACAAAGTCGAGTACACCGGCAAATAATCCTCTCTGCCGGGGCGGAAATCAAAAATTCCTGTCCCGGCATTGTTTTACCGCTGATTTTTACTACCTTTGCAGCCGCATTCTCGAGTAGGGTGCATGTAAACATTATTAACTTTTAAATAACAGATTCACAATGGCTGTTAAAATTCGTCTCCAGCGCCACGGTAAGAAGAATTTCGCATTCTTCCACATTGTAGTGGCCGACTCCCGCTCCCCGCGCGACGGTCGTTTCATCGAGCAGCTCGGATCCTACAATCCGAACACCAACCCCGCTACCATCGTCCTCAACACCGAGCGTGCCCTCGCATGGCTCAAGGTCGGTGCCGAACCCACACTCACTGCCCGCAGGATTCTCTCCTACGAGGGTGTCCTCCTCCGCAACCACCTCGACGGTGGTGTCGCCAAGGGTGCTCTCACCCAGGAGCAGGCAGACCGCAAGTTCGCCGACTGGAAGGAAGGTCGCGACGCCAAGATCGAGGCCAAGAAGCAGGGCATCAGCCGTGCTGCCGTCGAGAAGGCCCGCGCCGCCAAAGAGGCTGAGGTAAAGGTCAGCGAGGCACGTGCCGAGGCTCTTGCCAAGAAGGCCGCCGAAGCTGCAGAAGCCGCACGCAAGGCCGCCGAAGAGGCAGCTGCCGCAGAGGCTCCCGCCGAAGAGGCCTAGCGCAATGCTGCCCACGGGCACAGAAAGCCTGTTGCAGATTGCCCAGGTATTGAAATCCAACGGTACGGACGGCCAGCTCCTTTTGGGACTGCGCGACATCATGCCGGAGGATATCGACCTTAAGGAACCGGTATTCATCGTTTTCGACGGACTGCCGGTTCCGTTTTTTATTCTTTCCATGTCCGAACGCGGCAAGAACCGCATTCTCGTACATCTGAACGATGTCCTCTCCCTGGAAGACGCCGAGGAACTCGTCGGAAAAGAGGTGTACGTATCTTCGGAAACATATCAGTCGGAAGACGACGGCATTCCGGCCCTCTTCGGCTGGACCCTCGCCGACGGAGACGGCCAAACTGTTGGCACGATTTCTGACTATGAGGACATTCCGGGTAACACCTGCCTGTACGTCAACACTCCCGACGGCCGCACGGTCCTTGTGCCGCTGCACGAAGACCTGGTGGCCGGGATGGACGAAAAGGCCCGCATACTCCGAATGAACCTGCCGGATGGACTGATATGAGAAAAATGATCCTTTCCCTGTGCTGCACCCTGATGGCCGCCACGGGTCTGTTTGCCCAGAACGACAAGGCCGACAATATCATCGGCACCTACAGCGCCGTCAACGGCGGCGACGCCTACAAGGTACGCGTCACAAAGAGCGCCGACGGCACCTACATGGCCCAGATCTTCTGGGTCAAGGACAAATACGACAAGAACGGCAACGTCTGGCTCGACGAAAAGAATCCGGACAAGTCGCTGCGCAAGACGCCCTGCGACCGGATCGTGCTTTTCCGCGGCCTGAAATACGACGCTTCGCGCCAGCGTTGGGGCGACACCAAGGTCTACGACCCCAAACGCGGCATCAAGGCCAATATGACTGCCACCTTCGACGGCCCCAAGGTGTTGAAGGTCCGTGGCTCCCTCTTCGGCATCAGCGAGACCGAAATATGGAACAGGGAATAGAAAAAGTGTCGAAATAATTTGCAAATTCGTCAAAAAAGCGTATCTTTGCAGTCCCTATTATTCGAAGGGGTTCTACCTGCGGCAGTGGTGAAATGGTAGACACGCTACTTTGAGGGGGTAGTGGGCGTTGGCCTGTGTGAGTTCGAATCTCACCTGCCGCACTAAAGAGAGAGACGATGGTTATTCGCCTCTCTTTTTTATTAACGCGCTGCGCTATGACCAGAAAAACACTGCTCCTTGTCCTTTCAGCATGCCTGGCTGCGGCTTGCGCCAAGGAAACCGGCATCCGGGAAATCCGCCCGGAAGAGAAGCCGGATCTCCTCCCCGCAATGCCGGTGATACATATCACAACGGAGGGCAAGAAACCTGTAACGGACCGCGAAACCTACATCCCCGCCACATTCATCTTCGCCGACGACAGCGATTCCCGCGAGCCGGTACAGGGGGAGATCCGCGCCAGGGGCAATTCTTCATGGTGGAATGCGCAAAAGAAATCCTACCGGATACGCCTCGAGAACAAGGAGCCCGTCCTGGGCCGCACGGCCAACAGGCATTGGGTGCTGATTGCCAACTATTTCGACAAGACCATGCTCCGCAACGAGCTGGCATTCTACCTGAGCCGTACCAGCCCGGGTCTGAAATACACGCCTGAGAGCGATTTCGTGGAGGTCATTTTCAACGGGGAATACCTCGGGGTATATCAGCTGGTCGACCATGTCCGCACGGGTTATGGCCGCGTCCGCGACCAATATCTTCTCGAAATCGATGTGCGCGCAGAAGAGACCGAAGCAACCTTCACCACCCCGCACTGCTCCGTTCCGATCATCGTCAGCGAGCCGGATTGCACCCAAGGAGACGAGATGTGGCAGGAGGCGTCCGACTTCGTCCTGGAGGCTGAAAACAGGCTTTTCTCCGGCGATCTGTCGCTGCTGGACCTTGACTCCTTCGTCGACTGGTACCTGATAAACGAAATCGCGAAAAACAACGACTCCATTTTTTTCACCAGCTGCTTCATGTCATTCACCCCGGGAGGCAAGCTGAGCATGGGACCGGTGTGGGACTTCGATATCGCTTTCGGCAACACGACCTACAACGACAATGACAAGGAGGAAGGATTCTGGCTCATGAAGGCCGCATGGTTCGACCGTCTGATGAAAGAAAAGGCGTTCGTGGACCGCGTAAAAGCCCGTTTTGCCGAATTCTACGCCGCCCAGCCGCAGTGGTACGACTACCTCGACCATTACGCGGCCTACCTGACGCCATACATCCAGCTCAACGAAGAGCGATGGAAGACCATGAATGTCACGCTGTGGTCCAATCCCTACGTTTTCCCCACCTACGAAGACTACATGAAGGAGCTCCACCGCTGGCTTAAAACCCGCATGGACTGGATGAAAACGGAAATCGACAAGATTCCGTCGTAGTGGCATCCTTTCCCTGCCGGGCAGATGGCAATCCCCGCGGAAGTATGTGGCAAAAAGCTGAAAATGCGGCAGAAAAATGTATATTTGCAGAGTGGACGCAAAAACCCATAGACTGATTGCCGCATTGCTGGCCGTGTGCTGCTGCGTCCCGCTCCGGGCACAGGAGCGGGACTATGCCTTCGGCCCGGGCGAGCGCCACATCATCCTGGAGATGTTCCGGCCGATGTATTTCATCTCGGGCATTCCCGTCAACAGCCCCGTTTCCAAGGAAAGCGCCGACGTCAAGTTCCAATACAGCATCAAACTCAATCTGTTCCGGGACATCGCCGCCTCGGGTGTCGATCTTTTCTTCGGCTACACCCAGACCAGCGTCTGGAACTTCTACGCCCATTCCAGTCCATTCTACGACAACACCTACAACCCCGGCTTCTACGCCCAGAAGACATGGTATCGCGACGGAAATCCCGTCCACACCCTCCTCGGCGGGCTGGAACACCGTTCCAACGGACGCAGCGACGCCTACTCGCGAAGCACCAACTACGGATTCGCCACCTATGCGCGACATTTTCCCGACCTTGTCCTGGCTGCGACCCTGCGCATCGGCTCAGGCTGGTACGGCGACCAGCGCACTTGGGACCTGCCGCTCCGCTACATCGGCCTCCTGAGGCTGTCAGCCGCCTATCAGACCCCCGACCGCAGCTGGGAGTTCCAGGCCGGCGTGACTCCCCTCCTCAACCGCAGCATAGCCAATGTCACGCTGGAAGCAGGCTGGCGTCTGGCCCGTCGCAAGGACAATCCGTTCCTCTTCGTCCAGTTCCACTACGGCTACGAAGTTTTCCGCGACTGTGTCGACGAATACGGCGACAGCGTCCTCTGGCCCGACGGCATCGTCTCCTACGATCACGGCGTCCCCACCCCTCCCCGTGCCATGATCCGCTTCGGCATCCTCGTTTCCCCCCACTCCTTCCTCCGCGCCGTCCTTTAAAGGGCCGTCGGCTCCATCAAATAATTGGATTCCTGGACCTGGTCGCCCTGCTATTTACCGTAGCCGGATTGGCAGCGGCGCGGACATCATCCGTCAGGGTTGGAAGGAGAATAAATGGCCGGAACCGGAACTCAAAGAGCATTTTGGACCCAATACAGACCGGGTAGAATTGACGCTGCGTTTAGGAACTGTTTCCGGACAAAATGCGGAAAGTGAGGTGAAAAGTGAGGTGAAAAGTGAGGTGAGAGGGAGGATGAAGACTAAAGTGAGAATTAAGGAGTTGATGGAGAAGGATAAATATATCACTTATATAGAAATAGCTCAGAATATTGGCATAACGGCTAGTGGAGTTGAAAAATCTGTTCGTAAAATGCGCGAGAGCGTAGAAATCGTGCGTCATGGCGCCGAGAATGGAGGCTATTGGGAAGTCCTTAAATAGAGCCAACCATCAATACCTCAAACGGTCACGCGAGCTGCGTGGCCTTTTTTTCATCTTCCGTATCTGACAGCATTCACTTCTGCCTGAATCTCTTCATCTGAAATACTGACATCTGTCGGACAGGAAGCGATGAAC
>ONKE01000021.1 GCA_900318355.1 uncultured Bacteroidales bacterium
CCTCTTCCTCCGCTTCAAAGCCAGCTGAACGCTGGCTTTTTGCGTCGTCCGAGGGATTCGGGCGCTACGCGCCCTTCCCATTCTTCCCCCTCGCCGCTTCGCGTCGGTCCCCCAGGGGACATGCGACCTACGCTTCGCTGCGGTCGGTGCCTCCACTGCTTCGATTTCTCCGAAATCTCGCTGACGTTCCGGCACGGCGGCTGATGCCGCCTTCGGCCCTCCGGGCCTCCAATAGCCACACGCAGGCGGGGAGGGATGCCGCGCAGCGGAATCCCGGAGGAAGAGGAATTATGCGCTGCCGCTTCAAAGCACTTCAAAGCCAGCTGTCCGCTGGATTGAGTGTCAGTTGAGGTGCGGACGAATGCACCTCTAGTGGCAAAAAAGGGCGAAAACGCGAGTAGCGGTGCTGGTGAAAACACCCCTACCATCACTTTCCAATTCTTCGGAGAGATGGTTAAACAGCGGCAGATGCCTGACAAAATCAAGGACCCCCCAACAACAGTATCGGCGCGGGCTATCACGGCTCCTGCGGCACGGTGACCATAGGCGGCAAATCAGGCGGTGCCGCCGGCGCCCCTTACATCTACCAGCCTTAAACTGGGTTTTTATGACCTCCGGCGGAATTGCTATCTGAGTGGTAACGCCGCGTGCATTTATTCTGAGGAGGGCTGATAGACAGGACGTACAGAATATCCATTGCAACGCTCGGGACTATTCCGGGAAAAAGTTCCGTCTTTTATCCACCCATCCCACGCTTTTTCCGGAGTATCGTCACGAAGACTGGAAGTCCAATAGTTACCATCAACCCCCACTCCACCTGCGCTATCGTTTTTCTTGAAACCTGCCGCAGGAAGGAAGATACTGTTGCCGTTATTACCAGTGATAAGCATACCCTTAACTCCATTCTGGGTAGTCCATACCTTCTTTTCGCATTTGCCAAGTTCCTGCCACTCTTCAAAGGTAGGCATACGCCAATTGCCGCCGAGCTTTTCGTGAGCTACATCGTCTTCGAGGTCAAGGACAAGCTTCCCATCCGGTGAACCGGAGACGGCCCAATACGACTGTAAGTTCGTCGGACAATACTTTGTCAACTTATTAGAGGCGCCGCTGCACCAAACATAAGTTGCCCAGCTGTAATCTGTTTTGGGCTTAACCTCGCCCCAGGCGTAGTAATCACCGTTAGCTTCAGGGGATGTTGCGCCAAGGTTGCGGTCGGCCCAATAGAGTTTATAGGTAGTGCCGCCTGAACCTTTCACTGTGATTCCAAGGTCCACTGCTTCCGGAGTGACTGATGACTTGACTTTTACAGTGACATTGCATTCCGCTTTTACACCGCTGCCGTCAAGGGCGTAAACTGCAATGCTGGCGTTTCCGGCCGACAAGGCTTCAAATTCCTTTGAGCTTCCTTCGCCGCCGGACGACATTTTTATAACATCATTGGGCCCTGCCGACCAAGTGATTGATTTGTCGGTGGCATCGGCAGGTGTGACGGTTGCCGTGATGACTACTTTCTCGCCGATTTCGAGCGTGACGTCTGTATGAGATAAACTTATTGCGGTTACCGGTGTTTTGCCGACAGGCTTTTCCCCGTCAGTGGTTTTAGGTTCTTTTTTGCAGCCGGTGACTGCAATCAGAAGCACTGCGGCCAAATAAACGATTCTTTTCATAGCTGAATGAATATTTGTTATGGGTCTGCCACAAATGTCGCTAAAAATCGGTATAAAAGCAAATTAGCAATGCCAGAGGCGATGTCATATTTGTCTGAAGTATTTTTTTTGTAAATTTACAACCCGGATTATTGTTAACCGGACATGAACATAAAAAAACGTCATTTTGGACTACTGCCCCGCGTGCTGACAGCAATCTTCCTCGGAGTGATTGCAGGACTTTTCGTACCCGACTGGGTCACACGCATTTTCCTGACCTTCAACGGCATCTTCTCACAGCTGCTCGGGTTTATGATCCCCCTGATCATAATTGGGCTGGTGACTGCGGCCATCGGCGACCTGGGACACGGCGCAGGAAAAATGCTGATCGCGACGGTGTTGATCTCATATCTCGATACCGTAATCGTAGCATTGGGCGGCTTCGGGGTCGGAAGCGCATTCTTTCCCGGGATTATTTCGCAAGCAGGGAGTCCTGCCGACCTTGCGGAAACCGCATCCATCAGTCCATATTTCACCATCTCCATCCCTGCGATGTTCGATGTCATGACCGCGTTGGTGTTCGCTTTTGCCATGGGCCTCTGCATCGCCAACACGGAGATGCCGGTAATGAAATCGTTCTTCGCGGAATTCAAGACCTTCGTCGCACGCTTGATAGAGAAACTTGTCATTCCCCTTCTACCGCTGTACATATTCGGCATTTTCCTGGAGATGACCACTACAGGCAAGGTATTCAGCGTGCTGAAGGTATTCGCGCTGATCATAGCCGTAATATTCGCCCTCCATATCATAGTGCTCATCTATGAATTCGCGGCGGCCGGTCTTTTTTCAGGGAAGAGTCCTTTCAAACTTCTGTGGAACATGCTCCCGGCCTACTTCACCGCCCTGGGGACCTCCAGTTCGGCAGCGACCATTCCGGTTACGCTCAGACAGTGCGAGGCCAACGGAGTCAGGGAGGATGTCGCCGGATTCACCGTTCCCCTCTGCGCCACCATCCACATGCCCGGCAGCGCCATGAAGATTACCTGCTGCGCCATTGCAGTGTGCCTGATGGCCGGCATGCCGGTTGTATTCGGCGAGTTCCTGGAATTCATACTGATGCTGGGCATAATGATGGTAGCGGCTCCGGGAGTGCCAGGCGGGGCAATCATGGCAGCGCTTGCGCCCTTGTCCTCCATTCTGGGATTCGATGCCGAACAGCAGGCCCTGATGATTGCACTCTATATTGCCATGGACAGTTTCGGCACAGCCTGCAATGTTACAGGCGACGGCGCCATAGCCCTCATTGTCCAGAGAATATTCAAGAAATGAACAAAATTTGTTTTTAGTAAAACATTGTACAAAATGTCTACTTTGAAAGGACATCGCAAAGTGAAAAAAATCGGCGACGAAATGAGGAATTGGATTCTGATTGCGGCCCTGACGGCCATCCTGCCAGTAAGCGTAGCTGCGCAGGCGGTGAAAATCGATGAAGAACCGGCACTATGGACGGCTGAGTGGATCGGAGCGCCGTGGGACGGAGAGCTGCCCGTGGCGGATTCGCTGCCGCCGGCTCCGGAGTTCCGCAAAATCATCACGCTGGACGGCCCCGTCGCCCAGGCGCGCCTTTTCATCAGCGGGCTCGGCTTTTACGAATGCAGCATCGACGGCAAAAAGGTCGGAGACGAAGTTCTCTGCCCCAACGAGACGTCCTACACCCACCGCGAGTCTCTTCCGAAATATCCCATTCCGCTGGACGACAAGAAGTTCCGCAGCTTTCGCGTCCATTATCTGGCATACGACATCAAGCCCTTGCTCCGGCGCGGCGACAACACCCTCAGCGTCATTCTCGGCAACGGGCTCTACAGCAGCGACGCTGTGCGGTGGATCGCCTCCTACGGCACTCCACGCCTGCTTTGTCAGGTGGAATTGACCTATCGCGACGGGAGGAAGGAAGTCATCGCCACCAACCCTTCGTGGGAAGTGCGCCGCACCGGCATCCTCCGCAACGACCTGTTCCTTGGCGAATGTTTCGACGCGCGAAGCGACGAGCCGTGGTCCCACGCAACCCTGCGGGAGGCGCCTTTGGGCAAAATGGTGCGCCAAACTTCCCCCGGCGACAAGGTGCAGGAGCGCCTGAAGCCCCGTTCCATCACGCGGCAGGAAGACGGTTCGTACATGGTCGATTTCGGTGACTATATCACTGGATGGGTCCGCCTCAAGGGCATACGGGCCGAGGCAGGCACCGCCATCGAGCTGTCGTTCCCGGCCGAAACCGTCGGCAATGGCACTCAGACCTATATCTGCAATGGCTCCGGCACGGAAAGCTGGGCGCCGCGATTCACTTGGTTCGCATTCCGGCGCGCCGTCGTAAAGGGCTGGCCAGGGGAGCTCACGCCCGCCAACCTCGAGGCCGAGGCCGTCTGGTCCGACGTTCCGCTCAACGCGAAATTCGCATGCTCCGACACCCTGGTAAACCGCATCCAGCACATCTGGTGGCGCAGCCAGACCGACAACATGCACCTCGGCGTAGCCACCGACTGCCCCCATCGCGAGCGGGGTCCGTACACCGGCGACGGGCAGGTCGCCTGCACGGCGGTCATGCGCAATTTCGACGCCAATTCCTTCTACCGCAAGTGGTTACGCGACATGATGGACTGCCAGGACACCGAGACCGGCTACGTTCCCAACGGCGCCCCGTGGCATCCCGGATGCGGCGGCGGAGTCGCGTGGGGAGCCGCGATGAACATCATCCCCTGGGAGCATTATCTCCACTACGGCGACCGTTCGGTGCTGGAGGAATGCTGGACGGCGATGACCGAACAGCTTCGCTACATGCTGACGTGGAGGCAGCCCGACGGCACCATGTACCAGCAGCGCGGCACCGGCGGCAAGCCCGTCTATTGGATGAACCTCGGCGAATGGTGCCCCGCCTACGAATTCCCCAAAGACGCGCTGGTCCATACCTATTTCCTGTGGAAATGCGCCCGCAACACGGCTCTCGCGGCACAGGTCCTCGGACTCCGGGAAGATGCAGCCCGCTACGGACAACTCGCCGATGACGTCGCGGCGGCATTCCACCGCAAATTCTTCGACCCCGCCACGGGCTCATATGGCCACAACGACGGCAGCAACGTATTCGCACTGGCTATCGGCGTGCCCGAGGCCAACCGCGCCCGCGTCGTAGAGGCCCTGCGCAAGGAAATCGAGGAAAACGGCGGCCACCTGAATACCGGCATTTTCGGAACGCAGCTCTTCTTCGACATCCTGTGCGAAAACGGCATGGCCGAGCTCGCATGGAAAGCGATGACCACCCGCGAGAAGCCCGGCTATGGCTGGTGGGTCGCCCAAGGCGCACAGACCACCTGGGAATACTGGGACGGCACCCAGTCGCGCAACCATCCGATGTTCGGCGGCGGCCTCGTATGGCTCTACAGCCGCGTCGCCGGAGTTGAAATCGACCCGAAGGAACCCGCCTACAAGCACATCATCTTCCGCCCCACCCCGGTCGGCGACCTTCGCTGGGCATCATACTCCGTCAATACGCCCCAGGGTGAGGTCTCGGCCAAATGGACCCGCAGCAAGAGCGGCCGCTTCACCCTGCGCATCAAAGTCCCCAAAGGATCCCGCGCCTCCGTATGGCTCCCCGGAGCGGACTCCCCTCTCACGGCCGGCCCCGGCACGCACAGCTACAAAGTTTTTTTAGGCAACTAGTTGCAGGTACGGCGGGATTGATGTATCTTTGCAAATATGATTCTCACTATATTTAAGCTTCTCGGCTGCATCGCGCTGCTCATGTACGGCATGAAAGTAATGAGCGAAGCCCTGCAGAAAATGGCCGGACCTGGCCTGCGCCACATTCTCGGCGCAATGACTACCAACCGCTTCACGGGCGTTCTCACCGGTATGCTGGTGTGCGTTGCCGTCCAGTCATCCGCCGCGACGACGGTGATGACGGTGTCCTTCGTCAACGCCGCCCTCCTAACCCTTGCACAGGCGATTTCCGTCATCATGGGCGCCAACATCGGCACCACGCTGTCGGCATGGATCATGTCGGCCGGATTTTCCTTCAACATCGCCAACCTCGTCTGGCCGGTGTTCCTCGTCGCCGTCATCCTCATCCAATACCGCAAATACCGCTATCTGGGCGACTTCCTCTTCGGACTGGCCTTCATGTTCTTCGCGCTCGGCACCCTCAACGTGACCGGCCGCGAAATGGACCTGGCCCACAATCCGGGGGTGGTCGGCTTCTTCGCGTCCTTCGACTCGGGAAGTTACTGGACCATACTGCTTTTCATCCTAATCGGCGGCATCCTCACCATGATCGCCCAGTCGTCGGCGGCCCTTATGGCCATAACCATGGTCCTCTGCACCAGCGGCGTACTGACCATCTATCAGGGCATCGCCCTGGTCATGGGTGAAAATATCGGTACTACGGTGACGGCCAACGTCGCGGCCCTGTCGGCCAACACCCAGGCCCGCCGCGCCGCACTCGCCCACCTGTTATTCAACGTCTTCGGCGTCCTCTGGATGCTGACGGTGTTCTATCCCTTCGTCAACACAGCCTGCCGCATCGTAGGCGTCGACCCCCACGCCGACATCCAGGCTCCCGCCCGCCTCTCCTTCGTCCTGGCCACGTTCCACACCATGTTCAACGTGACCAACACCATGATTCTCATTTGGTTCATCCCCCAGATGGAGAAGCTCGTGTGCCTCATCATCCCGCAGAAAGACAGCGACGAAGGATTCAAGCTCCAGTTTATCCAGAGCGGTATCATGAAGACTCCTGAACTTTCCGTGTTCCAGGCCCAGAAAGAGACAGAGCTCTTCGGCGACCGGATGCGCCAGATGCTGAGCGAAACACTTGAGCTATACGCCATTACCGGCGAGGATGACTTCCAGAAAAAATTCGCACGCGTAAAGCAGATGGAAGAAATGAGCGACCGGCTGGAAAGCGAAATCGGCGGCTACCTCGCCCAGGTCGGCAACGCCCACCTCAGCGACGACACTAAGAGCAAGGTCCGCTCCCTCCTGAGGGAAATCAGCGAGCTCGAAAGCATTGGCGACAGCCTCTTCAACCTCTCCAGGACAATCAGCCGCAAGCGCTCACAGAAGGCCGAATTCACCGCCGCGCAGGAAGAAGGCGTCAAGGAGATGTTCGACCTCCTCGGAGCTGCGATGGACAACATGCTGCTGGTGCTCAAGGGCACGGGCAACCAGGAAGTCTCCCTCGACTACGAAGACCGTATCGACAACCTGCGGACCCGCCTGCGCAACCAAAACGCCGCCGACGTGGACGAAGGCCTCTACAGTTTCTCCGTCGGCACCATCTACGTCGACCTTGTCCGCGAATGCGAAAAATGCGGAGACTACATCATCAACGTCGTCGAAGCCAAGATGGGCGGCAAGCGCGGCAACAACCTGGAAGACTAAAATAGCCGGCCACTCCAGTCCGGGGCCGGCTACTACTACGAACAGGGGCTCTTAGCGCTTGGTTTTTCTCCTGAATTCAGCCTGGGCACGCGCCATCTGTGCGCGGAAGGCAGGGCATGTCTGAAGGATGGCATAGCCGATGCTGGAGGCGGGACGGCTCGCATCCACGTCGCTCTGCCAGTGGCACCCGGCGATGACGCGGCTTTCGCCATATTCCCATGCTCGTGCAAAAAGCGCCTCGGCGGCCGCAGGGTTGATTTCCGCCAGAAGCAAAGCCGTGGTCCAGCCGCGGACGGTGTGGCCTGAAGGATAGGAACCTTCGGTGGCAAGCCAGGAGTCGTCCTCGGGCAGGATGGAGGGCTCATGGAAACGGGCAAACGGCCTCATCCTGAAGTAGTGAGCCTTCGGACGGACGCAGATCTGCTGGACGGTGGTCATGCCACGGGTCATCAATTCATAGATCTCCGGGGTCTTCTCCTTCGAAATTTCAAGGCCGAAAGGCTTGCTGAATATAGCCAGGGTCGTGTCTATGGACCAGATAGCATCGAGGTAGGCAATAGCAAGACGCTCAGGGTTGTGACGCTGCTCCTTGCCCCACATGTAACGGACGATGTCGTGTGCGAATGTTACGCTGCCCGTATCCGGAGGGGCCGGAAGGCAATTGACCAGGTTCGGCAGCTCTTCCGCCGGAATATAGGGAACATAACCCTCCTGGGCCGAAAGGGAAAATACGGCGATAAAAAGGCCCGTAAACAGTGCTGAGAGACGTTTCATACTTCTATAACGCATACGAGAATCCTTTAACTTTGTCCCATGCCCCGCGGGTGAAATCGGGGACTTCGACGGGAGCGCTTCCGGCCGCAATGCTCATTGCGCCAAGCTCGCCGAGGCAGCACCACTCCGCCAAATCGTAGACGTCCATGTCCAGCGGCAGACCATGGCGCAGGCAGTAGATGAGACGGTAGTCCATGATGAAGTCCATTCCTCCGTGGCCGCCAACCTTGCGGGCGAGCGACTCAAGCTCTTCGGTGAGGATGGGGACGGGATAGCGTGCGAGGACAGAGTCGGCCTGAGCATCGTTGAACACCTTTTCGCCCTGGAGGTTTTCATAGTCCACCTCCCCTGCGCCTTCACTGCGCTGGCACACCTGGTGGACAGGATATTTCGCGGCATAGCCGTCGGTCCCGACAAGCTGGTACATGCGGCTGTAGGGGCGCGGAGTCATGACGTCGTGCTCGATGAGGATGGTCTTGCCCTTTTCGGTGCGGATGAGAGTGGAGGTCTGGTCGCCGCCTGCGAATTCACCCGGCTTGCCGCCGAATGCCTTCCAGTGCTTCGGACCGTTGAAAGGATCGGTGTCCATGGCGACGAGGGTGCGGAAACGGTCGCCGCGGTGGATGTTAAGCACCTGACACACAGGGCCGAGGCCGTGGGTGGGATAGACATCTCCGCCGTGGGCCTGGTTGAAGTCCAGACGCCAGCTGCGCCAATAGCGGGGCCACACCTGGTCGAGATTATGGCAATATGAACCTTCGGCATGGATTATCTCGCCGAGGTCGCCACTCTGGGCCATGGCGAGGGCGCTCATCTCGAAGAAATCGTAGCAGCAGTTTTCCAGCTGCATGCAGTGGCGACGCGTGCGCTCCGACGTGTTGACAAGGGCCCAAATCTCCTCGAGCGAAGTCGCGGCAGGCACCTCGATGGCGACGTGTTTGCCGTGTTCCATGGCGTAGACGCCTATGGCGGCATGGGACTTCCAGTCGGTGCAGACATAGATGAGGTCGATGTCGTCGCGCTCGCACACCTGCTTCCACACCTCTTCGGAACCGCTGTAGGCGGCAGCTTCCGGCAGGCCGGCGGCCCTGAGGTTGGCCTGGCTGTGTTCGATGCGGTCAGGCTCCACGTCGCAAAGGGCAACGATCTTCGTAAACGGCTGACGGGCAAAACGATAGACAGCACTGCTGCCACGCATGCCAAGGCCGATGAAACCGATGCGCACAGTGTCGATAGGCTCGGCGGTAAGGCCGATTACATCCTGCTGGCCGGCGGGACGCGCCGGGGTCTTTACCCTGATAACGCGGTCCTGCGAGCAAGAGACAAGCGCCAGGACTGCGCAAATAATTGCTAAAAGCTTAGTTTTCATATATTTATTCACTTCGTTCAATATGTGCGCCAAGGGCGTTGAGACGTCCGTCTATGTCTTCGTAGCCCCTGTCTATCTGCTCGATGTTGCCGATGGTGCTTGTGCCCTTTGCCGACATCGCGGCAAGCAGAAGGGCGATACCGGCGCGGATATCCGGAGAAAGCATCTTGCCGGCACGCAGGCGGAACTGGTGGTCGTGGCCGATGACTACGGCGCGGTGGGGGTCGCAGAGGATGATCTGGGCGCCCATGTCGATGAGTCGGTCGACGAAGAAAAGGCGGCTCTCGAACATCTTCTGGTGGATGAGGACGCTGCCTTTGCACTGGGTCGCAACAACGAGCATAACGCTCAGAAGGTCAGGCGTCAAGCCGGGCCACGGAGCGTCGGCGAGGGTCATGATGCTGCCGTCGAGGAAGGAATCGATCACGTAGCTTTCCTGCTCGGGAACATAGATGTCGTCGTCCCTCTGCTCAAGCAGGACGCCAAGGCGGCGGAACTGCTCCGGAATGATGCCGAGGTTGCCGTAGGAGGTGTCTTTTATCGTCAGGGAACTCTGCGTCAGCGCCGCCATTCCGATGAAGGAACCGACCTCGATCATGTCGGGGAGAATGGTGTGGGACGTGCCGTGGAGCTCCTCTACGCCGGTGATGGTGAGGAGGTTGGACCCGAGGCCTTCGATGCGGGCGCCCATTTTGATGAGCATCCGGCAGAGCTGTTGGATATAGGGTTCGCAGGCGGCGTTGTAGATGGTGGTCTGGCCTTTGGCGAGGGTCGCGGCCATAACGATGTTGGCCGTGCCGGTGACGGAGGCTTCGTCCAGCAGCATGTATTTGCCCTGGAGACGCCCCTCGCGACGCAGCAGATAGGCCTTGCGCTCGCTGTCGTAGGAAAGTTCGGCGCCGAGGGTGGTCATGCCGACGATGTGGGTGTCGACGCGGCGGCGGCCTATCTTGTCGCCTCCCGGTTTGGGGAACCACGCCTGGCCGAACCGCGCCAGCAGCGGGCCGACGACCATTACCGAGCCGCGCAATTTCGCGCACTGCGCCACGAAATCGGCACTCTGGACATATTCAGTATCAATATCATCCGCCTGGAAGGTGTAGCGGCCCTTTTCGAGCCTTTCGACCTTCACGCCCATGCTTCTCAGGAGGGAAAGCAGATTGCGCACGTCCAGAATCTCCGGGACGTTGTCCATGGTGATTTTCTCGGCTGTCAGGAGCACTGCGCTGATTACCTCCAGGGCCTCGTTCTTGGCTCCCTGGGGAGTGATGGTACCATGCAGCCGGTGGCCGCCTTCGATGATAAAACTGCTCATTTACTTTGATTTAAGGTGGGTTGAACCCCGGGAAGATGTTCGGCTTCAGGGATCAGCGTCACTCCGAAACGGGCCTTTACCGCCTCGCAGATCTCCCGCTCGAGGGCGAGGACTTCGCCAGGGGTGGCTTCGCCGGTGGCGTTGATGATGACAAGGGGCTGCTTTTCATACACTCCGACATTGCCGCGACGGGCGCCCTTGAAGCCGCATTTTTCGATCAGCCATGCCGCCGGAATCTTCACCAGGCCGCCTTCTGCAGGGAAATGAGGCACGTCGCCGAGCCCCATTGCCGCTATGGCTTCATAACGGTCTTCGCCGACGCAGGGATTGCGGAAATAGCTTCCCGCACTGCCGATTTCGGCGGGGTCGGGAAGCTTCGTGCGGCGGATGGCGATAACGGTCTCGCGCACGTCGCACGGCGTCAGGCTCTCCAAGTCGCCGTATTTACTTATCAGAGTGTCTTTCAGGTGTTTATATCCGAGAGTCGGACCGTTTTCGCGGCTAAGGTGGAAGGTGACGGACAGGACTATGTAGCGGCCTTTGCCTTCGCCCTTGAAGAAGGACTCGCGGTAGCCGTAGGCGCACTCGGCGCCAGTGAAAGTCCTTGGCGACAGCGTTTTGACGTCGAGGCAGCGGACCGAGACTATTGCGTCGCCGGCTTCACTGCCGTAGGCGCCTATGTTCTGGACGGCCGCGGCGCCGACGTCGCCCGGAATCAGGCTGAGATTTTCAACGCCCCAAAGGCCCTTGCGGCATGCCCAGAGCACGAATTCGTCCCACGGTTCGCCTGCTCCGGCCTCGACAAGGGCTGCGTCGCCGTCGTCTTCGAGCACTTCGCCCCCGCGTATGCAGCTGTGGAGCAAGGTGCCGGGGAAATCGCCCGTGGGGACGAGGTTGCTGCCCCCGCCTATCGGGAAGAACGGGCGGGGAAGGTCTGCGCCGTCAGGGCCGAACAGGCTGCGGAGCTCGTCCTCGCTGTGGTAGTCGACCCAGCAGGCCGCACGGGCGCTGATGCCGAATGTCGTGCGGTCCCTGAGGTCTATGTCGCGAAAAATGTCCATATCCCTTCAAAGTTAGGGATATTTGCCGGAAAACAAAAATAAAAGATGAAAGCCTCCCGCAGAAATGCTGCGCAGAGGCTTTCATAGATGGTTTCTCGAACCGTCCGTCTACTCGGAGGCAGGGAGTTCGCGGATCAGGATGTTGCGGTAGCGGACTTCGTTGCCATGGTCCTGAAGGAGGATGTGGCCCTTGCGGTGGTTGCCGAAGTCTTTCCAGTTCTTGTATTTGCTGTAGGCTACAAGAGCGTTGAACATCTGGTTGTTGCGGTCGTATTTGAGCACCGGGACGCCGTTGAGCCAATGCTCGACATGGTCGCCTTCGACCTTGATGAGGGCGGTGTTCCACTGGCCCATGCGGAACCAGGCCTCGCTCTTGTCGGCGGGGATAAGGTCGTAGAGGGATGCGAGGGTGCGGTTGCCGGAGACGCCGAGCTTGGCGTCGGGATGACGGGCGTCGTCGAGGATCTGATATTCGCAGCCGATGGCCGAACCTTCAGACTCGTAGAGGTCGGGGCGGACGAAATACTTGATACCGCTGTTGGCGCCGGGCTTGAGGAAGAAATCGACTGTGAGCCAGAAGTTTTCATACTGGTCGATGGTGATGATGTCGCCGCCGTTGGTGGACTCTTCGCCGCCGTTTTCAGCGACGATCAGCTGTCCGCTTTCGATGGACCAGCCCTTCTCGGGGAAGCCTTCGGCCTTGGCGCTGCGCCAGCCTTCGGTGGTCTTGCCGTCCCAGAGCAGGCGCCAGCCTTCTTCGGCCTGCCTTTCGCTCACCGTGTTGACGATGGCATTGACCTGATAGACACCGTTTTCGGGCTTCATGTATTTCTGCGGATCCTTGGTGCAGATGCGGATGTTGCGGAAGAGGACGCCCTTGTCGATGTCGTTCGGGCCCATGGTGTGGCTCTGGAGGGCGATGAATCCGGTTGCGTCGGCATCGTCGATGAGGTCGGTGCAGGGGATGTCATTGATGAAGGAACGGATGCGGTTGCCTACGCACTCGATGCGGCCCTTGTTCCACTCGCCCGCCTTGAAAGCGTCGCGGCCGGGCTGGTTGAAAGTAAGGGGATAGAGCCAGAAGCGACGGGCCTCGTCGTAGAGACCGCCGGTCCAGCGGCGCACGGGGCTGGTGTCGATCTCCAGCTGGTAGCCGTAGACGTGGTTGCCGTTGGTGTGGCTGCGGACCTGGACACCGGAGTTGAAGCCGTCGTCCACCTTGAACTCGTATTCGAAGATGAAGTCGCCGTATTCCTTTTCGGTGGCGAGGAAAGAGTTGGGGCCGGAAGTCACGGCCTTGGCCTGGATGCAGCCGTCAACGACCTCGAACTTGGCCTGACCGGAGACCTGCTTCCATCCGGAGAGGTCTTTCCCGTTGAAAAGAGTTTCCCATTTCGGGCCCTGCGTGCAGGCTGTCAGAAGGCAGGCTGCGACAAGCAAAATATTCTTTCTCATATGTTTACAGTTTATAATAATCTTCCCATCCCTTGCGCGGGGCCGGGCCCACGAGAAGGGCGTTTGCAAACGGGTCGCCGACGACTTCGCCGGTGTTGCGGTCGAATTTGAAGCCGTGGCCCAGGCGCTGGGCGATGACGCCGAGGTTCATCACCTGGCAGAGCACTGCTGAAATCTCGAAACGCGAACGGGCCTTTTCCTTGCCCAGGCAGGCGTTGAAGAAGTTTTCGTAGTGGTTGGAGGGGCTTGCGGGAACTTCGGGGAGCCTGTGTTCGGCAATCATCTGCTTCTCCAGTTCCTCGGGGACGATATGGAGCGGAGCGCTATGGGTTGCACCCTTGAATATCAAATCGTTGGTGTAGATTTCCTTGCCCGGATTGAGTTTCTGGACCTTGAGGGCGCCGCCGGCCACGGTGGGGACGTCGGCAACTTCGCTGACGCCATAGCCTGCAGGGAGTTCCGGGATGTTATTGACGCCGTCGTACCATGTGATGGTGCAAGGGGGCATGGCGCCGCGACGCGGGAACTTGAAGCGGATGGTGGAGGCCATGGGGAAGAAGTAGTCGTTGTGGCCGTCCACGAACGGGAGTTCGACCTCCGTGGGAAGGCCCAGGTCGAGGAACTCGTGGACCGTGTCCATGATGTGGGCGCCCCAGTCGCCGAGCGCGCCCATGCCGAAGTCGTACCAGCAGCGCCAGTTGCCCTCGTCGAACCA
>ONKE01000027.1 GCA_900318355.1 uncultured Bacteroidales bacterium
TCTTTGGTCTAAATACCTCGGGGTTTGGGGCAGAGCCCCATCCAGAATCTTAAGTTAAACCCGTCCAACTTTCGGGGTTCAGTACAAAGTGCCAGTAGGGGTGCAGAAAAGTGACCCCTACTGGCAAAAATCGTCTATTTTTGACGGTACAGGTGCATTTCTCAGCACCCCTAGTGGTGCTCACATCAAAAAGGGCTGGCCCAAACAGATTCTTCGCTTCGCTCAGAATGACCTTTTGATGTTATTCTGAGGCAGGTTTACCTGCCGAAGAATCTGTTTTGCTCAGCCCCTTTCGAGTAAAGACGCTACGTTGGGATTCTAGTCAATTATTGTATAGGATATGCTATACTTGGCATTGATATATCCGGAAGCTCTTGGATATTGAGTAGTAGGTGCCACGCCATTTATAAGTCCTTGACGTGCAATCTTTGCCGAGGTAATGCTTTGCCATCCCATCCCCATGATCGCACCTACGTAGTGATCGCAAGAAATGTTTCCATAATTGGTGCAGTCATCGATTATAGAAATGGTGTCAGCTGCATAAGCAACAATACCTGCTGCAGCAAAATAATCAGGTGTCGAACCGTTCCAAGTTGCGTTGGTTGCACTTACAGAACCATAATTTACATAAGAACTCAGATTAGTAGCAGCACCGTCGGTGTAAGCCATGATACCTGAGGCGAAAGTCCTTCCATTTGCTTTGTTGGAAATACTGACATTTCCATCGGTCTTATCGCTTGACCCGTTTGTGCAGCCCGAGAGTTGAGAGCATGCCGCAATTCTGCCGGCTATTCCGCCGGCTGCGCATATCCCGGTAGTGTTGACTGCGGGTGATACTTCTCCTGTGTTAAGGACTTCGGATACACTGCCGTTCTGCATATACCCGACAATTCCGCCATACCAACGATGGTTAGAATTGGACGTTGTCTCGGCAGTCCATATCTTGCCGTTGTTGATGGTGCGCAGGTCTGGTTTGCCGGACTCGGAACTTTGAGTGACCACTGCGTTGGCGTGATTCATCCAACCAACTATGCCTCCAACGTTGTGTACACCGTTATCGTAACTGCAATTGACATCTCCGTTGTTGATGCACCCTTTAATGTTCGAAGCATCTTGAAGACATCCGATAAGTCCGCCTATATAGACGTTGCCGTTAGAAGTGTGCTCTCCGGCAAAGGAGACGGCTCCGTTATTGGTGCAGTCCGAGATTGTGGAATTGGCAAGTCGTCCGGCAAGTCCTCCTATTTTCAATTGGTTTGCTGTGCTGTTTACGGTAATAGTTCCTTTGTTGACATTGTTTGCCCAAGTTGCTGAGTTGTGGTAACCTACGATACCGCCGATAAAAGTCTCTAACGTTATTGACAAAGAGTTGGTGATAATTAGATTACCAGTGTTTGTGCAGTTGGAAACAGACACGCTTTTGTTTGAGCGTCCGTATATTCCCCCAATGCTGGACCCGTTTTTAAATGCCTTGATTGTCATGTTCGCCATGTTATTGCAGTATTCCATGTTAAACCTGGATCCGCTTACAGACATGTCTCCCAGCACTCCTCCTGCCCTAATATCTCCGGTGAATGATTCACTGACGGAAATTGGAATGAAGTTGTCGACTCTTTTTATGGATGCCTCGACGGCGCCAGTATTGGCGACGATTCCGACGCGGTGTGTAGATGTAGATGAGGAAGCGTTGATTGTTATCTGGCTTTTTCCATCTGCATTAATGCCGTCAGAAGAACCGAATACGACTTTGGACAGATTCCCGGAAAGAGTCCCGAAGAACCCCACATTCGTCGTGCTGCTGTTGTCAATCTTGATATTATAAATCTTATGCCCGAGGCCGTTGAAGTCGTTTTCGAAATCGACGGGAGTCCAGTTGGAGCCCTCGTAGTCAATGTCGGCGTAGAGGGCGGCGGCGTAGGAGTTGCGGTCGTTGAATGCCGCCCAGTCGTCAAGGGCCGCTTTCGAGTCGATGATGACAACAGGCGAAGATGTAAGCTCGATGCCGGCATTACGCTCCAAGGTGACTTCTCCGGAGGCGATGCGCCCGAGTTTGAAGGCTTTGTCGCTGACGTCCGCAGTTTTAAACCGGATTGTCAGGTCGCTGACGGCTCCGGGGGCGACGGCTACGTAGTAGGCTGTTTCTTTCGTAAAGGTTCCGTCGCCAAAGGGCTTCAGCGTCACGGTGGAGACGTTGTTGCCGGCGGGAGAAGCGGACGGCTGGTCCGATACGGTAATGGCAAAGTCGCCTGCGAGCGAGCCGGAGGCGGCCGAAACGGAAATTTCCGTCACGCCGTCGATTGTCGGAGTGACAACAACCAGGCTGAATGCGTTTTTGAAGGCAAACTTGTGACCGGAAGCCTTGGCCACTGCTACAAGTGCGCCGGGGGCAACCGTTGTACCGTCAGCGAGGATCTGCTCCGAAGGAATCGTTGTCGTGATGGTGCCATCGCTGATGCTTGCGGATGCATTGGCAGGATAAACGGCGTAGGGGTCGGTGGTCCCTTCTGGGAGTTCAACAGAGAAGGTAGCCGAGGCTCCGCCTGAAGTCAACTCTTTCGACTGGTAAGGGGTGTTGTCCGAGCCGAATACGGTAATGGCATCGCCGGGGGCCCAGAGTATGGAAGTTCCGTCGATCGCAGATTTGGTAGCTTCGCCGCCGGCCTGGAAGGTCATGGGGACCAGAGGCGTGACAATTGCTTCAGGTTCAGTTGTTTGTTCGATGTCAAGGTCGACCTTGCAGCCGGTCGCAAGAACGGTCATTGCGGCCGCCGGGATCAGAAAGTATAAATTCTTTTTCATGGTGTCCGCAATTATGAAAGGTCGTCCCACATATCGCTTTTGTAGGAGCCTTGGATTTGTTCATTTGTGGATTCTTCGAAGTCACTCGCGCAAAGCGGTGCTTCGGCCAGCAGCAGGTGCAAAACCGCTACGGGGGGGGTGTAACACGTTGATTTACTTTGATTTAGCATAATGATGTGTGTTTTGTTTATTGTTTCATACTACCAGCCGAAGTTTTGACCCAGCTGGGGGTTCAGCTTCAGGGCTGCCAGGGGGATGGGGTTGACGTACATGCGGTCGTTCCATTCAAGCTTGTAGTTGAAGATGAGGTAGCCGCTGTTGCCGTTGGAGAGGCTGTAGGTCGCGTCGGCGCCGCTGTTGGCGATGGGGTAGTTGGTTGCGGACGTGCCGGAGGTGGCGCTGCCGAAGGTGTAGGTGGTGCCGTTGAAGACCAGACCGCCGGAAGCCTCGGTGGGGGAGACCCAGATTCCGCGCCATCCCTGATTCTGATAGCGGTTGGTGATGAGCGGGCCGCAGGCCCAGCGCTTGAGGTCGTCCTGGCGGCAACCGTATTCGGTGGCGAGCTCTACGGCCCTTTCACGACGGATTTCAATGATTTCGTCCGAAAGCCCCTCGCCGGCAGGAACGCTGGCGTAGTAGGCTGAAAGCATATTGTCGTGGACGGGCGGGTAGATGCTCGCAACGCCGGCGCGCTCGCGCAGTGCGCCTATGGTCGAGGACCATACGGAGGCGTCCATCCTGCCTGTTTCGGCCATGGCTTCGGCATAGTCGAGGAGCGTGCGGCCAAGGCGGTAGATAGGCATGGAATTGTTGCACCACGTACCTGAATAGCACCTCTCACGTTCCAGCACCCATTTGCAGAAGGCATAGCCGGTCAGCACGGTCGCGAAGCTGGGGCCTTTGAGCTCCTGGATGCCGCTTGTGCGCATCCACGAGTGGCCGGGAGCGATGATGGTCTGGGACAGGCGCCAGTCCCTGTCGGCAAACTCCTGTGTCACGGAGACCTGGTCGGTAGTAATCGGCGTTCCGTCCAGCTTGAGGTAGTGGTTGACCAGTTCCTTTGTGGGGGAATATCTCTGCGCCGCGGACTGGGAAGTGTAACTTACGGTCACATTGTGCATTACCTGCTGGCTCTCGTTGGCCTGACGTGACCAGATCACTTCGTCCGCAGGAATGTTTTCGCTCTGGAACAATTCGCCGTAGGCGGTCTGTACTTTGCCTGTATGGAGGGAGAAAAGGCCGGATTCCATGATTTCCTCACAGGCGTCGATGACGTTCTGGTAGAGCGCTTCGGAGGTTTCGTACTTGTTGGTCCAGGCGCGTCCGGTCGAAGGATTGGCGTTGTGATATTTGCGGAAGGACGCCTCGAACAGGCAGAGCTCGGACTTGTAGGCCAGGGCGACCCATTTGTTGACAATGGTGCGGCCGGAGGTGAAGAACTCGCTGGTAGCCAAGCAGTTCTCGCACGCGAAGTTGATGTCTTCGAGCATCATGTGGAAGACGTATTCCCGGTCGTCTCGGCCTTCGAAGAGGAGAGGGTCATCTTCGGAAACCACATGGTCGACCCACGGCAGGTCGCCGAACTTCTTGAGCTTGGAGAAATACAGGAACGCCCTCCAGAAGCGGGCTACGCCCATATAATGGTTGTAGATTTCGGGCGAGACTGCGTCTTTTGCGCGGACCATGTTGGTTATCATGTAGTTGGCGCGACGGATGCCGGACCAGTCTCCGGATGTCCATCCGGTTTCACGCTCGGCGTCCCAGATGCCAGGCTGGTAGAAGGCGTCGCTCTGTTTGGTAGCTACGAAGTCGGTGTACATGTCGCCCAGGGCGATGTTGTTCCAACTCGGGAGGTAGCTGTTAAGCAAGCCGTTGGCCGCAAGGCGGAGATCCGTCTCGTTGGCGTAGTAACGGTCGGCCGCAATCTTGTTGGAAGGCTGCTTGTCGAGGAAATCTTGACATGAAACTCCCAGGAATATTGCCAGCAGCAAAGGTATATATCGTCTCATAATCATCAGAATGTCAGGTTGATACCGATAGTGTAGGACTTGAGCATCGGGTAGCTGTAGCCGTTGCCGACTCCGTTAAGGCCGGTCGCGGAGGCCCCGCCGAAGTCGGAGTCGCCGCTCTCGATGCCCTCGGGGTCGAACATCTTCGTGTGCTTGTACAGCGGCGAGAAGGTAAGCAGGTTTTCACCCGTCAGGTAGAAGCGTATCTTCTGGAGATGAAGCCGTTTGGATACCTTCTGGGGCAGCGTGTAGCTCAGTGTCGCGTTTTTCAGACGTACATATGCGCAGTTCTGGAGGTAGTGGTCGTTCTCGAAGGAGAGGGGGCCCATGTTGCGGTTGGCCGCATAGGTGACCTGACGCGTCCAGTAGGGATTCTTGTCGGCGTTTGTTACCACCCAGTTGGAGGTGCTGTAGTCGATCTTCACTGCGTTGTCGCCTTCCTGGGTCTTCAGGAGGGCTGAATACGGACGGTTGTACTGACCCCAGAAGAGACCGGACTCCACTTCCGGATACCAGTCGCGGTGACCGACGCCCTGGAAGAAGAGCGACAGGCCTATGCCGTTCCAGTTCATGTCGAGGTTGACGCCGAACTGGAGGTGGGGCGTGGTGTTGCCGATGACCGCGAGGTCGCCGTGGTCGTCCAGCGTGCCTGCGCCGGCCGAAATGCGTCCGTCACCGTTGAGGTCCAGGAACTTAAGGTCGCCGGCGAGCTCCGGTCCGTCGTAGTTGCCGTTGCGGTGGAAGGTGTCGATGGCCCAGTTGAGCGCCTCGGCGTTGGACATGAAGATGCCGTCGGTCCGGAAGCCCCATATCTCTCCGAGCTCCTTGCCCTTGTAGTAGTCGAACACGGTCCCGGAAATGCTCTTGTATTCGGTCACCCACGTGCGGCTGTCCCAGAGGGAACCCTTGATGCTGTAGCTGAAAGGCTTGCCGCCGAGGTTGAACTGGTCGCGCCATGCCAGGGAGAGCTCCCAGCCCTTGGTCTGGATGGAGCCGTAGTTGCCGTCGGGGGCGGAAGCGCCGTAGATGCCGGGAAGTTCCGTGCCGCTGATGATGACGTCGGTGTTGTTGCGGACGTAGTAGTCGCCCGAGAAGGAGAGCCGGCTGCGGAGTATATCCCAGTCCAGACCTATGTCATAGGTGGTTACGCGCTCCCAGGTGAGGTTGTCCGGAACGATGGAAGGACTGCCGGTGTAGGAGGTCCTGCTGCCGTCGATGAGGATGCCGGTCTTGCCGGCGCCGATAGACTCGAGGAAGCGGTAGGGGCTGACGTTGGCATTGCCCAGGGCGCCGATGTTGGCGCGCAGCTTAAGGTTGTCCAGCCACGATTTGGCACCCTTGAGCCAGGGCTCTTCGCTTATGCGCCAGCCAAGCGATGCGGAGGGGAAGAATGCCCACTGCTTGCCTGCCGGGAACTTCGAGGAACCGTCGTAACGGGCGGATACTTCGAGAATATATCGACGAAGAAGCGTGTAGTTGACGCGGCCGAAGAAACCTGCGACGGCGTAGTCTGAGGTGTAGTCGTTGTAGATGGAATTGTCCATTCCGTCCATGAGTTCGAAGCTCGGACGGGTGGGGTAGAGCAGTCCGTAGCGCAGGAGGCGGGCGTAGAGGTAGTCACGGTTTTCGGCGTTCCATCCGGCGACGATGTTGAGGTCGTGGCTGTCGCCGAGCTTCGGAGTCCATGTGGCGACGATGTTTGCCTGCCAATAGTCCGTCGTCTGGTTCCAGCGGCTCTTGAAGGAAGATTCCTGGGTTATGTAGTCGGTATAGGAACCCACTGCCGTGGAATAGGAGGACGGCGTGCCGACGCGGTCGCGCTGGAAGCGTGTCGCCTTGTAGGAGAAGTCTCCGCGGATCTTGAGCACGTCTTTGAGTATCTGGACGTCCAGACCCGTCGAAGTGACGATGTTCAGGTTGCGGTCCGTCTGGAAGTCATTGCCCTGCTGGAAACGCACGTAGCCGCTTTCCAGGCCTGCCCACGTCGGGCTGCCGTCCGGATTGTACGCTACGAACATCGGGGCCGCCACGTAGTCGATGAGGTGGGCGATGACGGGCTTGCCGGAGTCGTAGAAGGGCTGCGTGTAAGTGTAGGAGTTGAGGGAAGTGTTGTTGTCCAGGGTGAGCCAGGGCGTGATCTTGATGGCGACTTTGCTGCGAATGTTGTAGGAACGGTAGTTTTCGTTGCCCACCTTGTAGATGTTGCCCTGGTCGTAGATGCGGCCGGAGAGGGAAGCTGAAACGCGCTTTCCGGAACCGCTGACACTCAGGTTGTGGGTCTGGGTGAAGTGGTGGGGAGTGTACATCTCGCGCACCCAGTTGTTGTTGCCATAATATATGTAGGTGCCGTTTTCATCCACCGCTACCGGGTTCTTGTAGCCTCCTGCTGCCCTGCGGGTTAGTTCGTCCAGGTATTCCTGGGAGAACGGCATGTTGATGTGGCTTCCGGAACCGAGGATGGCGGGGAACGTACCGTCGGCGGACGGGTTCCTCGACGCGCCCTTGTAGAATTCAACGAAGGACCTGGCCCATGTGAGAGGGTCGTCCTCGATGCCGTCTTCCCATTTGATTATGCGCTCGTTCATGGTGAAGGCGCCAGAATAGTTGACGGTGATGCGGTCTTCCGAGGGTTTCTTGGTGGTTACGAGGATTACGCCGAATGCGCCTCGTGCACCGTAGACGGCTGCGGAGGAGGCATCCTTGAGCACGGCGATGGTCTCGATGTCATCCGGGTTGACCGAAGAGAGAGTCCCTTCGACGCCGTCGATAAGGACGAGCGCGCCGGAACCTGAGCCTATGGAACGGGTTTCACCCGTGGCATACGTAGCGTCCTTGCGGGTGTGGTAGGTCGTGGAATTGCCGCGGATGTAGATCGAGCCCGAGTGGTTGGGCTTGCCGTCGGTCTGGATGATGTTCAGACCGGCCACCTGGCCCTGCAGGGACCTGGTCACATCGGAGTTGACGCGGTTTTCCAGGGCCGAGCCGTCGAGATTTTCGACTGCGCCGACGAGCTGGGTCTTCTTCAATGTGCCGTATCCGACGACGACGCTCTGTTCCAGAGTCTGGGTGTCGTCTTCCATGATGAAGTTTACGACGGCTTCCTTGCCGACGGTGGTTTCTATGGTCTTGAATCCGAAGAACTGGCAGACGATGACGTCGCCTTCCTTGGCCGGAAGCGAGTAACTGCCGTCTGCGTCGGATGAGACGCCGGTGGAAGTGCCCTTGATCATGAGCGCTGCGCCGACCACCGGCTCGCCCGTCGATTTTTCGGACACGATGCCGTGGACGGACTGCGCGCCAAGCGGTATAGACAACCCTAACGCAAGCGCCGCAATGGCGCCTGTCAGAAAGAGTCTAAAAGTGTTTTTCATACGTTTCCTTAATGGTTGGGATTATTCTGAGCGTGTCAAAAACCGGAATAGATCCTACTGTATTAAGGTTTCGATGTCAGTTGATTCTTTCTTTCTGGATTCTGGGTTTAGTTGGTTACTACTTTTGGCAAGTGTGATTACAGGTGCAAAAGTAGCTATTTTCCTGCCCTCGGGGGCAAGAAAATCTGGCCGTCGTGCTTTGGATTTTGGCCATTCTGAAGGCCCGCAGGCCCGGGAATTATGCCGTCGAGTCGGCCGACGTCGTAGTTGGCCTTGGCGATGTGCTTTCTTCGCGCAATGTGACAGTAGGGGTGCAGAAGTGTGGACCCCCACTGTCAAAAATTCGCAATTTTGTACTGAACCCCGAAAGTTGGACGGGTTTAACTTAAGATTCTGGATGGGGCTCTGCCCCAAACCCCGAGGTATTTAGACCAAA
>ONKE01000031.1 GCA_900318355.1 uncultured Bacteroidales bacterium
CCTTTGGGATGAAATGCACAAAACTATGGCCGATCACTGCAAAGCGGTTTATCTGGACCACTTGCAGGATCCCGTGGGGGTGCAGGCCATGTCCATGCTTGTCTTTGACGCCCCCGACGAAGAATTCATCCGTCTCTATGAACAGGGCGGGGAGTGTATTCATGCCGACGCCATGATTGCCGGCCGGTACGAGTCCCTCACTGCGACCCGGAGAACAGTCATCCAATTGAATTCCACGGGGGAAGATTTCATCGAAACAAAGGGAAACCTGTCTGATTATATCGGTCACGGAGCCTATGTCCTGGTAGATTTCTGGGCCTCCTGGTGCGGTCCATGCCGTGAAGAGACGCCCTTTGTCGTTAAAGCCTACAACGACTATAAGGACAAAGGACTCATCGTTCTGGGAATTCCCGTCCAGGATAAACTGGAAGCGACGAAAGAAGCCATGAAACAACTCGGCATCTGCTACCCTCAGTTACTTGATCCTGAAACCTCTCTTGCTCAGGAATATGGGGTCAACGGCATTCCCCACCTGTTCCTCTTCGGCCCCGACGGGAAAGTCCTTCAGGACGGAATGCGGGGCGAAGGAATCGATGCCGTCTTGAAACCGATATTTCAAAAATAATCACTATCTTTGCGCCGAATTAATTCACAAAGGATATGAATCTTAGAGACATCAAGAAAGACATCGAATACGTTGTCGGTGAATTTGTGGACGATTGCTCCCTTTTCATTTCAATGAATCCCGACAAGGCAACTGACGAGGTTATGGCCGTAGTCGAGGATGCCGTCAATCTTTATAACGACCTCAAGGACAAGGCTGCCGCCAAGGTTGAAGGCAAAAAGTCCGCCTACTTCGACGGTATCCGCAAGGAGATGCTCCAGAAGGTCGACGCCCTCTACGAAAAACTCAGCGACATTATCGCCGCCCAGAAGAAATAGCCCGTTCTATTCCTGCGGGAAATACACCGGGCTTCGCAGCACACTGCGCTCACTTATTTCCTGAGTGCCGACATAGCGCCTGCCGTACAAGAGACGGTGGGCGTTTTCGTATGCGTCGGGGGCTCCGGCGCGCAGGGAATTGATGCGGGTGATCTTGGAAGAGTGGATGATGCGTCCGTCGCCGATGTAGAGGGCGACATGGCTTACGCGGCCCGTGGCGCGGTTGCCGAAAAACAACAGGTCGCCAGGAACGAGCGTGCTGAAATCGCCGTCCAAGACATGGCTGACGTCGATGTCTTCGCCCAGGTGCAACTGCTGGGAGGCGTTGCGGGGGAGAAGGATGCCATGCATGAAGAAGACGTGGCGGACCAGGCCGCTGCAGTCAAATCCTTTCGGGGTTATGCCGCCCCACAGGTAGGGGACGCCGACATAGCGTTTGGCATAACTGACGATGCTTTCCGTGGTGAGGGATGTGTTTTCGGCCCATTTGGCGAAGCCGGCTACATCCTTTGCGCTGACCCAGCCCGGACGGCCGGAGGGAAGCGACACCTGGACGAATCCGCAGCGGCGGTAGGGCTTGTCCTGGGCCAGCAGCAGGTCGCCGGCCACGAGGTCGCAGACCTGTGTGGCATCCTTGCGGGGCCGGCTGAGGACTTTGGAGTAGTCGCTCGTCACGATGTATTTTGGAGCGGCGATATAGGCTTGGAGCACCTCAGGAGACATCTCCACGAAGGCAATATCGTTTATCCATGCCCGGTAGGGGTCCGGAGCGTCGATCTGGCGCCAGTAGCCCGTCGAGTCGACAAGGTCCACGACCGTTCCCATAAGTACCTGGGTCTCAAGCGGAGACTCATAGTCGGGCTGGAGCCTCATGTTGGCTGAAGAGAAATCGATGACACCCCTGCGAGGCTGTGCCGAAGCGGCGGCGACGACCGCCAGAAGCGCTATGATGATCCCTGTTCGTTTCATTCTGCATGTATTTTTGCAAAAGTAAGGAATATTTTTCGGATATTGCAGGCGCGTCAAGGCAAAAAACAGGTGAAAATTCTTTATCTTTGCAAGATAAACAACCGAGATATCATGTACGCGACTGCTCAAATCCAGGAAGGTCTGACCTTCGACGACGTGTTGCTTGTACCAGCCTATTCCGAGGTGCTGCCCCGGCAGGTTGACGTATCGTCCCGTTTCTGCCGCGGAATCTCCCTCGGCGCTCCGGTCGCATCCGCCGCCATGGACACCGTGACCGAATCTCCGATGGCCATCGCAATGGCCCTTGCCGGCGGCATCGGCGTCGTTCATAAGAACATGCCCATCGAAAGGCAGTGCGACGAAGTCAGGGCGGTAAAGGCTGCACCCTCTTGCGAAGGAGCGTCCGTCGACGCGAAGGGCCGTCTGCTGGTCGCGGCGGCGGTCGGCGTCAAGGCCGACACGGCAGCCCGCATCGAAAAGCTCGCCGAAGCCGGCGCCGACGTAGTCGTCATCGATACGGCCCACGGCCATTCCAAAGGCGTCCTCGACGTGGTCTCGGCATGCTGCCGCCACTTCTCCGGCATCCGCATCGTCGCCGGCAACGTTGCCACGGCCGAAGGTGCGATCGCCCTCGCCGACGCAGGTGTCGACGCGGTCAAGGTCGGTATCGGTCCCGGTTCCATCTGCACGACCCGCATCGTGGCCGGAGTCGGCGTCCCCCAGCTGACCGCCGTCATGGAGGCCGCCAAGGCGCTGGAAGGCCATGACGTCCCGGTCATCGCCGACGGAGGCATCCGCTATTCCGGCGACATCGTCAAGGCCCTTGCCGCAGGCGCATCCGCCGTAATGCTCGGTTCCTTGCTTGCCGGCACGCGCGAAGCCCCCGGCGAATGCACCGAGGAAGACGGCCGCAAATACAAGTGCTACAGGGGAATGGGCTCCCTTGAGGCCATGCAGCAGGGCTCGAAAGACCGTTACTTCCAGGACATGGAAAACGATGTCAAGAAACTTGTTCCCGAAGGAATCGTGGCACGCGTCCCGTTCAAAGGCACGGTCTCGGAGGTTGTGTACCAGCTCGTCGGCGGCCTTCGCGCCGGCATGGGCTATTGCGGGGCCAAGGACATAGCAGCGCTCCGTCAGGCACGGTTTGTGCGTATTACCAACGCCGGTTTCCTGGAGAGCCATCCTCACGATGTCACCATCACCCGGGAGGCGCCAAACTATACTGTCAGATGAAACGCATCCTGCCTCTTGCCGCCGTACTGCTGCTGAGTTCGTGCCAGCTCATCTCCTCGTTCCTCCACGACGGGGATGTGGTCGCCCGTGCCGGAAAGGAAAAGCTGTACCGTGCTGAAGTCGAGGCAGTCATCCCCAACGGGATATCCGTCGAAGACAGTACGAAACTCTCCGCCCAATACATCCAGTCGTGGGTCCAGGACAGGCTCTTCGTCCAGGTCGCAGGCAAGGAATTGAGCAAGGCCGAGCGCGACGTCTCCCGCGAGCTGGAAGACTATCGCCGTTCGCTCCTTAAATACCGCTACGAACAGGCCTACGTCAACCAGCGCCTCGACACCACCATTACCCAAGACCAATACAAATCCTACTACGAGGCCCATCTCGACCGCTTCGGACTCGAGACGCCGATAGTCAAGGCCCGCTTCATGAACATCTCCCCCGAGTCGCCCAATTTCACGGTGATCCGCAAGAAGATGTCCTCGAGCAAGAGCGAAGACCTTGTCGAAGCCGACAGCCTCGCCTATACTTCCGCCATGCGTTACACCGATTTCGGCAACGCCTGGATTCCCGCTCCGACGCTTTCCCGCGAGTTCGGCATGGACGCTTCGGCGTTCCTGTCGGCGCTCAAGGACGGTTTCATCGAGAGGGAAGACGGTCACGGCGGAGTCAACATCGCCTACGTCAGCGAGAGGATGAAGGCCGGGGAGACGGCCCCTCTCGACTACTGCCGTCCCCGCATCAAAGACATTATCCTCAGCTCGCGCAAGAAAGCGCTGCTGACAGGCCTTGAAAGCGACCTGATGATGCAGGCCAAGGCCAGGAAAGAATACGAGATATACTGATTATGAAGAAGAAAGTCCTTCCGTTACTGTTACCACTGCTTGCCGTAAGCGTCCTCGCGGGTGCGCAGACATATCCTGCGGGCCTGATAGACAAGACCATAGCCGTCGTCGGCAACGAGATGATAACCATCAGCCAGCTGGAACAGGACCTCCAGTACATGCGTCTGCGCGGCATGCAGTCGGACGAAAGCATGCGCTGCGAAATGCTCGAGCAGATGCTTGAGTCCAAGCTGTTCCTCATGCAGGCACGCGTCGACTCCCTTACCGTCAACAACGACATGGTCGCCTCGAACGTCAAGGCCCGTATCGACGATCTCCGCATGCGGATCGGCGGAGACGAGGAGGTCGAGGCCTATTTCGGCAAGCCGCTCTACAAGTTGCGCCAGGAGTGGACTAAGACCCTCGAAGACATGAACCTCACCCAGCAGATGCAGCAGAACATCATGAAGAAGGTTCCCGAGATAACTCCCTACGACGTCAACATTTTCATGCAGGAGACCGATGTCAATGACCTGCCCGAAGTACCGACGCGCTACCAGTTGAGCCAGATTTGCATCTACCCCGACCGCGAGGCCGCCAAGCTTGCCGTCAAGGAAAGGCTCATCGCCCTTCGCGAGCGCATCATCGCCGGCGAGAAGTTCTCGACCCTCGCACGTCTCTATTCCGAAGACCCCGGTTCCCGCGTCAAGGGCGGCGAACTCGGAATGGCCCCCCGTGACATATTCTGGCCGGCATTTTCCGATGCCGCAATGTCCCTGAAGCCGGGCGTTATCTCCCAGATCGTCGAAACCCCCGACGGCTTCCATATCATCGAAGTGCTGGAAAAGAAGGGCGACATGTTCAATGCGCGCCATATCCTTCTCAAGCCGCAATATACCATCGAAGACCGCGAAAAGGCCTTCAAGACCCTCGACAGCCTGAAAATGGAGATCGGCAACAAGGCCGTAACCTTCTCCCTGGCCGCACAGGCATATTCCGAAGACCCCCTGTCCCGCACCAACGGCGGCCAGATGGCCGATCCCGAGACTGGTTCGTCATACTTCGAGAAAGACCGTCTCAAGCCGCAGGACTATAACGCCATCGCCTCCTTGAAGGAGGGCGAAATCTCCGAGCCTGTGGAGTCGCTTGACAACGAGGGCCGTAACGGCAACACGGTCTACAAGATCATCCGTGTCGACAAAATAATCCCTGCCCACGTCGCATCGGTCGAAAACGACTACAGCATGCTAGTGGATGCCTGCAAGCAGAAAAAGGCCATGGCGGAGATCGAGAAGTTCCTCGAGGAGAAGATCGGCTCGACCTATGTGGTCATAGACCCTATCTTCAAGGGATGTGAGTTCCGCCGCAGCGGCTGGAAAGAGAAAATCGGAGATTAGGCATGTCTGCGGGAAAGCGCCTTGCAATCATCCTTGTGATGGTCGTGTTCTGTCCGCTGGTCCTTCCGGCCCTGTGGATGGCTCCGCGCGTGCCCGCCTCCGCTCCCGAGCCGGTCGACTCCCTTGTCAGCCTGCTCAGCGCCCAGTCCGTCCAGCTGATAGAGAAAAACGGCGTCAATTACCGCAAGGTGACCGGCCCGGCGCGTTTCCTCCACAACAACACCTACCTGATATGCGACACCGCCCTCTGGAACGTCTCGAACGAGCAGATCGACGCCATGGGGCACGTGAAGATACTCCAGAACGAGACGGTCCTGACAAGCGACCGCCTCATCTACCTTATCCCCCAGGACCTTGCGCAGTTCCGCGGCTCTATAGTCCAGCTTGAAGACAAGGACCACAACACGCTCCGCACCCAGCACCTCGACTATAACACCAAGGACAGCGTCGCCGTGTTCCAGGGCGGAGGTTCGATGCGCGACAAAGACGGTCAGATAATCGAAAGTCTCACAGGTACTTACGACTCCAAGGCGAAACTCTTCACCTTTACCGACAACGTGAACATGTTCACCGACAGCATCTTCGTGAAGACTTCGCGCCTGGAATATCGCACCGACCTGGCCCTGGCCACCTTCGGCTTCCAGACCGATGCATGGAAAGACGACGACATGCTGTCTTCCAACGCCGGATGGTACGACCGCGGCCGGGAGCTGTTCCTCTTCTACAAGGATGTCCACGGACTGACCGACGAGCGCGAATCATGGTCGGACTCCCTCTATTTCTGGCGCAACCTCATGGATGTGGAGATGCTCGGACATGTCCAGCTCACCGATACCGTTCAAAACGTATCCGCCGTTGCCGGGCGCATCTATTATCAGGATTCCCTGGACAGGGTCACCCTTACGCGTGATCCGGCAATTGTCGGGCTTACCTCCCGCGGCAAGGATCAGCCGGCCGACACGGCCTACATCGGTGCAGACACGCTCATCTACCGTACCGTCATGAAGTTCCAGATCCCGGAAGAGTCTTTCAAGGTGTCGGAAACGCGTCTTGCCAACCTTGCCGCCGATGCTGTTACGGCCTACCGCCGCAAAGCGGCCGAAGAGGCTGCCAAGGCCGCCGAGGAAGCCCGCATGAAAGACCCCAACTACGCTGCCGAGCAGGAGGCCAAGAAAAAGGCCGAACAGGCCGCCAAGGCCAAGGAAGAGCAGGCTGCCAAGGCGAAGGAGGAAGAGGAGGCTCGTGCCAGGGAGGCGGCTGCGAAGGCGGCCATGCCCGAAGAGCCGGCCCCGGTTGAAGAGCCGGAAGACACGCTGGATTCTGCTGCCTCCGATTCGCTTGTAGCCCCGTCCGATTCGCTGTCGGTCGCTGCCTCAGACTCTACGGTAGCCCCCGCCGATTCGCTGTCAACCGCTCAGGCAGACTCCCTGGCAGCCCCCGCCGATTCGCTCTCTGCCAAAGCAGGGGAGACCCCTGACGAAGAGCAGGACGAATCTTCGCCGGAGGACGTTCCCGCAGAAACTCCGGATGTCACGGAGCCTGAGCCGGTCCGCGACCCGGTGGCTGATTCGCTGGCCGCGGTCCGTCAGAAATTTCTTGCCGACAGCACCGCCAGGGCCGATTCCCTGCACATCGCCGACAGCATCGCGAGAATTCCCAAGGACTCTACGAAAATCGGCTTCCTCACCGCCATAAACAATGTCAAGCTCTTCCGCGAAGACATCCAGATGTGCGGAGATTCCCTCGAATACTGCGACATCGACTCGCTGGTGCGCCTCTACAAGCAGCCACTTATCTGGAACGAAATCTACCACCAATACACGGCCGACAGCCTTCATATTTCCTTCAATGACGGAGGTCTCGACAAGGCCTATCTCATGTCCAACGCCTTCGTCATAATCCAGGAAGACACACTGGCCTTCGACCAGGTGCGCAGCGCCGAAATGCTGGCCTATTTCGACGAAGAGGGCAGCCTGAGCCGTTTCGACGCCCTTGGCGACGCCGACCTGATATTCTACCTTCAGGAAGACAGCACCTTCGCCACGGTAAACCGCAGTTCCGCGAAGATGCTCATGGCAGGGTTCAAGAAAGGCGCCATCGACAAGGTCTACTACTTCGACCAGGTCAAGAACAATGCGTCTCCGCTGGCCCAGATGAAGACCGAAGACAGGTCTCTCAAGGGCTTCAACTGGCAGCCCGAGCTACGTCCGAAATCGCCTCGCGACGTCACGTCCTACAAGTCCCGTCCCTCCGAGAGAAAGGCCTACAGGGCACGTCCGAGGGCATCTTTCAAGTTTACCGACCTCTATTTCCCGGGCTACATGAAAGGGGTCTACAAGTCCATGAAGGAAAAAGAGGCTGCAAAGGCGCGCCGTGCCCGCGAACGTGAGCTGGCAAAGCAGCGCGAGGCCGATTCGCTTGCGCAGGCCAGGCTGGATTCCATCGAAATAGCCAGGCTCGACTCGCTTCATGTCGTGGATTCCCTGAAGGCCGTGCAGGACTCCCTGAAAGCCGTACAGGATTCGCTGAGTGCGTTGAAAGATTCGCTCAAATCCGGCGGTTCCGCAGTGAAGGATTCCCTCGGGATCGTGAGCGCCGCGGCGCCGCAAATTGACCCCAAGGAGCAGAAACGCCTCGAGCGCGAAAAGGCCAGGAAGGAGCGCGAGGCCGCCCGAGAGGCCCGGAATGCCGCCCGCGAGGCGGAATGGGCCCGTTTGGACTCCCTTGACGCCGCCAAGGAGCAGCTGAAGATAGAAAAGAAGGCCGAACAGGCCCGTCAGCGCAAACTTAAAGTAATCCGGGCCCAGCAGCGCCAGGCCCGGAAAGATCTCGAAAAACTGGAGAAATATCGCCAGAAGTTTATCCGCAGGAAAGCCCGCGAAGATGCCATCGCCGCCAGGAAGGCTGAGCGAAAGGCCCGCCGGGAGGCGGCTAAATCTTCCCGAGCGCCTCTTTCAGCTGCGAATCGTAACGAAGACGAATCTTGACCCCGGCTTCCTGATACCAGTAGCGGACCGCAATTTCCTCTTCGATGAACGGAACGATTTCGTCTTTCTTGAGACGGAGGAACTGCTCCTTGTCCATCTCTATCGCCTTTTCAAGGGCATCCAGCTCGGATTTCATGCCGTCGGCCACGCCGTCTTCCTCCAGTTCCTTGCGCATTTGGTCGAAGAGCGTCTTGGCCGAAGAACGGTAGTCGAAGTCCTTTTCCTTGGCGAATGAGACGAAGTCGTCGTAGTCCGTGAAGCGGAAATCTTCCGCGGCGGGGATGCTGTCGTGTTCCCTGACGTATTTGAGGACGTATTGCTCGATGATACCGCCGTAGACCAGCGCGTAGACGAGACGGCTGTAGTGGGGCAGCGTCAGTTCGATGTCGGGAGTGATGCCGCCTCCGTCGCGGACGATGCGGCCGCCGGCTGTCTTGAACTCATGCGTGAGCGAGTCGGGGATGTGGCCCACGCTGCCGTCTTTGTCACGATGGCTGTAGTCGATGGCCTGTACGCAGCGGCCGGAAGGAGTGTAGTATTTTGCCGTGGTGACCTTCAGCTGGCCGTTGTAGGGGAGGGGACGTATGCTCTGGACGAGTCCCTTGCCGTAGGTGCGGGAGCCGAGGATGGTGGCACGGTCGAGGTCCTGCAGCGCGCCGGAGACGATTTCGGAAGATGAGGCCGTTGCCCCGTTGACGAGGATGTAGAGCGGCAGGGAGGTGTCGATAGGTTCGAGGGTGGTGCGGTATTCCAGGCCTTTGGTGCTGTCTTTCCCCTTCTGGGTGACGACCAGGGAGCCTTTGGGGACGAACAGCGAGACGATGCCCACCGCTTCGTGGAGCAGGCCGCCGCCATTGCTGCGAAGGTCTAGGATGAGCCTCTTCATGCCTTTGGCTTTCAGGCGGTTGACTGCGTTGCGAAGCTCGCCGGAGACGTTGTCGGTAAAGCCGGTCTGGAGGATGTAGCCCGTGGTGTCGTCGAGCATCTGCGCATATTCAATATCGGGGAGATGGATGCGCTCGCGGACGATGGCGACGTCTTCAACGGCTCCTCCGCGCACCCGTTTGACCTTGAAGCGGACGGTGGTGCCGGGCTTGCCCTTCATCCTGTCGCTGCATTCCTTGGTTTCCAGTCCCTTGACCGAAACTCCGTCTATTTCAATTATTTCATCGCCGCACTGAAGCCCGCCGCGCACTGCCGGCGACCCGGCATAGGGCTCGTTTATTATGACGTTGCCGTCCTTTTCCGGCTTGTAGATAATGGCACCGATGCCTCCGTAGGTCTTGGCAATCATCAGTTGCAGGTCTTCGTTCTCTTCCTCCGGGATATAGACCGTGTAGGGGTCGAGTTGCTCGAGCATGGCCTGTATGCCGGCCTGATGCATCCTCTCCAGAGGCAGGGAGTCGACATAGGAGGCGTTGAGCTCTTTGAGGATGGCGTTACCAATTTCTGTCCACTGTCCGAGCCGGAAGGCCCGTGACTGTCCCGCTGCCTGGCCGAGCATGGCGGCGGCGAGAAAAACGGCAAGGATAATTCTTTTCTTCATAGCAGTGGACAAATATACGAAAATCTTGCCAAGAACCGACTTCCGACTGAAAAGTCCGGCATTATAGTTTTCTTGCACGAAAATTGCTAATTTTGCAAGGTTGTTATCAAATGAATTGTTATGGAAGAAATAGATCCGATTCTTGCGCGCCGCGAAAAAGAAGAACAGGCCGCACGTGAAAAGACCATGAAAAATGTGATGATGGCCCTTGCCGCCGTTGCGTTGGTGCTGGCCGGCATCCTTGGCTATATGTGGTACCAGAAGTCCCAGCTGGTAAAGGACCTCGAAATCGAGAAGCAGGACCTGACCGAGCAGATGGTCGCCCTCCAGCAGGACTATGCCACCCTCTCGTCCGACTACGACACCATCAACTCCCAGCTCGACACCTCGCGTGCCGAAGTGGCGGAGCTCATCGAGCGGATCAAGAAAACCGACGCCACCAACCGCGCGAAAATGCGTCAATACGAGAAGGAACTCGGCACCCTCCGCACCATCATGCGCGGCTACATCGTCCAGATTGACTCCCTCAACACCCTCAACCACAAGCTCACGGCCGACGCAGCGGCAGCGCGTCGCGAAGCAGCCGAAAGCCGCAAGGCCAACGAACAGCTGTCCCAGCAGATTGAAAGCCTCGAAGGTCAGGTAGCCGCCGGCTCCGTGATCAAGGCCCGCGGAATTCGCCTGGAAGCCTACAACGCCTCTGAAAAGGTGACTGACCGCAGCAGCCGCGTCGTGCGCCTTCTGACTTCTCTCAGCCTGGTTGAAAACGAGCTGGCCCCGAGAGGCCCCGTCCGCGTCTATATCCGCGTTAAAGATCCTGACGGCGTGATACTTACCAACAGCGTCCGCACTTCCTTCACCTTTGGTGGCGAATCCATGGTAGCCTCCGCCTCGCGCGAAGTCGACTACGAGGGCCGCGAAGTCGAGATGGGTATATACCTCAATGACATCGAATCCTACGTCAAGGGTATCTACACCGTCGAGGTCTACACCGAGCAGTCCCTCCTTGGCACTGCCGACTTGAACCTCCGCTGATGATCTATGTCCACGTCCCGTTCTGCCGGAGTTTCTGTACCTATTGCGGATTCTATTCCGAGACCGCTCCGGACTGCCCCGCTTCGCTGAGACGTTTCGAGGCCTACGCCGGGCGGGTGTGCGAAGAAGCCGCCGCAAGACGCTCCGAGATTGAAGGGACGCTGGATGTAAATACTTTATACATAGGAGGAGGGACCCCTTCGGTCCTTCCTCTTTCCATACTCGGCCGCATCGTCGGCGCGCTTCCTTTCGGGCCCTATGACGAGTTTACCGTCGAGGTGAATCCGGAAGACATCGTGGAAAAAGGTCTTCCATACCTGGAAGGCCTGCTCGGGCTCGGGGTGAACCGCATCAGCATGGGCGTTCAGTCCCTGGACGACGGCATCCTCCGCTGGATGAACCGCCGCCACGATGCTGCACGGGCGCGTGAGGCCTTCCGCCTTATTCGCAAGGCCGGATTTGGCAACGTCAGCATCGACCTGATATTCGGAATCCCGTCTCTTACCGACGAATCATGGCAGGCGACCCTTGATGAAGTCGTCGGCTGGAATCCCGAGCACATCTCAGCCTACCAGCTGTCGGTCGAAGAAGGCAGCGCGCTGGACAATTCCGGCTTCGTCGAGGCTCCCGACGAACTCTGCCGCCGCCAATACGACATGCTCTGCAGCGCTCTTCGCGATGCCGGATATGCCCACTACGAAATCTCCAATTTCGCCCGTCCCGGCTTCCAGGCGCGCCACAACAGCGCCTACTGGCGCCGTGCCCCCTATGTCGGCCTCGGCCCCGGTGCCCATAGTTTTATGGTAGCGAAAGAGGCTCCGGAAGGTATTTCATCAGGAAAAACCGTGGCCGCCCGTGGCCTCGTGAACGGGAGGGGCCCGCTGGCCTGCAAGGACAGTGGGAGGGATGAAGGTTGCGGAGCAACCGGAAGTTTTTCAGATGAATTACCTTCCGGAGCAGTGTGTGAAATCCGCAGCTGGAATTCTGAATCCGAGAATTACACGTCTGAATGTGAGGTGCTTGGCACGGAGGATATTCTCACCGAGAAGCTGATGCTGCCGCTGAGGACCGCCTGTGGGGTGGAGGCTGAAGCCCTTGCGGGCAATCCTGCCGCGGAGAGGCTGCTGGAAGAAGGAGCGCTGGTGCGTGCGGAAGGAAGGATACGCATCCCGGAAGACCATTTTTTTGTTTGTGACGACATTATCCGACAACTGATATGAGCAACATTTATGCAGACCGCCTTGCAGCCCTGCGCGGGTTGATGCGTTCAAGGGGATGGGACGCCGTAGTCCTGACCGGTTCGGACCCTCATGGAAGTGAATATCCGGCTGCCCGCTGGAAGCAGGTGCAGTGGCTGACCGGTTTCGGCGGAGAGGCCGGAGACGTCGTGGTGACCGGCGACCATGCCGGCCTGTGGACGGACTCCCGCTATTTTGTCGAAGCCGGCAGGGTGCTGCCCGGCACCGGATTCGAGCTCCACAAGACGCGTATTCCCGGGGCCGTCCCAATCCCGCAGTGGCTTGCGGAAAAAGCCGACGAGGGCCCGTTCGTGGTTGCTGTGGACGGCCTGTGCCAGAGCGTGGCATCCGTGAATGAGATGCTCTCTGCGGGCGGTGAGGACTTCCGGGTCCTGGACGTACCGGACATGCTCGATTCGCTTTGGTACGACAGGCCGTCGGTTCCCTCCGGGACGGTCATTACCCTCGGCGAGGAAATGACGGGCGAGTCGCGCGAAGACAAGATCTTGTGGCTGCGCGGATGCATAGCCGAAAAGGGCTGTGACGCCATCCTGCTTTCGGCCTTGGACGACATCGCATGGCTCCTGAACGTGCGTGGGGCCGATATTCCCTATAATCCGCTGGTCGTTTCGTGGCTGCTCGTAAGCCTCGACGAGGTGGTTTGGTACGTCGGAAAGGGAGAGCCGGACGCCGACACTGCCGACAGTTTCGCCGAACTGGAAGCGGACGGAATCACCATCATGCCGTATGACGAAGCCGCGCTCGACCTTGCGCAGCATCAGGGAGAAGGCATTTCCTGCCTGTGGGTCGACCCGTCCAGCCTCAACTACCATCTGTCGTCGGCGTTGGGCCAGTCGCTTCTCAAGGCTCCGTCGCCGGTTCCGCTGCGGCGGGCATGCAAGAACGATACGGAGCTTGAGGCAATGCGCGAAGTCCATCTGGAAGACGGCCTGGCCATGGAGCGCTTCCTCTTCTGGCTCGAGCGGCGTCTGGAATATGGGGAGCCCGTGTCGGAACGCGACGCAGCCGACATGCTCGGAATGCTGCGTGCCCGGATCCCCGGCTATCGCGGCGACAGTTTCGAAACCATCTCCGCATATGGCGAGGGTGCCGCCCTGCCCCACTATGTCACCCCGGAAGACGATGCGCCTGTGCTCGAACAGCGCGGGCTTTACCTCTGCGACTCCGGCGGCCAATATCTCTACGGCACGACGGATATAACGCGCACAATCCCCCTTGGAGAGTGCTCCAGGCTCGAAAAGGAAGACTATACCCTTGTGCTCAAGGGTCATATCGCCCTTGCCCGAGCAGTGTTCCCGAAAGGGACGGCCGGGTGCCATCTGGATGTCCTTGCGCGTGAGCCGCTATGGAACGCGAAGCGTAATTTCGGCCATGGTACGGGTCATGGCGTGGGCACTTTCCTGTGCGTCCACGAAGGCCCGCAGGACATACGTCAAAACACCAACCCCCAGCCCATCCTCCCAGGCATGGTCACGTCCGACGAACCGGGCATATACCGGGAAGGCCTCCACGGGGTGCGCCATGAAAGCCTTCTGCTTTGTAAGGAGTTGGGTACCAATGAATTTGGAACTTGGCTGGGCTTCGAGGTACTGACCCTTTGCCATATCGACACGTCCATTGTCGTGAAGGAACTTCTGTCCGGCGATGAAATTGCCTGGCTGAACGCCTATAACAGACGCGTTTACGAGACGCTTTCCAAGCGACTCGACGGCGAGGTTACGGCCTGGCTCGAGGACAAGTGCCGCCCTCTCTGACTAAACGTGTACTAAGGTTCCGACTTTTTCTCCGGCGAGGATGCGGGTCAGGTTGCCCCGGCCGTGCATGTCGAAGACGATGATAGGCATGTTGCCTTCGCTGCAAAGGGCGAAAGCCGTCTGGTCCATGACTTTGAGGCGGCGGGAGATGGCTTCGTCGAAGGTGAGCTCGTCGTATTTGACGGCGTTCGGGTCTTTTTTCGGGTCGGCCGTGTAGACTCCGTCGACGTTGGTGCCTTTCAGCAGGGCGTCGGCCTTGATTTCAAGGGCACGCAGCGCGGCGCCGGAATCAGTGGTGAAGAAGGGGTTGCCGGTGCCGCCGGCAATCAGGGCGACGCCTCCACGGGTGAGGACTTCCACCGCCTTGTCGCGCATGTAGTATTCGGCCACGGGCTCCATGGGGGTGGCGGTAAACACCTTGGCTTCAACGCCTTCGTCGCGGAGGAACATCGACAGAGCCAGGGAGTTGATGACCGTGGCGAGCATGCCCATCTTGTCGCCGTCAACGCGGTCGAAGCCGCTTCCGACACCTTGCAATCCGCGGAAAATGTTGCCTCCGCCGTTGACTATGGCTATCTCCAGCCCGGCCTTTGCGGCATCGGCTATTTCGTGGGCGTAGGCCCTGAGTGAATCGGTATCCAGTCCTTTTCCGGTCTGGCCGCCGAGGCTTTCGCCGCTGAGTTTAAGTAAGACTCTCTTGTACATAAGATTGTGTTTAATGGCTCCGGAGGCATTTCGCATGCCCGTCGGGCCGGATAACAAAAATATCGAAATATTATGAAACTTGCAAAAAACCGCGTATATTTGTCTTCTGAATTAACAAAAAAGACCCAAATGGCAAACTTTTTCACTTCTTCCATCGGCAAGAAATTCATCCAGGCCGTCAGCGGCGCATTCCTCGTCATCTTCCTCCTGCTTCACGGGACCATCAACTTCTTCTCCGTTATCGACTCCTTCCACGGTACTTTCGGCAAGGTAGCCTCGGACGATCTCCTCTTCTCCCATGGAGACGGTTGGTTCCAGCAGGGCTGCGACTTCATGTCCACGCCGTTCATTGACATCATGGTCCCCATCCTGGCACTGGGTTTCCTCATCCATATTGGCTACGGCATCTGGCTCTCCGTCCAAAACTATATCCGTCGCGGCGGTGTCAAGCGCTATGAGGTAGCTTCCAAGGCCAAGGCCGACTCCTGGTCAGCGATGAACATGTTCGTCCTGGGTCTGGTCGTCCTCGGTTTCCTGGCTTTCCACCTGACCCATTTCTGGGCCAAGATGCAGCTCCAGGAATTTACCGGCGGAGAGGCTGAAAATCCTTACCTTCTGCTTCTCAACACCTTCCGTCACTGGTGGGTCCTCGCCCTCTACATCGTCTGGTTCGTAGCCATCTGGCTCCACCTCAACCATGGTTTCTGGTCGATGTTCCAGACCATCGGCTGGAACAACCAGAAGTGGCTCCCGCGCCTGCGCGTCATCGGTGTGGTAGTGAGCACCCTGATCGTCCTGCTGTTCGTCTGCACCGCGGTCAACGCTTACGTTGAGGCTCACTGCGTTACGGCTTCCAGTCAGTGGACGGCCCCTCTCCTTGAGCAGATCGCGGCCATAAAGTAGCGCAACCCGTCATAATGTCGCAAATCTTCGCGGATACGCAAATAATTTCGTAAAATCGCTTGTTTTTTAGGAAACTATTCCACATCTTTGCTCCTGCAATGAAAACAATGAGCGCAAATAACTTCTGGTGGTGGTACACTTATAGCCCGACGCTGTAAGTTGCCTTCACTTGTTGTTATCCGTATACAGGTGGCCCGCTTACAGCGCGGCCACCTGATTTTTTTTGAAGCATTGAGGCCAAGTAATATACGTCCGGAAACCTGTGGCCGCCCATGGCCACATGAATGGGAGGGGCCCAAACTTGTTTGGGAGGGACGTAGCGAAGCGGAGGGTTTCAGGACGTATATTACTTGGTCGGATAAAGAAGAAAAATAACAACAATTTAATATCATAAAACTATGAAACAGAAAAAGTTTATGCTTCCGGAGAGCGAAATTCCGACCCATTTTTTCAACATTCAGGCCATCATGCCCAACAAGCCGCTGCCTATCCTGAATCCCGCCACCAAGGAGCCGCTCAAGGCCGAGGACCTCTATCCGATTTTCTGCAAGGCCTGCGCCGACCAGGAACTCAATACCACCGACGAGTTCATCCCCATCCCCGAGCCCGTGCGTGAGCAGTATGCCGCCTACCGTTGCACTCCGCTCGTGCGTGCCTACGAACTCGAAAAAGCCCTCGGGACCCCCGCGCACATCTATTTCAAGAACGAGAGCGTATCGCCGGCCGGCAGCCACAAACTGAACTCCGCCCTGGCCCAGGCCTACTATGCCAAGCAGGAGGGCGTCACCAACATCACCACCGAAACCGGCGCCGGACAATGGGGTGGTGCGCTTAGCTACGCCGCCAAGAAGTTCGGTCTCGAATGCGCCGTCTACATGGTCAAGATCAGCTACGAGCAGAAGCCCTACCGCCGCTCCATCATGCAGACCTTCGGCGCCGCCATCACCCCGAGCCCGTCCATGTCGACCCGTGCCGGCAAGGACATCCTCACGGCCAATCCCAACGACCGCGGTTCCCTTGGCTGCGCCATCTCCGAAGCTATCGAACTGGCCGTCAATACTCCCAACTGTAAATACACCCTCGGTTCCGTGCTGAACCACGTGTGCCTCCACCAGACAATCATCGGCCTCGAGGCTGAAAAGCAGATGGCCCTTGCCGGGGAATATCCCGACATCGTGATCGGTTGCTTCGGCGGCGGTTCCAACTTCTCCGGCATCGCGTTCCCCTTCATGCGCCACAACATCCAGGAAGGCAAGAAAACGCGCTTCATCGCAGCCGAGCCGGCATCCTGCCCGAAACTCACCCGCGGCAAATTCGAATATGACTTCGGCGACGAGGCCGGTCTGACCCCGCTCCTTCCGATGTACACTCTCGGCCACTCCTTCAAGCCCGCCAGCATCCACGCAGGTGGTCTGCGCTACCACGGCGCCGGCGTCATCCTCTCCCAGCTGATGAAGGACGGTTATATGGAAGCAGTTGACATCCAGCAGCTTGATTCCTTCAAGGCCGGCGTTCTCTTCGCCCGCACCGAAGGCATCATCCCCGCGCCGGAATCCTGCCACGCCATCGCAGCCACGGTCAACGAGGCCCTCAAGTGCAAGGAGACTGGCGAGGAGAAGGTCATCCTCTTCAACCTCTCCGGTCACGCCTTCGTCGACATGGCCGCCTACGACCAGTACTTCTCCGGCGAAATGCAGAACTACAGCATCTCCGACGAGGAAATCGAAAAGTTCCGCTCCAGCGCCGACGTGCTGAATCAGTAATGAAAAATGAGTTGCCTCGTTTCAAAACCCTCCGCTTCGCTCCGTCCCTCCCAAACAAGTTTGGGCCCCTCCCATTCATGTGGCCATGGGCGGCCACAGGTTTTGA
>ONKE01000061.1 GCA_900318355.1 uncultured Bacteroidales bacterium
ACACGGCCGCCGCGAACCAGCACGATGCTGTGTTCCTGGAGGTTGTGACCTTCGCCCGGGATGTAGGCATTGACCTCTTTGGAGTTGGTCAGGCGCACACGGGCCACCTTACGCATCGCCGAATTAGGTTTCTTCGGCGTGGTGGTGTAGACACGCACGCAAACGCCCCTCTTCTGAGGACATGCATCCAACGCGCGGGACTTGCTCTTTACTTCGAGGGTCTCGCGTCCTTTGCGGACAAGTTGTTGAATTGTGGGCATAAATGGTTGTTAATAAATATATTGTGCTTTCCCGCACAAAAAAGCGGGACCACAAAGGTAGTCATTATTTTTCAATTAACAAGCACCCCGACCTAAAAATCGGTATTATAGAACGTTACAATGCGGATTGAAAAAAGTTATCAACAGGTTCCGCCGCGCGATTTTCGCAAGAATTGATTACCTTTGTGAAAAATGACAGCGACTATGGAACCAAAGGACTGCCCTTTCAGGATTGGCAACGGATACGACGTACACGCCATTGCCCCGGAACTGCCGATGTGGCTCGGCGGAGTGAGGATTGAATCCCCGGCCGGGTTCGTGGCCCATTCCGACGGCGACGTGGCCATCCACGCCCTGTGCGACGCCCTTCTCGGCGCCCTTGCGCTCGGCGACATCGGCCACCTGTTCCCCGACACCGACCCGGCATGGAAAGGCGCCGACAGCAAAGACCTGCTGCGCCGCGTCATGGAAAAGGTGCGTCAGGCAGGTTACGGCGTGGGCAACGCCGACATCACCATAGCCCTTCAGCGTCCGAAACTCGCTCCCTACATCCCTCAGATGCGCCAGACCCTCGCGCCCATCCTCGGCGTCTCCGAAGACAGGGTCTCCGTCAAGGCCACGACAACCGAACGCCTCGGCTTCGTGGGCCGCGGAGAAGGATGCGAAGTCTGGGCGACCGTAATCCTAGCGGCTGGCCTCTATTGAATAGGTAAAGCTGTCGGCCCTGTAGTAGCCGATGTTGTATTCGACGGGGACGCCGTCGTCGTCATAGACAAAACGCTTGCGGATAAGGACCGGGTCGTTCGGGGAGATTTCGAGCTTCTCGGCCAGCGTATCTCCGGCCAGGCGGGCGGAAATCTCTTCCTTTGACACCTTCACCACGATGCCGTATTCGTTCTCGAGCATGTCGTAGAGCGGCTGGTTGTAGTTTTCTTCGCCGGTGACGGGCAGCTTGGGATTGAAATATGAGATGAAGTAGACGAAAGGATAGGAGGTGTTGCCGCGCAGGCGCTCCATCACCACGCAGCGGGTACCCTCTTCCACTCCGAAGAAATTGGCTATCTCGGCGGAAGCCTTCTTCTTGCTGAGGTGGAGCTCGAAATTCTTGACCTCGATTCCGAGCATTTTCATCTCCTGGGAGAAGCTGTGCCAGTTTTTGACGCCGCCGTTGATGGCTTTGCGGGCCACACGCGTCCCAACGCCTTTCTTCCTGACCAGCAAACCCTCGAACACCAACTTGTTGATAGCCTGCCTCAAAGTGTTGCGGGATATCTTAAGCTGGGCCGACATGGCAACCTCGTTGGGAAGCATCTTACCGTTCTGGTATTCTTCCTTGGCGATGAGCTCGCGCAGGTATTTTTCCGCCTGCAGGTGAAGGGCTTCCTGGCTCTGACGATTGATTTTCATGGCAAGATTACAAAAAATCAATACAAATATAATGAATATCTTTCATTATTATAATTTTTTTGTCTTATATTTGCACATATTTCAAAATATGTTCGAACATATGCGCGGCTTCAATAATTATAACCGCTTTCCCGCTACAAAGGTAGAGGGCAGGCTTTTCAAGGGCTGGGAAGCTATTGTAAAGGCAATCAAGGCAGGAGCGAAAGGACCTGTAGCAGTAGATTCATACACCGGTGTGTATGAACATGAACTACTCGAAGGGCTATCTCCCGGATTCACGACAATCATCAAGACCAGCGGACTGATGAAGTCCGAAGGGGAGATCCGCCGCATGACGCAGCCATTCATGACGGACGACGTCCTGTACGGCTACGTGACCAACCTCAGAATCGGCGACTTCTTCAACCAGGACAAGCTTGAGGCGGCAAGGAAGGAGCTTGCAGAGGCCGGCCCGGATACGCTGATTATCGGCACCGGCGCCGCACTCGTCGCTCCCGACAATGCCACCATAGTCTATGCCGACATGGCCCGCTGGGAGATCCAGCAGCGTTTCCGCCGCCATGAAGTCACCGCCCTCGGAGTCGACAACCGCAAAGACCCCGTCTCAATCCAGTACAAGCGCGGCCTCTTCATCGACTGGCGCGTGCTCGACTACTATAAAGACAAGATTATCGACCGCGTGGACTGGTGGCTCGACACCAATGCCGCCGGCGACCCCAAGCTCATTTCCGGAGAGACCTTCCTGCGCGGACTGGAAAAGACTGCGGCCGGGCCTTTCCGCGTCGTTCCGTTCTTCGACCCCGCCCCGTGGGGAGGCCAGTGGATGAAGGACGTCTGCGGGCTCGACCCCGAAGTGCCGAACTACGGCTGGTGCTTCGACTGCGTGCCGGAGGAAAACAGCCTCCTGCTGGAAGTCGAAGGCGTTCTGTTCGAGCTGCCGTCCAACGACCTGATTCTCAAGCATAGCCGCGCCATCCTCGGCGAGCCGGTCGAGGCCCGCTTCGGCAAGGATTTCCCTATCCGCTTCGACCTTCTCGACACCATCGGCGGCGGCAACCTCAGCCTCCAGGTCCATCCTACGGCCCAGTTTATCCGCGAGCAGTTCGGCATGCCCTACACCCAGGACGAGAGCTACTACATCCTTGACGCCGAGCCCGGTTCGACGGTCTACCTGGGTTTCCGCGAGGGTCAGAGCCCCAAGGAGATGTTCCGCGACCTTCGCGCCGCACAGCGCGGCGAAATCGTATTCGACGCTGAAAAATACGTCAACCGCCTTCCCGCCGCAAAGCACGACCATTTCCTCATCCCCGGCGGCACAATCCACTGCTCGGGTGCAGGCTGCGTAGTGCTGGAAGTAAGCGCGACGCCCAACATCTTCACTTTCAAGCTTTGGGACTGGGGCAGGCTCGGCCTCGACGGCAAACCGCGCCCGATCAACATCGACCGCGGCGAAAAGGTAATCCAATGGGAACGCGACACCACCTACGTCCACGAACATCTGGCCAACCACTTCGAGCCCGTTGCCGAAGGACCCGGCTGGAAGGAGATCCGCACAGGACTCCATCCCAACGAATTCATCGAGACCCGCCGTTTCGAATTCTCCGTCCCGGTCTGCCATGAAAACGCCGGCAGCGTCCATGTGCTCAACCTCGTCGAAGGCGAAGAAGCCGTCGTAGAGAGCCCTGACGGCCGTTTCGCCCCCTTCACCGTCCACTACGCCGAAACCTTTATCGTTCCGGCCGCCGTCGGTTCCTACCGCATCTGCCCGCCCGAGGGCAAGACCTGCGCCGTCCTCCGCGCTTCCGTCCGTTTCAACGCATAAGTCACCACCATGAAAAAGTTCGCAATCCTGCTCGCAGCATTCTGCCTGGCCGCATGCGCCGGTGAAGATTTCACCACCTACGTCAACCCCAACATCGGCACAGTCCACAGCCGCTGGTTCGTCTACACCCCGGCCGCCGTGCCCTTCGGAATGGCCAAGCTCGGAGCCTCGACCAACGGCACCTACGGCAACCATGACGGCTGGGAGGCAGTCGGCTACGAAGACACCCATACCTCCATCGACGGCTTCCCCTGCTTCCACGAGTTCCAGGTCGGAGGCCTCGCACTGATGCCCGTCCTCGGCGAGCCCGTGACCACTCCCGGAAGGCTGGAAGACCCTGCGAACGGATGGCGTTCCACCTTCGACAAGAAGGATGAATATGCCACCACAGGCTACTACAGCGTACTTTTGAAAGACTACGACATACGCGCGGAACTGACCGCAACCAAGCGCGTCGGCTTCCAGCGCTTCACCTTCGGCAAGAAAGGCGACGCCCACATCCTCATCAACGTCGGCACGCGACAGGGCGAGAGCGGCGCCATCCGCGACGCCTACGCAACCTGCGAGGGCAACGTGATCAGCGGCTACATCGTTACCGAGCCGGAATACGTCAAGAAATACCAGAGGGGCGCCAGCGTGCCCATGTATTTCTACGGCCTGCTGTCGGAGGAGCCCGACGAGGTCAGCGCATTCAAGGTGGGCGGCGAACGCGACGAGGCCACGGAAGTGTCCGGTCCCGGCGCGGTGCTGAGCCTCGACTACGACGCCGAGCCCGGCGACCAGGTCACCGTAAAAATCGGTCTGTCATATACTTCCGTCGAAAATGCAAAGGCCAACCTCGAGGCCGAGGCGAGCGCCCTGACCTTCGACAAGGCACGCCGTCAGGCACATGACGCATGGCAGGAAGCCCTGGGCCGCATCGCGGCCTATGGCGGCAAGGACGGCGACAAGGTCAAATTCTACACCGGCCTGTACCACGCCCTGCTCGGACGCGGCCTCGCCAGCGACGTCAGCGGCGCCTATCCCCGCAACGACGGCACCGTGGGCCAGATTCCTCTCGGCCCGGACGGCAAGCCCGTCCACAACCACTACAACACCGACGCAATCTGGGGCGGCTACTGGAACCTTACCACGCTGTGGTCGCTCGCCTATCCCGAATACTACAACGACTGGGTGGCAAGCCAGTTGCTGGTCTACAAGGACGCCGGCTGGCTGGGCGACGGAATCGCCTGCAGCCGCTACGTCTCGGGCGTCGGCACCAACATGGTAAGTATCGCATTCGCAGGTGCTTACAACACCGGAATCCGCAACTACGACATAGAAACGATGTACGCGGCCGCGCGCAAGGACAACCTCGAGTGGGAAGGCCGCATCGAGGGCGCCGGCAAGATGGACGTCGAGCAGTTCGTCCGTCGCGGCTATGTGCCCTACGTCACCGACCCGGGCTTCGTGGCCCACAGCGGCGGAGCGACATTCTCCATCTCCCACACCCTTGAATATAGTTTCAGCGCCTACGCCACCGCCCAGATGGCCAAGCAGCTCGGCCACGAAGAGGACTACCGTCAGCTGACAGACCTTTCCAACGGCTGGGCCAAAGTCTTCGACGATTCGCTGAAACTCGTCCGCCCGCGCATCGCCGACGGCTCCTTCATCGAGCCCTTCGACCCGCTTGAGTCGTGGCGCGGTTTCCAGGAAGGAAATGCCGTGCAATATACCTTCTTCGTGCCCCAGAACCCCGATTCGCTCATCACCCGCCTCGGCGAGGACGTATTCAACGAACGGCTCGACGGCATCTTCACCGAGGCCCGCAAGAGCATCTTCGGCGGCGGCAAGACCACCTACGCCTTCTCGGGCATCAACAGCCCCTACAACCACGGCAACCAGCCCTGCCTCCACGAGCCCTGGCTGTTCAACTTCTCCGGACGTCCGGACCTCACGCAGAAGTGGGTGCGCCTGATTTGCGACGAGTTCTACGGCACCGACGGTGAACACGGCTACGGCTATGGCCAGGACGAGGACCAGGGGCAGCTCGGCGCATGGTACGTCATCTCGGCCATGGGTCTGTTCGACGTCCAGGGCGGCGCTCCCGCGGAGCCCACCTATCAGCTTGGCAGCCCGCTCTTCGACAAGGTTGTCGTAAGGCTCAGCCCCTTCAACGCCACCGGCAAGAAACTCGTCATTCGCACCGAGGGCAACGCTCCGGACGCATTCTACGTCCAGTCGGCCTCGTGGAACGGCAAGCCCCTTGAGCAGAACTGGCTCTACCGCAAGGACGTCCTCTCCGGCGGCGAAATCGTGCTCAGGCTCGGGACAGAAAAATCGGGCGTTTGGGATGCCTCCCGCCCGCCCGTATCAAAATAGGATCAGAGTCTCTTGATCCGGAGATTGCGCCATCGCACTTTGATTCCGCCTCCGTCGTGGATTTGAAGTGCGATGCGTCCTTTTCCGGCGCCGACCTTCTCGTCGGTGATATCGGTCATGGGCTCGCCGTTGAGCCAGGTCTGGATGTGACTTCCGACGGCGAGGATGCGCATGGTGTTCCACTCGCCTTCGCGAAGGATATCTTCCTTATCGTCAGGTATTTGATAGAGCCATCCGCGGCCGTAGGACTCGTAGATGCCGGCGGTGTCGTGGTCTTTCGGAGCCACCTCGACCTGCCAGCCGCTCACCGTGACGGGCGCCTGGATGAACGAACGGAAGAAGACGCCGCTGTTGCCGTTGGCCTCCTGTTTGAACTCGAGGGTGAGGTCGAAATCGTCGTAGTAGTCGTTCGTGGCAAGGTAGCCGTAGGTGTTGTCGGGGCCGCTTTCGCAGACGAGCTCACCGCCGTCGGCATACCACAGGTCGGTGCCGTATTGCTGCCAACCGGTAAGGTCTTTGCCGTTGAAGAGGTCTTTCTCCTCGGGCGCGGGCTGCAGTTCCTTGATCTTGATGTTGCGGAACCATGCGGGGTAGCCATGGTCCTGGAGGCAGATGACGCCGCTGCGGGCAAGTCCGTATTCGGGGGCGTTTTCCCATTTGCCGGAGTTCTTGCGGGCGTACCAGTCGGGGGTCCATGCGTCAAATTCGACGGTCACCTTGCCGTTGAGAAGATAGGTGACGTGGCCATTGTCGAAGATGATTTCGGACTGGTTCCATTCGCCTGCGGGCTTAAGGTCGCGGGTTTCAAAGTCGGGGACGTACATGGCGTAGTCCACCGCGCATCGCTGCCAGGGCTCCAGGGGATAGCCGTTGACTTCCTCCCAGTTTTCGTCGTCAATAAGCTGATATTCAGGGCCTGTGACGTAAGGGACTGGGAATTTGGGATTTTCCACCACGTGGTACAGCATGCCGGAGTTGCCGCCGCGGGATATCTTCCATTCCCACTTGAGGTCGAAATTGGCGAACTGGCGGGAGGTGACGATGTAGCCGTTGGCGTCGCTGCCGCCGCCTTCGGCACGGATGCAGCCGTCTTCGACAATCCAGGGACCGGTCAGTTCGGTACCGTTGAAATCGTGCCAGCCGTCGAGGGTCTTGCCGTCGAAGAGAAGGGTCCAGCCTTCGGCTTTTTCTTTGGAGGTGAGGCGGTTATCGCCACATTGGCAGCTGCTTGCAAGAGTTGCGGTCGCAGCCAGGGCCGCGCAGGATAAAATCAACAGCTTTCGCATAGTATTTTCGTAATTTTGCGAAAGTTACGAAAAATAATCGTAAATTCGTCCTGAAATGAAATCGTACATGAAACGAGCAGTTCTGGCAATCCTTGCCATAATGATAGCGGCGTGCGCACCGCGGGCCGATTTTTCCCAGATCGACGCCGTCGTCGAAGAAGCCATCGGCGAAGGCAACGTGCCCGGGGCAGTCGTCGCCATTGTCCACGAAGGGAAAACGTTGTTCCTCAAGGCCTACGGCAACAAATCCGTGGTGCCGGAGGAAGTGCCCATGACCACGGAGACGATGTTCGACCTCGCGTCGGTAAGCAAGTGCGTCGGCACCACGACGGCGGTCATGCAGCTGGTCGAGCGCGGAAAGCTGCGCCTCAGCGACGAGGTGCGGCGCTACATCCCCGAGTTCCGCCCCTGGACCGATCCCGACACGGGTGAGGAAGTCCATATCACCATCCAGGACCTTATGAGCCATACTTCAGGCCTCAGCGCCGCCATCAACGTCAAGTCTTTTGTCGGGCGTTTCGGCGAGGCCTGCCCGGATTCGCTGATCCGCTACATCGCAACCGAAATTCCGCGTCATTTCCGCCCCAAGACAGGCCATATCTACAGTTGCATCAATTTCATAACCCTGCAGAACGTGGTCCAGAGGATTACCGGAGAGCCCCTGTGGCAATATGTCGAGGACAACGTGTTCGCCCCGCTGGGCATGCGGCACTCCTGCTATTTCCCTCTGGGTGAGGACCTTCGCACCCCGGTTGCCCATCAGGAGCTGGTGCCGCTCGTCGCTCCGACCACGGTCCAGGCCGACGGCACGCCGCTCGTTGCCGCCGTCCACGACCCGACCGCCCGGCGCATCAACATGGGCAATTCCGGCAACGCGGGCGTTTTCTCCAACGCCGAGGACCTCGCGGTGTTCTGCAATTCGCTCATGGGGTACGGCCCGCGCGTCCTTTCTCCCGCCTCCGTGCGCCGCATGGCGACCATTCCGCCGGAAAACGACCCTTCCGTCGGCCGCGCGCTCGGCTGGGACAAGAAAAGCTATGCCACAGGCCTGCGTGGCGACCTTTTCGACCCCGAAACCACCATCATGCACACCGGCTACACGGGGACTTCCGTCGTCATCGACCTTTCCTCCAAGACCGCCGTCATCGTTCTCGCCCACCGCGTCCATCCGGTCGACGACGGCTCTGTCGCACGCATGCGCGCCTGCATCGCCAACATCGCGGCCGCGCAGCTTTTAAAGAATTAAGTAATGGAAAAAAATAAGTTGCCTCGTTTCAAAACCTGTGGCCGCCCATGGCCACATGAATGGGAGGGGCCCAAACTTGTTTGGGAGGGACGAAG
>ONKE01000016.1 GCA_900318355.1 uncultured Bacteroidales bacterium
CACGATAGTTCATTTTGAGTTGTTTATATTATTCTCTGTAATATGGGACAAAGCCTACTGTTATTGCGCTCGGCATAGCCGCTTGGCTCGTCCAAGAAGGTTTAATCTCGACGCAAGTCATCCTTGTTATTAGAGACCAGCGGTTCCCCGCCCCTCGCCTCCGGCTGCGCGTAATAGCCGGAAGGATATATTATTTACCATTTAAACTTATATTGTCTGTACAGATCCATCCCATCCACATCATCATACATATTGGTGAGTTGATCTCTCAAGTTCATCATCCTCTTATCCGCTGTATCAATTAACTGAGAAAACTTCATAGGTATCACGATTCCACCGCCTGCACCTTTTACCTCTGTACTCACAACGCCATCATCAATATCATATCCTAGAATAAATGACGTCACATGGATATTACCTCCTTCCTGCTGAAGAATCATGGTCACATAACGCTGCAACTGCATAAACTCTTCAAATGTGATTTTAAAATGACCTTTCTTTAACTCTACAATCAAGACGTGATCCAGATGTGTAATGCCATTCTCAAATCTATTAGTCCCCGTTACAGAATAACAACTACCGTCTTCCAATACCACCAGATCAGGCCGCTTGCTTAAATTGAAGGATGAATCATAAGCCTTATGGTGGAACAACTTCTGCGTTATCGTCCTGACCTGCTGGTTAGCGGTATACTCAGGTGAATCGAATTCTGGCCCAAATACCCAGCGGCTTTCTGTAATAAGCGGATGAAGCATATGAAGTTCATCAGTATTTGGGTCTTCCGACAATTTCTTAATCAACTCTATTACCGTAAGCCTTTTATCTATCACATCGAGAACTTTCATAGCATCCTTCACATTCCAACGCGAAAGAATCTTATTCAGTTCTGCTATATCGGTTGCTGTCATTGACGAAAGTTTACGCAACAACTCCTCTCCCTCGCTGGAGGACTGAAGGTTCAGGACTGCTTTTACCGCAGTTTTTATCGTATCCTTTGTCGTTGTGGGTGAATCTTTCAAAATAACTTCTATGGTTTCATCTGCCTGCATTCTAGCCAAAGGCGATGCCTCACTGTACTCTTTCTTCAGATCCTTCACGATATCTTGCTTGGTTTCGGTGATATTCTCCTGAGTGATTCTAGAAAAGACTTCCTCGACATACAATGAGACAGTTTTGAAGATATTATTTGTCTTATCGCCACGAATAAAACCACTCCAGTCTGGATGAATCAGATCCGCAAAATCATTACTCTGTATAATAACATTATATCTTCTTGCTGTGACTGTTCGGCCATCTATCTCATAGACGTCACCCAGCCTCCATGAAGGAGAACCAATTAATCTGCCAGCCTGCCAAAAAGCTATTCCCTGATAACCACCTCGCTTAGCAGAGCTTTTAGTCCGTACAAGACTGGCCGTCATTTTAATCCCGTCATCACTAACTAGCGTCTGAGTATCCATTAAGCCTTCCAAATCGTCAATCTGCAAGACACAGCCATTAACCTTGACAACAAACTGAGGGTCATAGATGAAACGCGTGGATATCACTTGGCTGATTTTATCAGAATCAGGCAGAGTATTCTCTACCACTACCGATAATTCCGTTCCTTGTCCTTCTTTCTTGCAGCTACTTTCTTGTAAAATGGCAAGAGCCTCTTTCTTTTCACGAGCGGAAACAACAAAAGTCCATTCGGTACCCTCTTTCCTTGTTTTAACTGTATATAAATCACCAAAGCACAATAGACCATGACGTCCTTCGCCATTACGTCCATAAGTCAGGCGTATCTGCTGCCCATTTGTCGGGTCCTGTATCCGACTATTCTGATGAGCAGCCCTGTTATAACTTAGTGTCATCCAACGACTAAGAAATTCCTCTCTCGTCATTCCTTCGCCGTTGTCGCTTATTATCATTAAGTTCCCTGTTGAAGAAGGTATAGTTATATCCACTTCTGTCGCTCCTGCGTCCCAGGCATTTGCAACCAATTCTGTAATAGCCGTATTCGGATTAGTTGTAATGCCGTTTTTTATGGAACGCCGCAAGAAACCATCTTCAAACAAAGACCCTTGTATATAAGACGATGATTCAGCCATATATATGTGTTATTATACTATTCCAAATATACATCAACTTCTGTTTATTTCCCATTTAGGCTCCTCTCAGCCTGTTTACTGCCATACTCTTAAGTAAGCCTATAAGCAGGGTAGAAGCAGCCTAAAAGCAGGCTAATGGCTGCCAGTAAACTGTCTATTCCTCATCATCCTTCTGCTCCAATTGATCGGGGTATTTTTCTCTTGCTTCTTTTAACAACTCAGGAGCGTCAATCTTTCTGGATATTTCAGAAAGGGCATTGTATGGATAATAACGTATGGCCTCGTCAGATCCCTTTATTGCTGCACTTAGCTTGCGAATGGCGGTTTGCAAGTCGTGATTGATGTAGTAATCGTATTCTGCATCCAGCGTATCATATATCACTTGGTTTCGAGCGTCCAGAATGAAAGTGTGGAACTCACCCAACAACTTTTTCAGCATGAGGACATCAGGTTTCCTTTCTCTCAACAAGCATTTATAGTAGGCCTCAACGTGATATTTATTCAACGGCTGGGTCTCGTAGTTTTCTTTTGCCGTTTCAAGCGCACCACTATAGTCTTTCAAAAGTATCTGCACCATTACCATCTCGTGCTTTGCCTTGGCCACATAATTCTTGTCGTGATTGGTAGAAGACTCTTGCAGTGCCTTGCTATAGTATTCGTATGCCTGGTTATAATTCTTCTGCCAACGGTTGTAGAAACCCAACAGAAAATACTTTGAATAACCTTTGAAATAATTGACCTCCTTATAGAAACGCTCGTTCTTGAGACGACATAAGGCACAACACAACCAATAGCGAATGTCGCGAATGATCTCGCCGAAATAATTTCGGCCGTCGTTCAAAAACCTGTCGCATAGAGTGACAACCTCTTTGTAGTGGCGATTACTATACTCGTCTATAACCGCCTTGAGTGTAAATGATGGTATAAGATAGCCCTGATTGACCTTCTGCGGATTTTTCTTTATGTACTGCTGGATGTTGTACAAGTAGCCGGATAAATCGTCCTTCACCTCACCTTTGTTGATATATTCCTTCAACACTTCATCGAGAGCCTCCTGATATTTGTGTTTCAACTGAATTTTGTAACGGCTGATATAATCCTTTATGATGACATTAGCCCTGACATAGCTATTCCCTTCACCGACAATCTCATATAAAGAATAAGAATACAGCTTTTCCAGTGGGACATTAGGGTCAATGTCGGGCTGTGCTTTCCTAAGCACAGCCTCGATGATATTGAAACTGACGAAATCAAACTGAGTAATCAGTATCAACGCCTGATAACAGTCCTCGTCCTGCTTAACAGTGTTGATGACCGACACATAGCTCCGCTCTTCTGAGACCAATAGGTCGTTTATCTCTGTCTTGATTCTGCTTAAATCGTGGTTACGCTTGATAATGTCAACGCTACGATAGATAAATGCGGGTATCCCTGGCAAACTTTTTATGACCGGTTCGAGAATGGGGTTAATATCCACATTAATGAGATTGGCATATGCATAAGCCAGTACTTTGGTGTTCTCTCGGTTCAACGGCTTAATATGCAGGCTCAACACAGATGAATATTGCGATTCCGTCTTTCGGTTAAGGAAAGAACGGGACGTAAGGAGAAGGCATATCTTCTTCGGCAGATTTTCGTGGGTGAGAATGTCTCGGAACCATTCAGCAAAAAAGCCATTGGACAAGATGCAAGCACCATTATCCCTGATAACCACATACTCTTTCATTTCACTGATGTTTGTCAGGAAAGCCACTGCTGCATCAACTTTGCTCTTTTTGTCTTTCTGTGCAATGGTCAACATGTCAGAATGAGAATAGAGCAACGTGATATCATTCAGCTGGAAAAGCAAATCCTCAATACTCTGCCCATCAGAAAGCTCTATGGTTATAGGCTCATAATTTTCATTGAAGTTCTTGGCCAACTCTTTCCTGATGTATTCAGTGAGCAGTCGTTTCCTGCCAACCCCGGGAGGGAACCCAGAAATAACGATACAACGCCGTGAGTTCATCTGACCATCGTAATATAAACGATTCAGCTCACCAAGTTCTTCCTCCCGACCTTTAAAAAGTAGCTCTTTGCTACGTATATATGGGTCAAGCTTCCATGCCAGTTTCCTTAGGATTTCCTGAATATGGCGTGCTGCAATAATTTGGCTATGGTAGTATTTTATATTGTACTCACTCCGTATCCACATTTTGATACGAGGGTCGCTATGCGAGATAGTCTGGTCTATGATGATAGGCATAAATTGGATACGGCCTTCATCAATATAATCTCTCACTTTCGACAATTCTTCCTTGACCCAGGGAGAATTAAGCGACGCATCGGAAATAAAGAACACAAAGAGCGCAGAAGAATCTATTCCCTTGGCAATCTCATCCATCGTCTTCATCCCATTCTCGAACGTTGCCTCATCAAATACACAGTTGTCCTCGCCAAGAAAGTCGAACACACCTCTGACGTACTCCTTGTCGGTACTGCTATGAGATAGAAAAACCTTTATCATAACTCTTATGCTTAAAAGATGCTTACTTACATTCGTTATACGCTAATATATATTCTATAATGTCTGTTCGAGGATTCCATTAAGAGGATGATATGAATTATAATATCTGGTCAGACGGCTTTCGCGAATCATACTTTCTTCGCTGATACCTGTCAATTATGACACGTACTCATTCAAACTCTTGGTCCCCCTGACTATTGGGATGACCTGCAAATATTCAGGTAAAGTATTTCAAGCAACTTCCTTGAGGGTCAAACCAAACACATTTTTGTGGTTGGATATTTCACCGGTTTGATAGACCTTCAATATTTCTCCTGAGGCTACAATTCTATCCATATACAATTCTATAAACCTGATCAACTTATCAAACTTGTCCTCCGAACATCTGTTTTACCGAAACTTATCCTATACCTCACAGTGAACAAGAAGACTTCATCCTTAAAAAGGGGCATAAAGTTTATATACTATTCTAAACCTGGAATCACCTAAAACAAAGTCGGCTCCTCCTGGCTCTCAATTTCTATTCCCGCATCCTCAAGAAGATTTATTTCAAGTTTAGAAATCCTTAGATTTCTGCTACGGATGAAAATAGCTTCCTTTACACGGCCGGTCAAAACGTATTCGGCCAGTTTTGTATCAGACAAATCGTGCTGAAGTACGCCATCTACCATAATACGAGGAATATAGCATAATGGCGAATTACCGAACGGATGCTCGTAACCGGTAAAGGACATCCGTTCAGGAGCAATTCCCTCTTTCATATATTTATGAATGACAGAAAGAGTCATAAAGCGGGCCTGTGCCGATTTGGAAGAGAAACGCCAGTCGAAGCTGGGATTATTTACCGGTTCATAATCCCAGGCATCATCCGCTTTGGCTTGAATAAATACTTCGAATTTATTGTGTATGTTACGTATATGCTGCAGAGCACCATTCATGAACATCTGCGTATAGGTTGTATAAAAGAACCAACGCCTTAATTCTGCACGGCGCAGAATTAACGGTTCATCGGCATCCTTAAAATACCAGACAAGTGCCTGTAACTGCTTGGTATATGGCAACAGACGGGATGAAAGAACACCGCAATCACTTCGCAGGAAAGACACGGCGCGAAGCAAGGCAGCCTCAACCTTCGGAAAAATCTCCTCCAGATTAACCTTATCCAAATCCTGTATGCGGGCATCATAATATTTCCTTTCGGTAAACCAGAAACAGCAATTGAGAATATCTTTGGGAGATATCCCCTGGAAATCAAATGGTTCAAGGCTCTTCTGAATCTTACGAATATAGGAAGAAATCAGGTCAGAGTCATCTCCTTTATACTTAATGGCCTGAAGCATATCCAGGGACTCTATCATCGTACCCTTGGAATTAATACGCGAGAATACTACTCCAGCCTCCTCCAGGGAACAGTCACTTATGTAGATCTCACTTAATATATACTCTTGCAACAATGAATTGAGGTTCTTTGCCTTGGTCTGGTATGTCCTTGCAAGGGACGTATCATGAACTTGCTCCTGAACCATCTGAAGCCACCCCAGAAGAGAAAAGGTGTCATATACAGTCGATACCGGCACGCATGAAACCGACTCTTTTTGAGGGAACTCAAAAACGTCCCGGTCCAGATTGTAGCACAAATTAAAGCGGGCATCCTTCTTCTGATTCTGTGAAATACACCCGTATAGAGTAGTCAGTCTCTGCCGTCCGTCCAGAATAAAATATTGCGGTGCAGGCGCTTCGGTAATAACGTCTGTAAGGATATTCTTTGATTTGCGCAAATCATCGGCTTTCCATAATACCAGAGAACCGATGGGATAACCATGCAAGATACTGTCAAACAAGTCTATAATCTGATTTGACTTCCATACATAGTCCCTTTGGAAAACAGGGACGGCGTACTCTCCGCTTTCTATTTTCGCAAATACTTCGCGAAGGTACTCACGGTCCGCTTTTATAAGAATTCTCTCAGCCATCAGACAATTTTCGCTATTTTCAGAAGGAATAGCTGCATTTCATTCATTTCTACTCCGTCTTCTTTAAAAACTATCAAGCCTTTCTCGAATAACTCTCTGGTCATCACTCCGGAAAGAGTCTCCAACTGGTTCTTTTTATAACTGTAATATTTTTCCGGTTTGTCGTAGGGATGGTCTGAGAACTTCTCCAACACCTTCCGCTTCTTACCCAATGCGGTAAAAGCCTCATCCGGAATGTAGTTCTCGATAGCCCTGCGATACCACATGTGCCAGCAATACTTTCCTTGCTTAAGTCGATAAATATCCTCTGAAGAAAGTGATTCCGGTCTTTTCCCGGACAATAGTTTAAGCAACTCCGGCCGATCAGTCGGATAGATCGAAGCACTGTCCGTATCCCTGTCCATGACCACCATTATTTTCTGCTCGGAAATACCCGCGTAGCCCAACTGCTGATACATCTTCAACATGTGCTCCATATCCCCGAAGCCCCCTGCCTGATCAGGCTTCAACCGCTTCGGATTCCGGGACGCAGCAGCAAGCAGCACAAATATATTTTTGAACCGAGAGTCGGAAAGATAGCTCGCCATCAGATTCTGATAGAACGACCACTCACGCAGGTTCTCCATCAGAAGGATTGAAGGATTGGTGGCGATGGCATCCAACTTTTCATATGTAAACCGGGCGTCACTAACCGTCGTAAGATAAGTCCGCAGTTCCACTGTCGGAGACATTCCCCACGAAATATAAAGGTCAAAAAGATCCCGGTCCGTTGTCCCCGCGTTCTGCTCAATGGCATCCAGCAGCATCGATTCCGAAGCACCCGAAATACTAAGGTAATGCTCGCCATGCATGATGTGGCATACCAAATCAGCAAGCCGGCACGCGTCAGTTCCTCTGACGAACCCCTCTGACAGTTCAAATATCATCTTCGATTGCGAATAATGTCTTTCATCAGATCGAAGCCTTCGCTAAAGACGCCTGTCGGCCATGACGTCAGATCGCCATTATCAAGGATTTCTATCTTGTCCAGACGCGCGTTCTGGGACTCCTTATCCACGAAATAAATGACAACATCCCGACTCCGCAGCTGACTGGACGGATCGCTGACAGCGCGCCGAAGGGCCAGCAGTATATTCTCCGAATGAGATTCGATTATGTAACGGTTGCCGGCCTGCGTTACAGACTCAACCAATCGTTCCGCCACACATGCATGCGCCGCCGGATGAAGATGCAAAGCCGGCTGTTCAACGATATGGATGTCTGCAGGATGAGTAAGATAAGACTGGACAATCACGGGAAGTACCTGGGAAAACCCTTCTCCAACTTCTTCTATCGGGACGGAGAGGCCACTGGGATTACTGGCCGTCTGGAACCAATAATACTCATCCATAACAGGCAGATGTATGATATCCACATGCTGCCCATCCAAATGGCTGCCCATCCAGGACGACACGTTGTCAAACAGGACACGGTCATCCTTCCAGGAATCTACCAGCAATTCGAAAGCGTTTTCGCCGTATCGTCCCATCTGGACAGGATGATTGTTTTTCACCCGATAAAGCGACTCTGGAAGTCGACGGACGGGCCCCAAGTAATCAGTAGAGAAGGCCCAGTCCTTCATACTGTAGTTCCACTGCTGAAGGACCGGTTCCACCTGATCGAAGATATTGGTATTTGCCTGAACCTCGTCCTTTGAAAAAATCTTTTCATAGGACTCCTCCTTTTCCTTAACGCAAAGCCTGTAAAGATAAATCTTCCCCTCATTCCGGACAAAGGAGAATGACAGGCGACAGCCCCTTTCGTTCTCGATTCCCAATGTCAAGCCTGTCGTCAACATGTTATGGAATGTGTACATGTTGACGATATCGTCGAGAAAATGCTTATAGTATATATCTTTCTTCAGACCAAGCAACCGTTCGAGAAGGCAAATCAAATGGGTCAGGGAACTCTTGCCACTGTTATTTTTACCAACCAGCAGAGTTATAGGACGAATTTCTATCTCGTGACTCCCCTCAAAAGGTTTATAGTTCTCAAAGATAACCTTATTGACCATATTATTATAATTATTTTTCCCCCCCTAATCCCTATACCTCGGGTTCTCGCTCTTGAATTCCGGGACGGTGCGCTTCATGAGGGCGACCATTTCGGGGATTTCGACGGCGCGGGAGAGGGTTTCGAGGCGGTCGATGGTGGCGTTGATGTCGTCGTAGGCGTATTCGCGCACCTTGGCGATGCGGATGCGCTGGTGGAAGGCCGGGAGGGTGTTTTCCTTGTCGGAGAGCACCTCCTCGTAGAGCTTTTCGCCGGGGCGCAGGCCGGTGTATTCAATCTTGATGTCACGGTCGGGAGTGAAGCCGGCCAGCATAATCATGCGGCGGGCGAGGTCGGCGATCTTGACGGGCTTGCCCATGTCGAAGACGAAAATCTGGTTGCCGGTCGACATGGTCGCGGCCTCCATCACCAGGCGGCAGGCCTCCGGAATGGTCATGAAGAAACGGTTGATCTCCGGATGGGTGACGGTGACCGGGCCGCCCTTGGCAATCTGCTCGCGGAAACGCGGTATGACGCTGCCGTTGGAACCAAGCACGTTGCCGAAACGCGTGGTGACGAACTTGGTCACGCCCTCATGCTGACCCCTCTCGATGGCAAGGCCCAGCGACTGGACATAAATCTCGGCCAGACGCTTGGTGCAACCCATGATGTTGGTCGGGTTCACCGCCTTGTCGGTCGAAATCATCACCATCTTCTCCACGCCATACTCGATGCACTTGTTGGCCACGTTGCGCGAGCCGTAGACGTTGACGAGCACCGCCTCGCAAGGGTTCTCCTCCATAAGCGGCACATGTTTGTATGCGGCGGCATGGAACACGACCTGCGGACGCCACTTGCGGAAGGCATAGTCCAGACGCGGGATCTGGCGGACGTCGCCGATGACGGGAACGAAGTCGAGGCCGGGGAACTTGTCTTCGAGTTCGAGGCGGATATTGTGCATCGGCGTCTCGGCATTGTCGAAGAGAATCAGTTGCTTAACGCCGAATCCCGCCAGCTGCCGCACCAGTTCGCTGCCGATGGAACCCGCGGCGCCGGTGACCATGACCACCTTGCCTGAGAAATTGTCCCGTATCTCGTCGAGCGAAATGACGATTTCCTGGCGGCCCAGGAGGTCTTCGACCTTAATCTCGCGCGGCTTTATAATATTCTGGCCCTCAATCATTTCATCCACGCCGGGAACGATGAGCGTCCGCACTTTGTGCTTGGAGCAGAAGGTGATCACGCCGTCTTCCTCGCCCTGCGCCTCGATGTCCTTGGAGAACAGCACAGCGTCGATACCGCGCGCGAGAATGATGCCGGGAAGCTGGCTGTCGTCAGTAAAATGGAACACAGGCAGGCGGTCGATGCTGAGGTCGTCTTTGTTGTCGGAACGCTCCAGGAAGCCGATGATCTTGTAGTGCGGCGAATTCTGCAGGCGGACGATGGTGGCTACGCTCTTGTCGGAGGTGCCATAGACCAGAACCCGCTGATACTCATATTTTTCCTGCGTCTTCCGGTTGATCAGCTCATAGGTTATGATCATCGCCAGGCGCACCCCGATGAGGAAGAAGAACGTCACCAGGAAATCCAGCCCGCATATGGCCATCAGCCAGTTGGAATACATCCCCATCAGCGACAGCGTCAGCAGGATGACGGCACTCTTGGCCAGGGAAACGCACCCGAACGGGATGAGGTCCTTGACGCCGAGATGGCGGATGATGATGCGGTAGGTCCGGAACACGTAGAGGAACACTATCGACGAGACAAGCGACGTCGACATGTAGGCAATAAGCAGCCGGACGGAGTAGAATTTGTCGCTCAGGAGATCCTTGACGATGATGATGACGATAAAGGATGCCAGAAGGGACAGGAGGGTGTCCAGCGTCGCGATGACTTTTCCGCTGAGGTATTTGTCGCGAATGGAGCTAAAGGTCAGTCTCTGGGCCATACTGTTTTCATTTTGCTTCATGATGGTCGCCTCATTCCTTCCGGGCATTATCGCCCGCTATACATGTCTTCGTAATATTTCTGATAATCGCCTGAAGTGACGTTGTCCATCCAGGCCTGGTTGTCGAGGTACCAGCGGACGGTCTTCTCTATGCCTTCCTCGAACTGGAGGGACGGCTCCCAGCCGAGTTCCTTCTGAAGCTTGCGGCTGTCGATGGCATAGCGCAGGTCGTGGCCGGCACGGTCGGTCACATACGTTATCAGGCCCATGTCTTCGCCGGGAGCACGGCCCAGCAGACGGTCCACCGTCTCGATGAGAACCTTGATGACGTCGATGTTTTTCCACTCGTTGAATCCGCCGATGTTGTAGGTCTCCCCCACCTTGCCTTCGTGGAAGATTAGGTCGATGGCGCGCGCATGGTCTTCGACATAGAGCCAGTCGCGCACATTCTCGCCCTTACCGTAGACCGGGAGTGGCTTACGATGACGGATATTGTTGATAAACAGAGGGATAAGCTTTTCGGGGAACTGATAAGGACCATAGTTGTTGGAGCAGTTCGTCACGATGGTCGGCATGCCGAAGGTGTCGTGGAACGCCCTCACGAAATGGTCGCTTGAAGCCTTCGCTGCGCTGTAGGGGCTATGCGGCTGATACTTAAGGTCTTCGGTGAAGAACTTGGAGCCATAGGCCAGATGGTGCTTTCCCGACGACGCCTTGGTCGAAAACGGCGGCGTAATCCCCTCAGGGTCGGTCATTTCCAGTGCTCCGTAGACTTCGTCGGTGGAGATGTGGTAGAAGCGGCACGGGACAGATTCTTCGCTTCGCTCAGAATGACGGACCTGCCACCCGAGGGGCTCCCATGCGGCCTTGGCGGCCTGGAGGAGCGAGAGCGTACCCATGACGTTGGTCTGGGCGAAGGTGAAAGGATCCTTGATGGAACGGTCCACGTGGCTCTCGGCTGCAAGGTGGATGATGCCGTCCACATTTTCCTGCTTGATTAGCGCGAGAACGCCGTCGAAGTCGCAGATGTCCATGCGGACGAAGCGGTAGTTGGGCTTGTCCTCGATGTCGCGCAGGTTCGCCAGGTTGCCGGCGTATGTCAGTTTGTCAAGATTAATAATCCGATAGTCCGGATATTTGTTAACCAGCAGCCGCACGACGTGGCTGCCGATGAAACCGGCTCCCCCGGTTACGATGATAGTACGATGCATAAACATTTATCTTTCAGCCCTTATGGGGCTAGTGAGAAAATCTTGGTAAGCCAGGCGGATGCCATCTTCGAGCTCCGTCCTGTAGGTCCAGCCGAGGGCCGCGGCCTTCGAGGTGTCGAGCAGCTTCCGCGGGGTGCCGCCCGGGCGGGAAGCGTCCCAAAGGATGCTGCCCTTAAAGCCTACGACTTTGGCCACAAGCTCGGCCAAAGCCTTGATGCTGATTTCTTTGCCTGTTCCGGCATTGACGGTCTCGTCGCCGGAATAGTTGTTCATCAAGAACACGCAGAGCTCCGCCAGGTCGTCGACGTAGAGGAACTCGCGCAGCGGACTGCCGTCGCCCCAGCAAGTCACCGACGAAGCGCCTGCCACCTTGGCCTCGTGGAAACGGCGGATGAGCGCCGGGAGGACGTGGCTGTGCTCGGGATGATAGTTGTCGCCGGGGCCGTAGAGGTTGGTCGGCATCACGCTGATGTAGTCCGTACCGTATTGACGGTTAAGGTATTCGCAGTATTTGAGGCCGGATATTTTCGCCAGGGCGTAGGCCTCGTTGGTCTTTTCAAGGGCGCTGGTCAGCAGGCAGTCTTCACGCATCGGCTGCGGAGCCAGACGGGGGTAAATGCACGAACTTCCGAGGAACTCGAGCTTGCGGCAGCCATTTTGCCATGCGGCATGGATGACGTTCATCTCCAGGACCATGTTGTCGTACATGAAGTCGGCCGGGGCGCTCTGATTGGCGACGATGCCTCCCACCTTGGCGGCGGCAAGGAACACGTATTCCGGCTTCTCGGCGGCGAAAAACGCCTCCACATCGGCCTGACGGGTAAGGTCGAGCTCCGCGTGGGTTCGCAGCACGAGATTGTCGTATCCCTGCCTGCGAAGTTCCCTCACGATAGCGCTTCCAACCATCCCGCGATGGCCTGCAACGTATATTATGCTGTGTTTTTCCATTTACTTCTTCCTGACCTCTTCCATGTCGTGACGCACCATGATACGCACCAGTTCCTCGAAGGTGGTCTTCTGAGGGTTCCAGCCCAGGATGCGCCGGGCCTTCGACGGGTCGCCGAGCAACTGGTCCACCTCCGCGGGGCGGAAATATTTCGGATCAACCTCCACCAGAATGCGGCCGGTGGCCGAATCTATCCCCTTTTCATCCTGACCCTCGCCTTCCCAGCGAAGCGAAATGCCCGCCTCGCGGAATGCCAGGAAGCAGAATTCGCGGACCGTGTGGTTTTGCCCCGTGGCGATGACATAGTCGTCGGGGCGCTCCTGCTGCAGCATCAGCCACATGCTTTCGACAAAGTCTTTGGCATAGCCCCAGTCCCTGCGGGCGCTGAGGTTGCCCAGATAGAGTTTATCCTGCAGACCCTGAGCGATTCGCGCCGCCGCAAGGGTTATCTTCCTCGTCACGAACGTCTCGCCGCGACGCTCGCTCTCATGGTTGAAGAGGATGCCGTTGCAGCAGTACATGCCGTAGCTCTCGCGGTAGTTTTTCATGATCCAGTAGCCGTAGAGCTTGGCTACGCCATAGGGACTGCGCGGATAGAACGGCGTCGTCTCACGCTGCGGCACCTCCTGCACGAGGCCGAAAAGCTCCGAGGTCGAGGCCTGGTAGATGCGGCAGCTTTGCGCCAGACCGGCGATACGGACGGCCTCCAGAAGGCGCAGAACGCCCATCGCATCGGCGTCGGCGGTGAACTCCGGCACTTCGAAAGACACCTTCACATGGCTCTGGGCCGCGAGGTTGTATATCTCGTCGGGACGGACTTCGCTGATGATGCGGATGAGGCTCGACGAGTCGGTCATGTCGCCCCAATGGAGGTTGACCTGCCGCTTTTTCTTCATGTCGCGGACCCATTCGTCCAGATACAGATGTTCGATGCGTCCGGTGTTGAACGTCGAACTGCGGCGGAGAATGCCGTGGACCTCGTATCCCTTTTCGATCAGCAGTTCGGCAAGGAACGAACCGTCCTGGCCGGTGATGCCGGTAATCAGAGCTTTTTTCATCTAGTCTCTTTTAAAAATGTCCCTTGTGTAGACCTTGTCCTGAACGTCGTCCAGCGCGGAGTCGTAACGGTTGGCGATGATTGCGTCGGCCTGTGCCTTGAACGAAGCGAGGTCGCCCACGACGCGGCTGCCGAAGAACGTCGAACCCGCCGGAAGCGTCGGTTCGAAAATGATGACCTTCGCGCCCTTGGCCTTGATGCGCTTCATGATGCCCTGGATGGCACTCTGGCGGAAGTTGTCGGAATTCGATTTCATCGTAAGGCGATACACCCCGACGACCACTTCGCGTTCCTTCGCAGAATCGTAAGCGCTTGACGCAGTGTAATATCCGGCTTTATCAAGCACCCGGTCGGCGATGTAGTCCTTGCGAGTGCGGTTGCTTTCGACAATGGCTTTGATGAGGTTTTCCGGCACATCGTTGAAGTTGGCCAGCAACTGCTTGGTGTCTTTCGGCAGGCAGTATCCGCCATATCCGAAGCTCGGGTTGTTGTAGTGCGTCCCGATGCGCGGATCCAGTCCCACACCTTCGATAATCGCCTGCGTATCAAGTCCTTTAACCTCGGCGTAAGTATCCAGCTCATTGAAGAAGCTGACCCTCAGGGCGAGGTATGTGTTGGCGAACAGCTTGACCGCCTCTGCCTCCGTGCTGCCCATATACAGCACCGGCACATCCTCCTTGATGGCTCCAGCCTTGATAAGCCCGGCAAATGTGTGTGCCGCATCGGCGAGGGATTCGTCGTCGTACCCGACGATGATACGGCTCGGATAGAGGTTGTCATACAGCGCCTTGGACTCGCGGAGGAACTCCGGCGCGAAGATTATCTTCGGAACAACCACGCGGAAAGTGCCGTCAGAGAGCCTCTCGCGGTAGCTGAATTTTTCACGGACGGACTTCGTGTAGCCGACTGGAACCGTGGATTTGATCACCATTACGGCGTCGGGATTGACCTCCAGGACCAGCTCAATCACCTCCTCGACGTGCGAAGTGTCGAAGAAGTTTTTCTTCGGATCGTAATTGGTCGGCGCGGCAATCACCACGAAGTCGGCATCGCGGTATGCCGCCCTGCCATCGAGCGTCGCCACAAGGTTCAAATCCTTCTCCTTCAAGTATTTCTCTATTTCCACATCGGCTATCGGCGATTCCTTCCGGTTGATTTTTTCCACCTTCTCGGGAATCACGTCCACCGCCATGACCTCGTTACGCTGGGCCAGCAGAGTCGCAATCGACAAGCCGACATATCCAGTTCCCGCAACTGCAATCTTCATATTAGTGATTCCGCGATAGGTCGCCCTGGCGTTTTCATAACTGGCCAAGTTACCGATATCCAGGCGCTTGCCCGGCATTTCCATGCTGTAGACCGGCGTCCGTTCACACAGCCATGCGACGAGGCTTCCCGGGGCGTCCGTGCCGCAACCGTCCGCAACGGCCTGCGGAATGAGCTCTGCGTCAGCGGCTTTGTAGAGGTAGAACGGCGGGATGCACCAGTTGCTGCGAGGCTCCTGCGGCTTCTCCTCCATGCGGATTATGCGGCCGTCGGCGTCGATTTCAGCCACGCCGCTCTTGCGAAGACGCTCCGGATCGTCCTGACGGAAACGCATGACGCAGCTTGTCTCACGTGCGCGCGCGTAAGAAAAAAACCGCTGAAGGCTGAATGTCAGGAGGTTGTCTCCTGCGATTACCAGCAAGTCTTCGCCCTTGAGCCCGCCCTTGTCGATGGCAAGGAGCAGGTCGCAGACTGCGCCCAGGCGGGTTTCGTTGGTCGATGTTCCGTCGTCGACGACGGCGATATTTTCGGGCCTTGACGATGCCCATCGCTCAAAATGAGGCGCGAAACGATGGTTGGTCACAACCGTGTAGCCGGTCACCGCGTCGGCGATGTCGTCCACCATCCAGTCGAGAATCGTCTTGCCGCCAACCTCCAGAAGGGGTTTCGGGAAGTTTTCCGTAAGGGGATAAAGCCGGGTCGCATAGCCGGCTGCAAGTATGATACAGTGCATAGTTATACGTTCACGCCATCTGCGCTGTGGGCCAGATGGATGCTGAATTTTCCTTCCAAATGGGGGAAGGAACGAAGGTATTCCTTCTCCACCCTGCGGCAAATCGCCTCTTCCTGCGCGGGGTCGATAAGCGCCATGCAACAGCCCTTGAAGCCGGCTCCGCTGAACCTGCCGCCGTAGATGCCGGGGGTGTCGCGCATGATTTCGTAGAGACGGATCTGCTCCGGCGCGCCGCTCTCCCAGTTGTGGATGCTGCTCCAGCCCGACTCGAACGACAGTTTGCCGTAGGCCTCGATATCGCCGCGTCGCCATGCCTCGGCACCTTTTTCCACGCGTTCGAACTCGGTGTACCAATGTTCGCAGCGGCGGTGCCACTGGACGGGCAGACGGTCCTTGTAGGCTTCGTAGACGTCGCGAGGCACGTTGCGGGCGAATGCTTCCTTGAATTTGCCATATTCCATGCCTGACAATGCCTGGAGGGCATATACGCCGGCTTTCAGTTCGTCCACGCGCGTATTGAAACCGCTTCCGGCGAGGCTGTGTTCCAGGCCGGAGAAGAAAATGGCGATACCCCAAGGTTTCATGTCCGGATGTTGCGGAATGGTCTCGTAGGTACCGTCGCGGGTGTCGAGGTATAGGAGGTGGCCGGCCTTGCTGAGCACTTCGCAGCTCTGGTCAAGCTTGCCGCAGGAGACGCCGACGTAGTCATGTTCGGCGCTGTATGCGATGTCGATAAGATCCTGAGGTGCAAGGTGAATACCGTTGACGCGGCAGAGGGCCTGGAGGAATGCGATGATGACGGCGGCGCTGCTGGAGAGGCCTCCGATGGGCAGGGTTCCTTCGATGACGCCGCACAGGCCCACGTCCAGACGGAAACGCCTCGAGAGCATGAGCGTAGCACCGCGGAGGTAGTCGGCCCAGTCGCCCGGTTTGACTGCAGGTACGGAAGCGATGTGCCACTGCGCCCGCTTGGGGAACTGCAGGGAGCTCATTTCCACGACGCCGTTCTGCTTGGTGCTGTAGGCGATGTGGATGCCCTTGTCGATGGCCAGGCCGGTGATTTTGCCGAGGTTATGGTCGCTGTGGGCGCCTATGGGACAGATGCGATAGGGGCAGAATGCGATGCCTTCCGGGTCGCGGTGGTATGTGCTATGGAATTTCTCTTCGCAGCGCATGGCTTATCTGAGAGGGTTTTTGTCACTACGGTACCAGTCCATGAAGCGGGCTATGCCCTCATGGAGGCTGACGTGGGGTTTGTAGCCGACTTCCCGCTCGAGGAGGGTCGTGTCGGCGTTGGTCTGGTAGACGTCCCCGGGCTGCATGGGCAGGAATATCTTCCGGGCCTCTTTGCCGCAGGCCTGCTCGATTTCGGCGATGAAGTCCATCAGGCGGACAGGGTTGCTGCAGCCGATGTTGTAGACGCGGTAACGCAGGCCATTGGCGTCGGGGGCCGGCTCACGGTCGATGCACCGGACTGTCCCTTCCACGATGTCGTCGATGAAGGTGAAGTCGCGGATCATGTCGCCTCCGTTGAACACCTTGATGGGCTCGCCGCGGAAAATGGCGCCCGCAAACAGCATCGGACTCATGTCGGGACGTCCCCACGGCCCGTAGACGGTGAAAAAGCGCAGACCGGTCATGCTGATGCCATAGAGTTTGCAGTAGGCATGTGCCATCAGCTCGTTGCTCTTCTTGGTGGCGGCATACAGGCTCACCGGGTTGTCGACCTTGTCCGCCTCGCTATACGGCACCTTGGCATTCAGCCCATAGACGCTGCTCGACGACGCATAAATCAGATGCTTCACCCCATTGTTCCGGCACGCCTCAAGCACATTCAGGAAGCCCACAAGGTTGCTCTGGAGGTACGCATACGGGTTCGTAATCGAATACCTCACCCCCGCCTGCGCAGCCAGATTCACCACCTTGTCGAACCTCTCCCTCTCAAACAGCCCATCCAACGCCTCCTTATCGCAAAGATCCATCCTCACGAACCTCGCCTTCTCCCACCTGCTGCTTCGTATCTCTTTCGCCTCCGCTCCGGACATCACGAAGCCATTTTCTGCCAGACGACCGTATTTCAGGCGAACGTCGTAGTAGTCGTTGATGTTGTCGATACCGACCACCTCGTCGCCACGTTCTGCAAGATCATGCAGCAAGCGCGAACCGATAAACCCGGCAGCGCCGGTCACAAGTATTTTCATTTTCTGATTATTATTCAATTATTTACCGCCGACATGCGGCCGCCTCCAGCACATCAATCCAACTTCTCCAGATACGCAGGATCGACCCATGATATGGCCACCAGCGCGACGCCCGTCAGGACAACCAGCAACTTGCGGTCTGCCTTAACCCGCTTGATATACCCCTCAACACCCTTATACATGCCGGCAACGACCCTAACTCGCTCCCCTTTACGGAAATTGGGACCGTCTACACCAAGATAATCGACCTTGCGACCATTCCTGGCCGACGTAACTATCTGAAAGCTTTTCATTTCAGCGTCCGAAATCGCCGCAGGCTCGCGAGTCACTATATCGCTGTAGTACAGAAATTCAGCCTCGTGGCGAAACTTGAAATCGCGCAGCCACTCGCTCGTGGACCTGACGAACATCAGCGACGGGATCAACGGCTTCTCAACATACGTCAACTTCCCACCGGAATACTCCTCCACAACCTGCATAGCCACATACGTGCTCACGCCCTCTTCATGAATGAGTCCCTGCAAACGCTTGAGCCTATTATAGAACACCTTCAGCGCATACCAATGCAACTCCTCATCCTTCTTGCTCCTCCTCCCCTGCCCCGGCCGCAACCCCTGCTCTGCCTCACCTAGACGCGACACTTGTCCCGCTTGCCCCAACTGCGAACCCTGCTCTACCTGCTCACGCCGCCCCAGCAACGAACCCTGCTCAACCTCACCTGGCTGCGACGCTTCTTCCACTTGCTCCAACTGCGAACCCTGCTCTCCCTGCTCACGCCGCCCCAGCAACGAACCCTGCTCAACCTCACCTGGCCGCGACACTTGTTCCGCTTGCCCCAACTGCGAACCCTGCTCAATCTCACCCGGCTGCGACACTTGTCCAGCCTGCAACGCTTGAGAGGTCTGGGCCTTGGGGCCAGACTCCTGTGCCTGAGTCAATTGCTGACCTTGATCCATCTATTCGGAATTGATTCTTCTGAACAGCATACTTCTCCCACTCCTACACGGCGAACAAAAACTCTGATAATCAAAGAATTACCAGTTTCACCCCAGGTAGCAGGCGCCAGGCCCGACAGGTTTAGTCCCCTGCACGCCGGCAGCATCTCTATCCAGAGCGCAAAACCGGGAGCCCCCGATTGCAGATTAATTAAAATACTCTCCCACAATCTTTGCAAATTTATGAAAAAATTATGACAAAATCGCGTTTTTTCCAACATTTTGACGAATTTATCCTTCGGATAATCTTTGCCCGCCAACACCAAATCGCCACCTCCCGCCCTCACCGCCGCCTCAACCCATCCCTAACCACATCCAGACGCCATTTTCAACACGCCACCTCCAACATCCAACATTCGACATCCTGACCAACATCCAACACCCAGCGCCCCACCTCCCACATCCAACACCAAGCACCCCACCTTCCACATCCAACACCCAGCATCCCACATCCTACCTCCCCTCTCCACTTCACCAAACGAACCAACAGTCACCTATCATCGCAACCCTCCGACAAAAAACCACAACACCACTCCTCCACAACCATCTCTCCTCTCCGTCCATTGCAACAACACACGGTAGCGCCGCGAGCCGCTGTATCGAGCTCGCTAGGCCGCGAACGCGTGTTGTAGCCAGCGGCGTGCGTTCTTGACGCCGGCGGTGCAATCAGCCAATGTCTTCTGGTAAACCATTATCAGGACTAACGAAAACACGTAAAATGCAAACATTTGATAACAAATCATTTATCACATCGTCTTTCGAAAATAATTCCAAAGACATGTCGGTAATCCATTACTAGCAAAGCACTTCCATTTTACGTGTTTTCAGCCCAGCACATGCGCAAACTAGCCTATGCTGCCCCAGCCAAAACACCAAGTCCCATGTTTGAGGCCGATACTTGTAGGAAAACACGCCCGAAAACTGCAAGCCTCAACGCAACCTATTGCAACAACACACGGTAGCGCCGCGAGCCGCTATCTCGAGCTCGCTAGGCCGCGAACGCGTGTTGTAGCCGGCGGCTGTCGCATTTGCCGCCGGCGGTGCAATCAGCCAATGTATTCAGGTTAACAATTATCAGGACTAGCGAAAACGCGTAAAACGCAAACATTTGATAACAAATCATTTATCACATCGTCTTTCGAAAATAAATCCAAAGACATGTCGGTAATCCATTACTAGCATAGCACTTACATTTTACAGCAATTCAGCCCAGCTACATGCGCAAACTAGCCTATGCTGCCCCAGCCAAAACACCAAGTCCCATGTTGGAGACCGATACTTGTAGGAAAACACGTACGAAAACTGCAAGCCTCAACGCAACCTATTGCAACAACACACGGTAGCGCCGCGAGCCGCTGTATCGAGCTCGCCAGGCCGCGGACGCGTGTTGTAGCCGGCGGCGGTCGTTCTTGCCGACGGCGATGCAATCAGATTGCGACTCTGGTTAACTCTATCTGCAGGATAAACCGCGTGGAGGCAAAACACCTGCAGATCAGCATTTTATGCAAAATGCCTGTCCCGAAATCGCGACAGGCATTTTGCATAAGTTCCTACTAGTTAATGGATTGTCCTCCACGCGTTTACGGGTCATTTTGTGAACACTCAGAATATGGCAAATCACAATCGAAAATCTTGGTCGTTTCGATGGGCTCAACGAACACGTTATGAAGGTCACAGTTACTGGCGATCACAGCAGTTTCGACAGGCTCGACGCCTGCAAGACTTGGGTCACCGCTGCCGGCATATACGACCGCCGGCAGCTACAAGCGAGCACGCGACTTAGCGGGCTCGAGATAGCGGCCCGCACGCTGCTTCGCTTGTTGACCAGTGCGCTATAAGATAGGCCACAATTAGTTCCATAAATTACAGAAATACAGGTATTTATGTAAAATAAGCGGCCAGATTTTGCGACGATTATCAGAACGAATAATCGCATATAGCCATGCGGAGGGTTCCGGAACGAATAGGGCGGAAACGGACAGTGTGTGGGCGAGGCGTTGGGATGTGGGAAGGAGAGCGCGGGAGTGCGTGGGAATGTGGAGGAAACGGTGACGCGGAGCGGCAGGACGGCGTCTGTTTGAGGACGTTAGATGGCCCTTGTGGCCGGCTAAAAGGACGAGTTCGCCGTCCAGTGACCGGGGTTGGACCGTTTCCGCCCGTCAGTCCCGGGGCCCTCCGCCTGGCGACTTGGATGCAAACTACCCGGCGGTGGGGGCGAAGGGTTGGCGGGCGATGATGGAGCGGCCGAGGGTCAGTTCGTCGGCGTATTCGAGGTCGTCGCCGAAACCGAGGCCGCGCGCAAGGGTCGTGACGCGCACTCCGAAAGGGGCGATCTGGCGGTAGATGTAGAACGCGGTCGTTTCTCCTTCCACGTCGCCGCCCAGGGCCAGAATGACTTCAAGGTCCGACGCAGGAACGCCGCGCGAAACGGCCATGTCAGCCTCAGAATCGGCTGACGGAAACTGGTCGGAAGCGCCGCGCGAGCCATCCGCACCAGCAGCGCCCAACGAAGGATAATCACCGCCTGAAGTCGCAGCTGAAATGCGCGCAACTAACTCCTTGATGGTCAGGTCGGAGGGGCCGATGCCGCCGATGGGGGAAATGATGCCGCCGAGGACGTGGTAGAGACCGTGATATTGGCCGGTATTTTCGATGCTCATGACGTCGCGGACGCTTTCGACAACGCAGATGGTAGAGCGGTCGCGGGTATGGTCGCGGCAGATGGAACATTCCTCCTCGTCAGAGATCATGCGGCAGGTCCGGCAGTAATGAACCTCGTCCCGAAGACGGTCGATGCTGCCGGTAAGATGATGGACGTTTTCGGCGGGCTGACGAAGCAGATGGAGGGCCAGGCGAAGGGCGCTTCGATGACCTATCCCGGGAAGGGATCCGATTGCTTCGACGGCGTCTTCGAGAAGCGCCGAAGGGTATTTTTGTTTAATTATCGACATAGGTTCCTTTTCTGGTCCAATGGAAATATCCATAGACGGCGGACGCCGCATAAGCGAAATATAGGAATGCCATCCACCACAGGCCGGACACGGCACATAGGACGGTCGAAAGCAGATCGGCGACTATCCACAATATCCATTGCTGAGGAATCGACAACGCCAGCCACACCGTCGCAACGGCACTCAGCACAGTCACGACCGCATCCAGAACCGACGACGAATCCCCGATAGCACGCAACAGAAAAAACAGCCCAATAGACCCTGCTATCGTAGCAACACAACTGATAATCAAAGTTTTAGTTGAAAGACTCCGAAGGTGAATCACCCTGCCCGGTTCCGCCTCGCCAGCGGGCTCCGATGTCGCCCTTGCGGAGGCTGAAATACCTGACGCTTCAGTCGAGCCGGAATCAACGCGGGGACCTCCCCCAACCTTCCTCGCATCGCGGCGCCACTGGATGAAGCCCCAGACGGAGACGGCGACGTAGTAGACGTTGAGCGCCATGGAGGCCCAGAGGTGTTGCGTAGCAAAGGAATACGCGCACGCGACGCCCGTGAGGACGCCGAGGACCCACATCGCATTGCGCTGGCCTATCTCCAGAACGACATAGGCCAGGCCCGAGACGAGGGCGAAAATTTCGATGGCACCCGCCAGATCCACGGCAGCGAAAGGGATGCCCCTACAGAACCTTGAGCAGCTCGACGCGGAAGATCAGCGCGGCGCAGGGCGGAATGGCACCATGGGCACCCGCCTCGCCATAGGCCAGCTGGTAAGGGATAAACAACTCCCACTCAGCACCTTCGCCCATCAGCTGAAGAGCCTCCGTCCAACCGGCGATAACCTGGTTGACACCGAAAACGGCGGGTTCGCCACGCTTGTAGGACGAATCGAACACCTGGCCGTTGGTGAACTTGCCCTCATAGTGGCAGCGGACCTTGTCGGTCTTGCCGGGCATCTTGTCATTACCTTCCTTGATAACCCTGTATTGCAGGCCGCTGGGCAGGACGACGACGCCCTTTTCCTTGGCGTTTTTGCGGAGGAATTCCTCACCGTCCTTCTTCATAACGCCGGCGATTTCGGCCTCTTCCGCAGCCTTTTCAGCCTCGAGCGAAGCGAAATAGTCGTTGAGGATGGCTCCGGCCTCTTCATAGTCCAGCGCGGGCTGCGCTCCGGTCATCGTGGCCTTGACTCCGGCGGCGAAATCGTCGAAGGAAAGGTCCTTCACACCTGATTGGAGCATATTGTGGGCAATGCTCATGCCCAATGCATAGGATTTCTTGTCCATAAGGCTTGTTTTAATCCTTGCAAAGATAGAGGAATATTTCCATTTTTCCGCTTGCCGTTCGGCGGAAATTCGCTACATTTGCCCCGCTGAACACATAAGAACGCACTTAAACACTTATTATAACCAAACCTAACTAATTATGTTATTTCATGTTTACGGGGCAAATGCCCTCCCTCAGTGGCTTGCCCTCATCGGCGTTCTCGTGGGACTCATCCTCCTGAACGAGTTTGCCCGTAAAACCAAATTCGGCGGAGCCGTAATGTTCTTCGCAGTCCCGGCCGCCCTCACCATCTACTTCATCGCCATCGCCATCGGCGTCCGTCTCGGACAGGATTGGGCCATCAACAACCAGACCCACATGTACATGAACGGATGGTTCCACTATGCCAAGCTCTACGCCGCGCTCACCGGCTGCATCGGCTTCATGATGATCAAATATGGCTGGGGCATCGGCAAGGAACACTGGTTCAAACCCTTCCCCTTCATCATCGTGGCGATCAACATCCTCATCGCCGTGGTCTCCGACTTCGAGTCCGCAGTGATGGGCTGGAACAAATGGTGGCTCTCCAGCGAAGGCGTGTGGCTCTATGGCGGCTGGCACAACGTGATGAACGGCGTGGCCGGTCTTCTGAACATCTTCTGTATGACCGCATGGTGGTCCGTCTACTCCTCCAAGGACAAGACCGACATGGTATGGCCCGACATGACCTGGGTCTACATCGTGGTCTACGACGTGTGGAACTTCGCCTACACCTACAACTGCCTCCCCACCCACTCCTGGTTCTGCGGTATCGCCCTGCTTCTCGCCCCGACCATCGCAGCCCTGCTCTGGAACAAGGGCGGCTGGATCCAGAACCGCGCCAACACCCTGGCCATCTGGTGTATGTTCGCACAGGTGTTCCCTCTCTTCCAGGAAGTCTTCAAGGACGGCTTCTTCAAGTTCAACTGGGTCACCCTCCCCGTCCAGTATCCTGAAGGCATCGAGACCATCAAGCAGATCTATGCTGCCGCAGGTGGCGACGCCGCAACCGTCGGTACCACAGTCACTTCCGTGGCCGCGAATCCTACCGCAATGACGGTGGTCAGCGCCCTCGCCCTGATTGTCAACGCCGTTGCCCTGGGCTACATCATCTACACCTCCTGCAAGCGTCACATCAACCCTTACAAGGAAGACGTCTTCATCAACCAGCGCTACTACAAAGAGGCTGCAGCCCGCATCGCCGAGTAAGCATCCCCTTCCCATACCATACTGCCGACCTCAAAGGGCCGGCAGTTTTTTTATGTCATCAAGCGAATAAATTGCTATCTTTGCATGATATGGGTGAAAAAGGAAAATACCTGCTTCTTGCCGCCGCCTCGGCAGTGCTGCTGAGCGTACCGTTCCTGGTGCCTTTCGCGGGCTGGGTGGCGCTCATCGCGCTGGTCCCGCTGCTATGGCTTGAGCGCATCTACAAAGGCAAACGCTTCTGGTGGTGGCACTACGGGACCTTCGTCCTGTGGAACGCCCTCACAACCTTCTGGGTGTGCAACGCAACCGTCGGCGGAGGCATCTTCGCCGTACTGGCCAATGCCTTGCAGATGTCGGTGGTATTCGCCCTTTTCCGCTGGAGCCGGAGGCGCTTTTCCGGAAGCGTACCCTACATCTTCCTGGCGCTGGCGTGGATCGCCTGGGAAAGATGGTATTTCGGCACCCAGATTTCATGGCCCTGGCTGACCCTTGGTCACGCTTTCGCCCAAAGCACCGGCCTTGTCCAGTGGTACGAATTCACCGGCACGCTGGGCGGATCGCTGTGGGTATGGGCGGCCAACCTGTCCGTTTTCGGACTGATATGCGCCCTGCGCGAGGGATTCTGGGGCGAATGGAACGTCAAGGCGAAATCCGCCGCAATCGCCGGAACGGTGACCGTCATACTGGCCCCTATGGCCGTTTCGGCCGCGATTTACTCCTCTTTCGAGGAGGAAGGTACTCCGCGTGAAGTCGCCATCGTCCAGCCGAATTTCGACCCGTACCAGAAGTTCCAGTCCATGAGCCAGGCCGGCCAGAACGCGATTTTCCTCGACCTGGCCGCCAAGGCGCTGAAAGACCGCAAAGGCGACTCGACCGCCGCTCCCCTCCTGCTGCTGGCGCCTGAAACTTTCACTGGCGACGTCGTGACGAACGACATTCCCTCGGGCGCGACTTTCCGCCGTTTCCACGGTTTCCTGCAGGACTATCCGGGCGTCGACGTCATTTTCGGCGCATCGGCATGGACCCGAATCGATTCCTCCGAACGACCGTCCCGCACCGCCCGCAGGATAGACGACGGCCAGTGGGTCGAATCCCACAACTCGGCCCTTGTCACCGACGCCTCCGGCAGATACGAGATTTTCCACAAGAGCAAGCTGGTCGTCGGCACCGAACTGACACCCTACCCCGCCATTTTCGTTCCCATCGACGATGCCCTCGGAGGGGTCATGGGCCGCTGCGTCGGACAGGACGAAATCTCCTGCCTCCACCTTGGCGACGGCACTCCGATCGGCTGCGCAATATGCTATGAATCAGTTTATGGCGAATATTGCACCGGCTACGTGAGAAAGGGCGCCCAGGCCCTCTGCGTCATCACCAACGACGCATGGTGGGGCGACACTCCCGGCTACCGCCAACACCTCAGCTACTCCCGCCTCAGGGCCATCGAAACGCGCCGAGACATAGCCCGCTGCGCCAACACCGGCATCTCCGCGATAATCGACCAGCGCGGCCGCATCGTCAGCCAAACCCCGTGGTGGGAGCCCGCCACCCTTCGCGGCGAGATCCACCTTCGCGACGGCCAGACCTTCTTCGTCAGGAACGGCGACATCGTCGGACGCCTTTGCAGTTTCCTTTTCCTGCTTCTGCTCCTTGCCCTCCTGGTAAGGACCCTGCGCGGGGACTATAGCAAATAACGCGGGAAATGATTATCTTTGCAAGACAACTTTCAGGAAGACATGCCGCTTGACATCCTTAAGGGTTTCCTAATCGGAATATGCGCGTCCGTCCCGCTCGGGCCGATAGCCATACTGGTCTTGCAAAAGTCCCTTTGCAATGGCCACAAGGCCGGTTTCATCACGGGGCTCGGCGCCACGACCGTCGATACGACCTTCGCGCTTCTGGCCATTTTCGCCCTCAGCTACGCCCAGAGGCTCATCGACGCCCACGAAGGCCTGGTGATGATATGCGGCGGCATAGTGGTCGCCATCATCGGCATGACGGTATTCTTCAACGCCAGGGAGCCCCTTCTCCACATCGAGCAGGACAACTGCACTTCCTTCACGATCAAGGACTACCTGAAAGCCGTGGCTGTGGGCTACTCCAACCCGGGAGCCGTCCTCGTGATGTTCGGCCTGTTCGCCTTTTTCGGGATCGACACCCAGCTGAGCGGGTTCCATCTGGCACCGGTAGTCATAGCCCTGAGCCTTGGCTCGGCTTCCTACTGGTTCTGCTTTTCATGGGCGCTGAGCCGGGTAGGCAAGAAACTGAATGTCAAAGTTTTGATGTTTATAAACCGCATAGCGGGCGTTGCGCTGGCCCTTGTCGGAGCCTTCCTCGTTGTCCGCGGACTGCTTGTTTTTTAGAATAGTATGGCTAACAAATTTTTCGGAAACTGGATCGTTAAGAACATTCTCTGGGCGGCGATTGTGCTGGCCCTGCTGATTCTCGGAGCCAACTTGGGACTGCGTGCCCTGACCCACCACGGAAAGGAGATCACGGTCCCGGATTTCACCAACATGAAAGTGAGTGAAGCCACCTACCAGGCATCCCTGAGCAACATCCGCGTCCAGGTAATCGACTCTGTCTACATCCGCCGCATGGCCCGCGGAGCGGTCTACAGCCAGAATCCAAAGGCCGGAAGCCGCGTAAAGAAAGGTCGCCGGGTGCTCCTGACCATAAATTCGGTCACCCCCAAGAAGGTCCAGATGCCCAATCTGGTCGGCTATTCCATGCGCCAGGCCAAAGCCGAACTCGGCTCCCGCGGCCTGTTCCTGGGCAAGCTCATCTACGTCAGCGACATGGCCACCAACAACGTCCTGCGCCAGCTCATGGACAACCGCGAGGTTGAGCCCGGCCGCATGATAGACAGCGGCAGCGAAGTCGACCTGGTCGTGGGCCTTAGCAGCATGGACAACCAGACCTATGTCCCCGACGTCCTCGGCATGAAACTCCTGCGCGCCCGCGACGCCATACACGACAATTCGCTCAACATCAAGCGTTTAGTATTCGACAAGACCGTCAGCACCTACGCCGACTCCCTCGATGCGGTCGTATCACGCCAAGTCCCCGCCGCATCCCGCGCTCCCATCCTGCTCGGCTCCGAAGTGACCCTCTACCTTACGAACGACGAGTTCGCAAAGCCCCAATAGCCCATGCAGGAAGAAGACGAAATGTTCGAGCATTTCCGCCTTGGAGTCGATCCCGGGCAGGAACCGATGCGCCTCGACAAGTTCATGGCGGCACATCTGGAAAACACCTCCCGAAGCAGGGTACAGAACGCCATCTCAAACGGTTACGTAAGGGTCAACGGCACCCAGGCCAAAGCCAATCTCGTCGTCAGGCCCGGCGACCTGATCCAGTTCGTAATGCCCTATCAAAGGCATGAATGCGAGATAGTTCCGGAAGACATCCCCCTTGACATAGTCTACGAAGACGACGACGTTCTGGTGGTCGACAAACCGGCCGGGATGGTAGTCCACCCGGGCAACGGACATTTCAGCGGCACGCTCGTAAACGCACTTGCCTTCCATCTCGGAATCGAGCCCGGAGAGGCCTCCGACGAGCGCATGGGCATTCTGGTCCACCGCATCGACATGGACACCAGCGGTCTCCTGGTTGTGGCCAAGAACGATGAAGCGCAACTCCATTTGGCACGTCAGTTCTTCGTCCATTCCATCGAAAGACGCTACCAGGCCATAGTCTGGGGCAATATCCAGGAAGACGAGGGCACCGTCGACGCCAACATCGCCCGCGACCCGTCCGACCGTCTGCGCTTCCGCACATTCGACGACCCGTCCATAGGCAAGACGGCCATAACCCACTACCGCGTCCTGGAACGCTTCGGCTTCGTGACACTTGTCGAATGCCGGCTGGAAACCGGACGCACCCACCAGATCCGCGTCCACATGGCCAGTATCGGCCATCCCCTCTTCGGCGACGAACGCTACGGCGGCCGTGAAATCCGCCAGGGCACCATCTACGCAAAATACCGCCAGTTCATACAGAACTGCTTCCAGATATGCCCCCGTCAAGCCCTCCACGCCAAGACGCTCGGTTTCGTCCATCCCCGCACCGGCCAGACCATCCGCTTCGACTCTCCCCTCCCCGCCGACATGTCCGCCCTCCTGGACCGCTGGCGCACCTACGCCGCCTCAATGCGGTAGGTTACAGTATCATCACTTTTGAAATATTCAAAAAAGAGAGCCAACCCTGACTGAGTTGACTCTCTTCTATGCTGGTCGGGATGATCCGACTCGAACGGACGACCCCTACGTCCCGAACGTAGTGCGCTACCAACTGCGCTACATCCCGATTGCCTTGTGCTAGGCGAGCTTATTGATGTAGACTGCGATACCGCTCTTGAGGTTGGCAGCTTTGTTCTTGTGGATGATGCCCTGCTTTGCGAGCTTGTCGATCATCGCGTAGACCTTCGGTGCGGTCTCTTCAGCGGCTTTCTTGTCGGTAGTGTTGCGGATAGCGCGGATAGCGTTTCGCGTGGTCTTTGCATAATACTTGTTATGCAGTCTGTGCCGTTCGCCCTGGCGAATGCACTTTTGTGCAGATGCGTGGTTTGCCATTATGTTATTTTTTTATATTTGGTAGTGGGTAGGAGAATCGAACTCCTATTGCGGGAATGAAAATCCCGAGTACTAGCCGTTATACGAACCCACCGACTACCCCTTGCGCCGAGAATCGGCTTCAAAAGGGACTGCAAAGATAAGTAATATTTCCAGTTCTACAAAATATTTTTACTGATTTTCCGTTTCTTTTTTCCACTCGAAGGAATAGATGATGGATTCGACCTGGCGGAGATAGTGTCGCTTATCGTACTTCGGAGCGTACACAAACGCCTCAACGACTATGATATCCTTGCCTTCAGGGCCATAGAACGAGTGGCTGACAAACGGCCCGCCCATGAAATCGTTGTGGACTTCCCAGAAGCCGCGGGTCTGGGCGAACTGCCGGCCGCGGAAACTGATGAACTCGACCGTTGGAGGGTAATAGGTGCTCGTGGTCATGTATGTACCCTCGAACATGCCGGGGACATTTTCTTCCAACACCTTGTTGCGGTGGGAGATAATGTTGGCGGCGGTGAAGTTTTCCGTTGCGGCAGCAGGGTATTTGTAGATGAAGACGCCCTGGTTGGAATATTGCTTCTCGTCGGCGATCCAGATAAAGTCGCCGGTCTTTTTCTTGAGCTTGTAGCCTGAAGGGAAATGGGGGGAGCCGCCGAAGGTCTCGGCCACCAGGGGATAAAGGGACTTCTCCTCGTAAAGCTTTGAATTGGTGATGATCCGGTCGCGCTCGGCCTGCTCGAGGGTGGAGAGGATGCGCGGGCTGTTTTCCTTGAAGGTATCAAGAGCCTCGGAAGCGGAGCCGGCAGTCAGCTGGATGATGCACTGGGGACGGGCCCAGACGTCGCTGCGATAGACCATGCCGGGGGTCTCGGCCGCAGGATCGACGTTGAAAATGACGATGTTGCGATGGACCTTGAAAAGGTCGGCGAAACCAGTAGGAGCCACGTTGACAAGCGAGAACATGGGCTCTTTCTGGGCAAGATACGGGCAATCGCCCGCAAGGACCTCGCGGACCTGGGTGCCAAGGTCGCCCTCCCAGTTTTCCTTGTCCATGACCACTATCACCTCGCCCGCCTTTCCGCTTACGTTGGGAAGCAGGGTCTTGGTGCCGGTCTTGCATCCGACAATGGCCACAGCAGCCAGCAAGAAGGTAATTAAGCGTCTCATATTCAGTTATTTTAATAATCGTCCGATGTCGTTGCCGCAAGCGAATACCATAAGCGCGACGAGGATGAACATCCCGATGATCTGGGCCATCTCGAGGAAGCGGTCGCCCGGCTTGCGGCCCGTAATCATCTCATAGAGAGTGAACAGGATATGCCCGCCGTCAAGGCCCGGAATGGGAAGAAGGTTCATAACGCCGAGCATGATGCTCAGAAGGGCCAGGAGCCGCATGAACACCTGCCAGTTCCACGTGTCGGGGAATGCCTGGCCGATGGCGATGAAACTGCCCACGGATTTATAGGCCCCGGTCGACGGAGTCGCCACCATCTTGAGGTCGCGCAGGTAGCCGCCAATCGTGGAGAATGTAAGCTTTATTCCGGCCGGAATCGCCTCCAGGGCATTGTAGGACCTGGTTTTGATGCCGGGAATCTGGGCGTAGATGAGGGCGTGTCCGGTGGAATCGACCTTTATCGGCAGGGAAAGCGTATCGGCTCCGCGGACCACGGTGGCGGGAAGAATCTCGTCGCGACGGTCGCCGAGAATGGAACGGCTGTCCTGGACAAAGCGGATTTCATGGCCTTCTATGGCCACGATACGGTCGCCGCGGAGGATGCCGGAACCGTAGTTCGGCGAAGACGGAGGGATGGTGTCGACCACAAACGGCACGGCGACTCCGAAGAGGTCGGGGTTGTCGAGTATTTGCGGAGTGAGGTTGTGGTCGAGGTATATCGAGAGGGTGTCGCCGTCGCGCAACAATGTGACTTTCCGCACGTTGCGACGGACTATCTCGGCCGGAAGCATGCCGAAGTCTTCGGGCACGTAGTCGTCCAGCTTCAGGATCCTGTCGCCGCTGCGGAAACCAAGGTCCTGCGCAAGCTCGCTGGCCCATATCCGTGTTTCGGAATTGCTGATGTAGGTCTCGCCCCATATGCCCAGGATGCAGATATACATCAGTATGGCAAATATGAAATTGTAGAGCACGCCGCCCGCCATGACCAGCAGACGCTGCCACGCCTTCTTCGAACGGAATTCCCACGGCTGGGGCTCATGAGAGAGGAAACTCTTGTCCATGCTCTCGTCTATCATGCCGGCGATCTTGCAATAGCCGCCAAGGGGCAGCCAGCCTATGCCGTATTCCGTCTCCAGGTTCTTTAGCCGGGGGAAAAGGCGGGAGAACCAGCCTTCCTTGGTGCTCAGCAGCTTGACTCCGTTAAGGTCGAAGAAAAGGAAAAACTTGTCGACCCGTATCCCGAAGATACGGGCAAAGGTAAAATGCCCTGCCTCATGCGCGATGATGAGGATGGACAGGGAGAGAATGACTTCGAGGATTTTGAGAAGTACCGTCATACAATCAGTTCCAGGGCCTTGGAATACGCCTCGTCATTGGTGGCGAGGATGTCTTCGGCCGTGGGCTTTTCTGCAAAAACAGTACCATCACAGACTCTTTCAATAACCCTCGGGATGTCGTAGAATCCAATCTGGCGATGGAGGTATGCAGCGACCGCAGCTTCATTGGCGGCATTCATTGCGCAGGGGATATTTCCGCCGCGGCGCATGGCCTCGAAAGCGAGCCCGAGACAGGGAAAACGATCGTAGTCGGGCTCCTCGAAAGTGAGGCTGCCAAGCGATGCGAAATCGAGCTTTTTGTTATTGAGCGGCAGGCGTTCCGGGAAGGAAAGCGCCAGCTGGATGGGCTCACGCATGTCCGGATGGCCCATCTGGGCAATGACGGCGCCGTCTTCGAACTCGACCATCGAATGGATGATGCTCTGCGGATGGACGACGATGCGGATATCTTCCGGACGAGCGTCGAAGAGCCAGCAAGCCTCGATCATCTCGAAGCCCTTGTTCATCAGCGTGGCGGAGTCGATGGTTATCTTGTCGCCCATGGTCCATTGCGGGTGACGGAGGGCGTCGTCGCGGGTTGCAGAAGCGATCTTCTCCCTTGGCCAGGTACGGAACGGGCCGCCGGAGGCAGTCAGGTGGATGCGGCTGAAACGGTTGCCGGCGGCTCCCAGAAGGCACTGGAAGATGGCCGAATGCTCGGAATCGACCGGGAGGATGGGGACGCCGAGCCTGTGGGCAAGGTCCATCACGACGCAACCGCCCGCCACGAGGGTCTCCTTGTTGGCAAGCGCGATTGGCTTTCCCGCCTTGATGGCGGCTATGGTCGGACGCAGGCCGCTGAAACCGACAAGCGCAGTCAGCACCATGTCGATGTTGCTTCCGCCCACAAGGTCGCAGACGGAGTCCATGCCGGCGAACACCTTGATGCCTTCAGGCTGGAGGGCGTCGGCCACTTCGCGGTATTTGGACCCGTTGCAGATGACCACGGCGCTGGCGTCGAACTCCCTGGCCTGCGAGATGAGGAGATCGCTGCTGTTGTTGGCAGTAAGCAGCTCAACTTCAAAAAGTTCCCTATGCTGACGGACAACGTCCAGGGCCTGGGTCCCGATGGAGCCCGTGCTGCCGAGAATTGCTATTCTTCGTTTTTCCATGCTGCTAGAAACTGATAAAGCGTGCGGGGTCGACGGCTTCGCCCTTGTACCAAAGTTCGAGACGGAGGAAGTCTTCTCCCCCGCCGTCGGAAGCGCCGACAACAGCTACCGGAGTCCCGGCCTTAACCCTGTCGCCCTCGTGGCGGAGCAGGCTGCGGACGTGGGAATAGACCGATATTATTTCGTCGGGATGCTGGATTACAAGCGTATAGCCGTCTTCGTCGCTCCAAAGTGCGCTCACCACCGTACCGCTCAGTACGGCCATCGCCACCGCGCCGGCAGTGGCCTTGATTTCCAGTCGGGGATGGGTGGCCGCGTCGAATCCTTCAGCCACGACGCCCTTGACCGGAGTGAAGAAGTGGATGCCTTCAATGGGGAGACGACGGTCGGTCGCCGCAGTCAGACCGAACTGCTCGGCATCCTTAACCACTTGGCGCAAAAGAGTATCCTGCTTGTGGAGACGGGCTTCCTGGCTGCGGTCGAGCGTGTCGGCGGCATAGCTGCGGATGATGCTGTCGATGCGGACAGGATCTTCGCCTTCGAAGACGCGGCGGAGATTGCCGGCGTAGAATTCCCACCGCGACACGACGCCTTCCAGGGAGTCGATAGTCGCAGCGTTGCGAATGGCGGCACGCTGGGTGTGGGCGTCGGGATAGCCGGGGATGAAAGTGCGCAGAGGGGTAAGGGACACCAGCGCGAAGGCCCCCGCAATCAGCACCGCGGCGACCGACAACACCATCAGGAGGAAGCCGGGGCGGGTAAATTTGAGGGTCCACAGGTGCTTGTGGGTCTCGTCGTCGACAAGGGCCACGCGGAAGCGCCGGGTCTTTGGCTCTTTGTTCTTAGCCATAAAATGTGTATCTTTGCAGTCTTATGGACAGAATCATCGGCATCGATTACGGCAGGAAACGGACGGGGCTGGCGGCCAGCGACCCGCTCGGTATCTTTGCCTCGGCTCTGGATACCGTCCATTCTGCAAAGATAATAGAATATCTCCAAAAATACGCCCTCTCCGAGACGATTATCCGCTTTGTGGTAGGCTATCCGAGAAATCTGGACGGCCGTCCGGCCGAAGCCGCAGCCGACGTCGACGTGTTCCTCAAGGTGCTCGCCAAGGCATTCCCCCAGGTTCCCGTGACCCTGGAAGACGAACGCTTCACCTCGGTGATCGCCCACCGCGCCATGATAGACGGCGGCATGAAGGCTGCCGACAGGCGCAACAAGGCCTCGGTCGACCGTATCAGCGCCGCCATTATCCTCCAGGGCTATTTGGACAGGAAAAACAAAGGACTATGATACAACCCATCTATCTCTATGGCTCCGAAGTGCTTCGCCGCAAGGCCGAGCCCGCCGACCTGTCCGACAAGGAAGGCATCCGCGCCCTTGTCAAGGACCTCAAGGACACCCTGGCAAACGCCGACGGCTGCGGTCTCGCCGCTCCCCAGATCGGGGTTTCCAAGCGCGTTGTCATCGTCGACGCCACCGGCATGGAGGAAAACTATCCCTACCTCGACGGCTTCAAGCGCACGCTAATCAATCCCGTCATCGTTTCCGAAAGCGAGCGCCTGTGCGAATACAACGAGGGCTGCCTGAGCATCCCCGGCATCTACGCCGACGTCCGCCGCCCCGAATCCATGACAGTCGAATACTACAACGAAGACCTCGAAAAAGTCACCGAGACCTTCGACCGCTTCGGCTGCCGCATGATCCAGCACGAGCTGAGCCATCTGGACGGCGACCTCTTCACCGACCACGTCGCCCCCATCCGCAAGAAGATGATAGGCAAAAAGCTCCAGAACATAGCCCACGGCCGCGTCTCCGCCCGCTACAGCACCAAGCTCAAGTAGACCTTCCCGCATCTCGGCATTTCCCGGCATAACCCGGCCTCTCCCCGGCTTATTCTCGGCATTTTCACGCGTTTTCCCGGCATAACCCGGCCTCTCCCCGGGCTATCCTCGGCATTTTCACGCGTTTCCCCGGAGTTTTCCCGCCTCGGCCACAGGCTACGTAAAATACAACTTCTTGATTGATAATGATTTAGCGAGACATCTTTCGATAATATTCGCAAAGATGTTACGATAAAATAATCATTATCAATCATTTGCATTTTTCAGAAAAACACTCCCTGCGAGGCTGACTGACCGGATTGGCCAAACTTGTATACGATTCCGGTCCAGAAAAATACGAATCCGGTCGTCCGGTAAAACTGAATAATCTATTTTTGCCCTTGACTCGCAAGGAGTTTCCCGGACCGCCATTTCTTTACGGGCATGCCCAAGTAACGGTCCGCCCTCCTCGGCAATAACATAACACATCCAACCATGGCGAAACGCAACTTCAAAACTGGGAAATTCCTGCATATTTATCAAAACACGAATAATGGTTTCCTCCTGTTTTATTCCGCCAGTGACTTCCTGGTATTCTTCACCATTTTCTGTACCATGGCCAGGAAATATCAGATTCAAGTTCTCTGTCTATGCCTGATGGCAGACCACATTCATGCCCTTGTCAGAGCCCGCAACAAGGATGTTCTCGCCGCCTTTGTTCAAAACTACTCTTCTGTTTTCACCAGAGTAATGAAAAGCACGGGAACTGCCGCATGCTTCAATCACCCATTCGGCAGTGCACCGAAATCGACGGAAAAAAGCCTGCGAACTGCGTTGGCATACATATATAACAACCCTGTCGAAAAAGCTCTGGTCTACAGGGCTGAAGAATACCCTTGGAATTTTCTTGCTCACATGTATTCCAGGCATCCGTTTTCAGAACCTCTGATTGTCCGCAGAGCAAGTTACAAGATGAGAAAAGCGATAAGGAACATTGATGCAACATACTCGCGCGGTACATATCTACGACCCGCATTCCTCCGACAAATATCCGAAAATCTTTCTCCAGATGAGAAAACGCAGCTCTCGGACTATATCGTGCACCGTTGGTCAGTTATAGATTATCAGTCAAGTCTTACTCTTTACAAATCGAAAGAGGACATGCTCAATGCCTTTTCTTCAAATACCGGAAGTGAATACGAAATCCGGGAGACACATGATTCTTTTTCACATAGGACGTATTATAAAATGAACAGAATCATCAGGACGGATTTGCACATTCAAAACATCAGGGTTGCACTGGGCATGAGTACCGAGGAAAAAATCGAGGTGGCGAGGAAGATACTTCTCAAAACCGGCGCGTCAATCCGCCAAATCTGCAAATTTCTCCATTTGCCAGCGCAGGACGCGTAAAACGCAAACATTTGATAACGAATCATTTATCACATCGTCTTTCGAAAATAATTACAAAGACATGTCGGTAATCCATTACTAGCAAAGCACTTACATTTTACGGCAAAATGATGCTCACCGTGAAGCCGGACATCGCCATGATGCCTCAAACACATGGCAACTGCCGTTGTTTTTGTTTTATCGGGAAAAATTACTTAAATTGCATTTTGGATGGATTTCAAACAGCGGCGGGAAGACAGTGGAGGGAACACCGAGGCGGGATGACTGAAGCGGGAAGACAGTGGAGGGAAGACAGTGGAGGGAAGACAATCAAGAATGACAGACAAATGGAAAAGATAACGCTGAAATATTTGCGGCAGAGGCTGTTAAGCAGGGAAAACGAATCCCACAAGCACGACTACGGCAGGCTCCTTGTCGTGGCCGGGTGCGAGACCATGCCCGGAGCGGCGCTGCTCGCGACAGGGGCCGCCCTCCGCTCGGGATGCGGCCTGGTGATGCTCCATTCCACGCCGAGGACCCTCTTTGCAGCCGCTGCCAATTACCCTTCCGCCATGCTCTCCGAAGACGAGGGAAGCCATTTCAGCACGGTTCCCGAAAACATGGAGCGCTACAGCGCCATCGCCGTAGGGCCAGGGCTCGGATGGTCGCCGTCCACCATGAATGCGGTGATGGACCTGCTCACGGAAGCATGCCGGAGGCACATCCCGGCGGTCATCGATGCCGACGCCATCAACATTCTCGCCGTCCTTCCCGAATGGCGCGGCCTGATTCCTCCCGGATCGGTGCTGACTCCTCACAAGGGCGAGCTGAAGAGGCTCCTGCCCGCCGACAGCGACGATCAGAGGGAAAGCCTCGCCATGGAACTTTGCGCAGCGACCGGCTGCCACATCGTGATGAAAGGCTACCACACCCGCATATTCCGCCCCGACGGCGGCGTCCTCGTCAACACAACCGGCAACCCCGGCATGGCCAAAGGCGGCAGCGGAGACGTGCTCACGGGCCTCATCGGCGGGCTCCTCGCAAGAGGCTACAAAGCCGCAGACGCCACCGCGCTCGGAGTATGGATCCACGGCTACGCCGGCGACGTCCTCTCGGCCGAAAAGACCATGGAAGCATATGACAGCCAAGACCTTATCAGCCGCCTGGAATGCGGCTTCAAGCGTTTGTACCTTTAGATGAGACTGATTCCCTTCCTCCTGCTTCTGCTCTCCGGCCTGGCCTACACCAGCTGGAGGATTTGGCTGGTTCTGCCTCTGGGGACGGGCTGGAAATGGGCGGCAAATTCCGCATCGCCACCCGCTCAGAATACGTGATTCTCACGGTCAAAAGAGCAATTCCGTAGAAAAATACTGAAAAATAACTAACTAAAAATCAAACCTGCAGATTATATTTGCGGGTAGAAAGCCGTTTTAGAATCGTCATCATTTTCATAAACCTTTAACCCCTACAAAAATGAAAAAGATTTTATTCCGAATCGCAGCCGTCGCGATAGCCGCCTCGGTAGCAATGTCCTGCGGCAACAAGAAGTCCTCAAAGTCGGAGGCGACAGACGCCGCGGCCGCCGAGCCCGTCGCAGAGGCCGCTGCCAGCGAAGAAGAAAAACTGCCCGAAGGCCCGTGTACGCTTGAGTTCGACCTCTTCAGCGTAGACGTTCCCGCCGGATGGAAGATTCTGAGCAAAGACAGCCACGACCTCAAAATCGGCCTTGGTACCGACTATTACAACGACGAGCAAATTCGCTTCCAGGAGCACACCTACCAAGACCTCGACGATGCACTGAAAGTAAGGCGCGGGCTCTCCCAGACCAAAGATCTCGGCAAGCTGACCTTCGGATCCACGACATTCTATGCATTCGAAGACCCTACGCCCGAACTCAACCTTCTGGTCAAGGCCAACGACAAGAACGAATATGTGGAGGCCCAAGTCAGGCGCGCCGCATACAAGGGCGAATCTTACAAGTCGATCCTTTCGACGCTGAAAATCAAAAAATAGCACCCTGACGGCTTTTTAAGCCGGGTTTTCGGCCGGGATTGCAAGTGAGCCGTCCCGGCCTTTTTCATGACTGACGGTCTCACGAAGCGGCAGTTTAAGGAAAAATTTGTATTTTTGTAAATCCTTGCCTGTGGTTTGCAAGGTATAACATGTTAAAGATATAACACTATGGGAGCATTTCACGCATATGACATCCGCGGCATCTGGGGCAAAGACTGGGACCAGGAAGTCGCATATAAGGTAGGCTATTTCATTCCCGTGCTTCTGGAGGCCGACAAGGTCCTCGTGGGACGCGACTGCCGCGTTTCCTCGCCGGAAATCCACGACGCAGTGGTCAAAGGCATTAACGATGCCGGCGCCGACGTCTACGACATCGGTCTGAGTTCTACTCCGATGGTCTATTTCGGCACGGCCAACTACGGCTTCAAGGCCTCGGTCCAGATCACCGCATCCCACAATCCGGCCGAATACAACGGCATGAAGGTGTCGACCACCGACGCCCAGGCCATAGGCTTCGACGCCGGTCTGGGGAAGATCAAATCCTGGATTGACGAAGGCAGGCCCACGCCCGTCGCCGCCAGACGCGGCCAGGTGTTCCAAAAGGAAATCATGGACGACTACCTCGCATTCATGCGCAAATTCGTCGGCGACTACAGCGACCTCTGCATCGCCATGGACCTTTCCAACGGCATGGCCAACCTCTTCGCCAAGGACATCTTCGGCACCGGCGACAACATCCACTACCTCTTCGACACGCTGGACGGCCGTTTCCCCAACCATGAACCCAACCCGCTCATCGAAAAGAACTGCCTCCCCCTGGAAGAAAAGGTCCGCCAGGTCGGAGCCGACGCCGGTGTCATCTATGACGGCGATGCCGACCGCGTGATGTTCATCGACGAAAAAGGCACCTTCATCTCCCCCGACCTCATGATCGCCCTGATGGGACGCTATTTCGTCGGGAAGCGCGGCCTCAAAGGCATTGTCCTCCAGGACATCCGTTCCTCCAAGGCCGTAGGAGAATACCTCGCCCCCATGGGCTGCCGGATGCAGACGTGGAAGGTGGGACGTGCCTTTGCCGCAGCCAAACTCCGTGAAATCGACGGCGTCTGGGGCGGAGAGCTGGCCGGCCACTACTACTTCCGCGATTTCTTCTACTCCGACAGCGGTCTCCTCGCTTCGATCATCATTCTCAACATCGTGGCCGACCTCAAGAAGGAGGGCAAGACCCTCAGCCAGGCCATCGCGGAGATCGTCCGCTACCAGAATTCCGGCGAAATCAACTACCGCGTCGAGGACAAGAAAGGCGCCATGGATGCCGTCAGGACCTATTTCACCGCCGCTGAGACTCCCACCGCGATGATGGATTTCGACGGCTACCGCGTAGAGTTCCCGCAGTGGTGGTTCAACATCCGTCCGTCCAACACCGAGCCCTATCTCCGCTTCATCTGCGAAGCCTCGTCCCGCGCCCTGCTCGACGAGAAGATCGCACAGGTGGACAAGATTCTCAAGGAACAGTTCGGAGCTACGCGGTGAGAAGGTTTGTCACTATCCTGGCAGGCATTCTGCTGCCGCTGTCCATATACGCACAGGCGCTTCAGCCGCGCACCAAAATCACCCTCAAAGAGGCGGAGAAACTGGTGCCCAGGCTGATGCGCCAGCCCGTGCCGTCGCTTGAGAGCCTTTCCACACAGGTGCTCGACACCATAGAAACCCAGACGCCGGGTGTATGCATTCTGCTGTTGGCCGACAACACGTGGCGCTTCTGGCGCGACCCGTCCGAGGCCGTCAAGAACGAAGTCTTCAGGGAGGCCTGGAACAACGAGTATGCCTCGGCCTACAACGTCCCGTTTTCGTCCCTTCCCGACCGCATAAACATCTGGGTATGCGACCAGAACAACCAGTACAAGTGTCCCAACAAGACACGCGTCTACTCCCCCTTCGGTACCCGTCACCATCGCCGCCACCAGGGCGTGGACCTTCCACTCCAGAAAGGGACGCCCGTCTACGCTGCATTTTCCGGAAAGGTGCGTCTGTCGAAATACTACCGGGGCTACGGCAACCTGGTCATCATCCGCCACGAAAACGGCCTGGAGACCTACTACGCCCACCTTTCCGAGCGCAAAGTCTCGGCCGGAGACTGGGTTGACGCCGGACAGGTGATAGGCCTCGGCGGCTCCACCGGACGCTCTTCCGGCGCCCACCTCCACTTCGAAACCCGTTACCGCGGCTACGCCTTCGACCCGCAGTGGCTCATCGATTTCGAATCGGGCACGCTGCGCCACCGTCTCTTCGTCCTTAAGAAGAGCCACCTGTCGGAATACAGCCGCTACGTTCCCGAAACAGACGAGGAAGAAGTCGCCATCTACCTGGCAGACACCCGCGAAAAGGCCGTTGCCGACTCGCTGGCCGCAGTAAAGAAAGCCGCCGAGGAAAAGGCCGCACGCGAGGCCGCTGCCGCAAGATACCACACCATTCGCTCCGGCGACACGCTCTCCGGTATTGCCCGCCGCAACGGCACCTCAATCAGCGCCATCTGCAAACTTAACCCGGGCCTCACTCCCAAGTCGACTCTGCGCCTGGGCCGCAAGATCCGGGTCAAATAGCGGACTACGAAATACTTATCTTACATGCAGCGTCGCATTTGCGGCGCTGTTTGCGCGATAATGGGGAGCGTAAAGCGACTCTATCTCAAGGACGGGGGCGCAGAAGCTGCCGGACTGGGTGACGAAGAACTCCTCGGAGATGGTGGTGTTTTCCTCGGGATAGGTGTCAAACCAGTATTCGGTACGGTCGGTCTTGACATCACGATAGCCGCTGGGACGGAAGCTGAACCAGTTGGTTATGCGCATGGGCCTTACTCCCCAGCCATACATTCCGGAGAGTTGTTCCACGGGACGCAGCGCCGCCTCGCGCGGAGCACGGATGCGGACGAAACTGCGGTTTTCTCCGTTCCAGATGGAGTAGACCGCACGGATCTTGTCGCCCTTTTCCAGCTTGGTGCCGGCGGAAATCTTTTCCTCGACCACACGACCGCCGGAGTTCTTGATGCGGTAGAATGAACGGGAAATCTTCATGCCGTTGCCTGCCGCCTTAATCTTGTCGAAAGGCTTTTCGAAGGTCTTGCGCATCAGGATGACACGCGTCGAAAGCACCTCGTCAGAGCCGCTCAGGATGGAATTGAGCGCATCGACGAAGGCTGGATCCTCATCCCACTTCTGCGTTTCCTTCTGGAGCATGAGCCAGATACGGACGCCGTCGGCAACGCGGGTCGCTTCGGCAGCGGAAGCGGCGCCGGGAACGGCATAGACCGTGAAGAGGTCGCAGAGCATCGAATGTGCATACGCCTCGTTTTCAAGCAGGCCGCGGAACGGCATCACGGCATTGGGATAATAGACTCCGCCGTCCTTGTGGTCCACCGCATATTCAAGCAGCGACACGACGTCGGCCTCGAGCGAAGCCTTGACTTTATCTGCAGCGGAAATGCCGATGCCCCAAGCCTTTGCCAGCGCGATGCCGTCGGACGATGCTGCAAGGTTCTGCAGGGTCTTGAGGCGACGGGCCTTGGCGAGGATGCGTCCGTTCAGTCCGCGTTCCTTGGTAGGCGTAAGATATTCGGAAGTGTACTGCTTGAACTCCTTCATCCTCTTGGAGAAATCGGTCGAAAGACCGGTCGGGGAAACCTTGAACCGGATGGCCGGATAGAGCGAACGAACATAGAGGTATTGGTCGATGGAGACGCCTCCGCACCAGAACGGCCATTCGAGGTCGAATTCGTTCTTGTCCAGGAATTTAACAGCCTTTTCCACGTCGACGAAATCGGTCTTTGCAAGGCCGGCGTCGCGCAGCTTCGCGGCCCTCTCGAGCACGATCGAAGTCAGCACCGGCGAGGAGTCCATCCCCTCGAACCAGCCGAAGCCGCCGTCGGCATTCTGGCAGGCGGAAATCTTTCCGAGAATCTTGTCCGTGGACATCTCGTAGGCGGACTTGACACCGAGCTTTTCGGCTATGAGCCTGACATACCAGGCTTCAGTGAGGTCGAGGACATTTTCCGAGGACGGTTCCACCTTGGAAGGAATGGCTTCGCGTACCATGTCGACGATGGAAATCTCCTTGTATTCGGCGCCCATCGACGAGGTGTTGACGAATGCCTTGCGGATCTGGGCGATGACGGCCTCACGGTCCATTCCGGGCAGGAGCACCGCCGAATGGGCCTCGGTAAGCACCTGGCTGCGAGGATATACCGGCACCGGGACGAACACGGCGTCGGAGAAATCGCCGGAAGCCTTGTCGGCAAGGAAAACGACCTTCAGACCGCGGACTCCGGGCTCGGAAGGCACCTTGACGGAGAACGTGCGGCTCTCGACGCAGCGCGGAGGAACGGTCAGCGCGACGGTCTTCGTGGCAACGGGCTGAAGCGTGCGGTGGTCGGCGCCGTCATACTGGAACAGCGCCAGACGTCCGCTCACCGGAGCGTCGCTGTTGCTCGAGACGGTGACGGTCATATTGTAGGTATCGCCGACATAGAGGTATTTAGGTTCCTGCACCGCAACCTTGGCCGGAATAGAAACCACCATTTCGCGGCGGTCAACGGCGTTGCGAAGCTCGCGGTTATGGGCAAACAGCGCGACATAATAGGTCGACAGCTTGTCGGAAGTGCTGAACGTGAAGGATATCTCGCCGTTTTCGTCCGAACGGAGGAAGGGCTGGAAAGTCAGCATGTTGGCGAAGTTTTCACGCAGCTTGACCGAGCCGGCGTCTTCCTCGCTCATCTGTGCTACTTCCTCTGCGGAATCCATCGTCGCCGCACTTTCCATCACCATCATTTCCGGCATCACAGCCGCATTGCGCGCGGCCTTGCTCATCATCCTCCTTCCGCCGCCAACGGCACCGGTAACATATTCAGCATCAGCGAAATAATAATCGTGTCCATATGCTCCCGGAACAGACGAAATGTACAGGGAAGGCACTCCGAAAGGTGAAAGGCCTATGCTCTGCCAATCGTTGGGATTGACGGCGTCGAGGCTCTTGTCGAAAACGGCGGCAAGGCACTCCACTTCGGGAAGGGTCTTGACCTTGAAGGTGTATTCCGTGGCGGGATAGGTCTTGTCCTCGAAGCTGGAGAATGACAGCGGGAGGTCGAGGGTGTGGCGGTGACGGTGGAACTGGCGCTCGAAGCGCACCGAACTGCGGTCGCGGAAGAAGAACACCTTGAGCCTAACAGCATCGGGATATTCAGCCTTGTAGGGGAACACGATATCGGTCACGGAACCTACCGCAGCACGTTTTCCGACCAGATAGACCACCTTGCGGTCGAGGATGACGCAGTCTTCGCCCGAGAGCTCGACTACAGCCCAAACCGGACCGTCAGCAGCGCCGAACTGCACCTTCATCTCGTCGCCGGTCTCAAGCTCCAGGTCGAATGCGCGGAAGACATATCGCACCGGAGCGTCGACGACCGGAGCGTCGGCTGAAAGCTTGATGAACTTGGCCACTTCCTTGCGCTCGATGACCTGCTTGGAGCCAGGCACTGTGACCTTGAGGCCATATTCCATGGTGAAAAGTCCGCTGGAACGCATTGAGAGGTCGATTTCCTTCATCTGCCCCGACATGGCGTCACCTTCGGTCAGCACATTGCCGTCTTCGTCCTTGACAACGTAATGGACGCCGATAGGAACAAGGCCGCCCTCGCGATTGCGGACGTAGAACGTGCCGCAGGCGGACTCTCCGTCCAGGACCTCGAGGCCGGAGTTATAGAAATCGCGCTCTCCCTGAGGTTTGTGGACGATTTCAGCGAGCTGGGCGTCGGCGCGGTTGGAAAGAGTCCACGACAGGCCGAACCATGTGCCGACGGCGTAACCATCTGAAAACTCATGGGTTTCGCCCGTGGCGTCTACCACGTTCACGGTCACGCTGCAATATTGCCAGTCGACATCCGGAAGCGTCGCGAATTCGAATTTGAAACGTCCGTCATCTGCGGCCTTGACCTCGCCCTCGCCCAGAACGGTGCTGCCGTAAACCGCCTGCCAGCGCAGGTTGGCCGAGGCCAGGCTGTGGCCGGAATAGCTCTTCAACACGCCTGAGACGGCGATCGTGTCGCCCGGCAGATGGAGCTCGTCGCTCTTGTCGAAGGTCAGGTCGAAGGTCGGGAGGACAAACTCGTCGACGGGGAAATAGATGCTGTTGCTATAGCCCTCGCCGGATACGGCAATGCGGAACCTGCCGTTGCGAAGACCGGTCGGGAGGGAGAACGCACCTGCGACCGTGCCGAATGAATTGGTCTTGAGGTTGATGGTTTCCAGCTTGTTGCCTGCGCTGTCGTAAAGCGTCGCCTCAACCGGAATATCGGCCTTGGCGACTCCGGCCGTCACGATCATGTCGCCCTTGTAGAGCAGGGCCTTGAAATGGACGGAATCGCCCGGATTGAAGGCGCCGCGGTCCAGGAAGATGCGGCAGAACTTACGGTCGTATCTGATCACGCCGTCATCGCCGTACATGTCGCTGACGGAGCATGGCTTGCTCTTGCGCAGGAAGCCGTCGGAATCCTTGCATGAAGCCTGGAGCGTAAAATGCTTGTCTATCTTGATAGAGTCGTCAATCTTTTCCGGAAGCTTGGTAAAGCCGTCTCCAAGCACGAAACCGGCGGAGGAAGCTTTGACACGGCCGCCGGACAACAGCTTGAGGTCCACTTTCTTAAGCGGCTCGCCGCTTTCATAGTCCGTCACATACACTCCCCTTCCTTCGTCGCTCCTGCGGACGGCTATCGAGAGGGTATATTTCTCGAAGATGTCGCAGGAAGACACCTGCTTGCCATAGGTCGCCTCGACGCGGTAGCTGCCATCGTCGATCCGCGGCAAAGTGGCACGCACGGTATCCGCGACGTAGAAACTTGCCTTCTTGTTCTGTACGGTGGTGCTGAACAGGGCCTTCTTTCCCTCGCGCTCGTACAAAGAGACCTTGACCGAAGGAAGATTGCGAAGGGTCACAGTGACTCTTTCGCCGCTAACGACGACATCGGCCGACTTGGATTTCAATACTTCGATACAGTCTTTGGCGGCAGTAATTCCGCTGCCGATCCTGGCTTCTTCGCCGACGAGGGCGGCATGGCGCTTCTCAATGTCCTGGCACGTGGCCAAAAGGGCCTTGTAGGCATCCTGGCCCGCCTTTTCGCGGTCGAGCGCACGTTTTTTTATCGACACGAGGTCGTCTTCCGCACACAAACCTATGGCCTTGCCCTTATATTTTTGCGCCACAGCCTCAAGGGCCGGAGTCGTCTTGTATTCAGGCGTATAGCGATGGGCTGCACGGTATTCCAGATAGGCCGCCTTGGGATAGGCGTCGCCGACTATTCCGGACAGCTCGGCATAGACCGGGTCGCCCTCATAGCCCTTCATATAGTCGCCGTAGGACGACAGGATCGCCCACAGGCAGTATTCATAGTCCGATTCGATGTATTTGGACAGCACCCCGCCCATGTTGTCGGAAGTGGCCCCGTAGCGATAGAACTGCTCGTTGCGCGAAGCCTTGAGGACATCGGCATTTTTCCGGACCCATTCCCATCCGGCGCTTCTGGAGGAGTTGTTGCCACGCATCCACGAGAAGGTGACGATCGGCTCGTCGAAGGCCTTGACATCCTCGGCATATTTGCCCTGAAGGGTGCCGCGCTGCTTCCAGTCGCGTGCCGAAACGGCGTCGATGTAATGTTCCCATCCTTCGAAGAAATCCCATGGGAGACGCTGTTCCTTGGACTTGGCGATAATTTCTTCAAGGGCTGCGGCCTGTGTCTTGGGCCGGTCCTGTGTCACGGCATCGGAAAAGGCTTTCCACTGCTCTGCGAGCACATGGCCGCGATTGTCGGTTTTGAGAGGTTCACTGGTCATAGGTCTTACAAAAGCATACACGGAAAATGCGGCGGCCGCAAGGGCTCCCACGACCGCGACAAGGGTCAGAATCCGTTTCATAATCATTTATTGTTAAGGTATTTCCCCTCACGGAAAAGGGGAATCGCTTCGGCTACTGCAAAAGTACTGCCACCGATATAGACCAACGTGTCTCCGTCGGCATTTTCCATCGCTTCGGCGACGGCATCTTTGACGGAATCGACTGCTATAGCGCTCCACTGCGCAGCATTGCACGCGTCAAACCCTCCGCTTCGCTTCGTCCCTCCCAAAAGACCCTTCGGATCTTTCGGGCCCCTCCCATTCATGTGGCCATGGGCGGCCACAGGTTTGCCGTCATGCAATGCTGACTCCGTTTCGGCTCTATCGCAGATGTCGCGACCGTCCAGAAAGCGGGCGAGGATGTCTTCGGCAGGGAGGGCGCGGCGGGTCTTGGGGGTCGTGAAGATGTAGGAGGCCTGGCGAGGCATCAGGGGGAGGATGGCGCCGAGGTCTTTGTCGGCCATGACGGCGTAGACAATGATCAGGCGCTTGCCTGAGGCTTCGAGGCGGCGGAAGTTGCCCTCGAGGGCGGCGGCGTTGTGGCCGATGTCGCAGATGACTTCGGGGCTGGTGCACAGCCTCTCCCAACGGCCGTGGAAGTCCATCCGGGAAGCGGTGTGGACGATTGCGTCCTGAACGGGCTGCGTGACCGGAATCTGCAGGATGTCGAGCGCGGAAAGGACGGTGCGGAGATTGGTCTGCTGTCCGGCGCCCTGAAGGTCCATGCGTGCGTAAATATCATCGAGAGGAATACCTTCCAGGGCCATGTCGCAGGCAAAATGGAGCGGGGCGCCCGCTGATTCGGCGATGCGGGCAAACACCGGCTCGGTTTCGGGACGGCGCTCACCCACGAGGGCGGGAACGCCGCTTTTGAATATGCCGGCCTTTTCGGCGGCAATCTCGCCGAGGGTGTTGCCGAGAAGGGCGCAGTGGTCCAGGCCGATGGAGGTGACGACGCTCAGGGCCGGGGTTATGATGTTGGTGCTGTCGAGACGCCCGCCAAGTCCCACTTCGATGACGGCCCAGTCCACTTTGCTGTCGGCCATCCACTTGAAAGCCAAGCCGGTAGTGATTTCGAAGAAAGAAAGGTCCAGACGCTCGAACTCCTTGCGGTAGCGGGTAATGAAGTCGTAGACATATTCCTTCGGGACAAGGGCGGGAACCGACCTGCCGGGACCGGACACGATCCGCATCCGCTCGCGGAAATCAAGGATGTGGGGCGACGTGTAGAGACCAACGGAGGCGCCTGTGGAGGCGAGGGCCGATGCGAGCATATTCGCGACCGAGCCTTTGCCGTTGGTGCCGGCTACATGGATGCAGCGCAGACGGGAGGCGGGAGCGCCCAGAATGGCGTCGAACTCGCGCATGCGGTCAAAGCCGGGCTTGTAGCCCTGGGAAAACGGCACGTTCTGGACCGACGGAAAACGCTGGAACAACTCCTCCAGAACGGACTGATATGCCGGAAGCGAAAACATTGGGCCTGCAAAATTTTGAACTAAGTCCAAAAATAACTATTTTTACGCAGATAAACAAAAGGTAAATGATTAACCTCCTTTGGTCCGACTATATCCTGGACGGAGTCAGGATGGATTCCACGCCCGGCGAAATGCTCTCGGCAGCCTGCGGGTCGCCCGCTGCGGAGCCCGAAGCCGTCGGCGGACCCTTCGAGCCGGCTATCGACGAGACCGTGGATCCGGCGCCCGCCACGTCATCATTCTCCGCCACGCGGATTTCCCGCTATCTGGAAGGTATAAGCCAGCTTAAGCGCAAAGGCATCCCCGACGGCCTGGCAGGCCCCCACACCCGTTTCATGCTCGCCAAAGCCCTTATCGACGCCATCTGGCGGCAGGGCCATTTCCGCCTCGGAGACCTCTGCGTCAGCGCCCAGTGGGAGTGGGACGACGCCACCGTGGGCCGTCTGGCCGCGTTCTATGAGAGCGTAGCCGCAGCGTGCGACTATCTCGACAGCCTGGGCCTCCGCCTTGAAAAATACAGCGTTTCGCGCTCTTCGGCCTGCCGCGTGTCGTTCAAGGTCACCCTGGACAGCGACGCACCCGTCGAAGGCGACGACCTGTCCGGCGACGATATCGGCCTGCTTGCCGAAATCCCGTTCAAGACCTCGAAGCCGAGGCTCGGACGCGGCCGCAAATGCCCCGAAACCCTCACCGGCAACTCTTCCGACTGGCTCATCTACATCCCGTTCGACACCTGCACCTTCCGTCTTGGCGGCTCCCTGCTTGCCCAGGCGACCGGTCAGGCCTGCGGTCAGGCCCCCGAAATCCTCGACCCCGACTATTTCATCGACAGCTATGAGGTCGTGCGTGAACTGGTCGAAGACGGCATCGTCACCTCCGGCGTAACGGTGGGCGACGGCGGCCTTCTGGCAGCCCTCCGCCGCATCGTGCCGGAAGACCTTGGCCTGCGCGCCGAGCTGGGCGGCATCCGCGCCTCATATGGCGAAGACGACCCCGTCCGCATCCTTTTCTCCGAAGTTCCGGGCGTAGTCATTGAGGTCCGCGACTCCGACTACGACTACCTTGACGCCGAGCTCCTCCTGCAGGACATTGCCTACTATCCGCTCGGCCATGCACGCAAATCCCTCCGCGGCATTCTCCCCGTCCGCGACAACCCCTCCGACATTTCAGGCATCCTCCAGGCCCTTCTCGAAAGCCAGGCCCCGGAAGGTGAAGATTAATACACTATTATGAAAAAAGCTGAAACCAAGGCCGGCAAGAAAAAAACTGAAACCAAGGCCGGCAAGAGTCCCAAAATCTTCGTCCTCGACACCAACGTCATCCTCCACGACTACCGTGCCATCCACCAGTTCAAAGACAACGACATCGTAATCCCCATCGCCGTAATCGAAGAGCTGGACAAATTCAAGAAAGGCAACGACGCCCTCAGCTTCAACGCCCGCAGTTTCATGCGCGAACTCGACAAGATAACCGCAGGGCGCATGTTCGGCAAGGACGGCGTGTCGCTGGGCAAGAACAAGGGACGCATCAAGATAGAGCCCAACCACCCCTTCCCCGAAGGCCTTCGCGACCTCTTCATCGACGACATCCAGGACCACCGTATCCTCGCCACGGCCATCTGGGTGCGAGACAACCATCCCGACCGCTTCACCGCCCTGGTTACAAAAGACATCAACCTGAGGATGAAATCCAAGGCCGCCGGCATGGAGGCCCAGGACTACCTGACCGACCGCGTGGACGAAGACGTGATCCAGACCACCGAGCGCGAGCTCCTCGACATGGACATAACCGACAATGCCCTGCTCCAGAAGCTGGCCTACGGTCCGGAAGGCTCCCTCCCCTGGCAGGAAATGTTCGGCAGCGAACCTGCCCCCAACCAGCTCTACCGCTTCTTCTGGGACGGCAAGGACGAAAGGCCGGTATGCGCCCGCTACGACGCCGCGTCGGAACGCATCGTCATGGTCAAGATGAAATCGGCCTATGGAATCAAGCCGCGCAACGACGAGCAGAAGTTCGCCCTCGACGCATGCCTCAACCCGGCCATTCAGCTCGTCTCCCTTACCGGCGGCGCCGGCACCGGCAAAACCCTCCTGGCCCTTGCCTCTGCCATAGAACAGGCCCATGAATACGACCAGATCATCCTCTCGCGCCCGACCGTCATCCTCGGCGGGCAGGACATCGGCTTCCTCCCCGGCGACCAGAAAGCCAAGATGAGCCCCTACCTCCAGCCGCTGATGGACAACCTGGCGGTAATCCGCAACCAGTTCCGCGCCTCCAGCAAGGAAGCCCTCCGCATCGACGCCATGGTCAAGGAGGAAAAGCTCCTCATCACTCCCCTGGCCTACATCCGCGGACGCAGCCTCGGCAAGGTGTTCTTCATCATCGACGAGGCGCAAAACCTCACGCCGCACGAGATCAAGACCATCATAACAAGAGCCGGCGAAGACACCAAGATGGTCTTCACCGGCGATATCTTCCAGATCGATCAGCCCTATCTGGACCAGTGGTCCAACGGCCTTACGCACCTGGGCGAAAAGATGGCCGGGCAGCGACTCTTCGAGCATGTCTTCCTCCGCAAGGGAGAAAGGAGCGAGCTCTCGGAAATCGCCGCCAAGCTGCTATAGGTCGGGATATTCCTCCCGCTGGGCGATAATCGACTCAACGAGCGCACGGGCTGCGGAAGCCTCTTTCACGCCAGACAGTTCAGCCGAGGCGAAATAGTCTTTTGCCTTGGCGAAATCCTCGCTGAGGGCTGCGTAGACACCCTTGGCGTAGCGTGCCTTGGCGCTGTCGCCGGCCTTTTCAAGGTAACGGGCGGCAACGGTAAGGTTGCCCACTGACATCGCGGCGTTGGCTGCGTTGATGTTGGCCACAGGGTCGTCAGGATAAACGCGGGCGGCGAGGGCGAACACGTCGTTGAACTCGGAAGTGCCCGGCTCAAGTCCCTGGGCCGCAAGGAAGAACTCGCTGATGCTCAGGTTGCGGGGGCGCTCGCGCATCATGCGGCGGACGTCTTCGGCGGTAGTGTAGCTGCGCACGGTGAAGCTGACGTTATAGTCGGTGCGGCGCAGGAGCGGGAACACCTGGGTGGAGAGTTTCTTGTAGTCCTTCGGATAGCGGGCCTTGAGGCGGGACTCCTTCAGGTCGGGATCTATGTCGCTGTCGATGAGCTCGAGGATCTTGTCGCGGTTGGGAAGGTCGGAGGAATCCACGGCGGCGCGGAGGCCGTCCCAGTTCTCAGCCACTGACTCAGGCACAAACAACTCGTCATCAAGAGGATAGAGGCTCTTTACGTAGCCCAGGATGGACTCCGTGCGCTCGCGCGCGAGTTTATCATTGGAGGAATAGCGGCCGTCAGGAGAGCTGTAGCCCTTCAGCAGGACGCGGGTGATGGTGCGGTCGGGGTCGACGCGGACCGAGTCGATGGTGTTGCGGATCTTGCGGAGCTCCTTGCGGTTGTCGCGGTAGGTCGTGTCGACCACGCTCTTGCCGGCAGCGAACACGACATAGGCCTCGCCCGAAATGGACTGTTCCTTGGTTATGGTCGAAGCGTCGGGATGGACGTAGACATAGTTGGGGATATAGCGGATGGGTTCCGGCTTCGGAGGAATGGGGTTGACCCACTGGGCGAGCGGAGCGCCTTCTTCAAGATAGGTGGCCTTGCCGCAGCAGCCTTCGCCGGCCTCGTCGATGCGAAGCGAAGCTCCGTCCATCCATTCCTGGTAAGGGACTTCGTCGGTGTAGGACATTGCGTCAGGCATCGTGCGGACGTAGTAGCGCATGTCGCCTTCCTTGAAAGGTTCGCTTGAGCGCTGGGCACGTGCATAGTGGAGGAAACGGCCGCGGCTGTAAACGCCAAGCGGACGAAGGTGGACCGAGTCGGCGCCGTTGTAAAGAACCGGGGTCAGGACCACGGCGGCATTGTTGTCGGGGACTATTTTCGCAAGATCCACCGTCATGCCGACCTGCATGGTCTCGCCTTCCCTGTTGAGGGTGATATCCCTCACGGGCACCTGGGCGCCCGCTGCGAAAGAGGCTGTCAGAGCAGCCAGAATAAGGATTCTTTTCATACGGCACTAGAACAGATAAGAGATTGTGACCGCCAGTTTGGTCGGTCCCACATAATCGAAAATGGACCCCTTCAGCACGGGCTGGGCGCCTGCGGGAAGATAACGTTTGCCGTCGGCATCCGTCGAGAGGCGGTATTCGTCGCCGGTAACGTAGAGGTAGCCTACGCCGAGTTCGAACTCGAGATTCCAGTGACGTCCGAGCACCAAGTCGTAGCCGACCACCGCGCCGCCGCCGAACAGCATTGCGTCGTTGAGCAGATAGTCCTTGAGGTTAGGGAAGGCGGTGCCGTACTGGCTGAAGTCCCAGACGTTGCCGACGGCGGCCGTACCACCAAGGAGATGTGCGCCGACGAAGAAACCGGAGAAGCGCTCGCAGGCCCACCAGCGCACTTCAGGCTCGACCAGAGCATGGCGCCAGCGCATGTCATTAACCGTCCAGCCGTTGTAACTGCCGGAAAGTTGAACGGTCCACTTGGGGGCGACCCCAAGTTCCACGCCCAGGTTTACCGAAGCGGTGGCGTCGTGAAGGAGATTGGTCTTCAAGGCCACCTTGTTCTGGGCAAAAAGAGTCCCGACCCCGAGGAGGGTCAGGACAATGGTCAGAAAAAATTGTTTTTTCATGCTTATTGAGCTGTAGTTACTTATAGTTCAGGCTGCCGCCATCGCTCCATGGTTGGACGCTTATGCTGAAGCCGATCGCCTCTCCCGTGGAGGGCCCTGTCGAGGCCGGGACCACGATGTCCGCCTTGTAGGCAAACCCCGAGGCGAGCGACGCCACTTCGTCCAAAACGAACTCCACTTTCCTGCCCGAAACAGTCGTAACAGAGAGCGAAATCCGGACTGTCTGCGGAACGACAATCGCTGCAAATCCCGTACCGCCATTGGCCTCTACGGCCCTTCCCGCCGCGATTTTTCCCTTGTCGGAACCGGGCGTCACAGTTTTTGCCGCAATGTCCACCGAAGCGTTGAGAACAAGTTCGCCCAGCGTTACCGACGCCACCTGTTCGGCAGCGTCTTCGCATGTCACGTTCAAGACCAGTTTGGAAAGCTGGTGCCGGAGGTTCAGCGACACCTGGGTCCTCGGGGCGGCCGTCGCGGAAGCCGCGAGCAGGTCGGAGGCGGCATAGCCGGAATAGGAACTCTGGTCGGCCTTGACGGTAAAATCCAGCGACGTACCGGTCACGGAAGCATCATAGGGGGCGTAGGCCAGGAAGGTCGTGCTTGCCTTCTGGTCGTAAACCCACCTGACGGGCACTTCCGGAATCAGAGCGGTACCTGAAACCGTGGCGCGGACATTCCTGGCTCCGATAGGATCGAGGGCGAAGATGCCCAGCACGTCCCCGTCTTCCAGGGAAGTGTCCGTGGCCTTGGTCTGGAACGGATTCACCGCAAGGCTGAAGCGCACCGGCAGTATCGTACCGTCAAGTATCTCCTGCGGCAAAGCAGCCCCTCTGCGGCATCCCCCGGCCACAAGGGCCAGGGAAAGGATGCCGGCCCATAAAAACAACCGTTTCATGGGCGCTAGAGTTTGGTAACAGTCAGATTTACTCCGTCGAGGTCGATTTTATATTTGCCGGTTTCAGCCAGGCGGATGTTCAGGTTGCCGGGATACACTTCGGCGCCGGCGACGTCGTCCCAATAGTGGCAGTCAGGGGCTGCCAGTCCATAGGCGCTGTCTCCGGAAGCCAGGACGAAATCAGTGGCGCTGTTGCCCCAGAAGCCGAGCTGGGTGCCCCAGTTGTTGTCGATTCCGTCGAGTTTGTGGAACTTGAAGCCCTTGGAGCCGTCGTCCGCGGCCATGGATTCGTCGTAGTTCAGCGTGACGGTCCATTTGTCCTCGCCGAGGTAGGTCATCGGGAATTCAACTTTCCAGGCCTCGACCGTGGCGTCTTCGTCGTAGAGGCAGCCGGTCGCGCACCAGTAGTTGGCGCCGATAGTCTGGGTGCCCTCGCCGAAAGTAGGATTCTCGGTGGCGTTAGTCCAGGGTGTTACCTCGAAGGAGAATACGACTGCATCGCCGGTGTTGTCGCCGGAGCCGGAAGAGCTCTTGACAGTGATAGCGGCAGAGTAGACCGTTCCTTTCACGAAGGTGAACTCGCTGTCCAGCACATAGTTGTAAACCGAGCCCTGAGTAGTTGTGACCACGATCGAGGGCTGGGATTTCTGCGGCATGACGATGGCTCCGTACTGAAGCGGCTCGCCGTCTGCGGAGATCTTCGCGGCATCGATGGTGACGGCATCCTTGCCGGTCACGTCAACGGTCTCGGTCAAGATGTCGAGCTTTCCGGCAACGACCACGTCCTTGACCTTCACGGAGGCGATTGCGTCGCCGCTCAGCTGGTTGGTAACGCTGATGACCAGTTTGGAGAAGGGGTGTTTGAAGTTCAGGGCCACGGTCTCCCCGGGAGCCGCCGTCTTCACTGCGGTCAGGAAGGTGCTCTGGTAAGCATAGTCATAGCTTCCGAAGGCGAGCATGTCATAGTCATACGACGTGGCGTCCAAGCCGTTGTCGGGATACATGGCCGCGAAAGTGGTCTGCTGAGTCTGGCCGACACCCCAGTAGAGAGGCGTAGCGAGGGTCAGTTTGCCGTCGGTGGTCACCGTTGCCGCGGAACTTGCGTTTACGGGTGCTCCGGCGATGATACGCACGGCATCACCGGATTCCAGCGCGCTCTCGGTTGCCTTGGTGAAGGCAAAAGTGCGGGTGGTAAAACTGATTTCAGCCTTGGTCGCGCCGCCCATACCGCCTCCGGTCTCCGGCTTGCAGCCCGCCAGCACCGCCAGCGCAGCCGCTGCGATGAGGAAATATTTCTTCATGGCAAATTAATTCTTAGCAACAACGGTAATCTTATGCTGATTATCTACTTTTGTAAAATCACTCATATCCACATTTGACAGATCATACGTAAGCGTATAATCACCATTGGCTGCTAGTTTGAAATTGGCGTTGTTCGCACTGTTGGGCCAGCCATAGTACAAGGAGCCCAGCGTAAGGGTTTGGGCACTCGGATCGGCACCAACCTGGAAACTATTCCAGAAAGACGGGCCATAGTGAAGTTTGAAACCCGCACCGTCAACCTCTTCAGTACCGCCAAAACCATTATAGGTAAAATCAACCGACCAGACATTGGCACCCGTCATGGTCAGCGGATATGCCTTAGTCCAAGAATCGCCATTAATCGTGCCGACAATATACCAATATTTATCTCCGAGGTTTTCTGAAGTCTTGCCGGCGCTAAGCGCAGTATTGTCCGTTCCCCAAGGGTTCACAGCAAATTTCAGCGAACTAACAGGATTCAGACCGGAAGCCTCTTTGGTAGAACCAGTCAATTCAATAGAGGTCGAGGCGACCTTCCCACCTTGGAAAGTAAAGGCACTGGCAACCGTGAAAACATACACAGCATCCAGGTCAGTGGTAACCGTGATGACCGGAGAAGACGTCTGAGGGAGAATGACGACAGCATACTCCGCGTTCTCAGTAATCTCTTGAGCGGTTGCAACACCCGTCCTGGTATCACTCGCCGTAACGGAACCCGTTTCGAAATTAACGGAGGCATTATTCGCCAAATTACTCACTACCACAGATTTAACCTTATCCTGCCCAAGTTGATTGTCAATATTAATGACCACTTTCGAGAACACATGATTGAAAGTCAGTTGGATCTCTGAATCACTCGGCGTTCCTGTCGCAACGGCAGACATGAGTTGCGAATTATACTCATAGTCATCCGAATAATCCCAGGAATCGACCACCGGGCTGGTCTGTCCACCGGTAATAGCGATGAATTTGGTCGCAGTAGTCTGGCCCGCACCCCAATACATAGTAGGATTGACCGTCAGCGCTGAGCCTGAAACAGTGGCATCAGAAACCTGGCCAATCGGAGACCCCGCTATAACCTTAATACCATTCAAGGCATTCTCATCCACAGCCTTCACGGCATAGTGATTAAGATTGGTTGTGAATTTAACCTCTTTCAGGCCCTCATTCACCGGATTCTGAGCCTTCTCGCATGCGGCGAAGGTCATCGCGGCCGCGGCCGCAAGAATCAAAATCTTTTTCATTGTTTGGGTTTATTAGTTGTTAGTATAGTTCGAATAACAGATTATACTATATAGGTTTCGCTATCTTTTCTACACGGTCAGCATGCACTTCAAAGAAGAACTCATGATCTCCCGAAAGAGTGAAAGGACCAGAATTACCGGTTTGCCAATCTCCGTTATTGTTATAAACCATTTTGATAGATTTCCCCAAAATGACACTTGGCGCAAAATCCTTATAAAAATAAGTATCTCCACCAATCGTAGTCGAGGAGGTTAGCTTATTCCCAGGCCAGGTTGTATCCGGGAAATTGTCATCCCCATCCGTCCAAATATGTAAATAATTACTATCATTCGTCTTGAAATACAAACGAACAAGCGGCTGACTAATATTTGACACAACGGAACCATCTGTCAAGAAGTATTGGTCTGAGCCAGAAAGGGCTACTGACAAATCGCCTGTTTGCGACCCGTTATTCGCATTATTGAAAATCATCAGTACGTCACTCGTATTCCAATACTTTTTCGGGACAGAGAAACGATAATAATTATAATTATCACCTCCGGTATAGGAAGTAGCGTAAGTAACAGTAGAAACGTCTCCAGGCCAATCACCAAGATAGGGGTCACTACCTTTTGCCAAATAAAGTGCACGACCGTTTGACCACCCCGTATTATCAAGTATGTAAAGATACGAAGGAGCTGAGAATGTCAGGTCCGACTGCATCTCCAACAGAGTACCACGATCCAGGTTAGGCTGTGCAGGAGCTGTACGAATACCATAAGGAGAAGATTCACCCTCCACATAAAGGCGCATTTCAAGACCAGGAACTTCCGTGACAGGCATGGGGAAGACAAATGTCATATCTTGAACAGTCGTTGTTGCAGCAAACGTGTATGTAACAGTGGAACCAGCATTCGTCAGATTACTGCCAGAAATAGAATTAACTCCAATATTGGCGCCATTCGCTCCGATTGCAAAACCATACCATCCAGTAATAGATTTACCAGGAACAGTCAAGGAAATCTTATTGGCTCCAACAGGAACATCCTTGACAGTCATCTTGATGCCCGCACCAAGGTGCTTGAACTCTATATTCGTCTCCGTTTCAACATCCGTAGTCTTCCTTCCATCACCAAGATAAGCGGCAAGGGGCATCGGATGGGAATTGGCGTTATACACGATTTCAGGCTTCAAGTGGACATACAGATTATGTTCATCTGGATTATAATTGGTGCCATCGTTGTCAGCATTTCCATCAGCATATCCATTGTGGGGATAAAAAGCGACATCCCCCCAATAAAAACTATCGTCAATGTTATTGGTATTAGCCTCATAAAAAACACCTTCAGAAGTACCTTCTCCAGACTTAAGCGTAAGAGGCTCGGGCCAATGATTGTCACCTTCTTTCCACATATTGACACCTATCTGGTCACCTATCGCCCATACAAGCGAAGCTTTGTCACCATTAACTGTATAAGTAGCTTTGGTAGGATTCTTTTCCGCCTTGGCTCGAATGACAAAAGATTTAACTTCAACCTGACTACCAGAAGTTATTTGTGTAGATTCCTTGGCGCAACTTGCGACAAAAATGATTGCAGCAATGCAAAAAACGATTCTTTTCATATTCTTCTCTTTTTTACATTACTATTCAGTATCCCAATCAGTTCCTTGTACCACATTGGCCCGTTCGACATCCGACATGAAATTCGTCTCGAACTTCACGTCGATTTGCTCCGTTAGCGGAGCGGAATAAATTGTTTTTGTCATAATTGATTGATTTTATTGATTATTAATTATTTATCCTTTGATTACTGTGCGGGGACGACGTTGAAGACAGCCGAGCCGTAGGGAGGCAGGCTGACGGTCATGCCGTCGGAGAGGTTGCCGGAGACGCTGACGTGGCCGTTGGCGAAAAGGAGGCGCTCCATGGAGACGTCCTGATTGGCCCAGCGCTTGACGTCAGTGGTGTAGGGGCTGAAGTTGTGCAGGACAAGCACCACCTGACCGGAGCCGTCGACAGCGTGCATGTACCAGCCGGCAATGTGGCTGTCGTAGCCGTTTTCGGCCAGTTCGTCAGGCTCGGGCCAGCCGTCGAAGGCCGGATTCGTGTTGCGGAGATAGGCCAGGCGACGGTAGAGGGTCAGCAGCGAAGTTTCGTCCGCGGACTGGGCCTCGACCGATATGGCGGGAGTCAACATGCTCCAGTCCACCTTGTTGGATACGCCGCGGGAGGCGGCACTGCTCTGGGAAGTTGTCCAAAGAATAGGCGTGCGGACGTATTCGTCGCCGCCGGCCTTGGTGCCCCAGTAGCCAAGTTCCTCACCCTGATAGATGTAGGGGCGGCCGGTGGCCGTAAGGAGGACGGAGCCGGCCAGACGGATCTTCGGCATGAAGCGGCCGAGCTTGGAGGCAGTGCGGTCTTCGTCGTGGTTGGCCAGCTTGGTCGTCGTAATCGCGTCGTCGCGGACCTGGTAGTGGTTGTCCCAACGCATCTTGAGGCTGCCGGGGAAGGACTTGCCGTAGCCCGCGCGCCAGATATTCTCATCCAGCAGGCAGCTCTGGAGATCCCACCAGAACTGGAAATCGAAGATGGACGGCAGGCCCTCATAGAACGGCGTGCAGTCGCCGTCGGACGAGAATACCTCACCCACCATGAAAATGTTTTCGTCCACTATGCCGCTGAGGCCGGTACGCTTGGACGCGTATTTCTTGTAAAGTGTGTTGCAGGCGCTGTAGAAGGCCTTCCAGAACTGCTTGTTCTCGGGGCCTGTCTCATTGGCGTAGATATGCTTGACGGCATCGAGGCGGAAGCCGTCAACGCCCATCGCAAGCCATTTGTCGGCGCTTTCGACGACGGCCTTGAAGGCATCCGACGAGGAACAAGACTCCGCGGGTCCGTAGTTGAAATCGACGAACATGCCCGTGCGGAATTCGCTGTAATAGTAGTAGAGGTCGCCTCCGGGCATGACGATGGCCTGGACCTTGTTGGGGTCGTCGTTGGAATACAGGACATGGGCCTGCCCCTCCTTAAGCTGCTGCCCTGTGCCGGAGAAGCCCCATTTCGACATGTCTTTCCAGACGTCGTCCTTGCGGGTGCGCACCAGACAGCCCCACGAGGACTGATAGTCCAGGACCATATAGTATTTGTTGCTTCCGTTGTCGAGGAAACGGTAGTAGGAGCCGGTGTAGAGGTAGCGCGGAGGGTTGGTTCCGGTGTCGGCCGTATTTACCGCGACATCGGCCGTGGTGGCGGAAACCATGATGGTCGGAGCCGAGGCATTCGTCCAGTCGAGGTCGATACGGTAGCGCTGCTTGCCGGTGCCGCCGATCAGGACGGGGAACCATTTGGCCGTGTCGTAGCCGTAACTGGCCGGAATCTGGGCGATCTTGCCGGCTGCCACATCCGCGGCCGGGTCCTTGCTGAGCGAGAAATAGCTCCAGTAGGGACTGGCGGGACCTTTTTCCTTCACGTCGAGGAACCATTTGCTCTGGTCGCCGGCATGGTTGATGACGTAGTCCATATAGATGCGGATGTTGTGGCGATGGGCCTCGGTGACCAGCCGCTGGAAGTCTTCCTCGGTGCCGTATCTCGGGTTGAGGGACGAATAGTCGATGACATCGTAGCCATGGTAGCTCTGGGCCGGCTGCGAAGGGGAAAGCCACAGGGCGGTGACGCCGAGACGGTCGAAATAGTCCAGCGAAGAAGTGATGCCGTTGAAATCGCCGTAGCCGTCACCGTCGGAATCCTTGAAACTGAATACGTTGAGCTGATAGGTTATGCCGCCGCCCTTGCCTGAGGACGCCATATCGGGGTCGTATGGACCGGAGACCACATAGTCGGGCTTGCCTTCGGCCTCATGGGTCCACGCGGTGCCGGACTTAAGGATGTAGCCGATGGAATTTTCCAGGTTGATGTATATGTCGTAAGTACCTGACTCGGAGAGGGTGATATTGCCGCCACCGGGAGTCAGGGCGAGCTTTTCGCCAACGGCCGCAAGGTTGGCCTGGGTGTCGGAATACGGTCCGAATCCGAGGTTGCTGCCCGCCCAGGAACGGTTCTGGCGGAACTTCAGCTGCTCGCCGGCTGCAACCGCCACTTCACGCGCCACCTCCCAGTAGCCTTCCGTGTCCATCGGGAAGTCGTAGTCCCAGTTGGTGCCGCCGAGGGTGCCGATCACGGTCCAGGAACTGGTGCCGAACTTCATTTCCTTCGGCTCGGTGCCTTTCCCGTCGACGCCCGGCTCGGAAGGGTCGTCTACCTGGCTGAGGGTGGTTCCGTCCCAAATGAAATAGAGGTCGGAATGGATAGTGAGGTTGGACCACAGTTCATCCTGGGTATCCTTCGGCGGATACTGGTTGGAGCCGCCGTCATTGAGGATGAAATTGACGCCGCCTGCGCCGGCAAATGCCGCCACGTCCCAGTAGGTCCAGGTGTATTCGCCCCACTTGCGAGTACCTGAGGCATAGGTACCCGGCCAGCTGCCAAGGGCCTCGTAGGGGCCGTAAGCATACAGGTAGGGGGTGTCCCAGGAAGAGTTGTTGAGTATGTAGACGCGGGTGTTTATCTGCTCGCCCTGATCGGCCTTGGCATCGCCATGGGCGAATTCATCGCCAGCCTTTTCGACATAGAGAAGGAGGTAGGTCGGATGGAGATAGAAATCGTATGTGCCTGCGGCGAGTTTAATGTTGCCGCCATCCTCGACCAGGGTGTATTTGCGGTCGATTTTCGGCTGGCCGGCACCGGTGCCGAAGTTGGCGTTCCAGTCGGCATTCTTGCGGAACTTGAGCTCGTCGCCGGAGGCAACCTCGACATCGAAACAGGCCACCCAACCGCCCGGTTCGGCCTTCAGGGGGATGTCGGGCACGCCGTCCAGACCCCAGTTCATGCCAAGCAGACTGCCGGTGAGGCCCCATTCGCTCGGCTGGGTAAATTCGCTCCGCGGAATGACGGTGCCCTTCTCTTCAGGGTCGGCGGATTCTTCGCTGCCGCTCTGGACAATCTGAACGGTCGCGGATACCGAGCTGTTGCCGGGAAGCCATACCCGGATGGAGGTGCTGCGCGAGGTTTCCGCGGCATTCTCCCCTACCGTGACGGAGACCGTGGCGCTGCCCGAGCCGGCCGTCTGGTCGAGCGAAGCCCAGCTGTACGCAGCCATGGCACGCCACTCGGCTTCGGTTTCGATGCTGAATGTCAAGGTCTTGCCCTCGACAGGGAAACTCAGGTTCAAAGGCTTGACGGTGAGTGTGCCGTCGGTAGTTTCGGATGACGGGCCGTCCAAAGGGTTTTCCCTTACGCAGGCAGCCGTTGTAAGCGCCGTCGCAATGATCAGTAACAGTAGCTTGATTCTGTCCATATTTCCGGTTATTCTGTTTAGTGTCATACGCCTTTTCGCAAAAGGCGATTTGGACAAAAATAATCACAAAGACTTTCATATGCACGCGCGCGCAGACGAGCGGTAGGTATTCCGGGACGAACGGAAGGATTTTAACGACAAGTACTTTACGTGTTTTTCCGGTGCATTTCCGATTCTTTTTCGGTGCTTTCCGGCATGGGCACGTGCCCGCTCAGAAAGACCGGAGTTTTTCGGCAAAATAGCTTTCAAATCCGAACATTTATGACTATATTTGCATGATTTGGAAAAACATCTGGATTATTTAATTATTCTTTATAATATGTTCGACAAAAAGAAAAGAGTCTACACGTTCGGAGCAAAGAAGGCCGAAGGCAACGGCAAGATGCGCGAACTCCTTGGCGGCAAGGGTGCCAACCTTGCCGAGATGAACCTCCTCGGAATGCCGGTTCCCGCCGGTTTCACCATCACAACCGAATGCTGCGCCGAATACTACGCACTCGGCGGCGGCTACAGCAACGATCTCCGTGCAGAAGTCGCCCAGGCACTCGGCGCCACCGAGGCCATCATGGGCAAGAAATTCGGCGACACCGAAGATCCCCTCCTCGTCAGCTGCCGTTCCGGCGCCCGTTCCTCCATGCCGGGCATGATGGACACCATCCTCAATATCGGTCTGTGCTCGGCCACCATCCCCGGCCTTATCAAGAAGACCGGCAACCCCAGGTTCGTCTATGACGCCTACCGCCGTCTCATCATGATGTACTCCGACGTCGTCATGGAAAAGGCCGAGGGCATCGAACCCGCCGACGGCCAGGGCATCCGCCAGCAGCTCGACCGCATGATGCAGGAGCTCAAGGACCGCAAGGGCTATGCTTCCGACACCGATATCACCGCAGAAGAACTCAAAGACCTCGCAGAGGCTTTCAAGGTCCGCATCAAGGAAGTCCTTGGCGTGGAATTCCCCGACGACGCACAGGCCCAGCTTTGGGGCTCGATCGGCGGCGTCTTCAAGAGCTGGAACGGCAAGCGCGCCATCGCCTACCGCCGCATCGAGAAGATTCCCGATGACTGGGGCACGGCCGTCAACGTCCAGAGCATGGTCTTCGGCAACATGGGCAACACCTCCGCTACCGGCGTAGCGTTCTCCCGCAACCCGGCCAACGGCGACAACAAGTTCTACGGCGAATGGCTCATCAACGCCCAGGGCGAAGACGTGGTCGCAGGTATCCGCACCCCCAACCCCCTGAACGAAGCCACCAAGAGCGAAAAGAACAAAGACCTCCCCTCGCTTGAAAAAGCCATGCCCGAGGTCTACAAGGAGCTCGACGACATCCGTCTCCACCTCGAGAACCACTTCCACGACATGCAGGACATCGAGTTCACCATCCAGGAAGGCAAGCTGTGGATGCTCCAGTGCCGTATCGGCAAG